>NZ_JMHT01000036.1 GCF_001905655.1 Mycobacterium sp. ST-F2
GGGGGGGGGGGGGTGCCGCCAGAGACCGGCCGGCGGGGCGGGGAGCCGGTCGGCGAGCCATTGTGGCGGGCCGGCGCCGCGGACGTTCACCGCGAAGTCGAGCATGCCGGGCGCCACCGCCTGATCGCCGTGATAGCGCGCCCCGAGTTCCACAGGTAGACCCTAGTTCAGAGGTGCCGGAGGCCGAGAAGGACCAAATGGTCGCTCGCATGACCCGCAGAGCAGCCACTTGGTCCTTCTCGCGCAGAAACGATGCGCGCGGTGCGGGCGCCCAGATACATCAGGGACAATGACACCGTGACCCCGCAGTTGGTGCTATTCGACCTCGACGGGACGCTGACCGATTCTGCCGAGGGCATCGTCGCCAGCTTCCGTCACGCGCTCGCCGCCGTCGGCGCAGACGTACCTGACGGTGACCTGGTGACGCGCCTCGCCGGCCCGCCCATGCACGTGACGCTGGGCTCGCTGGGCCTGGGCGACCGTGTCGACGAGGCCATCGCCGCCTACCGCGCCGACTACACCACCCGCGGCTGGTCCATGAACCGCATGTTCGACGGCATCGAGGACCTGCTGGTCGACCTCCGGGCCGCCGGAATCCGCCTGGCGGTGGCGACGTCCAAGGCCGAGCCGACGGCCCAGCGCATCGTCGAGCACTTCGGCATCGACGGGCACTTCGAGGTGATCGCCGGCGCCAGCGTCGACGGCACACGGTCGGCGAAGGCCGATGTCGTCGCCCACGCGCTCGCCCAGCTGGCCCCGGTGCCCGACCGAGTGCTGATGGTCGGCGACCGGTCGCACGACGTCCACGGCGCCGCGCATCACGGCATCGACACCGTCGTCGTCGGGTGGGGTTACGGCGCAGACGATTTCATCGAGGGCTCGACGGTACGGCGGGTCGCCACCGTCGACGAACTGCGGGAGGTGCTGGGTGTCTGACCGCGTGCACGTGACGTTCATCTGTTCGGGCAACATCTGCCGGTCGCCCATGGCCGAGAAGATGTTCGCCCACCAGATCAGCGAGCGCGGACTGGCCGACCTGGTCCGGGTGACCAGCGCCGGCACCGGCGGCTGGCATGCGGGCGACCCCGCCGACAGCCGCGCCGAGCGGGTGCTGCGCGCGCACGGCTACCCCACCGCGCACGCCGCGGCGGCCATCAGCGAAGAGCACCTGGCCGCCGACATGGTCGTCGCCATGGGCCGCAACCACACCCGCATCCTGGGCGACCTGGGCGCCGACCCGGACCGGGTTCGCATGATGCGGTCGTTCGACCCACGGTCGGGCGCCCACGCGCTGGACGTCGAAGACCCGTACTACGGCGGCATCGACGATTTCGAAGAGACCTTTACCGTGATCGAGGCCTCCCTGCCCGGCCTGCACGACTGGGTCGACAAGCTACTGGCGGAACGAGGCGACTGATGCGCCGCCTCGGGTTCCTGCTGCGGCCGCAGTGGCTGGCCCTGTTCGTCGTGGTCATCGCGTTCGCCTACCTGTGCTTCACCGTGCTCGCGCCGTGGCAGCTGGGCAAGAACACCCGGACCTCGCGCGAGAACAACCAGATCGCGTCGTCGCTGAACACCGAGCCGGTGCCGCTGACCTCTGTGCTGCCGCATCAGGATTCGTCGGCCCCGGACTCCCAGTGGCGACGGCTGACAGCGACGGGCCACTACCTCCCCGCGGCAGAGGTGCTGGTCCGGCTGCGAACCAACGATGGTGACCCGTCGTACGAGGTGCTGACCCCCTTCGCGGTCGACGGCGGCCCGACGGTGCTGGTGAACCGCGGCTACATCAAGGCCGGTGAAGGCGTACCGCCGTTCGCGGCGCCACCGCCCGGAACCGTCACGATCACCGGTCGGCTGCGAGACGCCGAGCCACTCATGTCGGGCAAGGAGCCGTTCACAGAGAACGGTATTCGGCAGGTGTATTCGATCAACCTGACCCAGATCTCGCAGCTGACCGGCGTGCCACTGGCGGGTGATTACCTGCAGCTGGTCGACGGCCAGCCGGGCGGACTCGGCGTCATCGCACTCCCCCATCTGGACGCCGGCCCGTTCTTGTCGTACGGCATCCAGTGGATCGCGTTCGGCATCGTCGCACCGCTGGGGCTGGGCTACTTCGTAGTGGCCGAGATGCGGCAGCGCCGGCTGGAGAAGGCCCAATCCGGTTCGCGCACAGACACTTCGGGCGGACCGGACCCCGAGGGGCCGGCAGCCCCGGTCACTGCCGAGGAGAAACTCGCCGACCGCTACGGCCGGCGGCGCTGAGCCCGACAGCCACCAGGGCCGCCAGCGCCTGCACCCGGCGGGTCAGCCGTACCGCGCGACGCAGATCGGCAGGCACCGGAGCGGGCCCCGAACCCAGCGTCGGGCGCATCTCCAACCGGTGCGCATATTGCGTCGGTCCTCCGAGCCGCACACCCAGGGCGCCGGCGAAGGACGCTTCCGCAACACCCGCATTGGGGCTTGGGTGCTTGTGCGCGTCTGAGCGCCAGGCGCGCCACGCCGCGGCGGGCCGGCGGGAGGCCGCCATGACACACAGTCCCGTCACGCGGGCCGGCAGGTAGTTGAGGACGTCGTCGAATCGGGCCGCCGCCCAACCGAACCGGGCGTAGCGCGGGTTGAGGTGACCGATCATCGCGTCCAGGGTGTTGGCACCGCGGTAGACCAGCAGGCCGGGCACCCCGGCGACCGCACCCCACAGGATCGGCGCCACCTGCGCGTCGGAGGTGTTCTCCGCGACCGATTCCAGCGCGGCCCGGGCCAGCCCGTCCGCGTCGAGCGCCGATGGGTCCCGCCCGCACAGTGACGGCAGCAGCTCGCGGGCGGCAGTCACGTCGTCGCGCTCCAGCCGCACCGCCATCTCGGCGCCGGTACGCGCCAGCGACGTCCCGCCCAGCGCCGTGTACGTCGCCGCGGCGGTGACCAGGGTCTTCGCGACCGGCCCCCGAGCGGCGCGCTCCAGCCCCAGGCCCAGCGCACCCAAGCCCACCAACAGCGCGGCGGTGTGACCGGCACCGGCCAGCCGGTTGTCGGCGTACGTGCGGCGTTCCAGGGCAGCCGCGGCCGTGCCGAACAGGGCTACCGGATGGCCCCGCTGCGGGTCCGCCCAGCACACGTCGGCCAGGTAGCCGAGGGCCAGGCCGACCGCCCGTGGGGCGCTTCTGTCAAACACGCCGGGCAGCGTCTCACAAGGTGTTTACTCGGCTTCATGCGGCTCGGTCCCCCTCGGCACCCGACGCGGGTTGTCGACCTCATCAACCCCGCGGCGGTGTTGGCGCCGGCGGCCAACGTGATCATGCAGTTGGCCTTGCCCGGGGTGGGCTACGGCGTGCTGGAGAGCCCCGTCGACAGCGGCAACGTCTACAAACACCCCTTCAAGCGCGCCCGCACGACCGGCACCTATCTGGCGGCCGCGGTGTACGGCACCGACGACGACCGCGCGCTGATCCGCCGCGAAGTGGACCGCGTCCACGCGCTGGTGCGGTCGACGGCATCGAGCCCGGTGAAATACAACGCGTTCGACCCGAAGCTGCAGCTGTGGGTGGCGTCGTGCCTCTACCGCTACTACATCGATCAGCACGAGTTCCTGTACGGCCCGCTCAGCCCCGAGGCTGCCGATGCCATCTATCGGGACGCCCGGACGCTCGGCACCACGCTGCAGGTACGCGAGGGCATGTGGCCGCCCGACCGCGTCGCGTTCGACGAGTACTGGAAACGCACGCTCGATCAGCTACAGATCGACGAACCCGTCCGCGAACACCTGCACGGCGTGGCGTCGCTGGCGTTCCTGCCCACCCCGCTGCGCCAACTGGCCGGTCCCTTCAACCTGTTCGCGACGACGGGCTTCCTGCCTGCCGAGTTCCGCACCCACATGAAGCTGTCATGGACGCCGGGCCAGCAGCGCTGGTTCGACCGGCTGATGACGGCACTGCGGCTGGCCGACCGGATCATCCCGCGCGACGTGTGGCTACTGGGCTACCAGCTGTACCTGTGGGACATGCGGGCCCGCGCGCGGCGCGGAAAACCGGTGGTATGAGGCAACATTCACGATCAGGAGGCATCTCATGGCATTTGCAGCACTGAACCATGTCGCCGTCACCGTCAGCGACATGGCGGTCAGCGGACCCTGGTACCGCGCCCTGATCGGCGACGATCCGGTGCTCGACGAGCACACCGACGCCGGCTACCGACATCTGGTGTGGGCACTGCCCGGCGGCACGTTGTTCGGCATCCACGAGCACGACCGCGCCATCGAGCCGGGCCAGTTCAGTGCATTCCGGGCCGGCCTCGACCACGTCGGCTTCGGCTGCGCCTCCCGGGCCGAACTCGTCGAATGGGCCACCAAGCTCGAGGAGATGGGCATCGCACACGGCGGCGTCGTCGACGCGCCCTACGGCTCGGGCCTGAGTTTCCGCGACCCCGACGGCATCGCGCTGGAATTCTTCGCGCCGCCGGAGTGAGTCAGCGCGCGCTGAACTCGATCGGCAGCGCCAGCGGCCCCGAGATGCCCGTCAGCGGCTTCCACGGCACCGGGCCGGTGACGCGAACCGCGGTCAGCCGCGCGGTGATGACGCGCAGCGCCTCGGTCAGTTCGACACGGGCCAGGTGCGCCCCGAGGCAGTAGTGCATGCCGCCGCCGAAGGTCTGCATCGGTGCGGCATCCTGCCGGGTGATGTCGAGCCGGTCGGGATCGGCGAAAACCTGCGGATCCCGGTTGGCCGCAGCGGTATTGGCAATCACCACCGAGCCGGTCGGAAACGTCATGCCGCCAAACTCGACGTCGACGGTGGCGACCCTCATCGCACCGGGCACGATCGGCGTGTGCCGCATCAGTTCCTCGACCGCCTGGGGTGCGAGGTCCGGACGACGCGCCAGCAGCTCCCACTGCTCAGGGTGCGCGGCCAGCACCTGCACGGCGGCAGCCAGTTGATTGCGCGTGGTGTCGGTGCCGGCGATCAACAGGAGCGCCACCAGGTTCGCCAGCTCGTCGTGACTCAGGCGGTCGCCATCGTCTTCCGAGCGAATCAGTTCAGAGATCAGGTCGTCGCCCAACGACCGCCGGCGGGCGGCGATCAGCTGCTCGACATACGCGCTCAACTCCGTCCAGGCCCGCAGGATGCTGTCCGCATGCTCGGCGACGCCGAGCCCGAAGGCCTGCATGATGTCCGCCGCCCAACCGGTGAACAGCTGCCAGTCCGACGCCGGCGCACCCAGTAACGCGCAGATGATCGGGACCGGGTACGGCGTGGCGATATCGGCGACGACGTCGCACCGCCCCGCAGCGACCTGCCGATCCACCAGCTCGGTGATGACGTCCACACAGGCAGCCCGCATGCGTTCGGCCGCCCGCGGGGTGAACGCGCGGGCCACCAGCCGGCGGAGCCGTTTGTGTTCGGCGCCGTCCATGCTGACCAACAGTTTGGTGACTCGGTCCCAGATGGGCCCCGACGTGATCCCCTGCACCGCAAGCCCGTTCCCCTTCGGGTTGACCAACCTGGAGTCCCGCAGCACCGCGCGCACCAGGTCGTAGCTCAGTACTTCGGGTCCGTACTGCCCCAACGCGATCGGCCCGTGCCGCCGCGCTTCGGCGATGGCCGCACGGAACTCGTCGGGGGTGCTCTCGGGCCCGTAGGTCAAGGTCGGCAATGCCATTGCTGTGGTCATGCCTCGACTATCGCCGCGCAGCACCCGATGCTGCGTCGGCCGATGTGCGTAAAAATTCGCCGCGACATGCGTACGCCGAACCGACCACTGGACAACTATTGGCCATTTGGCTGATGCTTACGCCATCCGCACCGACGCAAGCTGACTGACATGAGCGAACTGCCGACTGGAACGGTCACGCTGCTGCTGGCCGACGTCGAAGGCTCGACGCGGCTCTGGGACACCCAGCCCGACATCATGCGTGCGGCGATCGCGCGCCTCGACGACATCCTCGCTACCGTCGCCGCCACCCACCACGGCGCGCGCCCGGTCGAACAGGGCGAAGGCGACAGCTTCGTCATCGCCTTCCAGCGCGCCGCCGACGCGGTGGCCTGCGCCCTGGATCTACAACGCGCCCCGCTGGCCCCGATCGCCCTCCGCATCGGGCTGCATACCGGTGACATCCAGCTGCGCGACGCGAACAACTACATCGGCCCCACCATCAATCGCGCGGCGCGACTGCGCGACCTCGCCCACGGCGGCCAGACGGTGCTGTCCGGGATCACCGAAGCTCTTGTCGCCGAGCAACTTCCGCCTGACGTCACGCTCGTCGACCTCGGCAGCTACGCCCTGCGCGACCTACCCCGCGCCGAGCACGTCGCCCAGTTGTGCCATCCCGACCTGCGCAACGAATTCCCTCCGCTGCGCACCGCCACGACCCACTACAACCTGCCCGTACAACTGACCAATTTCATTGGGCGCCAATCGGAAATCGACCACGTCCGGCGAACGCTCGACGACCACCGGCTGGTGACGCTGACGGGAGCCGGCGGAGCCGGCAAGACCCGACTGGCCGTGCAGGTGGCCACCATGGTTGCCGGCGAATTCGACGGTGTCTGCTACATCGATCTGGCGCCCATCAACCACCCCGAGGCCGTCGCAGTCACTGCAGCGCGGACCCTGAATCTCCCCGACCAACCCGGCCGGTCGACCACCGAGACCCTCCAGCGGTTCCTGCGTGACCGCCGCCTGCTGCTGGTGCTGGACAACTGTGAGCACCTGCTGGAGGCCAGCGCCCAGCTGGCCACCGCGATACTCGCTGGAGCGCAGCAGCTTTCGATCCTCGCGACCAGCCGCGAACCCCTCGGGGTCTCCGGGGAGGCGACGTGGCAGGTGCCGTCGCTGCCGTTGGCCGACGAGGCCGTCGCGTTGTTCGCCGACCGTGCGCGGCTGGCCCGGTCGAGCTTTTCCCTCACGGAGGACAACACGTCTTCCGTGACCGAGATCTGTCGCCGCCTCGACGGCATGCCGCTGGCCATCGAATTGGCCGCCGCGCGGGTCCGGACGCTGACGTTGACGGAAATCGTTGACAGCCTTCATGACCGCTTCCGCCTGCTGACGGGAGGCTCCCGCACGTCGGTTCGCAGGCAGCAGACGTTGCGCGCGTCGGTGGATTGGTCACATGCGCTGCTGACCGACAACGAACGAATCCTGTTCCGGCGGTTGGCCGTGTTCCTCGGCGGCTTCGACCTCGACGCCGCCCGCGCCATCGCCGGCGACGACACCATCGAGCGCTACCAGGTGCTCGACCAACTCACGCTGCTGGCGGACAAGTCGTTGGTGGTCACCGACGACACCGGCGGCCGTACGCGATACCGGCTGTTGGAGACCATGCGCCAGTACGCGCTCGAAAAGCTCGGCGAGTCAGGCGAAGCCGACACCATCCGGTCGCGGCACCGCGACTACTACACGGCGATGGTCTCGCAGCTGAGTGCGCCCGCGCGGGCCGGCCACGATCAACGCGTCGCGCAGGCCGAGTCCGAGATGGACAATCTGCGCGGCGCATTCGAATGGAGCCTGGAAAACCACGCGGTCGAGAACGCGCTGAGGCTCGCATCTTCGCTGGACGTGCTGTGGTGGACGCGTGGTCGCGTCCAGCAGGGCCGCACCTGGTTCAACGCCGCGCTACCCGACCACGAGCCGCCTGACGTCGCCCCCGCCGTCTACGCCCGCGCCCTCGCCGAGCATGCGTTTCTCGACACGTGGGTGACCGGTTCTGCCAGCACAGAATCCGCACGACGAGCCCTGTCCATGGCCCGCGAACTCGACGATCCGGCTCTGCTCTTCCGCGCGCTGACAGCCTGCGGCTTCACCTTGGGTTATACGGGCGAAGCGGAAGTCGCCGCAACCTATTTCGTCGAAGCCGGCGAGTTGGCCCGGGCGGTGGGCGACAGCTGGGCGCTGATCCAGATTCTGGCGTGGCAGGCCAACATCGCGCAGGCCGCGGGCTTCCCACTGACGGCGTTGCCCTACGCCGAAGAGGCCTGCGTGCTGGCCGAAGCACTCGACGACCGGCACGGTCTACGGATCAGTCAGGTCAGCCGTGCCTGGGTGCACGTTCAACGTGCCGAACTCGGCGCGGCCGTCACAGAGTTCCGCGCCATCCTGGCCGACGCGGAGGCCGCCCACGACGAAATGTCCGCGATCGGCGCCACCACCGGGCTGGCCGTCGCGCACGCCAACCAGGGCCACGCTGCGGACGCTCGCACCATGGCGTTACGCGCCGTCGAAATCGCACGAGGCCTCGACGTCTACTTCCTCGGCTTGGCCACCGGGACTCTGGCCATCGCCGAGCTGGCGGCCGACAACATCACCGCGGCACGCCAGGCCAGTACCCAGAACTGGGAGCAGCTCGGCGCCACACATCCCCAACTCGCGACGGAGCACCTGACCCACCACACCGTGCACTCCGCCCTGGCGGAGGGTGATCTGCCCCTCGCCCGCCATTGCGCCGAGACGTCTGCCGGACGGGCGACCGGCTGGCATCAGGCGGTTGCGCAGCTGGCGTGGTCCCGCATCGCGCAGGCCGAAGGTCAAGTCGACGAGGCTGAACGCCACGTGCATGAGGCCGTGGCCGCCGCCGCGGACAGCGGAGCCCTTCTGCCCCTGGCTGACATCCTGGAACATCTTGCCGCGCTTGCCCTCTGCCACGATGCCGCCCGCGCGACCCGGATTCTTGCTGCCGCCGATGCGTTCCGTCAGCGCACCGGCGTCGTCCGGTTGCCCATGTACGACGGTGCGTACGACGAATCCATCGCCTCCGTTCGCGCGGCGATGTCCCCGGAAGACTTCGCCGCGGCATGGGAGGAAGGCGCACGGCTGTCGACGGACGAGGCCATCGCCTACGTCCAACGCGGGCGAGGCGAACGACGGCGGTCCACGACCGGATGGGACTCGATCACCCGCGCCGAACTGGACGTGGTGAAGCTCGCCGGCGACGGGCTGGGCAACAAGGAGATCGCGGCGCGGCTGTTCGTCTCACCGCGCACGGTGCAGGCTCACCTGTCACACATCTACGCGAAGCTGGGACTGACGTCCCGGGTGCAACTGGCCCAGGAGGCCAACCGACGAGGACTACCGGCGGACGAATGTCGTTGACTGTCAACGGAATCAGTGGATTCCGGCCAAAGTGACGCGGGACCACCGCCTCAGGGCTATGGTCGAGACGTAGTCATGTGAGCTGGGACGCGGGGGTGCTTTCGTTCCTCAGCACGTGTTGGATGCCGTACCGGCCCTCGCGCCAGTTTGTTGCGTCTGCCCAACAAGAGGAGCTGTCATGAGCACAGCGGCCGAGCGCGCAGCCCAACTGGGCTTGGTGTCCCGACTGAAATCGTCCTATCCGGAACTTCCCGACGCCCCCTACCCCGACATGCTCGACTCCGCCCGCATCGCGGCGTACCTCAAACCCGTCCACGACGTGGGTGGCGAGCCCGACGCGCCCATGGAGTACGTCAACAAGCAGTACGAGCTGTGGGAACACATGACGTACGTGATCTGCGAGGTGCTGGCCTGGCGCGGCATCTGGCTGTCGGAGGAACGCCGCCGCATCGGCAACGTCGACGTCGGCCGCGCCGAGTACCTGGGCCTGCCCTATTACGGCCGCTGGTTGTTGTCGGTCGCCCGGGTCCTCATCGAGAAGCACCACATCAGCCTCGGCGAACTCATGGAGCGCATGGCTGAGGTCAAGGGACGGTACGAGGGCGGGCTCGACGGGAAGACCCTGGACGCCAGACCCAAATCCGAAGGCGACGGCGCGAACGTCAAACGCAACAAGCACCACATCGACGCCGTCGGCATCGGCGATCCGCAAATCTACGCCGGCAAGGCCGGCACGCCGAAGTTCAAGGTCGGCGACGCGGTGACGGTGCGCGAACTGCCCGTCATCTTCTACACCCGTACGCCCGAATACGTGCGCGGCGCGACCGGCACCATCGCGGCGCAGGCCTACGAAAGCCCGGCGCCGGAAGACGAGACCTGGGACATCCCCGAAGCGCCTCCGGAGTGGTTCTACGTCGTCCAGTTCAAGCAGTCCGAGCTGTGGGACGGCTACACCGGGCCGGCGAAAGACACGCTGCGCACCGAAATCCCCGAACGCTGGCTGGAAGCCGCCACGTAGCTCAATTCACTGTTGCCAGAAAGGATTTGCATGTCGGATCACCATCATGATCATGACCACGATCACGCCCGCACGGTGAAGCCCATGGTCGACGAGGTCACCGACTTCGAGGTGCTCGAGATCGCGCTGCGCGAATTGTGCATCGAGAAAGGCATTTTCACGGCCGAGGAGCATCGACGGTTCACCGAGTTCGCCGAGCAGATCGGCCCCACGCCGGCGGCCCGGTTGGTCGCCCGGGCCTGGCTGGATCCCGAGTTCAAAGAGCTCGCCGTCAACGACTCACTGGCCGCCAGCAAGGCCGTCGGTGTCGACTGGCTGGAGCCGACGGGCTTCGGCACCCCAAGCGATTTCGTGGCCTTCCAGATTCTCGCCGATACCCCCACGGTGCATCACGTGATCGTCTGCGCGTTGTGCTCGTGCTATCCCCGGCCGATTCTGGGGAACTCGCCGGAGTGGTACCGCACGCCCAACTATCGTCGGCGCCTGGTCCGCTGGCCACGCGAAGTCCTCGCCGAATTCGGGCTGTATCTGCCCGACGACATCGAGGTGCGGGTCGAGGATTCGAACCAGAAGCACCGGTTCATGGTGATGCCGATGCGCCCCGAGGGCACCGACGGGTGGACGGAAGATCAACTCGCCGAGATCATCACGCGCGACTGCCTGATCGGGGTCGCGCTGCCCAAGCCGGGTGTGACCACCAACGTGATCGTGAAAACCCGCCCGGCCATGCACCCGGGGACGGCCGGATGAGCGAGATCGCGCCACTGCGGGACATCGTGGCACGCGACCAGGTGTGGTCGCGCATGGCGGCCAAGTGGGGCGTCGAAAACCCGGTTCCCCCTTGGAAGACCAGTCTCGACGGACTGTGCGACGCGCTCGACCATTCCGCCTGCGACACCGAGGTACTCACCTTCAAAGAACGCCGCGACGAGGAGGACGCGCTCTCGGCCACCGTGTACGCGGGCGTGCCGTACCCGGAAAGCCAACTGGTCTCGCTCGCACACTCGCTCGTCGTCCGCGGCGTCATCAGCGAGGCCGAGTTGCAGGAACGACTCGCGAGTGTCCGAGCCAGGCTGGAGGCTTGAGGTCGCCGGTCACCGCCGCAGCCGCGGAACCAGCATCGGAACCTGCTCGCGATAGGTGCGGTACTGCTCGCCCAGCGCGGCGATGAGGTCCCGTTCCTCGAGCTGGAGCGCAACCAGGATGTACGCCGTCGTCGTGAGCGAGAACAACAGGTGCCCGGCCGTCATGGTCGGAGTCGACCAGAACGCGACGAGGAACCCCAGCATCAGCGGGTGGCGCACCAGGCGGTAGAGCAGCACCGTGCGGAAACCCTTCTCCGCATGGGCTTTCGACTGCCACGCGAGCACCACCTGGCGCACGCCGAACAACTCGAAGTGGTCGATCATGAAAGTCGACGCGAGGACCGTGACCCATCCCGCCGCGCCCAAGGCCTCGAGTGCCACACCGGCGGGCGCGTAATCCACGTGCCACACCGTCGTGTCGATCGCGCGCCACTGCCAGAACACCAGCGCCAGAGCCGATGACGCGAACAGGACGTAGGTGCTGCGCTCGATGGCTGTGGGCACGAAGCGGGTCCACCACCGCTTGAAGGCGGGCCGGGCCATCACGCTGTGCTGCACCGCGAAGACGGTCAACAGGCCGAGGTCGATGATCACTGCCTGCCAGACCGGTGCGTCGATCGCGCGGTCGACGCTGCGCGGCACGACGATGTCGGCGACGAACCCGATCGCGTACAGGAACACGCCGAGGAACAGCGCGTAGCTGACCGCGCCGTAGGCGAGCGCCGCGATGTGGGCCGCCCGTCTGTCACCGGGTTGGTGAGCCGTGGGGTGGTGCAGCACCGGACAGCTGGTGATCTTCACCGTCGGTGGTGTGGCGCTCATGGGACTTCCTCTCGGGTGGTGCGGTTTCGGATTCACCCGACAATCGGCCGTCGCCCTTCGCCAAAAGTTGCACGGCGATGAAATGGCGAGGTCACCTGCGTATTTCACGACTTCTTCAGTGCTCGACAACGCCGCCTGGGCACGGTCATGCCGTCACCAACGACACCTGAGGAGAACAGCAATGAACGGAACCAAATACCTGGGCGGTGTGGCCGCACTCGTGGCGATCGCCGGCCTGGCCACGGGCACCGCGATGGCGGCACCCGCTCAAACCGACGGCGCCACTCTGTACATCTGCCAGGACATCGGCAATCCCAGCAGCTACCGGATCACCGTCAAGGGTGCCTATCCGATGCAGCAGCCCGACGCGGCCGGCTATCTCATCCACATGAACGACGGAAACCACCCCGGCGGCACCGGTCCCGGCGGACTGCGGGTGCAGCTCAAGGGCGACGACCCCGGCAATTCCGATCCCGACATCGGCTATGGCTTCTACCCGACGACGCAGACCACGAGCGAGGGATACCTGCAGGCCGGTCCCAGCGGGCTCGAGTACCGACGCGAAATGGTTGTTCCCCGACCGAATTTCAACGAGGACTACAAGCAGCCCGGATCCGATGACGACACGGACGAGGTCTATGCCGTCGCGACGTTCCGCGACGGCGGCGGCGGGGAACGTCGCGCCGTCACCCAGGTCATCTCTCGCCATTTCGAGGTTCAAGGCATCTGCGACGGCTGCTGCCACTGAGCTGCCACATCAACCAGGAGGAACACGACAATGACCACCTACTCATGGCCGGCGAAACTCGCCGCGGCCGTTATCGCGCTGACCGCCGCCACCACCGCGCCGGCGGCCGCGGCCCCCAAGCCCAGCGGCGCAACGCTTTTCCTGTGCCCTGATTTCGGGAAGCCCGGCTACTACCGGGTGACGATCCGAGGCATCTTCCCCATGACGCAGGCCGATGCCGAGGGCTACCTCATTCACATCGACGACAACCCGGCCAAGCCCGGCCACATGGTCTATTACCTTCAGGACGACGACGGCAACGGCCACGAAGGTGACACCAGCATCGCCTACCTCACAGTGCCGCACCGGCATTCGGATGCCGGAGGCTTTCTGCGGGCCGGTCCGGGCGGGCTGGAATACCAACGCGAGTTGTCCGTGCGAGCCTACGACCTCGATGCCGACGGGACCAAGTGGTACGACCCCGACCGGGTTACCGGTGAAGACCTCGACGAGATCTACGCCGCGGCAACGTTCATCGACGCCGACGGCGGGGCGAGGACCCAGATCAGCCAGCAGATCGTCAAGGACTTCACGGCCCGCGGGGTGTGCGACGGATGCTGTTCCTAGCCCGCGTCTCACATGAAGCGGCGCAGCGCCGTTCGTGTGTACTCGACGATCTGCGTCCCCGTCAGCACGACACTGTCGACGCCGTCCAGCTCAGCCACCTGAGCGGCGTCCAGGGGCGGCCGCCGGCCCGCGGCAACAGCCGCGCGATGGAGCGCCGCGGCGTCGGCGACGGCACCCACCTGGAACAGGAACTGCGCCACGCGGCCCAGGTTGTCCCATTGCAGCGGAATGACTTTCGACGGGCCTGCGATCACGAACATCTCCAGCGTCGTGGTGAAGCCCCGCGCCGCGGCGACACGATCGCCGCGGGCGGCGTGAATGGTCGCCGACTCCATTTCGGCCATGGCGATCAGCCAGGTGTTCTCGACCGACGCCGCCAATTCGCGGGCGTCGCAGATGGTCAGCATGGCCTCGTCCGGCGCGCTGACTGACAACGCACGGGCCAGCGCACAGCGCGCCAGGGCTCGGGCTGTCGGGTTTCCCGTGCCGTCGGCGATCCGCACCGCTTCCTGCACGGCCGGCAACGCCGCATCATGCGTCCGCATCGCTTGGTGCCCAAGGGAAATCCGCTCGGCCATCAGGACCCTGCGCAGCGGGTCGGTCGTCTCCGTGTTCCGGGAGAACAAGTCCTCGAAGTAGGCCGTGCTGGTCACCGCATCGCCGTCGTTCATCGTGACGTCGGCAAGCACGTCGGCCGGATACGCGAGAAACGACACGCCCGCGCCGGGCTCGCGGCCTTCTGCCAGTGCGATGATCGTCCGCGCGTGCGCGAACTCCCCAAGTACCTGGTAGCCGCGTGCGACGGTACCGACCGCCGCCGGAAACAAGGGATGGTGGCGGTCGGCTGCCTGGATGGCCTGTTCCACCCAGTCCATCGGGTCGTAGCCGACGCGAAGGTGGATCTCCGGCAGCGACGTGGCCAGCCGAAGGGCAAGGTCGATGTCGTGGCTCGCCATCGCGAACTCGAAGGCCGTCCGCAGGTTGTCGAAATCCGGTGCGACGAAAGTGGTTCCGGCCTTGGGCAGTACCCGCTGCACCCATGCCGCCTCGTCACGCCCGCGCATGCCCGCCGACGCACGCTCGGCCAACTCGACAAAATACGTCGCGTGGCGCGACGCCACCTCGTCGATGGTTCCGTTGTCCCGCAGGCGTTCCCGGCCATAGGCCCGCAGGGTCTCGAGGACGTCGTACCGCGTGCCGCTCGGTCCGGTCCGTACCGTGACCATCGACTTGTCGACCAAGCCCATGAGCATGTCGAAAGCGTCGTCGTCGGTGGTGCCGGGATCGGCGCACACACCATGAACCGCGTCGATGTCGAAACCGCCGGCGAACACCGACAGGCGCGTGAACAACTGCTGTTCGGCCTCGGACAGCAGTCGGAATGACCAGTCGATGGTCGCCGTGACGCTCTGCTGGCGTGGGTGCGCGCCGCGCTTGCCGCCGCTGAGCAGCCGTAGGCGGTCCAGTCGATGGGCGACATCCGCGCTCGACATCGCCCGCATCCGCGCGGCCGCCAGCTCGATGGCCAACGGCACCCCATCGAGCCGCCGGCAGATCTCCGCGACGGCTCCGACCGGCTCGCGGTCGGGGTCGAAATCCGGCCGACTGGCCTTGGCCCGGTCGACGAACAGCGCGGCGGCGTCATCCTCCGACAACGGATGGACCGGCACGATGCGCTCGGCTTCCACACCGAGCGGTTCCCTGCTGGTCGTCAGTACCTGCACTCCGGGGCACTCGTAGGTGATCCGGTCGATCAGCGCGGCCGTCGTGGCCAGCACATGCTCGCAATTGTCGATGACCAACAGCATTTTCAGCGGGCGCAAGTGATCGATCACGACGTCATCGACGTCCTGACCGTAGCCGGTCTGTACGCGCAGCGCGGCCGCGACGGTGCGCCCGATCGCCGAACCGTCGCTCAGCGGTGCCAGCTCGCAAACCCACGCGCCGTCAACGAAATTGGCGGACTGCCGGGCCGCGGTCTCCAACGCGAGCCGGGTCTTGCCGACACCCCCGACACCCGTGAGCGTGACGACCGGTCCGTCCTCGAATGCGGCGATGACGCGGCGCACATCGTCATCGCGCCCGACGAGCCGCGTCGCCCGCCGCGGCACCACTGATTCAGCCACGGGAGCCACGACCGGCACCGCTACGGCTTGCTCGGCGGGCCGGTTCGGATCGCCGTCGAGGATCTGTTGCTGCACGGCCTGCAGAGCCGGACTCGGGTCGACACCCAACTCCTCGACGAGCCGTTCGCGCATCGCGCGGTACGTGTCCAGCGCAGCAGCCTGTCTGCCGCAACGGTATTGCGCCAACATCAGCTGGCCGGCCACCCGCTCGTCGAGCGGATGCGCCTGCTGCATCGCCGTCAGGTCGTTCAGCAACTCACCGTGACGCCCGGCAGCGAGTGCCGCGTCATTGCGATCGAGGACTGCCGCGAGACGCTCGGCCTGGAGCGACCCACGCACCTCGTTCGCCCACGGCGTGTCGAGCGTGGCGAACGGCTCACCGCGCCACAGCTCGAGCGCGCCGTCGAACAGGCGGGCTGCCTCAGCCGGGTTCGGCGCCGTCCGCGCCCGAGAAAGCATGTCCCGGAACAGGTAGACGTCGACGGTGACCGCATCGGCCTGCAATGTGTAGCCGGCCGGTCCCCGGACGATCTGCACCCCCTCGGCCTCGGAGACGAGCTGCCGCAGCCGAGAGATATACGCCGCCAACGCATTACGCGCCTTGTGCGGTGGCTCGTCAGCCCACACCCGGTCGATGAGCTGATCCGACGACACCGGCCGGTTGACGTCGACCAGTAACGACACCAGGACGCACCGCTGGCGGGCATGACCGACATCGAGGCGCCGGCCATCGACCAGCACCTCGACATCGCCGAGTACCCGAAACTCCACCGCCATCGACGTACAGCGTCCTCCAAGTTTCGGCGGGCCGCCCGGCAATCGCGGCAATCACCACCGGTGCACGCCTACCCGTTGCTGCCATTGTTGCCGTTGCCGTTGTTGCCCTGGCCACCGGTTCCGCCGGTACCTCGCGGGCTGCCACCGTCACCACCGTCGCCGCCCTTGGCGGTACCGGTGGTCGTGGTCGCGTTTCCGCCGTCGCCGCCGCGACCGCCCGTGCCCAGCGGGCCGGTGTTCCCGCCCTGACCCCCGCCGCCGGCTTTCGCCGCGCCCGAGGTCGACGACGCCGCGCCGCCAGTACCGCCCGCGCCTCCCTTGCCGACTCGCGAGTTCGCGCCGGAACCGGCGTAGCCGCCGCTGCCGCTCACACCTGCTCCGCCGCCACCGGCGCCGCCCGCGCCACCGGTTCCCGAGAATCCGCCGTCACCACCAGGCCCACCGCTGCCGCCCACGCCCAGCCCTTGGCTGCTCGCGCCGTTGCCGCCGGCACCGCCGCGGCCGCCGGTCCCGAGGAACGTCCCGGACTTGCCGCCGCGCCCACCCGTGCCACCCACGGCTGTCCCGCCGTTGGTGGCGTTGCCACCCTTGCCGCCGTCGCCACCGTTGCCGGCGATCAAACCGCCGTTACCGCCGACCCCACCTCCGCGGCCCATTCCCCCGTCGCCCGACGTCGCGTTCCCGCCGGCACCGCCGTCGCCCCCGTTGCCGAACAGCCCGGCGTTGCCGCCGTTGCCTGCACCCTGCGTTGCGGTCCCGTCGCCACCCCTGCCGCCGTTGCCGAACAGCAGTCCGCCCCGCCCGCCGTTCTGCCCTACGCCGCCGTCGGCTCCGTTGCCGATCAGCAGTCCGCCGTTCTCGCCGGGCTCGTCGCCGTTGCTGATGAGCATGCTGACGAAGCCACCGAACGGATTACCCACCGGGGCGGGTTCGAGAACCCTCGACGCCGGTTGCCCCGTAGGCGTCGCTGCGACCGGGGCCAGTGCCGCGGGGCCGAATACGAGCGCGGTGTCCCCGGCGACCCGGGCCCGGGGTTCGATGCCAGGCCGGACGCCGAATCCAACAGGATCGGCGGCAACGGCGGCAGCTACCGCTGTAACCGAAATATGCTGTTCCACAACGGGTTCTGCTGATGGCCCCACCAGTTCTGTCCGCTCTCCGACGATCGGGGTCGGCGCCACCTCCGGAGCGTGAACCGTTGCCACACCGCCCCGGACCACCAAGGGCGCATCCATCGACGCGAATGACGTTGGCAACACGGCGATTCCAACGCCCAGAGCAACCGCGAGCGGACCAACCCGCCCGATTGTCTTCAAGTCCAACACGGTCTTCTCCGTTCCTCATCAAGGTCATTGCCCGACGAAGCCATCGGACGGTTCGACGATGGATCCCGACAGTTGCGCTCGGCTGAAGCAGTTGTGAAACACCGGCGGGTCCGCACGGCAGGACACGGCTCGGTGCGCAGCATCTGACCTGCACATTTCAGGAATTCATCAAAGTCACGGCAATCGGCGGGAGGCACGGTTGGAGACACCGCGACGGCCGTCGCGGATACCGCACCCAGAAATGGAGAGACCCATGAAGCGCTACCTGATCGAGCGGGAAATCCCCGGCGCCAGCGAGCTCACCGAGGCCGAACTGGCCGACATTGCCACGAAGTCCAACGACGTCGTGGCGACCCTCGGCGTGCCCTATCGCTGGATCACCAGCTATGTGGCGGGTGACAAGATCTACTGCATCCACGAGGCACCGAGCGAGGACGCGATCCGAGAGCACGCGCGCCGGGGCGGCTTCCCCGCCGACAAGGTGTCGGTACTGGCCAACGAATTCGGCCCCGGGTCCGCCGACAGCTGATGGCGCTTTCGGCCCACAGCCGGCGCACAGGTGCCACACTGGCGGCGTGACGACAAACGATGTCTACGAACGGCTTGGCGTGCTCGAACAGTTGGTCCGACATCTCTACGAGCAGACGGGTATCCCCATGCCGGATGTGCGGGCGATGGCGCAGACCCAGGTGTCGAACCGCGTGCTCGAACTGCTCGCTTCCGGCAACAAGATCGCCGCCGTCAAGGCTTACCGCGACGAGGCCGGAGTCGACCTGCCCACTGCGACCCGGGTTATCGAATCCCTTTAGCCCCGAGGAGCTTTCGCCATGCTCGCAGTCATCGCAACGATCCCGGAGAGTGGCGGCCCAACGGCGGCGGTGGCGAGCCCGGGCGGCGATCGCCTCTACGTCGGGAATAGCGATAGCCCGACGGTCTCTGTGATCGCCACGGCCTCCAACGCCGTGATCGACGCGATCGGACCCGGTGCCGGATTGCAGGCCGCGCAGCAGCTGGTCGTGCACCCGGACGGCACCCGCCTGTACTGCAACAACTTCGGCGGAATGTCGGTGATGGACGTCAACGCCAAATCCGTCGTTGCCGTGGTTCCGTCCGCGTGGGCCGGCCAGGTCGCAATCCACCCCGATGGCTCCACCATCTACCTCGCGTCGGGCGGTGACAGCAGTGGCAATCCCGACCCGAAAATCGTGCTGATCGACACCGCCACCGACGCCGTGACCGGGACCATCAAAGTCGACGGGGCGTATTACGTGGCCGTCAGCCCCGATGGCGCCCGGCTCTACGTTGCGGGCTACACCGGAGGCCTGATCTGGGCCGTCGACACCACCAGCCACAGCGTCGTCAAAACGTTTGCGTTCAATAGGCCGATCGGCGGATTCGTCGTCAGCCCCGACAACAGTCGCCTCTATGTGCTGGGTGAGGTCAAGTTCGGGGTGACCACCAGCAATGTGACCATGGTCGATGTCGGCACCGGCGCGGTCACCACCGCCATCACCTTCCCGCTGGGTCAGGAGCTCACCGACATCGCCGTCGCACCCGACGGCTCCGCGGTATACACCACTCAGTTGACGGGCGATGTGAGCCGGATCGACACCGCCACCATGGCCGTGACCGACACCGTCAATGTCGGTAATTACGCAGGGGCCGTTGCCGTTTCGCCCGATGGTTCGCGAATCTACGTCACCAACCGGTTCGGCAACACGGTGTCGGTGATCGCGCAATTGCACGTTCCCGCCGGGGGCGTCGACCTTCCCGATCTGGTCGGCAAGCTCATCGGCGGCGCGGCCGCGGGCGGGAACGGCTGGTTGGTCATCGGCGATCACTTCTATCCGATCCCGCCCCGTGAGCCCGCGCTGCAGGCCATTGCCCGCGCGCTCGCCCCTCACCTCGGCAAGCCGGTGCAGAACCACGAATTGGGCCAGCGCCTGCGCCGCATCCTGGCGTCCGATCCCGAGGCCCCGAAAATGGCGCCCGGCACATTTCACCCCGACGGGCATCGCCCGCAGCACTGACCGCGGCCAGAACATTTGCGATACCTCCGCATCGAGACAAATTTGTCGCTACCGTCAATTTGCTCGCGTTCCACAGTCTCGGTCAGGAGCTTCTCAATGCACACACTCACAGCCCGCTTGACCCTCCCCGCTACCGCGACCGCTTTCCTGGCTGCGAGCGTCATCGCCATCGCGCCGCCGCCACCCGCGCTGACCGCCCTCCCGGCAGTGACCGCGCACCCGGCAGCGATACCGACCGTGCAGGTGCCCGATATCCAGCTCGCGGCCACGGTCGCCGACATCTTCCAGTTCCCCGCTTTCAGGCAGTGGGTGGTCAATCAGGTCGACGATGCCCTGACCATCGGCGTCGGCCTCGCCAAAGCGGGCCAGGGCGTCGGGCAGACCGTCGCCGCCATCCCGGGACTCGTCGTCACCGTCACGCAGCAGGTACTCGCCCGCGACCTCGTCGGCGCACTCGGCACGGTCGAAGCGGGACTGATCGGTGCCGCGACCGTGATCGGCGGGCCGATTCTGGTCTCCGTCATCGAGCGCAACCAGCGCCAGATCGCGGTGGACCTGGCGCTGCAACAAGCCGTCCCCGCGGCGCTCATCGGTCTCGGCACCGGCCTGGTCGGCGGGTTCAACGACGTCGCGGTCTCCGCCATCGTCGCCGGCCAGAACGTCGTGGCGGCCCTGCTGCCGCTCAACATCGGCAATCTCGTCACCGCCGTGGTCGACGGCGCCAAGCTCGTTGCCCATGGCCTCACCACCGGCGCCGGCAAGGTCGTCAACGGGATCGTGTTCGCGCAGCAGACCATCGCCAATGCGCTCGCCACCACGCCGCCACCGCTCGCCGCCACGACGCCCGCCCCGACAGCTGGGGTGGCCGCCACCGCGATACCCAAGATCGTCGCGACGAAGGTCAAGCCTGCGACGAAACCCACGTCAGCCAAGCCCGCCGCGACCACTCCGGCCGCCGACGACCCGACTGACACCACCAAGGACACGAAGGCCTCGGACACCGGCGGCAAGACCGAGAAGAAGACGACGGAGAAGAAGCCAAAGCCGAAGGCCGGCAACAAGACCCGTGGCCACAAGGCTCCGTCGACGTCGCAGGCCGCGGCCTGATCAGGGCGCTTCACGCGCTGGTCAGAAGGTCACCGAACTTGAGGCTGAGCCAGGGCTTGCGGCCTCCGGCCACGATCTTCCCCCGCAGAATAGAACGCCATTGGCCGCACCGGCCGTAGCCCACCAACAGGTACGCCACGGGGTCGGCGGAGATCCAGCAGTCGGCCTGCCCGGTAGCCGGGCCGACGACGGCAGTTCCGTCGTCGATCGTCATCCGATAGCTGGGACCGCCGCGAAAGCGGAGCTCGTAGGCGACGTGCAGGCCGTCGGCCTTTTGCCGGTCGACGTAGTCGGGAACCATCGCCATGACGCCCGCGATGATCCGCAATGCGTCGGCCCGCGAGATCGGCCAGTCGGCCCCGACGGCGCGGGCAATGTCCAGACCGTGGATGAGCAGTTCACCCAGCATTGCGCTGGTCATGATGGGAACGGTCATCGGTAGACCGTTGAACGTCAGGATCGGTTCATCGGGAGGCCGCTGACCCCCGACCGAGATGAATCCGTCCGCGGCGACGACCAGCATATCCGCGAGACGTCCCAGATCCCGCTCGGTGAACTCCTGCAGCAGCCGAGCATTCGCGATCCCCCCGCGCTCGCCCGGGGTCGCATCGTCGGGGGCGAGCCCGAGGTAGTCACGGACGTCGACGTCGCCGGTAACGACGCCGGTGTAGTGCCGCAGGCTGGTGACAAGGTGAGCTGCGGTCTCGGCCACGGTCCAGGTGAGGTTCGGAACCGGGGTGGCGGGCTCGGCCACCGTGCGGACAAGCGCCGAGGTGCGACACGCGGCAGCCCGCAACGCGTCCTGTGTACCTGCCAGGTCGATACCGAACACGGTGATGATCGTCGCACCCGACGCGCGCTCGCGGGCAGAACTTCTTCGGGGCTATGAGCGGAAGTCGCCGTCTGGAGAAATGTTGGTGGGCGCGGACGGTATCGAACCGCCGACCGCTGGTGTGTAAAACCAGAGCTCTACCACTGAGCTACGCGCCCCGCCTCGGGCACGCTACACGCCGATGGCGGGTCAGGGAAAATCACTCCAGCGCGTTCAACGCCGAAACCCAGACCGACTGGTCGCGTGCCTCGCCAGGAGACGTGCACTCGGCGAACCGCACCACGCCGTCCCGATCGACCAGGAAGGTCCCACGGTCCGGATAGCCGGCATGGGCGTTGAAAACCCCGTAGAGCTGGGACACGGCGCCGTGTGGCCAGAAGTCGGACAAGATCGGGAACTCGAAGCCCGACTCTCGGGCCCACACCTTGTGGGTGGCCGGCGGGCCGACCGAGATGGTCAGCGTCTCCACCGAATCATTGCGATACCGGGCCAGGTTGTCCTGAATCTCGCCGAGCTCCCCCGCACACACCGGGGTGAACGCCAGCGGGAAGAACACCAGCAGCACCGACCGACCCCGCAACGCCGACAGCGTCACGGCACGACCGTGCTGGTCCTTGAGAGTGAAGTCCGGCGCGACGGACCCGACGGCGATCACAGTCGCGAGCCTGACCACAGGGCGAAATGCGGGCCGAAATTCAGACACCCAGTCAGGCTCGGCGCGCAGGAAACCTGCGGGAGCAGACCCAAGCGCACTAGTGCCGGCCCGCGGCCTTCGACTTGGGCTGCACCAGGCGGCTGGCGATCCAGTCCCCGAGGTTGGCCGACGAGGTGACCACCAGTCCGGCCGTGGGCGCCGACTCGGCGATCTCGGCCGGCTGGACGTGGCCATTCTTGCCGGTCTTCGGGGTGGCCACCCAGATCACGCCATCGTCGGCCAGCGGGGTGATGGCGTCCATCAAGCGGTCCACCAGGTCACCGTCATCGTCACGCCACCACAGCAGCACGACGTCCACGACTTCGTCGGAATCTTCGTCGAGGAGCTCTCCGCCGCAGGCATCTTCGATGTCAGCACGGATGTCGTCGTCGGTGTCCTCGTCCCAGCCCAGCTCCTGGACGATCTGATCTTTGTGAATGCCCAGTCTCTGGGCGTAGTTCGGCGCGTCCGCCGCGGCCACCGGTGTCCTCCTCTAACCTGCCTGTTTGCAGCCCGTGTGTGTGTGGAACCCCATAGTCGCACGCGGCGACGATTCATTCGATGCAAGACACATCTTTGATGTGCGGGCGTTATTCGCACGCGGTCTCGGTCGCCGACTTGGCCTCGTTGAACGAGTCGACCGCCGCATTGAAATCAGAGGTCGACGCATTGGTGCTGATCGCCGTGGCCAGCGACTGAGCCGCTGCCGCCCAGCCGCCGAGCGCCGTTTTGAGGGCTGCCGACTGCACGGTCGGCACTGCTTTGGTCACCGCGTCGGCGGCGTGGTGCAGCGCGTCGACGGCAGCCTGCAGCTTGGCGGCATCCGTACCGCCGGCGTTCTCGGCGTCGACGTAGGCGTTGACGGCTTGCATCGCCGGCTTGCCGGTGTCGACGAACACCTGGCAGGCAGCCTGCGTGGCCGCGACCGAGGCGCTCGACGAACTGGAGCTGGCCGAGGCTGCGGCGGAGAGCGACACCGAGGTGCGGAATGCCGCTGCCCCCGGCTGGTCGACTGTAGAGCTGCCTTCGACGGACTTGCTGCAGCCGACGATCACCATGGCGGACACCGCCACGCCCCCGGACACCAAAGCGGCTGCGCGAAGCCGCGACGCACTGGCCGCGCTGGTCATCATCAGCTGACCGTACAGGGTAGATGTGCCAATCACAGGCATCCGAACGCGTACTCGCCGGTAGCCCACCCCAACGCCTAATCTGCGCAACGATGGGGGGACGATGGGCAGTGCCAAAAGCATCCCCAAAATCGAATACCAAGGAGTGGCAGTTGACCACTGAGTTCGTGCGCCAAGACCTGGCTCAAAACTCCAGTACCTCAGCCGAACCCGACCGGGTCCGGGTGATCCGTGATGGCGTCGCGTCGTACCTACCCGACATCGACCCGGACGAGACGGCCGAATGGCTGGAATCATTCGACGACCTGCTGGGTCGGTCGGGGCCCGCGCGTGCCCGCTACCTGATGCTTCGGCTGCTGGAGCGCTCACGCGAGATGCGCGTGTCCATCCCCGCGCTGACGTCCACCGACTACGTCAACACCATCCCCACCGATCTGGAGCCCTGGTTCCCCGGTGACGAAGAGGTCGAGCGCCGCTTCCGCCGCTGGATCCGCTGGAACGCCGCGATCATGGTGCACCGCGCGCAGCGGCCGGGAGTCGGTGTCGGCGGCCACATTTCGACGTACGCGTCGTCGGCGTCGCTGTACGAGGTCGGCTTCAACCACTTCTTCCGCGGCAAGAACCACCCCGGCGGCGGCGACCAGATCTTCATTCAGGGCCACGCCTCCCCCGGCATCTACGCCCGCGCCTTCCTCGAGGGCCGGATCGACGAACACCGCTTGGACGGCTTCCGTCAGGAACGCTCGCATGCCGGGCTGGGCGGTGGCCTGCCGTCGTACCCGCACCCCCGCCTGATGCCTGATTTCTGGGAATTCCCCACGGTGTCAATGGGTTTGGGCCCGATGAACGCCATCTACCAGGCGCGCTTCAACCACTACCTGCACGACCGCGGCCTCAAGGACACCAGCGATCAGCATGTGTGGGCCTTCCTCGGCGACGGCGAGATGGACGAGCCCGAGAGCCGCGGCCTGATCCAGGTCGCCGCCAACGAGGCGCTCGACAACCTGACGTTCGTCGTCAACTGCAACCTGCAGCGTCTGGACGGCCCGGTCCGCGGTAACGGCAAGATCATCCAGGAGCTGGAGTCGTTCTTCCGCGGCGCCGGCTGGAACGTCATCAAGGTGGTCTGGGGCCGCGAATGGGACGCCCTGCTGCACGCCGACAAGGACGGCGCGCTGGTGAACCTGATGAACGTCACCCCCGACGGTGACTACCAGACCTACAAGGCCAACGACGGCGCGTACGTCCGCGACCACTTCTTCGGCCGCGACCCGCGCACCAAGGCCCTGGTCGACCCGATGACCGACCAGGAGATCTGGAACCTCAAGCGCGGCGGCCACGACTACCGCAAGCTGTACGCCGCCTACCGCTCGGCCCTGGACCACAAGGGCCAGCCGACGGTCATCCTGGCCAAGACCATCAAGGGCTACACGCTGGGCAGCCACTTCGAGGGCCGCAACGCGACGCACCAGATGAAGAAGCTGGCGCTCGACGACCTCAAGAAGTTCCGCGACGCGACGCGGGTGCCCATCACGGACGCCCAGCTCGAAGAGAACCCGTACCTGCCGCCGTACTACCACCCGGGCTCCGAGTCGCCGGAAATCCGGTACATGCTCGACCGGCGCCGGGCGCTGGGCGGCTTCCTGCCGGAGCGGCGCACCAAGTCCAAGCCGCTGACGCTGCCGGGCCGCGACGTCTACAAGTCGCTGAAGAAGGGCTCGGGCAACCAGGCCGTCGCGACCACCATGGCGACGGTGCGTACCTTCAAAGAACTGTTGCGGGACAAGAACATCGGGCCGCGCATCGTGCCGATCATCCCCGACGAGGCCCGCACGTTCGGCATGGACTCGTGGTTCCCGAGCCTCAAGATCTACAACCGCAACGGTCAGCTCTACACCGCCGTGGACGCCGATCTGATGTTGGCGTACAAGGAATCCGAAGTCGGCCAGATCCTGCACGAGGGCATCAACGAAGCCGGGTCGACGGCGTCGTTCACCGCGGTGTCGACGTCGTACTCGACGCACGACCTGCCAATGATCCCGATCTACATCTTCTATTCGATGTTCGGGTTCCAGCGCACCGGCGACGGATTCTGGGCGGCCGCCGACCAGATGGGCCGCGGCTTCGTCCTCGGCGCCACGGCCGGGCGCACCACGCTCACCGGCGAGGGCCTGCAGCACGCGGACGGACACTCGCTGCTGCTGGCCTCGACCAACCCCGCGGTGGTGGCGTACGACCCGGCGTTCGCCTACGAGATCGCGTACATCATCGAGAACGGCCTCGAGCGCATGTACGGCGAGAACTCGGAGAACGTCTACTTCTACATCACCATCTACAACGAGCCGTACCAGCAGCCGGCCGAGCCCGAGAACTTCGACCCCGAAGGCGTGCTGCGCGGTATGTACCGCTTCCGCGCCGCGACGGAGAAGCGCTCCAGCACGGCGCAGATCCTGGCGTCGGGCGTCTCGATGCCCGATGCGCTGCGGGCAGCCGACATGCTGGCCGCCGACTGGGACGTGGCCGCCGACGTGTGGTCGGTGACCAGCTGGGGCGAGCTGAACCGCGACGGTGTGGCCATCGACCGAGAGGCGCTGCGGCACCCGGACCAGCAGGCCGGCGTGCCGTACGTGACCGCCAAGCTCGCGAACACCGCGGGCCCCGTGGTCGCGGTGTCGGACTGGATGCGCGCGGTCCCCGAGCAGATCCGTCCGTGGGTGCCCAACACGTACGTCACGCTCGGCACCGACGGGTTCGGCTTCTCCGACACCCGCCCGGCGGCGCGTCGCTACTTCAACACCGATGCCGAGTCGGTCGTGGTGGCAGTGCTGGAGGCCCTGGCCCGCGACGGCGAGATCGACCCGTCGGTGGCCGTCACGGCCGCCAAGCAGTACCGGATCGACGACGTCTCCGCGGCCGAGGTCTCGTACGCGGACACCGGCAGCGCGTAGCAAAGCCTGCAGCGACACGCGATGCCGAGATGACGCTCTTCTGACGGAAAGCGCCATCTCGGCATCGCCAGTTGGCAGAAATCTCCAGAAATCAGGCGTAGCTTTTAGTAGTGCCCAACAACACGGCCGGTAATCGGTTCGTCCCGCCCAAGTCCACCCTCGAGGTGCTGGAGAACGTTCCGGAGACGGTGCTGCGCCGTCTGAAGCAGTACTCCGGCACGTTGGCGACCCAAGCCGTGCACGCCCTGGAAGAGCGGCTGCCATTCTTCGCCGACCTCGAAGCGTCCCAGCGGGCGAGCGTCCACCTCGTGGTACAGACGGCCGTGGTCAACTTCGTCGAGTGGATGCGGGACCCGAACAGCGACGTCAGCTACACCGCAGAGGCCTTCGAAGTGGTGCCCCAGGACCTGCGACGCCGGATCGCGTTGCGCCAGTCCGTGGAGATGGTGCGGACGACCATGGAGTTCTTCGAGGAAGTCGTGCCGCTCCTGGCCCGCACCGAAGAGCAGCTGACCGCCCTGACCGCCGGCATCCTGCGGTACAGCCGCGACCTGGCCTTCGCGGCCGCCAGCGCCTATGCCGACCAGGCCGAGGCCCGCGGCGCCTGGGATACCCGGATGGAAGCCAACGTCGTCGACGCCGTCGTACGCGGCGACGTCGGCACCAGCCTGCAGTCGCAGGCCGCGGCGCTGAACTGGGACGCGACGGCCCCCGCCACCGTCGTCGTGGGGTACCCGCAACCCGACCGCGCCGACCTGGCCAGCGGGGACGTGCACGACGTCGCCACCCGCCACGGCCGCGTTGCACTGTCCGACGTGCACGGCACCTGGCTGGTGGCCATCGTGTCGGGCCCCATCGCCCCCACCGACCGATTCCTGGGCGAGTTGATGGCGGTGTTCGCCGATGCCCCGGTGGTGATCGGACCGACCGCCGCGACGCTCGCGGCCGCCCACTACAGCGCCACCGAAGCCATTGCCGGGATGAACGCCGTGACGGGCTGGACGGGCGCGCCGCGACCGGTGCCGGCCCGCGAACTGCTGCCCGAACGTGCGCTCCTCGGCGATCGTTCGGCCATCGCCGCCCTGGAGATGGAGGTGGTCCGACCGCTCGCTGACGCAGGTCCGGCACTGTCCGAGACGCTCGACGCCTACCTCGATTCGGGCGGCGCCATAGAAGCATGCGCCCGCAAATTGTTCGTTCATCCAAACACCGTGCGGTACCGACTGCGCCGCATCGCGGACTTCACCGGCCGCGATCCGATGGTGCCCAGGGATGCGTATGTGCTCCGTGTGGCCTCGACAGTGGGCCGATTGAGCCGTCAGGCGCCCCAATCCAATCCTCAAATTGCCTGATCAGGACACCCGAACCTGGCCTACCCAGCAGTAACTAGCGACTCGGTAGGGTGATCCATGTCGCAGCGAGGTCTCGCCAACGTTGCATAACGTGCGTTTTTGTAGACATTCCACAAAAACTTAAGACGAGGTTCATAATCTCTTACACGGCATAAAACCCGCTTCACAGTGTTTTCTTAATCCGTGCCCCAAACACCTGTGCTTGCGCTGCTTGCCCCCGGGCAGGGATCTCAGACGCCCGGCATGCTCACCCCTTGGTTGGAGCTGCCCGGCGCCGCTGACCGTCTGGCCACCTGGTCGCAGATCAGCGGCCTCGATCTGGCCCAACTGGGGACCACGGCGACCGCCGAGGAGATCACCGACACCGCGGTGACCCAGCCCCTGGTCGTCGCGGCCACGCTGCTGGCACACGAAGAGCTGACCAAGCGCGGCCTGTTGGCCGGCGCCACCACGATCGTCGCCGGCCACTCCGTCGGTGAGATCGCCGCCTACGCCATCGCCGGCGTCATCTCCGCCGACGAGGCCATCAAGCTGGCCGCCACCCGCGGCGCCGAGATGGCCAAGGCTTGTGCGCTGGAACCCACCGGTATGGCCGCCGTGCTCGGTGGCGACGAGGCCGAGGTCCTGGCCCGTCTCGAAGCTCTGGAACTGGTCCCGGCCAACCGCAACGCAGCGGGCCAGATCGTCGCCGCCGGTGCCGTCTCGGCCCTTGAGAAGCTGGCCGAGGATCCCCCGGCCAAGGCCCGGGTCCGGGTGCTGGCCACCGCCGGCGCCTTCCACACGCACTTCATGGGCTCGGCGCAGGAGCCGTACGCGGCTGCCGCGGCGACCGTGACCCCGAGCGAGCCGACCACCACGCTGCTGTCCAACGCCGACGGCCAGCCGGTCGCCGACGCCGCGGACGCCATGGCCAAGCTGGTCGCCCAGATGACCCGCCCGGTGCGCTGGGACCTGTGCTCGGCCACCCTCCGCGAGCGGTTCGACGGTCAGGAAGTGACCGGCATCATCGAATTCCCGCCGGCCGGCACCCTCACCGGTATCGCCAAGCGCGAGGTCAAGGGTGTGCCGACCTTCGCCATCAAGACTCCTGCAGACCTGGACGGACTCGCCGAGTTCTGACAGGGCTGTTTGCCGCAACAACCAACCCCGGCACATCAACTCCGGTGTGCCGACACAACAAAAAGAAGGAGCCATCGTGGCTGCCAACCAGGAAGAAATCATCGCCGGCCTCGCCGAGATCATCGAAGAGGTCACCGGCATCGAGCCCTCTGAGGTCACCCCCGAGAAGTCCTTCGTCGACGACCTGGACATCGACTCGCTGTCGATGGTCGAGATCGCGGTTCAGACCGAGGACAAGTACGGCGTGAAGATCCCGGACGAGGACCTGGCCGGCCTGCGCACCGTTGGTGACGTCGTCGCCTACATCCAGAAGCTCGAGGAAGAGAACCCCGAGGCTGCTGCCGCGCTGCGTGATAAGTTCAGCAAGTGACCAGGCCTTCCACTGCTAACGGCGGCTTCCCGAACGTAGTGGTGACCGCCGTGGAGGCAACCACGGCGCTCGCTGCTGACATCGAGAGCACGTGGAAGGGCCTCCTGGCAGGAGAGAGCGGCATCCGCACTCTCGAGGACGACTGGGTCGAGAAGTGGGACCTTCCGGTGCGTATCGGTGGCCACCTGGTCGATGACCTGGAAAGCCAGCTGACCCGCGTCGAGCTGCGTCGCAACTCCTACGTGCAGCGCATGTCGCTCGTGCTGGCGCGACGGTTGTGGAAGAACGCGGGTGCGCCCGAGGTCGATCCCGATCGTTTCGCCGTCGTGATCGGCACCGGTCTGGGTGGCGGCGAGAAGATCGTCGAAACCTACGACGCCATGAACGAGGGCGGCATCCGCAAGGTCAGCCCGCTCGCCGTTCAGATGATCATGCCCAACGGTGCGGCTGCTGTCGCCGGTCTCGAGCTCGGCGCCCGCGCCGGTGTCATCACCCCGGTGTCGGCGTGTTCGTCGGGTTCTGAGGCCATCGCCCACGGCTGGCGTCAGGTCGTCATGGGCGACGCGGACTTCGCCGTCGTCGGCGGCGTCGAAGGTGCCATCGAGGCGCTGCCCATCGCGGCGTTCTCGATGATGCGCGCCATGTCGACCCGTAACGACGATCCCGCGGCTGCGTCGCGGCCGTTCGACAAGGATCGCGACGGCTTCGTGTTCGGCGAGGCCGGCGCGATGATGATCATCGAGACCGAAGAGCACGCCCTGGCCCGTGGCGCCAAGCCGCTGGCCCGGCTGATGGGTGCCGGTATCACCTCGGACGCGTTCCACATGGTGGCCCCGGCAGACGGCGGCGTACGCGCCGGTGCCGCAATGAAGCGTGCACTGGAGACCGCCGGCCTGGACGCCAAGGACATTGACCACATCAATGCCCACGGCACGGCCACCCCGATCGGTGACACCGCCGAGGCCAATGCCATCCGCGTTGCCGGATGTCAGAACGCCGCGGTCTACGCACCGAAGTCGGCTCTCGGCCACTCCATCGGTGCGGTCGGTGCGCTCGAGTCGGTGCTGACGGTGCTCGCGTTGCGCGACGGCGTCATCCCGCCGACGCTGAATTACGAAACGCCGGATCCCGACATCGATCTCGATGTGGTTGCGGGCGAGCCTCGTTATGGCGACTACAAGTACGCCATCAACAACTCGTTCGGTTTCGGTGGACACAATGTCGCCCTGGCCTTTGGGCGTTATTAAGTCGAAGGGACATTGGAGCAGTAATGGCAGGGGTAACCGCTAACAGGTTGTCAACGGGGAATGGTCTCCCCAATGTGGTCGTCACTGGCGTCGCCATGTCGACCGCCCTGGCAACCGATGCTGAAACCACGTGGCAGAAGCTCCTTGACGGGCAGAGCGGGATTCGCCTTCTCGAAGACGATTTCATCGAGAAGTACGACCTCCCCGTCCGTATCGGCGGGCACCTGCACGAGGATTTCGATAGTGAACTGACGCGGGTCGAACTGCGTCGGCTGTCATACCTGCAGAAAATGTCGACGGTCATCGGCCGGCGAGTCTGGGAAAACGCAGGCTCGCCGGACGTTGACCCCCGGCGACTGATGGTGTCGATCGGCACCGGCCTCGGCTCTGCTGAGGAACTGGTCTTCGCCTACGACGGCATGCGCGAACGCGGCCTGCGAGCGGTGTCGCCGCTGGTCGTGCAGATGTACATGCCCAACGGGGCGGCGGCCGCTGTCGGGCTGGAACGCAAGGCCAAGGCCGGGGTGAGCACCCTGATCTCGGCCTGCGCGTCCGGTTCGGAAGCCATCGCCAACGCCTGGCGCCAGCTGGTGCTGGGCGAGGCCGACATCGCCATCTGTGGCGGTGTCGAAACCAAGATCGAGGCAGTGCCGATCGCCGGGTTCGCCCAGATGCGCATCGTGCTGTCCAACACCAATGACAACCCGGCCGGTGCCTGCCGCCCGTTCGACCGCGACCGCAACGGCTTCGTGTTCGGCGAGGGCGGCGCCATGCTGGTGCTCGAAACCGAGGAGCATGCCAAGGCCCGCGGCGCCAACATCCTGGCCCGCCTGATGGGTGCCAGCGTGACCTCGGACGGCTACCACATCGTCGCTCCGGACCCCAACGGTGAACAGGCCGGCTACGCCATGTCCCGGGCCATCGAACTGGCGGGCCTTGTGCCCTCTGACATCGACCACGTCAACGCACACGCCACCGGCACCAGCGTCGGTGACGTCGCCGAGGGCGTGGCCATCAACAACGCCATGAAGGGCCACCGGCCCGCGGTGTACGCCCCGAAGTCGGCCCTGGGCCACTCGGTGGGGGCAGTCGGCGCGGTGGAGTCCATCCTCACCGTGTTCGCGCTGCGCGACGGCGTAGTTCCGCCCACACTGAACCTGGAGAACCTGGATCCGGAGATCGATCTGGACGTGGTCTCCAAGGCTCCGCGGCAGGGCGACTACAAGTACGCAATCAACAATTCGTTCGGGTTCGGCGGGCACAACGTCGCGCTCGCCTTCGGCCGGTATTAACCACGCGAGCCCGCGAGATCAAGGAGATAGAAAATGACGACCCTGGCACCTGAGGCGACGGCCGCCGAATCACTTGATCCTCGCGACCCTCTGTTGCGGCTCGCGACCTTCTTCGACCCGGGCAGCGTCAGGCCGCTGCACGAGCGTGACAAGTCGGGTGTCCTCGCGGCCTCCGGCACCGTCAACGGCGTACACACCATCGCGTTCGCCACTGACGGCACCGTCATGGGTGGCGCCATGGGCGTCGACGGCTGCGCGCACATCGTCCGCGCCTACGACACCGCCATCGACGAGCAGGCCCCCATCGTGGGCATCTGGCACTCCGGTGGTGCTCGCCTCGCCGAGGGTGTGCGCGCGCTGCACGCCGTCGGGCAGGTCTTCGAGGCGATGATCCGGGCCTCGGGCTACATCCCCCAGATTTCGCTGGTCGTCGGCTTCGCCGCTGGTGGTGCCGCCTACGGCCCGGCACTGACCGACGTCATCGTCATGGCCCCCGAGGGCCGCGTGTTCGTCACCGGCCCGGACGTCGTCCGCAGCGTCACCGGTGAGGACGTCGACATGATCTCGCTCGGCGGGCCCGACACCCACCACAAGAAGTCGGGTGTGTGCCACATCGTCGCCGACGACGAACTCGACTGCTACGCGCGCGGCCAGCGCCTGGTCGGGCTGTTCAGCCAGCAGGGTCACTTCGACCGCACCAAGGCCGAGGCCGGCGATACCGACATCCGCGCCCTCATGCCCGAGTCGGCGCGTCGTGCCTACGACGTGCACCCGATCGTCGAGGCTCTGCTCGACGAGGGCGTGCCGTTCGAAGAGTTCCAGTCCAAGTGGGCACCGTCCATCGTGGTCGGCCTGGGCCGCCTCGCCGGCCGTTCCGTCGGCGTCATCGCCAACAACCCGCTGCGTCTGGGCGGCTGCCTGAATTCCGAAAGCGCCGAGAAGGCCGCACGTTTCGTGCGCCTGTGCGACGCCTTCGGCATCCCGCTGATCGTGCTGGTCGACGTGCCCGGCTACCTGCCCGGTGTCGACCAGGAGTGGGGCGGCGTGGTGCGTCGTGGCGCCAAGCTGCTGCACGCTTTCGGTGAGGCCGAGGTCCCCCGCGTCACCCTGGTGACCCGCAAGATCTACGGCGGCGCCTACATCGCGATGAACTCGCGGTCGCTCGGTGCGTCGAAGGTGTTCGCCTGGCCGGACGCCGAGGTCGCCGTCATGGGCGCCAAGGCTGCCGTCGGCATCCTGCACAAGCGCAAGCTGGCCGCCGTCGAGGACGCTGCCGAGCGCGAGGCCCTGCACGAAGAACTGGCCCTCGAGCACGAGCGGATCGCCGGTGGCGTCGACTCGGCCATCGAGATCGGCGTGGTCGACGAGAAGATCGACCCGGCCCACACCCGGTCGAAGATCACCCAGGCCCTCGCCGAGGCCCCGGCCCGCCGCGGTCGCCACAAGAACATCGCGCTGTAATCACGCGAAGAATCGCAAAACTGCCCCTCTCCTGTGGACGAGGGGCAGTTTTGTCTTATCGCGATGAGTTTCGTCAACCTCGGAGGTCAACACGTCCATGACGCAACTGGTGAAAGTGCAGAACTTCTGTGTGTCGGCCGACGGCTTCGGTGCGGGGACGGGCCAGAGTTTCGAACGCCCCTTCGGCCACGCCGACCCGGGGGTCCTGATCGGTTCGTGGGCCGGTGCCACCGCCAGCTGGCCTACCCGCACCGATGCCGGCGGTAGCCGCGGTCTCGACGACTACCTGGTGCGCGATTTCTCCAACAACATCGGCGCAGAGATCATGGGTGCCAACAAGTTCAGTCCCTACCGCGGACCGGCCCGGCTCGACTGGCAGGGCTGGTGGGGTGACGAGCCGCCGTTCCACACTCCGGTTTTCGTCATGACGCACCACCCGCGGCCGTCATTCAGCTTGTCGGACACCACCTTCCACTTCGTCTCCGGGTCTCCGACTGAAGTCCTGGACCTGACCCGGGAAGCCGCGCAGGGCAAGGACATTCGCATCGGCGGCGGGGCGCAGACGGTGCGGGAGTTCCTCGATGCCGACCTGATCGACACCCTGCACGTGGCGGTATCCCCCAGCGTGACGCTCGGCGAGGGCTCACGACTCTGGGAGTCGCCCGACGAGCTGCTCGACCGCTACCACTGCGACGTCGTCCCCAGCCCCAGCGGCGTCATCCACCACTTGTTCTGGCGCCGTTGAGCCTTCGCTCCTATCGCGTGGTGTAGCCACCGTTGGCGAAGATGGTCTGGCCGGTGATCCAGTGGCCCTCGTCAGCGAGGAACACGACCAGCGGGGCGATGTCCTCGATGAGGGTCAACCGGCCGCCCATCGCCTGCGACTTGTGGAACGCCACCCGCTCCGGGGTCTCCTGGCCGTAGAAGAACGGCGTGTCCATGGGTCCCGGGCCGACGTTGTTGACGTTGATGCCGCGCGCCGCAAACTCTTTCGCCGCGGCGCGGGTGAAGTGCTCGACGGGGCTCTTGGCGCCGGCGTAGGTGCTGTAGCCGTCGGTGAAGGCGGCCAGCAGCGACGTCACGATGGTGATGACCGAACCACCGTCGCCCAGCCGACGGCCGGCCTGTTGCAGGAAGAAGTACGCCGCCTTCGAGTTGATGTCGAACATCGAATCGTATTCGGCCTCAGTGGTTTCCACGATCGGCTTGCGCAGCACTTTACCGACGGTGTTGATGGCGATATCGACACCGCCAAATGCTTCGACCGCGGCGTCGAACAGCTTCTCGACGTTGCCCGGGACGGTGAGGTCACCCTGGACCTTGATGGCCTTGGCACCGGAGGACTCGATGGTGGCGACGGTCTGGTCGGCGTCTGCCTCAGTGGCCGCGCTGTTGTAGTGCACCGCGACGTTGACGCCGCGCGCGCCGAGCGTGGTGCTGATCAGACCGCCGAGGTTCTTGGCTCCGGCGGCGACGACTGCTGACTTGCCTTCGAGATTGCTCATGTGGCCCACGCTAGCCACGCCGGCCCACAATTAGAAACGAATCTTTTCTACCTATCCACAAGCAATTCTTGTGGATAGGATGCGTCGGGTGACCAGGCCGTATCCCGACCTACGGCGGCTGCAGCACTTCCTGGCAGTCGCCGACACCGGCGGCTTCACGCGGGCCGCGGACCAGCTGCACCTCAGTCAACAGGCGCTCAGCAGCTCCATCCGTCAGCTCGAAAAAGAGCTCGGGGTAACGCTTTTCGCGCGTGACGGCCGACGGGTCAGCCTGACGCCCGCCGGCCGCCAGCTGCACAGCGACGCCCGCACCCTCCTCGCGGCCGCCCACACCGTCACCGACCACGTGCAGCGGGTCGCCAGTGCCGCGCGGGAGAACTACGTCGTCGGGCATACCCCCGCACTCGAGAGCATCGAGGCCTATGCGCTGCTGGAGCCCGCGATCGAGGCCTTCGACGACGTGTCGTTCACCTTCCGCCAGATGTTTCCCGATCAGCTCTCCCCCGCGTTGCTCGACGGATCGATCCAGCTGGCGCTGCGCCGTGGGGTGGTGCCGGACCGCGACCTCGCCACCGCGGTGTTGGGCTATCACCCGGTCCGGGTGGCTGTGCTGAGCACGCACCCGCTGGCGGGGCGCGACGCCGTCGACCTCACCGACCTGGCTCACGAGCGCATCGCGCTGTGGGCACCATCTGGCGCCTCGTACTACAGCGATCTCCTGCTCGGCGCCTGCCGGCGAGCCGGCTTCGAACCGGACTACATCATCAGCCGGGTACAGGGCGCGGCGACGGTGGCCGCACCGCTGACGACGGGCGCCGTCGCGTTCGTGACGCATCCGGTCGGGCCGGCGGTGGACGGCCGGGTGACCGTCGTCGACCTGCAGCCGGAGTTGCTGGTGCCGGTGCAGGCCATGTGGCAGCGCCACACGCGCTCCCCCATCCGCGACCTGCTACTCGCCCAGCAGCCCTAAGCCGTGACGAACTCCGCGGCCACGGCCGCGACACGCTCGCGGTCGGCGTCGACCAACCCGATCCGGGTACGGCGGTCCAGGATGTCGTCGGCCGTGAGTGCGCCCTCGTGCGTGACGGCGTACTCGAATTCGGCTCGGGTGACATCGATTCCGTCGGCTACCGGTTCGGTGGGGCGCTCGCACGTGGCGGCGGCGAATACGTTCGAGGCTTCGGCGCCGTAGCGCGCCAGTAATGACTCCGGCAGCCCCACAACACGATTCATCGATACCGGGTTGTCCGGGGCACCGACCAGCGGCAGGTTCCGCGTCCGGCACTCCCCCGCACCGAGCCCGCGCAACGCCACCGCCCGGTCGAGCACGTCCTCGGCCATGTACCGGTATTCGGTGAGCTTGCCGCCGATGACGCTGAGCACACCGTTGTCCGACTCGACGACGGCGTGATCGCGGGAGACGTCGGCGGTGTTGCCCTCACCGGTGTCGATCAACGGGCGCAGCCCGGCATACGCGCCGAGCACGTCTTCCGGACCCAGGCTCGTCGCCAGCGCGGTGTTGACGGTGTCGAGCAGGAACGTGATCTCGGCCGGAGTCGGTTCCGGCACATCGGGAATGGGGCCGGGCGCGTCCTCGTCGGTGAGTCCGAGGTAGACGCGGCCGAGCTGTTCGGGCATGGCGAAGATGAACCGGTTGAGCTCGCCGGGAATCGGAACCGTCAGGGCCGCAGTCGGATTGCCGAACGCCGCGGCATCGAACACCAGATGGGTGCCGCGACTGGGCCGCAGTTTGATCGCGCTGTCGAGTTCTCCGGCCCACACGCCGGCGGCATTGATCACCGCGCGGGCGCCCAGATCGAACGAGTCGCCGGTGAGCTGGTCGGTCAGCCGCACCGAGGTCCCGGTGGCATCCGACGCCGCCACCCGGGTCAGGATGCGGGCACCGTGCTGCGCGGCGGTGCGTGCCACCGCGGTGACCAGGCGGGCGTCGTCGATCAACTGGCCGTCGTAGGCGAGCAGGGCACCGTCGAGTCCGTCGCGCCGGACGGCGGGCACCAGTTCAGCAGCGCGCGCCGCGTTGACCCGGCCCGACCGCGGCAGGACCGACGCCGAGGTGCCGGCCAGGCGCCGCAGTCCGTCGCCGGCGATGAAGCCCGTGCGCACCAAAGCCCTTGAGGCCCTGTTCATCCCGGGCAGCAACGGCACCAACTGCGGCATTGCGTGTACGAGGTGCGGGGCGTTGCGGCTCATCAGGATGCCGCGCTCGATGGCGCTGCGCCGGGCGATGCCGATGTTGCCGGTCGCCAGGTAGCGCAGGCCGCCGTGCACCAGCTTGGAACTCCACCGGCTGGTGCCGAAGGCCAGGTCGTGCTTTTCCACCAGCACCGTCGAGAGCCCACGGCTCGCGGCATCCAGAGCTATGCCCACGCCGGTGATGCCACCGCCGATGACGACGACGTCGACCACGTCACCGTCGGCCAGTGCCGTCAGCTCGGAGGTACGGCGGGTGGCGTTGAGGGCACTGGTGGTCATGGCTTCAGGTATCCGTTCAGGGAGTGAGCAAGTTCGATGTCCAGCGCGGCGACGTCGAGGACGGGCGCGACCATCTGCGCGGACTGGATGGCCGATTGAACGATCAGCAGGCACATGGCCGCGAGCTGCTTGGTGTCACCGGGGCGGACGCTACCGTCGGCCTGCGCGGTGGCCAGGGCGCCGGCCAGCACTTCGAGAAGAATCTGCTGGCTGGTGCCCATGCGCTCAGCGATGTAGACCATGGCCAGGGCCGGCGCGCTGCTCAGCACCGACATGATGACCTCGTCACCGCGCAGCTGCCCCGCCATGCCGACCATCCGTTGGACGATCGCCTCGCGGTCGGTGCCGCTGACCGTGACTTCGTTCAGCGCGTTGGTGATTCGTGCCGTCAGCAGTGCCGCGAGAATCGCCTGGGTGTCCGGCCAGCGCCGGTACACCGTCGGCCGGCTGACGCCGGCACGACGTGCGATCTCGGCCAACGTCACGCGATCCACGCCGAAGGCGATCACGCAGTCAGCCGCAGCGTCGATGATTCGGGCATCCAGGGAATCCCGAGCTTCATCGTTACTGATTGACATCATGTGTAATACTGTAACGCATGACCGCGACACGTGACCACCTCGAACCGCCGATGAAGTGGAACGCCTGGGGCGACCCCGCTGCAGCCAAGCCCCTGTCCGATGGCATCCGCGGCCTGCTGACCGCAGCCCTGGGCATCGACGCGGCTCCGGCGGACGAGCTCGAGGCCGACCAGGTCACGTTGCGCCCGTCCGCCCTGGCAGATGCTGACCGCGTCGCACTCGCAGCGATCGTCGGAGACGAGTTCTGCCGCACCGACGACCACGACCGCCTGCTGCGGGCCGGCGGCAAGTCGACGCTGGACCTGTTGCGCCGCAAGGACACCGGCGAGCAGGATGCGCCGGACGCGATCCTGTTGCCGGGCAACGAAGAACAGATCGCGGCCATCCTGAGCTACTGCACCGACCACCGCATCGCGGTCGTCCCATTCGGCGGCGGCACCAGCGTCGTCGGCGGACTCGACCCGATCCGGGGCGGTTTCAGCGCTGTCGTGTCGCTCGATCTGCGCCGCCTGGACCGCCTGGTGTCCATCGACAAGGAATCCGGCGAGGCCGAGCTGGAAGCCGGCGTCACCGGCCCGCGGGCCGAGGAACTGCTTGGCGCGGAAGGATTTTCGCTGGGCCACTTCCCCCAGAGCTTCGAGTTCGCCACCATCGGCGGGTTCGCCGCGACGCGCTCGTCAGGCCAGAACTCGGCGGGCTACAGCCGGTTCGACGACATGGTGCGCGGCCTGACCGTCGTCACCCCGGCCGGCGTGCTGGACCTCGGCCGGGCCCCGGCCTCGGCGGCCGGCCCCGACCTGCGTCAGCTGATCGTCGGCTCCGAGGGCACGTTCGGCGTCATCACCCGCGTCCGGGTCCGCGTGCACCCGGTGCCCGAGACCACCCGCTACGAGGCCTGGTCCTTCCCCGACTTCGCCACCGGCGCAGCGGCTTTGCGCGCCGTCGTCCAGAACGGCACCGGCCCGACGGTCATCCGACTGTCCGACGAGGTCGAGACCGGCATCAACCTCGCGACCACCGAGAGCATCGGCGAGCAGACCATCACCGGCGGCTGCCTGGCCATCACCTTGTTCGAAGGCACTGCGGCACACACCGAAAGCCGCCACGAGGAAACCCGCGCGCTGCTGGCCGCCCAGGGCGGCACGTCGCTCGGCGAGGCCCCGGCCCGCGCCTGGCAGCACGGGCGGTTCGGTGCGCCGTACCTGCGTGACTCACTGCTGTCGGCGGGCGCCCTGTGCGAGACCCTGGAAACCGCGACGACGTGGTCCAACGTGCCGGCGCTGAAGGCCGCGGTCACCGAGGCACTGACGACGTCACTGCAGGAAAGTGGCACACCGGCTTTGGTCATGTGCCACATCTCGCACGTCTACCCCACCGGCGCCTCGCTGTACTTCACGGTGGTCGCCGGCCAGCGCGGCAACCCCATCGAGCAGTGGCGCGCGGCGAAAACCGCTGCGTCCGAGGCCATGGTGCGCTGCGGTGCCACCATAACCCACCACCACGCGGTCGGTGCCGATCACAAGCCGTGGATGACCGCCGAGGTCGGCGACCTGGGTGTCGAGGTTCTGCGCGCGGTGAAGAATGTGCTCGACCCCGGTGGAATCCTCAACCCGGGCAAGCTGATCCCATGACAGGCACGCTCCAGCGAGTCACCCTGCTGACCAACCCCGCCTCCGGCCAAGGCCGGGGATCCGCGGCGGCCCAGCGCGCTGTCGTGCGACTGCAACGTCGTGGCGTCGACGTGGTCGAGCTGATCGGATCCGACGCTGCCCATGCTCGGCAGCTGCTCGACGAAGCACTCGACCACGGCACCGACGCGGTGGTGGTGGCCGGTGGTGACGGCATCATTTCCCTTGCGCTGCAAGCACTTGCACAGGGCGATGTGCCGCTGGGCATCATTCCCGCGGGCACTGGCAACGACCACGCCCGCGAATTCGGGATTCCGCGTGATGACCCGGAAGCCGCCGCGGACATCATCGCGACAGGCCGTACCCGCACCATCGACCTGGGCCGGATCGAGGGAGCCGACGGCACCGTCCGCTGGTTCGGCACGGTGATGTCGGCGGGATTCGACTCGCTGGTCACCGATCGCGCCAACCGGATGACGTGGCCGCGAGGCCGGATGCGCTACAACACCGCGATGCTGGTGGAATTGTCACAGCTGCGGATGCATACGGCCCGGGTCAGTTTCGACGGCGGTCCCGAGCAGGAAATCCCCGTGACGCTGGCAACTTTCGGCAACGGCAAGAGCTATGGCGGCGGCATGCTGATCTGCCCGGGCGCCGATCTGAGTGACGGTCTGCTCGACGTCACGATGGCGGCCTCGGCTTCACGGACCAAGTTGATCCGGCTGTTCCCGACAGTGTTCAAGGGCACCCATGTCCACCTTGACGAGGTGACCACGAGACGCGCCCGCACCGTCACCATCGACGTCCCCGGGATCAACGCCTACGCCGACGGCGAATTCGTGTGCCCGCTGCCGGTGACGGTGTCCGCGGTACCGGCAGCGCTACAGGTTCTGGTTCCGTAGTCTGAAGCGCGTGGATTGGGAGTTCGAGGCCGAGGTGTTCCAATGGCGCGGCCCCGCACCGTATTTCTTCGTGGCCACACCCGAGGACATCGACGCCTTCCTGCACGACCATCTCGGTGAACTGACCTACGGCTGGGGCTGCATTCCGGCGCAGGTGCGCATCGGCGCCACCGAGATGCAGACGTCATTGATGCCGAAAGACGACGTATACCTGGTGCCACTGAAGGTGGCGTTGCGGCGGGCGGAGGGCATCGACGACGGCGACGTCGTGTCGCTGCGGCTTTCGGTGGCCTTCAATCCTGCGTAGCCGCAAGGAGCGCAAGCAGATTCATCAACCGCGTGATGGCACCGGTGACCGGTCGCGCGGGCAATGTCGGATCGACCGCACGTTGAATCCCGAGCCCGATGCCGGCGCTGAGAAAGAGGTTGCCGATGTCGTCGAAGCTGTCGATCACCCCGGCAGCCACCATCTGCTCTTCACCGAGCCCCAAATCGACTGCGAGCGAGCGCAATACATCGACCACCATCTGGGCTGCTTCGTTGCGTAGGTCCGTGACCATCTGACCCAGCTCGGGATCGTTGCGCGACAGCACCACGAATTCGAGTTCCAGCATCGTCCAGCCCACGTCGCCGGCGGTGCGCTCCAGCCACGCGTTGACCGCCTCGACACGGCTCGGGACGTCGGCGTCCGACATCGCCAGTTCGGACATCTCGGAGAACTTCTCGCGGTGGATGGCCTCCAGCACTTCCCGACACAAGACGGGCTTGCTGCCGAAGTTCGAATACACCGCGCCCTTGCTGTAGCCGGCGTCGTCAGCGATGTCCTCGAGGCTGGTCGATGCGTATCCGTGCTTGAGAAACCGGGCCTTGGCCGCGTCCAGTAGCTCAGCGCGCGTCTGTTCCTGACGCTGCACCCTGGTCAACCTCGGCATACATCGATGTTAGTCGTTTGCGATACCGCGAGTACTGGCTTTACCGGGAGGATTCGGATACCGTCAGTATGCGAATGCAGCCAAAGGGCTTCTACCAGCAGATTCGAGGCTATCGATGCAGCTAGTGCGACGATCAGTGCCGCTCGACGGCGCCACCGTCATCATCACGGGAGGCGCCAGGGGCATCGGCGCCAAGACCGCCGAACTCTTCTCACAACACGGTGCCAATGTCTGGATCGGCGACGTCGACGCCGATATCGCACAGCAGACGGCCACGAGAATCCCCCGCTGTCGCAGCGCGCGACTGGACGTCACCCGGCGTGACTCGTGGGACCAGTTCGTCGGGCAGGTGCTCAAGGAATCCGGCCGCATCGACGTCCTCATCAACAACGCCGGTGTGATGCCGCTGGGCGCCTTCGAGACCGAGGCCGAGGCCACGACCGACCTGATCCTCGACGTCAACGTCCGGGGCGTCCTGAACGGCATGCGAGCCGTGATCCCACTGATGATCACGCGCGGCAGCGGCCACGTCGTGAACGTGGCATCGATGGCCGGCATGATCCCCGTCCCGGGCATGGTCACCTACAACGCCAGCAAGTTCGCCGCCGTCGGCGCGTCACTGGCGGCGCGCACCGAATACGCCGGAACCGGCGTCACCGTATGTGCCGTACTGCCCTCGGCGGTACGCACCGAACTCGCATCCGGCGTCCAACTCGGCGGCGGCATGCCGACGGTCGACCCCGAAGATGTCGCGCAGGCCATCCTGAAGACATTGCGCACCAAGGCCGCCCGCACCTCGGTACCTGGGTGGGTGGCACCCGGCTGGGCCCTGATCGACGCACTGGTCCCCGAGTTCATCCAGCGCGCGGGCCGCTCGCTCATCGACGACCGCCGCGCCCTGACCGCCCTGGACCCGGTCGGCCGCTCGGCCTACTTGGACCGGATCGAACGGCAGTCGAAAGACCATGACGCCGAGTCGCACTCGGAAGCAGGACGATGAAGCGGGCACTGGTCATCGGTTGCGGTGGGACCATCGGCGGAGCGTGGATCGTGGCGGTGCTGCACGCACTGCAGGAGCAGACCGGTTGGGACCCGCGGGAAGCCTCTGTGCTGCAAGGCACCTCGGCCGGCGCCGAGATGGTCACCATGCTCGGGGGCGGTGCGTCCGTCGACGACCTGGTGGCCATGCACCGGGGCACCAGCACCGATGAACGCCTGATCCGGCATATCAACGCGACACCGCCGAGCCTGCCGCCGTTGCCGTCACCCCGGTTGCTGAACCCCGGGCTGCTGCGCAGCCAGAGCGGCCTGGCCGCCGTCACCGGCATCGCACCGACCGGCCGCGCCGACTCGGACTGGTTGGAGGAATTGGCTGCCGGGTTCGCCGACGCCTCCGGGTGGGTACCGCACCCGGGCGCGCGCATGGTGGCCTTCGACTACCAGCGCGGCGAGCGCGTGGCGTTCGGCGCGCCTGACGCTCCGAAAGCGACTGCAGGACAAGCACTCCGGGCCTCATGGGGCGTCCCCGGCTGGATGCCGCCGGTCAGCATCGGTGACCGCACGTTCGTCGACGGTGGCGCCGCGTCCACCGCGTCGGTCGACCTCATCTCCCCCGATGATGCCGACCTGATCTACGTCATCACCCCGATGGCATCCGAAAGCGGCGTTCGTGCACCGGGATTGGGTGGCATCATCGAAGATCGATTGCTCCGCCGCCCCATGTCCGCCGGGCTCGACGCCGAGGTTGCCACCGCACGCAGCCGCGGCATCGAGGTGGTCGTGATCCGCCCGGACGCTGCCGACCTGGCCGGCCTCGGCGCCAACTTCATGCTGCGCAGCCGCCGGCGCGCGGCCTTCGAATCCGCCATGACCACCGCACCGGCGACGGTGCGTCGAGCTTGGGAGTCCTGATGAGCAACCGTGATCCGCGCATCGTCATCATCGGCGCCGGTGTCGCCGGCATCGCCTCGGCGTACACCTTCCAGCAGGCCGGGTTCACCAACTTCACCATCCTGGAGAAGGGTTCGGACGTCGGCGGAGTCTGGCACTGGAACCGGTATCCCGGGCTGACGTGCGACGTGCCATCGCACATCTACCAGTTCGCCTTCGCCCCCAAGCCGGACTGGAGCCATGTCTGGGCGGGCGGCCAGGAGATTCAGGAATATCACCGTGCCGTCGTCGAGCGGTTCGGCCTCGACAACCACCTGCGACTGGGCACCGAAGTGACCGCGCTGCACTACGACCAGGACACGCACGCCTGGACGGTCACCACCGAGAACGACACGCTGACAGCCGATTTCGTCATCTGTGCCACCGGCGTGCTGCACCACCCCTTCACCCCGGACATCCCCGGCATGGACACGTTCAACGGGACCGTCGTGCATACCGCCCGGTGGGACCCCGAGCTGAAGACCGCGGGCAAGCGCATCGCCGTGATCGGCACCGGATCGACCGGGGTTCAGGTGGTTTCGGCGCTGCAGCCCGAGGCCGGAAAGGTGCTGCATTTCGCGCGGTCGCCGCAGTGGATGCTCTGGGCACCGATGAAGTTGCCACAACTGGGTGCGGTCACCGCGCTGCTGCGTGCCGTGCCGCACCTGCACCAGGCGATCGCCGAGCGCATACCGCTCTGGGGCTCGAGCGTTCTTGTCGACATCGTGACCAAGCCGACGTGGCGCCGGAAGCTGGTGCAGCAGTATGCGCGCCTCAGCCTGCGGGCCCAGATTCGCGACCCGCAGCTGCGTGCCGAGCTGACGCCCGACTACCAGCCGCTGTGCAAACGGCAGGTGCTGTCCGGCACGTACTACCAAGCGATCACGGCCCCCAACGCTGAGTTGGTCACCGACCGCATCGCCGAATTCACCCCGACCGGTATCCGCACCACCGATGGTGCGCATCACGAGATCGATATCGCCGTGCTGGCCACCGGTTTTCAGGCGCACAACTACATGCGCCCGATGCACGTGGTGGGCCGCGACGGCGTCACCCTCGACGACGCGTGGGTCAAGGGCCCGCGCGCCTACCGGATGACCGCGATCCCGGGCTTCCCGAATCTGTTCACCGTGCTCGGCCCGAACTCTCCGACGGGGTCCATCTCACTGCAGTACACCGCCGAACTGACGGCGCGGTACATCGTGAAGTGGCTCAAGCGGTTCGAGCGCGGCGAGATCAACGAGGTCGAGGTGACCGAGGAGGCCACCGACGAGTTCAACGCCGCGGCGGTCGAGGCCATGGAGCCGACGGTGTGGAACACGGGCTGCAATTCCTGGTACTTCAGCGAGGGCGGCAGCATCGACCTGTGGCCGTTCGACGTCGCCACGATCACCAGCATGCTGAGCGAGCCGGAGCCCGAGCACTACCGGGTGAGTTGATCGCAACGATCAGTACTTCCGGGCAGCGCGCAACCGGGTGACATATTCGATCTGGGGCCGTCAACTTTCCTTGGCGTCAAGGAAAGTTGACGGCTCTGGGCCGAACATGCCAAGGGAGACCGCCGGAACTACCCCACGCCCCGGTTCAGCCAGCTGACTTCGCCGACCTCGGCGCCGCCGCCGCGGTAGGGCTCAAGCGCTTCGTCCCAGGCGGTGCCGAGGACGGTGTCGAGTTCAGCGGCCAGCATGTCGGCGCCGCCCTCCATCAGCGTGCGCAGGCGCTGCTCGCCGACCATGGTGTCACCATTGGCGCTCATCGAGCCGCTCCACAGACCGAGGGTCGGGGTGTGGCACCAGCGGTGACCGTCGACGCCGGCGCTCGGGTCCTCGGTCACCTCGAAGCGCAGCACCGACCACGAGCGCAGAGCGCTGGCGAGCTGAGCTCCGGTGCCGACGGGCCCCATCCAGTTGGTGATGGCGCGCAGTTGACCGGGCATGGCGGGTTGGGGCGTCCACTTCAGGTTCGCCCGCGCCGACAGAGTCGACGACAGCGCCCACTCCACGTGCGGGCATACCGCCGCGGGAGAGGCATGGATGTACACCACGCCCGTCGTCGCGTCGGCGAGTTGGTTCGACGCACGCATCATCTGCTCCTTCAGCTCCACCAGGGACGTCTTCCCCAACGACCTTGTGTTGCCGAAATGTTGCAGTTGTTTAGTGCGTGTCTATTGTGCCGCGTGAGACCCCTGTTGCGCTAGTCTGTCGCGCAATCTCTCAGGACGGCCACATAAACCGACGGCCATTGCCGACGTGTGGTCGACGAATCGCCCAATTCTCGAACACGAGCCAACAGTCGCGCGGAGCACCAGCGCGCCATCTATCTTCTAACCCGTGACTGCCCTGGACCGGTTCTTCGAGATCTCCGCGCGCGGCTCTACCGTCGCCGCTGAACTGCGCGGTGGCGCGGTGACCTTCATCGCGATGGCGTACATCATCGTGCTGAACCCGATCATCCTGTCGAGCACGGCTGATATCGCCGGACACAAGCTCGCGTTCGGCCAGGTCTCGGCGGTGACGTCGCTGGCGGCCGGCGCCATGACCATCCTGTTCGGCGTGGTCGCGCGTCTCCCCTTCGCGTTCGCCGCCGGGCTGGGCATCAACTCGTTCCTGGCCAGCTCCGTCGTGGGCGTCCTGACCTGGCCAGAAGCCATGGGGCTGGTGGTGATCGAAGGCCTCATCATCGTCGCGATGGCGGTCACCGGTCTACGCCGCATGATCTTCGACGCGGTACCCATGCCGCTGAAGTTGGCCATCACGGCCGGCATCGGGTTGTTCATCATGTTCATCGGACTGGTCAACGCCGGCTTCGTCGCATCGACCGGACATCCGTCACCGCCGCTGGGTCTGGGCGCCGGCGGCACGGGCTCGGTCCGCGCGATTCCCACGCTGGTCTTCGTGTTCACCCTGCTGACCTCGGGCGTCCTGGTGGCCCGCAAGGTGCGCGGCGGCATCCTCATCGGTCTCATCTCGGGCACCGCGCTGGCGGCCATCATCGAGGCGATCTGGCACCTCGGCTCGGCAACGGAAAAGCCCGGCGGCTGGAGCCTGTCGGTGCCGACGCTGTCCGGTTCGCCGTTCGCGGTGCCCAACCTGTCGCTGATCGGTCACGTGGACTTCGGCAGCTTCGGCCGGATCGGTGCCATCGCCGCCCTCATGCTGGTGTTCACGCTGTTGTTCACCAATTTCTTCGACGCCATGGGCACCATGACGGGCCTGTCCCGGCAGGCCGGCCTGGCCGACGAACACGGCAACTTCCCGCGCCTGCAGTCGGCGCTGGTGATCGAGGGCACCGGCGCCGTGGTCGGTGGCGCGGTGTCGGCGTCGTCGAACACCGTGTTCGTCGAGTCCGGCACCGGCATCGGCGAGGGCGCCCGCACCGGCCTGGCCAGCCTGGTGACCGGCACCCTGTTCCTGGCCGCCATGTTCTTGACCCCGTTGACGGAGATCGTGCCCACCGAGGTCGCGGCGGCCGCGCTGGTCATCGTCGGCACGCTGATGGTCTCGGTGCTCCGCGAGATCGACTTCTCCGATTTCTCGGTGGCCCTGCCGGTGGTGCTGACGGTCGCCGTCATGCCGCTGTCCTACTCGATCGCCAACGGCATCGGCGTCGGCTTCATCGCCTGGGCCGTGCTGCGCGCGGCATCCGGCCGCATCAAGGAGATCAGCCCGCTGCTGTGGATCGTCGCCGCCGGGTTCCTGCTGTTCTTCGCGCGCGGCTGGATTGACCAGCTCATCGGAGTCAGCCGCTGAATTCGCGCAACACCGCCGCCGACACCTCGGGCCACACGGTATACGTCCAGTCCCCGAAATCCCGGTCGGTCAGCACGATCAGCGCCAGGTCCACATCTGGATCGACCCAGAGGAACGTCCCGGCCTGGCCGAAGTGGCCGAACGTCCGCGGCGAGTTGTCCGCGGCCGTCCAGTGCGGGTGCTTGCCGTCCCGGATTTCGAAACCCAGACCCCAGTCGTTGGGCCGCTGCGATCCGAAGCCCGGCAGTACCCCGGCCAGGCCCGGAAACTGCACCGAGATCGCGTCGGAGTGCATGGGTGCCGATACCAACTCCGGACGCAGTAGGTCACCGGCGAACGCCGCGAGATCGGTGACCGTCGACCAGGCGCCGTACCCCGCGGTCTCGGCCGCACCCGGCAGTTCGGAATCGCCCATGCCCAACGGCTCGAACACCGCTTCGCGCAGGTACTGCCCGAACTCGATGCCGGACTCGTGCTCCAGCACCTGGGCCAGTACCGCGAACCCGACGTTGGAGTAGATGCGGCGGGTACCGGGGGCCGCGAGGGCATCGGGGGTCTGCATCGCCAGGCCCGAGGTGTGCGCGAGCAGGTGCCGCACCGTCGATCCGGGTGGGCCGGCCGGGGTGTCCAGCTCGATGACGCCCTCTTCGATCGCAACCTGCGCGGCGCGCGCAGTCAGGGGTTTGGTCACCGACGCCAGCCGGAACGCCCGGTCGACGGGTCCGTGCGTGGCGATCACGCCCGACGGGGACACCACCGCGGCTGCGGCGTGCGGTACCGGCCAGGAATCAAGCAACTCGAGTGCGGTCACGGTCACGACCCTGTCATAGATCTGCCGCCAACAAACAGCGGCTTCCACCCGTTAACCAGACATTTGTATGGACACCATTCCAACTCTTGCGTGAGGCATTAGGTTGTAGCCATGAGTCAGACAGTGCGTGGCGTGATTTCCCGGGCCAAGAAGCAGCCCATCGAGCTGGTCGACATCGTCATCCCCGATCCCGGACCCGGCGAGGTCGTCGTGGACATCATCGCCTGCGGCGTGTGCCATACCGACCTGACCTACCGAGAGGGCGGCATCAACGACGAATACCCGTTCCTGCTCGGCCACGAGGCCGCCGGCACCGTCGAGTCGGTCGGCGAAGGTGTCACGCACGTCGAGCCCGGCGACTTCGTCATCCTCAACTGGCGGGCCGTCTGCGGCGAGTGCCGCGCCTGCAAGCGCGGCCGCCCGCACCTGTGCTTCAACACGTTCAACGCCACCCAGAAGATGACGCTGACCGACGGCACCGAACTCACTCCCGCACTGGGCATCGGCGCCTTCGCCGACAAGACCCTCGTGCACGAACGTCAGTGCACCAAGGTCGATTCCGAGGCCGACCCGGCCGTCGCCGGTCTGCTGGGCTGCGGCGTGATGGCCGGCATCGGCGCCGCCATCAACACCGGCGGCGTGACACGGGACGACACCGTCGCCGTCATCGGCTGCGGCGGCGTCGGTGACGCGGCCATCGCCGGTGCGGCACTCGTCGGCGCCAAGCGCATCATCGCCGTCGACACCGACAACAAGAAGCTGCACTGGGCCCGCGAATTCGGCGCCACCCACACCATCAACGCCCGCGACCTCGACCCGGTCGAGACCATTCAGGACCTGACCGACGGCAACGGCGCCGATGTCGTGATCGACGCCGTCGGCCGGCCCGAGACCTGGAAGCAGGCGTTCTACGCTCGCGATCTCGCGGGAACCGTTGTCCTTGTTGGTGTTCCGACGCCCGACATGACGCTCGAGATGCCGCTGATCGACTTCTTCTCCCACGGCGGCTCGCTGAAGTCGTCGTGGTACGGCGACTGCCTGCCCGAACGCGACTTCCCCACCCTCATCAGCCTGTACCTGCAGGGCCGGCTGCCGCTGGAGAAGTTCGTCTCCGAGCGCATCGGGCTGGACCAGATTGAAGACGCCTTCCACAAGATGCACAGCGGTGAGGTGCTGCGGTCGGTGGTGGTCCTGAAGTGAGTGCCATCCAGCGCGTTGTCACCAGCGGCACCTTCAGCCTGGACGGCGGCACCTGGGACGTCGACAACAACATCTGGCTCGTCGGCGACGACAAGGACGTCGTCGTGTTCGACGCCGCCCATACCGCGGCACCCATCATCGACGCCGTGAACGGCCGCAACGTCGTCGCCGTGATCTGCACCCACGGGCACAACGACCACATCACCGTCGCGCCGGAGCTCTCGGCCGCGCTCGACGCGCCGGTGTTGCTGCATCCGGCCGACGAGATGTTGTGGCGGGTTATCCACCCGGACAACCCTTTTCACACCGTGGACGACGACCAGGTGCTCACCGTGGGTGGTCTGGAGATCAAGGCCATCCACACGCCGGGGCACTCCCCCGGCTCGGTGTGCTGGCACATCCCGGACCTCAATGCGGTGATCTCCGGCGACACCCTGTTCCACGGCGGCCCGGGCGCGACCGGCCGCTCGTACTCGGACTTCCCGACCATCCTGGCTTCGATCTCCGACAAGCTCGGCAAGCTGCCCTCCGACACCGTCGTCTACACCGGGCACGGCGACACCACCACCATCGGCGGCGAGCTGGTGCACTACGACGAATGGGTGGCGCGCGGCCATTAGAGGTCTATGACGTAGCCGCTGCGCTGTACCGGGCGGCGGGTCCGCGACGCCCACACCCGGGCGAGTACCAGCGCGACGGTCGCCACACCGAAGGTCACCGCGAACACCAGCGGCAAGTACCCGTAGCGGGTGTCATGTCCGAACGCGAGGGTCGGGTTGACGTAGGCGCTCACGTTGCCCTCGGTCGTGATGGCGTAGTCACCCTCGACGACGATCTGCGCAAACCAGACCCGGACGTGCGCGTCGTTGTTGATGGTCGTGCTGCCGCTGATGTCCTCGGTCAGCACCGGGTCGGGCGCACCGGTCGGCGGCACGATGCCGATGGACATCTTCGGGACGGGCAGTCCGCCGCCGCGGCCGATCACCATCGTGTGCAGGCTGATGGTCGCCGTGCCCGCCGGCAGGTGCACAGTCCCCGAGCCGGGGATTTCGACCTCGCCGTAGGCGTCGAAATCGTCGAAGACGAACGCATTGAGGACCAGTGCGGCGATGAATCCGACCGCCGCCATGACCATCGTCGACACGGCGGCCACAGTGAGCGCCCTCGGCGCAGTCCAGCGACTCATGGCCCGCAGTCTGACACGACCCAGTTTTGGGGACTACCGTTTCACCATGCCCGAGTCCAGTGTGGTGGTGCAGCCCGATCCGCTCGGGAGTTCGCGCCTGGAGACCGTCGGACTCCGCACGGCCACAAAGCTTTTCGAACAGGCCGCCGCCGAGGTTCCGCTGCCTCCCGCACCGCACCCGGTGGCCATCGCCGAGTACGGCTGCGGCAACGCCCATAACGGCCTGCTCCCCATCGGCGCCGGTATCGCCGCACTGCGCAAACGCATCCGGCCCGAGCACCCCGTCGTGGTGACGCACACCGACATCCCCGACAACGATTTCAGTGCCCTGTTCCGGACGCTGCGCGACGACCCGTTCAGCTACCTGCGCAGCGACCGGGCCACGTTCGCGTCGGCGGTGGGCCGGTCGTATCTCAGCCAGATTCTGCCGTCGGAAGGTGTGCACCTGGGCTGGTCCGCGTGGGCCATCCACTGGCTCAGCCGCATGCCGTCCGACATCCCCGATCACGTCCAGGCGTCCTACAGCGCCGACGCTCAGGTGCGCGCCGCGTGCGCGCGGCAGGCGGCACATGACTGGCACGAGTTCATCGCGTTCCGCGGCCGTGAGTTGAGTCCGGGCGGCCGCCTGGTGGTCATGACCATGGGGCAGCACGACGACGGACGGCTCGGCCTGGAGCCACTTTTCGACGCGCTCATGCAGGCGCTGTCCGAGCTGCAGTCGCAGCGCCTCATCACCGCCGACGAGTTCCGGCGCATGCACCTGCCGATCGTGGGCCGCAGTGAGGCCGACTTCCGGTCACCGTTCGCGCCGTCAGGGCGCTTCGAACGGCTGCAGATCACCCACCTGATGGTGGCCGACGAGCCGGACCGCTTCTGGCAGCGGTACCAAACCGACCACGACGCAACGGCTTTCGCGAAGAGCTGGGTCGGCTTCACCCGAGCGGCGGTGTTCGACTCCCTGCTCGCAGCGGTGGACCCGGCCGATCCGTCGCGCCGATGTCAGCTCGCCGACACCGTGGCGGCCGCGTTGATCGACCTCCTGTCCGCCAAGCCGGAGCCCATGCCGATTCCGGTGGCGCACATCGTCGTTCAGAAACAGGCGCGCTAGATGAAGACGTCCAGGACCAGGACCATGGCCAGACCGGACACCGAGAGCACGGTCTCCATGATGGACCAGGTCTTGATCGTCTGACCGACGCTCAGCGTGAAGTACTCCTTGACCAACCAGAAGCCTGCGTCGTTCACGTGCGAGAAGAACAGCGAGCCCGCGCCGACGGCCAGCACCACCAAAGACAGCTCGCCCGAACCCATCCCGTCGACCAGACCCAGGATCAGCGACGACGCCGTGATGGTGGCGACCGTGGCGGACCCGGTGGCCAGGCGGATCAGCACCGCGAGCAACCACGCCAGAACGAGCACCGAGATGTGCACGCCTTCGGCCCACCGCGCCAGCATGGTGCCGATGCCGGTGTCCACCAGCACCTGCTTGAATCCGCCGCCGGCGGCGACGATCAGGAAGATCCCCGCGACCGGGGGCAGGCTCGACTCGATGCACTTGGTGATCGCGGGGCGATCCATCCCCGCGCCCCGGCCGAGGGTGACGGTGCCGACCACGACGGCGATCAGCAGCGCGACCAACGGGGTGCCGACGGCGTCGAAGATCCGGCGGAACCACTGCACCTTGTCGTCGATGAAGATGTCGACCAGGGCCTTGCCCAGCATCAGCGCGACCGGCAGCAGCACCGAGAACAACGTGACGCTGAAGCGGGGCCGCTTGCCGTGCGCCCGAAGGGCTTCCGGATCGGTGGTGAACGTGTCCGGCGCCGCGACGACGACCCACTTGCCGGCCAGCCGGCCGAACAACGGCCCCGCGACGACGATGGTCGGCACCGCGACCAGCACGCCCAGCCCGAGCGTGACGCCGAGGTCGGCGCCCAGCAGCCCGACCGCGGTCAGCGGCCCGGGGTGCGGCGGCACGAAACCGTGCATGGCCGACAGGCCCGCCAGTGCCGGGATGCCGATGGTGATCAGCGACTGCTGCGAGCGCCGGGCCACCAGATAGATGACGGGCATCAGCAGCACCAGACCGATCTCGAAGAACATCGGCAGCCCGATGATCGCGCCGACCAGCGCCATCGCCCAAGGCAGGGCGCGGGGTGAGGCGGCACCGACGATGGTGTCGACGATCTCGTCGGCGCCACCGGAGTCGGCGAGCAGTTTGGCGAACATCGCGCCGAGGGCGATCAGGATGCCGACGCCGGCCGCCGTGGCGCCGAATCCGTCGGAGAACGACTTGAGGACGGCGGTGAGGTTCTCGCCCGCGGCCAGTCCCACCGTCAGTCCGCCGAAGATCAGAGCCAGGAACGGGTGCAGTTTGACCAGCGTGATGAGGACGACGATGACGCTGATGCCGAGCACGAACGACAGGATCAGCTGCGTGGCCGAGGAAACCGGCTCGATCAGTTTGGGTGCGTCGGCCAGGAAGGTGACGGCGGTGGTCATGAACGGTCGCCTCCAGTGCGTGAAATGTATTCGTCGACAATCGAATCGATGCTCTGCCCGACGTCGATGACGACGCCGGCCTCATCGGCTCGCAGCGGTTCGAGGGTTTCGAACTGTGAGGCCAGCAGCGACGCCGGCATGAAGTGTCCGGGCCGGCTGGCCTGCCGGGCGCCGATGACCTCGGGGGTGCCGAACAGGTGCAGGAACCGGGTGCCCGGGCAGTGGCTGCGCAGTTGGACGCGGTACTCGTATTTCAGCGCCGAGCAGCTCATCACGCCGCCGTCGCCGCAGTGCTCCCCCAGCCACAGCCCGATAGTCTCCAGCCAGGGCCGGCGGTCGTCGTCGTTCAGCGGGTGACCGGCCGCCATCTTCGCGATGTTGGCGGCGGGGTGGAAGTCGTCCGCGTCGGCGAACGGCACGCGGAGCCGCTGCGCGAGCGCCGCGCCCACCGTGGACTTGCCGGATCCTGAAACGCCCATGACGACGATCGGTGATGGCATCGACTACACCCGCCCTTGCTGTGGTTTGACTCACACAGCGTGGCATAAAAGTCTGACTATTGCAATAGTATGACGAAAATCATCAGTTTTAAGCCAGGCGATCCGGCTTATGACACGATGTTATGCGTGGTTACCCCCTCAAACGTCAGCGCACTGCACGACAACGTCCTGAGCGCGCTGGGGACCGCGGTGGTGTCCGGGACGTACGCCCCCGGCGAGGTGATCACCCTCGAAGCGGTCAGTGCCGAACACGGGGTCTCCCGCAGCGTCGCGCGGGAAGCCATCCGCGTTCTCGAATCGATGGGCATGGTCGCCTCGCGCCGCCGGGTGGGCATCACGATTCAGCCCTCGGCCAATTGGAATGTCTTCGACCCCAGGCTGATTCGCTGGCGCCTCGATTCCAGCGACCGGGCCGCCCAGCTGATGTCGTTGTCGGAGTTGCGCCGCGGATTCGAACCGGCGGCGGCCGCCCTGGCCGCCGAGCGGGCCAACCCCCACCAGTGCCGCATCATGGCCGCCGCCGCGTCGGACATGGCGGTACATGGCCGCGATGGCGACCTCGCCGCATATCTACAAGCGGACAAGGTTTTTCACCAAACCCTGTTGGAGGCCAGCGGCAACGAGATGTTCCGCGCGCTGAACTCGGTGGTATCCGAGGTCCTCGCCGGACGCACGCACCACGGCATGATGCCGGACTCACCCAATCCGGCGGCCATCGCGCTGCACGACGAGGTCGCCCGCGCCGTGCGCATGCGCGATCAGGCCGGTGCCGAACGCGCGATGCGCGCCATCATCGATGAGTCCGCCGCCGCGGTCGCCGCGGACTCCGATTCGGACTGACCTAGCGGCAGCGCTTCAGGCCGTCGTTGGGGTCACAGAACAGCGGGTATTGCTGCACCGGAATAGGCAGCGGCTTCTGGAACTCCAGCCGGAACGACTTCTTCGTCATCGACGCCGGTACACCACACTGCTCGTTGTTGGTGGTGGTCCGGGTGCCGGTCCAGTTGGTGTCCTCGAACTCGTAGGTCTCGACGAGCTTCGACTTGGATCCGTCCGGGCACGTGAAGCCCTGGAGGTCGGTCTGGGTGAACATCCAGTGGCCCTCGCCGCCGGTCTGCCGGGCGTCGCCGCCGTACGTTCCCCCGTACTGGTCGGCCCCGACGTGGACGAGGCAGGCCACCGGGAGTTCCAGGTTGTTGCGCAGATCGCCAACGGTCGGGGTGCAGACGGGCCAGATGGTCCACACGCCGATCGGCGTGCCCTCCTGGATGAAGGTGTAGATGCCTTGAGGCAGCCGGATGTCGGCCTGCGCCGGCGCCGCCGCCCCGAAGAGTGCGCCCGCTGCGGCGAAGCCAAAACTCGAAACCATAGCGAGAACACGTTTCATTTTCACCGCCCGAGTATCGCAAACGACCTGCCCGCGGCGTGAGAAAGTCACCGTATGAGTTCACTCAGCGGGAAAGTTGCGTTGATCACCGGAGCTTCGGCCGGTCTGGGCGCGGCCACGGTCAAGGTTTTCGCCGAACGCGGCGCATCGGTCTTCGGCATCGCGCGCGACGCCGAGCGGATGGCGACGGTGTTCGCCGACGCGTACGGCGATCAGCCGGGCGGCGCGTTCTCCGCGGTGGACATCAGCACGGCCGACGCCTGCCGGCAGGCGGTCGAGGACTGCATCGCGAAGTTCGGCCGGCTGGACGTGCTGGTGAACGTCGCGGGTTTCCACGTCATGCGGCACACCCTGTCGATGACCGACGACGACTGGGACCGCGACCTCGCGGTGAATTTGAACGGCCCGTTCTACCTGACCCGGGCAGCGCTGCCGCAGCTGCTGGAAAACGGTGGCAATATCGTCAACGTCTCGTCGATCGCCGGCGTCGAGGGCGAGATCTACTCGGCCGGCTACTGCGCCGCCAAGCACGGGCTGATCGGGCTGACGCGTGCGCTGGCCGTCGAGTACACCAAGGAAAAGCTGCGGGTCAATGCGGTGTGCCCGGGTGGGATGCTGACGGCGCAGGTCACCGAGTTCGCGGCGCCCGAGAACGCCGACTGGGACCTGATCATGCGCATCGCCGCCCCGCGTGGGTTCATGGAGCCGCGCGACGTGGCGAACGTCATCGCGTTCCTCGCCAGTGATGATGCGGCCGCCATTCACGGTTCGGTGTACCGCGTCGACAACGGCAAGGGCCCGGCCTGATCCAGGCCGGGCCGGCCTGACGGCTAGTGCGCCAGCGCGACCAGCAGGTCGTGCTTCTCTGGGCAGTAGGTGTCGAAAGCGGCGTTGAGGAACTGGTACACCTGCTGCTCCGAGCTGCTGTTGCGCGGCAGGTTCTTCTTCAGGAACGCCGCCGAGTCGGTGGCGCTGTGGTCGACGTTGTTGTCGAGCCGCTGGCAGGTGATCTTGCCGATCCAGGCGTTGTAGTCCTTGGGGCCGTAGATTCCATAGGTGTGCAGCTGGTTGGCGAAATCGGTGTCGGGGTCGGCCTGCGCGGGAACCGCCATGGTGACGGCAGCCGCCACGGCACCCGCAACTGCGACCAGAGTGCGTGCCTTCATGTGACGGAGTCTATTCGTGCTGGTTGCCATGTGCCCCTGCTCCCTGAACAGTCGTCGCCGCCTGTTCAATCCCATTGAACTGCTGCGTATTTGGTTCGATCTGCTGCGCGCTACCCGCTACGGTGATACGAGCTACCCACAGCGAAGGTTTCCCATGATTAACTTAACTGGTCTAATCTAACACTTAAATGACCTAATCTGTCGCGGTCAGGGTACGGGAAGCGGGGAGCAGCAAGTGCAGTCGACCATGGTGTCCGCAGCGTGATCGGCAATGCGCTCAAGAAGGCGTGGATCCCGTTGCTCATCCTCGCCGTGGCCCTCGTCGCCGGCTTCACCGTGCAGCGCGTGCGCACCTACTTCGGCCAGAACCCCGTCATCGTCACCCCGCGCAACTTCGCCGACGACGCCAAACCGTTCAAGCCCAAGGTCGTCACCTACGAGATCACCGGCGAACCCGGCGCCTACGCCGACATCAACTACCTCGACCTGGACGCCAAACCGCAGCGCGTCGATCACGCGATGCTGCCCTGGAAGCTCGTCCTGTCCACCACCGCACCGGCAGCCTCGCCCAACATCGTCGCCCAGGGCGACGGTGACTCCATCACCTGCACCGTCCACGTCGACGACGAACTCAAAGACACCCGAACCTCCACGGGCGTGCACGCCCAGACCTTCTGCCTGGTGAAATCTGCATGA
>NZ_JMHT01000037.1 GCF_001905655.1 Mycobacterium sp. ST-F2
TGCGGGGCCGCCGGAGCCGCGGGTGCGGCGGCGGGGGCCGGGGTTGCCGCGGCCACGGAATCCGTTGTGTCCGTTATGGGTTCGGGGTTGTAGTCACGAAGGAAGTCGTGCCAACTCGGGTCCACCGAGGACGGGTCCTCACGGAATTTGCGATACATCTCTTCGACCAGCCACTCGTTCTGACCGAATGGTGAAGGTGATGTGCTCACGGCCGCTATTCGCCTCGTTTCCTTCTGTCCGACGAGCGCTGGACCTCAGCCCGGCGTTCCCGCCATCTGTTGTGTTGGCGGTCGCCCGCCCGCGTGCCGCCTAAGGCTAACCCGTCGGTCGATTCCTTGGACGGCGGAAGCCCACCTATTGGTGGATCAATCTGCCGAGAGTTTGCTATCGCGTGCCTCAGGTAGCACGAGCAGCGTCTGCCGCCACCGCGCGGGGGCAGGCCCGAAGGCCGCGCGGGCGTTCTCGATGATCTTCTTGCTCATCAACCGGTTGCCGACACCGCCGATCACCGCGCCGACGCCGACCGGCAGCAGCTTGCCGAAGGCGATGGCGCCGCGCTTGAGCGTGTACTTCTTCACGAAGAACTTCAGCAGCCGCGAATTCAATTGCGAGACAGCCGGTAGCGGTACCGTCGCGGCGCCGTCGGCCAGCCACGCGCCGCTGGTGCGGCCGGTGCCGAGCAGGTCCCCGATGGCGTGCTTGCCCTCGTCGCCGACGAGAACGGCGAGCACCAGCGCGCGACGACGTTCCCGCTCGGTGACAGGGATGCCGTGCACCTCGGCCACCGCCAGCGCGAACACCGCGGTCGCTTCGAGGAACACCACCGTCTCGCCGGCGACCGCCGACATCGCGACGAGGGTGCCGATGCCGGGGAAGGCCGCGGCCGATCCGACTGCGGCGCCGCTGGCCATGGTCGCGGCCAGGTAGTGCTTCTCGAGTTTGGTGATGATCTCGGCCGGGGTGGCACCGGGGTTGTGCTCACGCAGCCGGTTCACGTAGGCGGCCACGGCCGGCGCCTGCACCCGGGCGCCGCCTTCGAGGATGCGCGAGAGCGCCTTGGCGGCAGCGCCAGGGTTCTCGGCGTGGGCGTCATGCTTCACAGGCAACTGCCCCTTCATGCTGGAGCGAGCACTCATCGGCCGGCCTCTCCATCTCCGTACTCAGGAATTCAGGCTAACGCGTGGTCAACGATCGGCGCGCCATCTGAGTGCCCAGCACCGGCTGAGCCGGTGATCACATCTGAATGCTGCAGGTTTGCCGGGAAGAAAAAACCGGTATGCATTGCTAACCATATTCATGGCAGCATCGCCCCTTGTGGATCTGACAGCGGTAGGCGACGCCACCGATAGTGGCGTGCCCGCCGAGGCCCCGGACGTACGTCCGGCGCCGAGCCGTACCCGGATGATCGTGGTGCTCGGCCTGCTGGTCGCACTCGGTCCACTGACCATCGACATGTACCTGCCGGCGCTGCCCCGGATTGCCTCTGAGCTGGGGTTGTCGTCGTCGGTCGCGCAGCTGACGCTGACGGGGACACTGGGCGGCCTGGCCCTCGGCCAGCTGATCGTCGGCCCGCTGTCGGACGCGCTGGGCCGTCGGCGGCCGCTGGTCGCCGGCATCCTGCTGCATATGGCGGCCTCGCTGCTGTGCCTGTTCGCGCCGAACATCGAGGTGCTGGGCATCGCCCGCGCGCTGCAGGGTGTGGGTGCCGCCGCGGCTTCCGTGGTGGCCGTCGCCGTCGTGAGTGACCTGTTCGAAGAGTCGGTCGCGGCCGTCGTGATGTCGCGGTTGATCCTGGTCCTGGGCGTGGCGCCGGTGTTGGCGCCGTCGCTGGGCGCCGCCGTGCTGCTGCGGGGTTCGTGGCACTGGGTGTTCGCCGCACTCGCCGTACTGGGCGGCGCGATCCTGGCGGTGGCGGTGCTGGCCCTGCCCGAGACTCTCGCCGTCGCCGACCGGCGCCCGCTGAAACTACGGGCCATTCTTCGCACTTATGTCGAGGTGCTGAGCGATATCCGTTTCGTGGTGCTCGTCCTCGTCGGCGCCCTCGGCATGTCGGGCCTGTTCGCGTACATCGCCGGTGCGGCCTTCGTCCTGCAGGGGCGGTACGGCCTCGACCAGCAGTCCTTCGCGCTGGTCTTCGCCGCCGGGGCCATCGCGCTCATCGGCTCCACCCAGTTCAACGTCGTGCTGCTGCGCCGGTTCGAGCCGCAGAAGATCGCGCTGGTCGCGCTGGTAGCCGCGTCGGTGTTCGGCCTCGCGTTCGTCGCACTGGCGGCGTTCCATGTGGGCGGGCTGGCGGGTTTCCTGATCCCGGTCTGGGCGATGCTGGCCGCGATGGGGCTCGTGATTCCGAACACACCCGCCGTCGCACTGGCCCGTCACCCCGACGCTGCCGGTACTGCGGCGGCCGCGCTCGGCGCGGCACAGTTCGGGCTCGGCGCGGCAGTGGCGCCACTCGTCGGCGCGTTGGGTAACGGTGAGTTGGCGCTCGCGGGTGTGATGACGACGGGCGTCGTGGTCGCGCTGCTGGCGCTGCTGGCAGTGGGGGACAAGGGCGAGTCGGGACACGAACGCCATCCGCATTAGGCCTGCGGTGGCGGCGCGGAACTGCTGAACTTGTTCGGATTCGCGACTGTCCGTAGCGTCGAAGTCGAGACCGGCACATCGGCCGGCCACCCGAACTTGATACCCACTGCATGCATACGTTGATTTCCGCCGGAGTCCGCCGGTGAGCACTGCGCAGGTCAGTCGACCGTGGAACGCCCTCTGGGCCATGATGTTCGGCTTCTTCATGATCCTGGTGGACTCCACGATCGTCGCCGTCGCCAACGTCGTCATCATGCAGAAGCTCGGCACCGACTACGACGGTGTCATCTGGGTGACCAGCGCCTACCTGCTGGCGTATGCGGTGCCGCTGCTCGTCGCGGGACGGCTCGGTGACCGCTTCGGGCCACGCAACCTCTACCTGGCCGGGCTGGCGGTGTTCACGCTGGCGTCGTTGTGGTGCGGACTGTCCGGCAGCATCGGGATGCTGATCGCCGCGCGCGTCGTGCAGGGTTTCGGCGCGGCCCTGCTGACGCCGCAGACGCTGTCGACCATCACCAGAATCTTCCCGCCGGAGCGCCGGGGCGCGGCCATGAGCGTGTGGGGCGCCACGGCCGGAGTGGCGACGCTGGTCGGTCCGCTGGCCGGCGGCGTGCTCGTCGACCACCTCGGCTGGCAGTGGATCTTCTTCGTCAACGTGCCGATCGGCATCGTCGGCCTGGCCCTGGCCTGGGTGCTGGTGCCGGAACTTCCCACCGAGCGGCACCGGTTCGACGTCCTCGGCGTGGTGCTGTCGGGTGTCGGCATGTTCGGCATCGTGTTCGGTCTGCAGGAGGGGCAGACGCACGACTGGGCCTGGTGGATCTGGCTGGTGATCGTCGGCGGCCTGGGCTTCATGGCCGCCTTCGTGTACTGGCAGTCGGTCAACCCCGACGAGCCGCTGATTCCCCTGACGGTGTTCCAAGACAACGACTTCTGCCTGTCGAACGTGGCCGTGGCCACCATCGGCTTCTGCGTCACCGCCATGATCCTGCCGGTGATGTTCCACGCTCAGGCCGTCCTCGGCCTGAGCGCGACGGAGTCGGCACTGCTCACCGCGCCCATGGCGGTGGTGTCCGGCATGCTGGCACCGCTGGTCGGCAAGCTGATCGACCGCTACCCGCCGCAACCCATCGTCGGGTCGGGGTTTTCCGCACTGGCGATCGGGTTGACGTGGTTGTCGTTCGGGCTGACCCCGGAAACCCCGCTGTGGCAGCTGGTGCTGCCGTTCGTCGCCATGGGCATCGGCATGGCCTTCATCTGGTCGCCGCTGGCGGCGACCGCCACCCGCAACCTGCCGCCGCGGCTGGCCGGTGCCGGCTCCGGTGTCTACAACGCCACGCGGCAGGTCGGTTCGGTGCTCGGCAGCGCCGGTATGGCCGCCTACATGACGTCCCGGATCACCGCCGAGATGCCGACGGGCGGCCGGCCTGTCGCCGGCGAGGGTGCGCCGGTGACCCTGCCGCCGTTCCTGCACGAGCCGTTCGCCACCGCGATGTCGCAGTCGCTGCTGCTGCCGGCGTTCGTCGCGTTGTTCGGTGTCGTCGCCGCGCTGTTCCTGCGAGGTCAGGCGACGGCGGCGCCGCTGGTGCGGCCCCGGACCTCCGTGCCGGAACCGCCCGAGCCCAACTACTTTCCCGATGACGACGAGTACGTCGAGTACACCGTCGACCGCGCGGCGTTCGACGCGGTGGACGAATCCGACCCATGGGACTGGCACGACGTGCCCGCCGAGCCGGATGAGCTCGACGAGGACTACGCGCCCTACGAGTCCGAGGAACCCGACGAGGACTACGCGGCCTACGAGTCCGAAGAACCCGCCGAACCCGACGAGCCGCGCACCTCACCTATTGCGATGCGCGTCGACCACTGGCACAGTCCGCGTCGCCCGGAGGTCGTGGTGGCTGATACGACTTCGCCGCCTCGCCGGGGCCGGCACTACCGCGAAGACGACGAGGCCACCGATCCCGGCGTCTACGGCCTGCACTCGATGTGAGTCAGGTTGGGGTCGCCGAGCGTGCAGTCAGATCACCGAGATCGCTGAATCGGTGATCTATTCGCACGCTCGTGCCGCGGGATCGCCGTCAATCCATACGAGTGTGCGATGTACGTATGTAGAACACCGCGGATTCAAGCGATTGCCGCTACACAGTGGACTGCAGGGTGCGTGAGTTCAATCGCGATGGCAGTCGGCGGTTGGTGGTTGAGCTCAGGGATCTCCGACCTCCCGAGAAAGTACCTGGCTTCAGTCGGGACGACCGCCGGTGGCTTTCCACTGAAATCAGGTATCTCTGCGTGTATGCGACGGGCCCGGTGCGCTGGGCACGCGACTAGCAAATCTCTTGAGGTGGTTGAGATTGAGTTGACGCAGAGAAAGTCCGATCAGCCGCCTGCACAGACACACGGTCAACGCGCAGAATGCGAATGCTTGTCGAGCTCCGCCTGCGCTCAGTAGACCCGGCTGCCCTGCGCTGACAGCACGAAACCGTGCGTCTTCCGGTCCTGGCCCCAGGCCTCGCCGGGATTCTGGATCTCGCAGGTGAGGGATCCGTCGCCGGCTGTCGCGCACACCTCGTCGTTCTCGTCGACGGATCCCTTGGCGCCGGGGACGACGATCTTCTGACCGGGCGCCAGCTCCCGGTAACTGGCCGGGTCGACGGGTGCGCCGCCGTTCTGCGTTTCCTTCTGCTTCACGTCCGCCTGGCCGTAACTCGCCACGCCGCCGGCCGCGACCTCCACCTGGGTGACGCCCGCCGGTACGCCCGGCAGCTTCCCCCAGCACGTGATGCTGGAGTAGTACTGCCAGGAGTTCGGCCCGTCGTACAGCTCGCAGTGCACGTCGCCGGTGGCCTTGAACCGGTATGACGACCAGCCGTAGTGGTTGGGCCCGGCGTAGTCGCAGAGGTTCACCGCGGCGTAGCCGTCGAACCCGGTGATGACCGCGGGCGCGCGGCTCGGATCGGGAGCGGCGCACGACGGCGTGGCCTGGCCGGCAGGTGCCGACGTCATCGCGAGCAGGGGCAACGTGAGGGCAACCACCAGGGCGTATCGGCACACCATATTGACGCTACCGGCCAATGTGACCGCGAATCAGCGGAACAGCACTGCGGGATTGAGGTACCCGGTCGGGTCGAACGCCGCCTTCACCGTGCGCATGGCAGCGATGTCGGCGTCGGTGCGCGACATGGTCAGGTAGTCGCGCTTGCGGGTGCCGACACCGTGTTCGGAGCTGACGTTGCCGCCGCAGTCGGCGATCAGGGCCATCATCGCGGTGTAGAGGGCGTGTTCGGTTTCGCCGGAGACGTTGCAGCGCACCAGGTTCAGATGCAGGTTGCCCTCGCCGATGTGGCCGAACAGCACGGGGATGGCCTCGGGTGCGTGCTCGGCCACCACCGTGACGGCGCGGTCGGTGAACTCGCGGATCTTCGAAAGCGGCAGCGACACATCGAATTTCAGTGGCGGACCGTACCAGCCCAGGACATCGCCGATCGATTCGCGCACCTGCCACAGTCGCTGGGATGCGCTGACATCCATGCCCACGGCCGGTTCGCCGACCAGAGCGGCGTCCGCCAGCGCCGAGGCCAGCAGCTCGGTCTGATCGGTGTCGTCGGCCATCTCGATCAGCAGCTGCCAGACACCGTCCACCGGGGCGGCAACCCCGAGATGTTCGGCGGTCAGCGCGCTGCCGCGCGCGTCGACGAGCTCGAGTGCGGCGATGCCGTCCATATCGCGGAATCGGCGGCCGGTAGCGATCAATGCGTCCAGGTTGTCGAACCCCGCCACCGCCGTAACCCGGTGCGGCGGAGCCGGATACAACCGGAGATCGAGTCCGGTGATGACCCCGAGCGTGCCCTCCGCGCCGACGAACAGCGAGGTCAGGTCATAGCCGGTGTTGTCGCTGCGCACCTGGCTGTGCCGGCGCACCAGTGAGCCGTCGGGCAGCGCCACCTCGAGACCCAGAATCTGCTCGCGCATGTTGCCGTAGCGCACGGTCCGCAGCCCGCCCGCATTGGTCGACGCCATGCCGCCGACCGTGGCCGAATCGCGGGACGCGAGGTCGACGCCGAACACCAGCCCCGCTGCCGCGGCGGCGTGCTGCACCGCGGCGCAGGTCGCACCGGCCCCGACCCGGATGCGGCGTTCCGCGGTGTCCACCGCACCGACCGCCGACAGCCGTTCGGTGGACAGCAGGATGTCGTCGCGCTCGGGCACGGTGCCGGCCACCAGCGACGTGCGTCCGCCCTGCACCGTGACGTATGCGCCGGCGTCGCGGCATGCCCTCAACACCGCCGCGACCTCCTCGTCGCTGCCCGGGCGGACCAACGCCTGCGCGTGGCCGCGGTAGCGGCCGGTGTGGTCGACGACCCGGCCGGAGAGCACATCGGCATCGGTGGTGACGTGGCCCGCTCCGACGATCGCGGCCAGCTGGGTGAGCAGTGTCATTGCGCGCCGGTCACCGACAGAAACGCGCCGAGTTCGATCATCCCGTCCGGTGTCGAGGGCAGGTAGTCGGTCAGGAACGTCGAACGCACCACGTAGGCGGCATATTTCGCGCGGCTGATCGCCACGTTGAGCCGGTTGCGGTTCAGCAGGAACGCCATGCCGCGGGGTACTTCGGCGATGGACGACGCCGTCATCGAGACGAACACCACGGGCGCCTGCCGGCCCTGGAATTTGTCGACGGTGCCCACCTGGACGTCGCCGTAGCCGGCGGCGTCCATTCGCTCGCGCAGCAGTACCACCTGCGCGTTGTAGGGCGCCACGATCAGAACATCTTCGGGCCCAAGGGTTTTGGTGCCATCCTCGTCGCTCCACTCCCGGCCGACCAGACCGCCGATGGCGGTGACGATCGCCTCGGCCTCTTCGGAACTCTCGGTCGCGTTGCCCTCGTGGTCGACGGTCATGAGGTGCACACCGGGTTCGATGCCGGCCAACCTCCTTGCGCCGCTGACACTTTCGGCGGACAGTAGCCGGTTGTCGTATGACAGTGCCGATACCGGAGCGCACACCGCCGGGTGCATCCGGTACGACACGTCGAGGAAATAGCCGCGTTCGGCGGGCAGCGTGTGGCGACCTTCGACCAGCCAGCTCAGAGCCGATTCGTCCACCGGCTCGGGGTGGGTGCCCTGGCTGACCTGCGGCAGCTGCTGCGGGTCGCCGAGCAGCAGTAGGTTCCTCGCCGCCGGGGCGACGGCGATGGTGTTGGCCAGGCTGAACTGGCCGGCCTCCTCGATGACGAGCAGGTCCAGGCAGCCTCGCGGGACCCGGCCGTCGTTGGCGAAATCCCAAGCGGTGCCGCCAATGACGCAGCCGTTGCTGTCCTCGATGAAGCGCGCGTACTGGTTGTCCGGCACGTCGGTGAACGGCGCGTCCTCGGGGGCGCGCTTCTTGCCGACCGCGCTGCCGTCGACCCCGGCCTTGACCACGCTGCTGAGTACGTTCTCCACGACAGCGTGCGACTGCGCCACCACACCGATGCGCCAGTGGTCGCGGCTGACGAGGTCGGCAATGACCTTCGAGGCGGTGTAGGTCTTGCCGGTCCCCGGCGGCCCGTGCACCGCAAGGTACGACGAGTCCAAATCCCGCAGGGCGGCGACGATATCCCGGGCCGCATCGCCGGTACGGGGGAGTGGCCCCGTGGACACCGTGCGTGGAGCGGACCGCAGCAGGATGTCGAGCGCCGCATCGGGCGGCAACGAGGGCAGACCGGCGGCGACGTCGGCAGCCGTCGTCTCGATCGAATTCCGCAGCGGTTTGGTGTTCGGAGGCGGACCCGGCGTCAGAGCGAAGGGCAGCTGCGGGAACTGGTCGCCGTCCTTGCCGGTGCGGTGCATGATCAGCACCTCGGTGCCGTCCTCGCTGCAGTCCAGCACCTTCGCGGTACCGGCCGCCCGGACATCGGGATCGTCGGAAAGACCTGGCGGAGAAGGCGGTTCGTACAGTGCGAAGACCTCGGCGCCCGGCGGGACCGAGCCGGCGGCGATCTCACCGCGCAGCAGCACCTGGCGCTGCGGCTTGCGGGCCTTGGGCGGGGTGTTCCAGTCCACGGCGATGTGCGGGGTGGTCGTGGCCACGAAAACGTCTGTGCAGTCGGCCCATTCGTCCACCGGATTGTTGATCCGGTCGAAATGCTCCCACCAGAACGGCTTTTCCTCGCGCTGGTGGTACCCGCGGGCGGCCGCGATCATGGCGACGGCCTGCTGCTTGTCCGAGCGTGCCGCGGTGCCGTCGCCCGCGTACTTCGCCAGCGCGCGCTGCGTCGCGTCATCGGCCAGCGCCGCCGTCTCGGGTTGCGTCAACCCGCCGCGGGCCTGTGCGCGTGGCGCGATGCCCGCGGCCCACGCCACCCCGAGCAGCCACTCGCGCAGCCGCAGCGTCGAGCGGCAGTCGTAGTGGTTGTAGTCCTCGATCTCCTTGAGAACCGTTGCGGCTTCCTCGTGTTCGCCGGCCGCCTCGAGTTCGGTGTAGCGCGCGTACTGCGTGATGGAGTCGGTGGCCTTGGTGACCTCGCCGACACGCAGCTCGCCGCCCATGTACAGCGGCTCCAGATACTTGATGCTGTAGCTCTCGGTGCCGACCCGAATGCTCTTGCGCACCAACGGCAGCAGGTCGACCAGCACACCGCTGCGCAGCAGCTCGTCCACCTCGGCCTCGCCGACGCCGTAACGCCCGGACAGCCGCAGCAGCGTGCTCTTCTCGTAGGCCGCGTAGTGGTAGATGTGCATGTTCGGGTAGCGCTTGCGTTGCCTGCGTACGAGTGCGAGGAAGTCGACGAGCGCCTTGCGCTCACTGGCGCGGTCATGCGCCCAGATGGGGTGGAATTCCCCGGTCGCGGTCAGGGTGCCCCACAGGTACTCCAGACCCCAGTCCCGGCCGTTCTCGGTCCACAACGGGTCGCCCTCGTAGTCGAAGAACAAGTCGCCGCGGTCGGGTTCGGGCAGCCCGGTGAGCGGCTGTGCGTCGATGACCTCGAACTGCGGCTTGTCGTCGACCGGGGGAGCGACCTGCAGCCGTGCCTGGCCGACGAGATTCGCCACGATGCGCGACGAGAGGCCCGGCACCGCACCGCTGTGCTCGGCCAGTTGGTGCATGGTGGTGATCCCGGCGTCGAGCAGCCGGGCCCGCTGGCTGACCCGCATCCCGGCCACCAACAGCAGGTCATCCCGCTCGCGGACCTCGACTTCGCAGTCCTCGCATTGGTGGCAGGCCCGCAGCGTCGGGGTCTCCCAGGACACAGGCGCTTCGCCGGCCCGGTGCTCGTCGAGCAGCCGCTGCAGCGCTGCGCGCCGCGGCAGGTACACCGGAAGCAGTTCGGCCACCGGATAACTGGCGATGGTGCCGTCGCCGAGGACCAGGTCCACCTCGGGCGCCACCGGCACGCCGGCCTGTGCCAGGGCATCGGCGTAGGCCGCCAACTGCAGGAGCGCCTCGACCTTCACCGAACGCGCCAGCTTCGTGTCCCGTAGGCGGTAGCGGCCGTCCTCCAGGATCAGGAAGTCGGCGAAACCCAGGAAGCGGCCGTCGAACATCGCAGCCTGATAGATCACCGGCGCACGGCGGTCGACGGCGGCGCGGGTGGCCTCGGCGGCGCCGATCAGCCCGGCCACGGTGTACGGCCGCGGCCGGCCGATCATCGTGACGTTGTCCCCGGACGCCTCCCGCAGCTGCTCCAGATGCCGCTGCTCATGGGCGTCACCCAGCTCGGCGGTGCGGGCCAACAGGTCGTCGTCCACGACGGCCTTCGGCCCCCAGCCCAGCAGCCCGTCGAACCGGCGCAGCAGCGCGTACTCGCAACGCGCCGCCGCCGCGAGATCCGATGCGCTGTAGATGACCGGCGCAGCGTGATCGGTCGGACTGAGGAACACGTCGCCACCATATGGCAGCCCGCCGACAGAGCGGGGTTACCTTGGCTGGAGTGAGCAGGATTTTCACCACGAGCGTCGCGTCGGTCTATCCCCACTACGTCAACAAGGTGGAGAAGAAGGGGCGCACCACCGCCGAACTCGACCAGGTCATCTGCTGGCTGACCGGCTTCGACCAGGCCACTCTGGCCGAACACCTGAAGGCGGAGACGACGTTCGAGGACTTCTTCGCCGCGGCGACGCTGAACCCGAACGCCGCGCTGATCACCGGCCTGGTGTGCGGCGTCCGCGTCGAGAATGTCGAGGACCCGCTGATGCGCAAAATCCGCTACCTGGACAAGCTGGTCGACGAGCTGGCCAAAGGCAAGGCCATGGACAAGGTGCTGCGCGCCTAGTGCGTGTTGCCGATCAGCTCGACGCCGTTGCCATTCCAGTGGAACCGCACGATGCTCTTGAGCCCGGAGCCCGGGTTGGTGTAGCTCAGGGCGACGGTGTCGCCGGTGGTCTGGGCCAGGTCGATGCCGTTGAATCCGTAGGTGTCGGGCACCCCGGTGGGGATCAGCTGGCCCAGGTGGAACATCACGGCGCGGGTGTTCGGCTGCTCGGCGTTGGTGTTCGCTTTCACAATCACCACCGACAGTGGCGCGCACTGGTTGTAGTTGCCGGCCAGCGGCTCCGGGCTCCAGCCCTGCTTGCTGCGGGGATCGGCCGGCAGTGTGGACACCGCCTTGGCGATATCGGGGGCCGTGAGGCTGACGGCGCAGGGGTCGGCGGGGGCGGCGGTGGTCTTCGGACCTGCGACGACGGTCGGCGCCGCGGATTTCGTGGCGGCGGCCGGCGCGGTCGGGTCGGGGGTCTTGGAGGCGGTGGAGTCGCCCGACCCACAGGCGGACAGGCTTGCCGCCGCGAGTGCGGCCACCGCGATCGTCATCAGTTTCGGTTCGGCGCAGCGCACCCGGCCACCCTATAAGGCGGACCAGCGCGAGTCCGGTCAGCCATGCTGGGCGTACCTGGCCTGATAACCCTCTAGACTCCTTGCATAATGACGATGTCTTCACCCGAGGCCGACCCGGATTCGGGCGGCCCCACCACCACCGCTGATCCCGCTGCAGAAACCTCCGCCGACACCGGCGCCGAGGTCACGTTCGCCGACCTGAACATCCGGCCGGAGGTGCTGCGGGCACTGACCGATGTCGGATACGAATCACCGTCGCCCATCCAGGCGGCCACCATTCCCGCGATCCTGAACGGCTCCGACGTCGTCGGCCTCGCCCAGACCGGTACCGGCAAGACCGCCGCGTTCGCGGTCCCGGTGCTGTCCAAGATCGACCCGACCAGCCGCAACACGCAGTGTCTGGTGCTGGCGCCGACGCGCGAGCTGGCCCTGCAGGTGGCCGAGGCGTTCGGCAAGTACGGCGCGCACCTGAACGTCAACGTCCTGGCGATCTACGGCGGCTCGTCCTACACACCGCAGCTGGCCGGCCTCAAGCGCGGTGCGCAGGTCGTGGTGGGTACCCCGGGCCGCGTCATCGACCACCTGTCGAAGGGCAGCCTGGACCTCTCGCACCTGGACTACCTGGTGCTCGACGAGGCCGACGAGATGCTGCAGATGGGCTTCGCCGAGGACGTCGAGCGCATCCTGGCCGACACCCCGGAGTACAAGCAGGTCGCCCTGTTCTCGGCGACCATGCCGCCGGCAATCAAGAAGATCACCTCGAAGTACCTGCACGACCCGGTCGAGGTGACCATCAAGGCCAAGGCGCAGACCGCCGAGAACATCACGCAGCGCTACATCCAGGTGGCCGGCGCGCGCAAGATGGACGCCATCACCCGGCTGCTCGAGGTCGAGCCGTTCGAGGCGATGATCGTCTTCGTCCGGACCAAGCAGGCCACCGAGGAAGTCGCCGAAAAGCTCAGGGCCCGTGGCTTTTCCGCCGCCGCGATCAACGGCGACATTCCGCAGGCGGTCCGCGAGCGGACCATCAACGGGCTCAAGGACGGCTCGATCGACATCCTGATCGCCACCGATGTCGCGGCCCGCGGTCTGGACGTCGAGCGCATCTCGCACGTGCTGAACTACGACATCCCGCACGACCCCGAGTCCTACGTGCACCGCATCGGGCGCACCGGCCGGGCCGGGCGCTCGGGCACCGCGCTGCTGTTCGTCACGCCGCGGGAGCGGCACCTGCTCAACTCCATCGAGCGCGTCACCCGCAAGAAGCTCATCGAGTCCCAGCTGCCGTCCGTCGACGATGTCAACGCCCAGCGCGTGGCCAAGTTCCGCGACTCGATCACCGACTCGCTCAGTGCACCGAGCGTCGAGTTGTTCCGTCGGCTGATCGAGGACTACGAGCGCGACAACAACGTGCCGCTGGCCGAGATCGCCGCGGCGCTGGCGGTGCAGACCCAGGGCGGCGAAGAGTTCCTGATGAAGGAGCCGCCGCCGGAGAAGCGGCGCGAGCGTCCGGATCGTGACGACCGCAGCGACCGTGGGGACCGCGAGCGCAAGCCCCGGTCGACGCGTGACGACCTGGCCACCTACCGCATCGCGGTGGGCAAGCGGCACAAGGTGATTCCGGGTGCCATCGTCGGCGCCATCGCCAACGAGGGCGGTCTGAACCGCAGCGACTTCGGGCACATCAGCATCCGCGTCGATCACTCGCTGGTCGAGCTGCCCGCCAAGCTGAGCAAGGACACGCTCAAAAAGCTTGAGAACACCCGCATTTCGGGCCAGTTGATCCACCTCGAACTCGACAAGGGTGGGCGCTCGGGCGGCTATCAGGATCGCGGCGGTTACCAGGATCGCGGCGGACGCCCGGACCGGGGCTCGGACCGCGGTTCCTACTCCGACCGCGGTGGCCGCCAGGATCGTGGTCCGCACAAGGACCGCGGCTCCCGGCCCGGCCGCGACGACGATCGGCGCGGTGGCTACAGCGAAGGTCGAGGCGAGGGCAAGCGCAAGTACAAGTGACCCGGGTCGATTCACTTACCGGGGTCCGTGCGGTTGCCGCACTGCTCGTTGTACTGACCCACGCGGCATTCACGACGGGTAAGTACACCCAGGACTACGTCGGGCTGATGTACTCGCGCGCCGAGATCGGCGTACCGATCTTCTTCGTGCTGTCCGGCTTCCTGTTGTTCACGCCGTGGGTCAAGGCGCTGGCGCGGGCCGACGCCGAAAAGCCTTACGAGGCACCGTCGGTGCGGCGCTACGCCTGGCACCGGGTCCGCCGGATCATGCCCGCCTACGTGGTCACGGTCCTGGCGGCCTACGCGCTGTATCACTTCCGGACGGCCGGCCCGAACCCCGGCCACACCTGGCTGGGGCTGTTGCGCAACCTCACACTGACCCAGATCTACACCGACAACTACCTGTTCTCGTGGCTGCATCAGGGCCTGACCCAGATGTGGAGCCTGGCGGTGGAAGTTGCTTTCTACGTTGCTCTTCCGCTGCTGGCCTATCTTCTGATGGTGGTGCTGTGCCGAGGACAGTGGCGGCCCGGAGTGCTGCTCGGTGCGCTCGCGGTGCTGGCCGCATCCAGCCTGGGGTGGCTGACGCTGGTGCACACCACCGATTTCCTGCCCGACGGTGCCCGGCTGTGGCTGCCCACCTACCTGATCTGGTTCGTCGGCGGCATGCTGCTGTCGGTGCTGTCCGTGATGGGTGTGCGGGCCTACGGATTCCTGTGCATCCCACTGGCATTGGTCTGCTACCTCATCGCCTCGACGCCCATCGCCGGCGCACCCACGACCTCGCCCGCGACGCTGCCGGAAAGCCTGTGGAAGGCGGTGCTCTACGCGGCCATCGCGACCCTGGCCGTCGCGCCGCTGGGTCTGGGCAACCGGGGTTGGTACGCGCGGCTGCTGGGGAGCCGGCTGATGGTCTTCCTCGGTGAAATCTCCTACGAGATCTTCCTGGTGCATCTGGTCATCATGGAACTGGTCATGGTCGAAGTGATGCACCAGCACATCTGGACCGGGTCGACGTTCAAGTTGTTCATGCTGACCATGGTGTTCACCGTCCCGGCGTCGTGGCTGTTGCACCGGTTCACGCGGGTGCGGAGCTAGGAACAGTCGCAGCAGCCGTCACAGTCGCAACAGCAGCCGTCGCATTCGCAGCAGCCATCGCAATCACAACAGCAGTCGCCGCAATCGCACGCGCAGCAGCCGTCGAACCAGCCGGCCTTCTGCTGCTTCTTCTCCTCGGGGTTCTCCTCGCCGAGCTGCAGCACGTAATCTCCGTCGAGCGGTAGCTCGCCGGAGGACTCGGCTGGAGGCTCGGTGCCGGGCGGCACGTCCGTCGCCTCGAACCCCGCGCCGCTGAAAGTCCGGGTGACGGCCCGTCGCAACTCGCGCGTCAACAGCCGGTGCACCAGCCGCCCGTCGGTGAATTCCACATCGGCCAAGGCGAGTTCGATGCCGAGGACGGCGTCGTCACACGTCGCGCGGACGGTCCTGATCGGTGTTGCGGTGGCGGACACCGGATTCCACTTCCCGTGGACCCGGTCGTCGTGCAGATCCTCGACCGCGTCGAGCAGGTGCGCGACCCGCCCGAACAGCTGGCCGACTTCCCGCAGCGGCTCCACGTTTCCCGGCCGACCGGCCAGCACCGCGGTGTGTGAGAAGGCCGCTCCCACCGAGGTTTCGGTCGGTTCGGTGACGGCGAGCAACGAACTACCCGGCGCCGCAGCGGCTTCCAGCGTTGCCTGACGGCCGATCGCGTCCGTCAGCACGCCGGTGTCGAAGCCCAGGGCGGAGCCGACGCCCGCGCCCTGACGCTCCCACCGATCGGCGATCCGTCGGGCCGCGGGCCGCACGCCCGCCGCGGCGAACACGCCGTCGCCGTCGTCGACGTGATCGCGCACTCGGGCCGCGGCGAGCACGAGGGAGACGACGGCCGCCAGGCGCACCGATTCACCCACAGCGACGTCGGCCTTGCGCATGCCGCGCAGCGGGCACCGGCCGGCTTCTCGACGTCCCGGCGCCGCGGTGGATTGCGCTTCCACCAACGCCGACACCACCAGTCCGTCGTAGTTGGTGGCGACGCGGCCGCCCTGGCCGTAGTCGTCGCGAAGCGCGAGGCACAGGCCGCACAGTTGGGCGGTCCAGACGGCGGCGAGTTCCTTGCCGAGTCGATGCCGGCAGGGCCGGAGGATGCCGAACACGGCTTGAAGATAGCTGTGGCCAGCGCAAACCGCAGGGCAATCAACCAACACCATTAATTAGGTTATGCTGCCCTAATAGTCCAACCGGAGGGTGCAACATGACCGAGTCGAAGCCATCGCGCGGAATCCAAGGCGCGCTCGTCAAACTGTGGCGGGGCGGCGACTACGAGCTGACCGTCACCGGCCGCACCCAGATCACCCCGAACTACCTGCGCCTGCACTTCACCACCGGCAACCTGCTGGCTGAGCGGCCGGTGCACCCGACCATGTGGGTCCGCGGCTGGTTCCCCGACGGCGACAAGGCGCACCAGCGCGGCTACACGCTGGTCAACCCCGATCCGGCCGCCGGCACCACCGACATCGACTTCGCTCTGCATGACGGTCTGGCCACCCGCTGGGCGCAGGAGGCCAAGCCCGGCGACACTCTCGAGGTGACCCTGCTGGGTAGCAGCTTCGAGTTGCCCGAGCCGGCACCCGCCGGGTACCTGCTGGTCGGTGACATCGCATCGCTGCCGGCCATCAATTCGCTGCTGCGGGCCATCGGCGAGGCGCCCATCCAGGTGTTCCTCGAGGCCGGGCACGACGACGACCGCGATCTGGAGGTGGGTACCGGGGCTCCGGGCTTGACTGTCACCTGGGTCGACCGCAAGAACAACGGGGAAGCGCTGGTCGAGACCGTGCGGGCCTCGGCGTTCGACGCCTCCGACCACTTCGGCTGGGTGGCATGCGACAACCGGACCACGCGGTCGGTGGCCAAGGTGCTGCGTGAGGACTACCAGATTCCGAAGAAGGCGATCAAGGCCCGGGCCTACTGGGAGGCCTGATCGCTCGGAACCAGCTGGGGCACCACGAATTCGTCGATCATGGCGCGTTCGTCGTCTTCGTCGGCGCCGGGGAACATCAACAGCGACACCAACATTCGGACCAGCCAGGTGGCCCGGCGGTGCGCGGCCTCGCTCTCCAGCTCGGGCCACGACGCCGACAGGAACGCCGCCACCAGCCCGGTGATGACGTCGGACTGAGCGGCCACCTCGCCACCGATGGGCCGTTGGGTGGCGACGAACCACGATGACAGGGCGGGGCTTTCCCGCACGCTGCGCAGCGCGATCGCCACTCCGTCGAGCAGGCGGGTGCGTGGGTCGGTGATGTCCGCGATCTGCTCGCCGACGTGGGCGAACACCCGGAACGCCTCGCGGTGCACGTACGCCAGGTGCAGCACGTCGCGGTTCTCGTAGTACCGGTACAGCGTGGCGCGGGAACAGCCTGCCGCCCTGGCGATTTCGAGCATCCCGACGGTCGCGGCGTCCTGCTCGGCGAACAAGCGGTCGGCTGCGTCCAGGATGGCTTCCGCCGCGACCTCGGTGCGTCGGCCGGCCAGCCAGTCGTTTGCCATCAGCGAATGGTAAACGGCACCGACAGTGGGCGTCGCACATAGCTGCCGCCGGCCCAGTCGATGTTGTCCTCGTCGACGGTGAATTCCGGTATCCGCGAGAGCAGTTCGGTCAGGGCGACGCGGGACTGCATCCGCGCGGCCGCCGCGCCCAGGCAGTGGTGCGCGCCGTGGCTGAAGGTCAGGATGTTGCGCGGTGCCCGCGTCACGTCCAATTCGCCTGCGTTCGTACCGTATTGGCGTTCGTCGCGGTTACCCGAACCGTAGAGCAGGAGGGCTTTGCGGCCGGCGGGGATGGTGCTGTCGCCGATGGTGACGTCGCGCGTCGTGGTGCGGGCCAGGCCCTGCACCGGCGAGGTGAGCCGCAGCAGTTCGTCCACGGACTCCGGGATCAGATCGGGGTTTTCGACGAGCAGCTTCCGTTGATCGGGGCGCTGATGCAGCAGTTGCACCGAGCCGCCCAGCATCCCGGTGGTGGTGTCGTTGCCGCCGGTGACCATGGTGAACGTGAAAGCGAGGATCGACAGCACGCCGGTGATGTCGCCGTCGGCGCCGATGCCCGCGGCGACCAGATGCGAAACCGTATCGTCTTCAGGCTCTTTGCGGCGGCGCTCGATCAGTGCGGTGAAGTAGCCCATCATGTCGCCGAGCGCGCTGCCCAGCGTCTCCAGCGCATTGCCGAGCCCGCCCTCGGCCGTGTTGGCCGCGACGATGGCCTCGGTCCAGCCGTCGAACTGGTCGCGGTCGGCCTCGGGGACGCCGAGGTAGTGCGCGACGACCATCGACGGCAGCGGCTTGAACAGCTCGGCCACGATGTCACCACCGCCGGCGGCCTTGAGCTTCTCCAGCCGCTGCACCACGAACTCGCGGACCTTGGGCTCGACGGCCTCGACCTGCCGTGGCGTGAAGCCGCGCGACACCAGTTTGCGGAATTCGGTGTGCACGGGTGGGTCCGTCATCACCATCGGCGGATTGTCCTGCAGGCCAATGAGTTCCAGCTCGCCGTAGTTGACCGTCAGGCCCTGCGCGGAGGAGTAGGTCTCGTGATCGCGCGCGGCGGTCCAGATGTCGGCGTGCCGGGACAGCACGTAGTAGTCAGCGCCGGGATTGTCGGCGGGCACCACGTGGTGCACGGGATCGTGGTCACGCAGCGACCGGTACATCGGCCAGGGGTCGACCCACCCGGCCGAATCGGCAAGCTGGAACGCCACGGGGGAGTCGGATGTCTCATGAGACAAAATCGCCGTCATGTCTTATGTGTACGGCGGCGGGCCGGATGTGTCAAGGGCGTTGGCGGTCCGAGGAACTGTTCTCCAACGCAATGTCGGCCTGAGAGTGTCGTTGAGATATATACAGCTCAACGACACTCTCAGGCCGACATTGTGACTGCGTGGCGGCTAGATACCCGCGCCCGGATTCAGGATGTTGTCGGGATCCAGTGCCGCTTTGATCCGGCGGTTCAGTTCCATGACCTCCGGGCCGAGTTGGCCCGCCAGCCAGGGCCGCTTGAGTCGGCCGACGCCGTGCTCGCCGGTGATGGTGCCGCCCAGCGACACGGCCAGGTCCATGATCTCGCCGAAGGCGATGTTGGCGCGCCGGGTGTTCTCGGCGTCGTTCGGATCGTGGACGATCAGCGGGTGGGTGTTGCCGTCCCCGGCGTGCGCGATCACAGAAATCAGCAGCTCGTGCTTGCGGGCGATGTCACCGACACCGGCCACCAGGTCCGCCAACGCCGGGAGCGGTACGCCGACGTCCTCGAGCAGGAGGGGACCCTTGGCTTCCACGGCCGGGATGGCGAATCGCCGCGCCGCCACGAAGGCCTCGCCCTCGTCGGGGTCGTCGGTCAGGAACACCTCGGTGGCACCGGCCTCGGTGAAGACCCGGGCCATGAACTCGGTGTCCTCGACGCCCGCCGCACCGCGATCGTCCGACGCCGCCACCATCATGGCTTTGGCGCCCCGATCGAGTCCCATCTTGAGCTTGTCCTCGACGGCATTGATCGCGACGTCGTCCATGAACTCGAGCATCGACGGGCGAATCTTGCCGGTGATGGTCACGACGGCATCGGCCGCGGCCCGTACCGAATCGAAGCTCGCCACCACGGTGCAGCCGCGGTGCTGCGGCGGCAGCAGGCGCAGCGTGGCCTCGGTGACGATGCCCAGCGTCCCCTCGCTACCGACGAACAGTTTGGTGAGGCTAAGTCCTGCCACATCTTTCAGTCGCGGCCCGCCGACCCGCACCGCGGTGCCGTCGGCCAGCACCACCTGCAGGCCCAGGATGTAGTCGGTCGTGACGCCGTACTTGACACAACACAGGCCGCCCGCGTTGGTGGCGACATTGCCGCCGATGCTGCAGATTTCGAACGACGACGGATCAGGTGGGTACCAGAGTCCGTGGGCGGCAACGGCTTTCTTCACCTCGGCATTGAGCAGGCCGGGCTGTACGACGGCGGTGCGCGTCGTCGTGTCGACCACGATGTCGCGCATCCGTTCGGTGGTCAGCACGATGCCGCCGTCGACCGCCGTGGCACCACCGGACAGGCTGGTGCCTGCGCCGCGCGGCACTACCGCGATCTTGTGCGCGCTGGCCCATCGCAGGACCGTCTGCACTTCTTCTGTACTCCGCGGCCGCACCACCGCGATGGGGGTGCCGGCGTCGGGATCGAGCGCCCGGTCCTGCCGGTAGGAGGCGACGATGTCCGGGTCGGTGACGACGGCGTCGGCGGGCAGGTCGGCGATGAGGCTCGGCAGCGCGGTATGCACGGGGGCAAGTCTAGGAGTCGGCTGGTACCAGCGAAGACTCGCGTCATGTGCCGTGCGCATTAATCGCATGTAACGACCGTGTTACCGGTATCGTCAGCAATGTGTACAGCAAGGCCCTGTTGGCCGAGATGGAAGCGCTCCGCGACAGTCGTCGCGGAGCCGATGTGTCTGCGACCGCGATCGAGCTTCACGTGCGTTCCGTCTATCACAGTGTGCGTACCTCGCGCCCGACGTTCGTGTCCGATGCCGACCTCGATGCCCTCGCCCCCGGTACGGTGACAAGCGTTGCAGCACTGGAACTTTGGATGGCCGGCCTGTGGCAGCGGGTGCCCGGTGGCTATCTTGTGGTCGACCGGGAATTGATCGCGCATCTGTCGGCCGGCCCGGTTCGGCGGTGGGCGCGCCGGGTGTGGCTGCATCTCAACAGCGAGTCGATCATCCCGTTCTGACGGCACCCGCGGTGGTGCGGACCGCGCGCAATGAAGCAAACAACAGGTCGTTCAGCATGTCGATGAGGTATTCACGCTCGACGGTGATCGCCCCGACGAGGACCGCGGTGAGCGTCTCGCCGACCCCGCCGATGACGAACTGCGCCGCCAACCGCAGGTCGAGCGGTCGGGGGTCGGTGGCCGAACCGCTCAGCCCCGCGACGATGCCGGCGAAGCGCTGAGCCTCGGCGAGCCGGCGCGGGCCGAGCGCGGGCGACGAGGCGGACTCGATCAGGATGACGCGGCCCTTGCGCGGATCTGTCAGCACGAGGTCGACCAGCGACCCGAGCGCCGCCCGCGAGCGAGTCCTGGGACCCCCGTCGGTGTCGGCGATCGCGGCGAGCCCGCGCTCTTCCAGTTCGGCGACGATCTCGTCGAAGACGGCGATGTGCAGGTCTTCGATGGTCGGGAATGATTCGGCGAAATAGCGTGCCGCGAGCCCCGACCGCTCTGCCACGCCCCGCAGGGTCGTTGCGGGGATGCCCTTGGTGCCCATCAGGTCCAGGCCGGCCGCGACGAAGCGGCGCCGCCGCTCGGCTGTGCGGTCGGCGCCACTGAGGCCACCGTATTGCCTGGACCCGCTCACGAATCCAATCTTGACACAGGTGTTGACAGATGGTTGCCTCAATTCATCTATCAACGCTTGATGACAGATTGGATTCGCGCATGACGACGAGCACCGCAGCATCCGTTGGCGCCGCAGTCGAGCCGTGGCATCCCGGTCAGCCGCATGCGGAGCTGGCTGCCGACGTCCGGTGGTGGTTGGGCTCACCGCTGAGTCTCGGGCTATTCGGCCGCCTGGCGCTCGACCAGGTCGCGTACCGCCCCGTCGCCGCCGCGGTCGACCGTTCGGGGCGGTTCCAGGAGAACTTCACCGACCGAGGCATCCGATCACTGACCTACGGCATGTTGATGTTGTTCGGCGATGAGGCGGACCGCCGCTTCGACACCGAGGAACTCAAGCGCCTTCACGCCGCGGTGAAGGGCACCGGCAACGGCGAGTTCGCCGACACCAGGTTCAGTGCGCTCGACCCCGACCTGTGGAAGTGGATCGCGGTGAGCGGATTGAATGTCCTCTATCGGGGCTACCTGGCCGTGTGCGGTCGCGATCTCGACGTGGAGGAACGCGAAATCGTCTACCAGACCACCCGCTGGATGCTGAGCTACCTGGAGCTGCCCAGCGCCCGGGCCAAACTGCCGGAAACGCTGGCCGACATGGAGGCGTACTACGACCAGGTTGCCGAAGAGTGCTTGGCGGACAACGCCTTTCTCCAGTACGCCGACGACAGCTTCGATACCCTGCCCATGCCGGCGTTGTTGCCGAAACGCCTGCGTGGCCTCGTGTCGCCGGTGTGGAAACTGGTGACGCCCCTGGCGTTGCGGGTGCCGAAAGTGTTGGGGCAGCGCCATGCCCACTCGAAGATGCGGGACCTGCTCGACATTCGATCGACACCCGTGACCCGCCTCGAATACGCCCTGTACCTGAAGGCGTCGCAGCTGGCCTGGCGGTACCTATCACGGGCCGTCGTGCTTGATCCGTTGGCGTACAACCGGTACCGCTACGAACGCCTGCGGTCGGCTTACCACGGGCTCCAATTGGACAGCTTCGCGGCGTAGCCGCCCGGGTGGGGCGCAGAATCTGGGGGTGCTGCCGCATCCCCGAACCGGAGTGTTGTTCCCGTCCCCGGTGCCGCCCGGGTCGGGCTGGCCGGGTGATCCCGCCGTGGCCGACACCCCCGTCGCGCGGTCTGCGGCACAGGTGCGGGCGAGGGCCCGACGCTGCACCGAGCTGATCGATCTCGACGCCCAGGTGTCGGTGTGCCGCGGCTGCCGGCGCCTGGTCACCTGGCGCGAAGATGTCGCAACGCGGACGCTGGCCAAGCGCAAGGCCTACGCGGCCGAGCCGTACTGGGGCCGGCCGGTGCCCGGTCTCGGTGTGGAGCGGCCGCGCATCTGGGTGCTGGGGTTGGCGCCGGCGGCGCACGGCGCGAACCGCACCGGCCGCGTGTTCACCGGTGACCGGTCGGGGGACTTTCTCTTCGCTTCCTTGCACCGGGTGGGGCTGGCCAGCAGCGGGGTGAGCATCGACGCGGCAGATGGGCTGACCCTCAACGATATTCGCGTGGTCGCCGCCGTCAGATGCGCACCGCCCGACAACGCGCCGACACCCGAGGAACGCGACACGTGCGAGCCGTGGCTGAGCGCGGAGTGGCGCCTGACGGGTCAGGACGTCCGGGTCGTCGTCGCTCTCGGTGGTTTCGCCTGGAAGGCCGCGCTGGACCTGACGGGAGCGGGACGGCCGTATCCGAAGTTCGGCCACGGAGTGCTGGCCGCGCTTCCCGACGGACGACGGCTGCTCGGCTGCTACCACCCCAGTCAGCAGAACACGTTCACCGGCCGGCTCACTCCGGCCATGCTCGATGACGTGTTCACCGTGGCCAAGGGAATCGCTTCCAGCCCGAAGGAGTTGGATTAGATCGTGCAGTTGTCAGTTCTTGATCTCGTCCCGGTCCGCAGTGACCAGTCCACCGCCGACGCCTTCGCCGCCACCGTCCGCCTCGCCAAGGCCGCCGACCAGTTGGGCTACCACCGCTACTGGGTGGCCGAGCATCACAACATGCCCGCGGTCGCCGCGACGAGCCCGCCGGTGCTCCTGGGGTACCTGGCCGCGCAGACCGACCGCATCCGGCTCGGTTCAGGTGGTGTGATGCTGCCCAACCACGCGCCGTTGGCGGTTGCCGAACAGTTCGCGCTCCTTGAGGCGGCAGCCCCTGGCCGGATCGACCTGGGTGTCGGGCGGGCGCCGGGCACCGACCCCGTCACTTCGATCGCGCTGCGGGGCCCGGCCGGACGCACCGACGAGGACATCCAGCGCTTTCCCGAGTACCTCGACGACGTCGTCGCGCTGATGAGCCCCGGCGGGGTCAAGGTGTCTCTCGAGGGGCGAAACCTGTTGGACAAGAACTACATCCTGAAGGCCACCCCGGCCGCGGTGAGCCCGCCGAAGCTGTGGCTCCTCGGTTCGTCGATGTATTCGGCGCACCTTGCCGCAGCGAAGGGGCTGCCGTATGTGTTCGCCCACCACTTCTCGGGGCAGGGCACCGAAGAAGCGTTGGCCACCTATCGCGAAGAGTTCCGACCCAGCGAATTCGCCGACAAGCCAACGACATTCATGACCGTCAACGCGTGTGTGGCGGAAACTCGCGATGAGGCCGAGCAGCTGATTCGGCCCAACCTGCAGATGATGGCGTGGCTGCGCACCGGCGAACCGCTGCGCGCGCTGGACCTCGTCGAAGACTCGGAGAAGAACCAGCTCACTCCGCAGCAACAGGCCATTGTGGCCGCCGGGATGCAGCGGGCCGTGCTCGGCGCACCCGAAGAGGCCGCCGCCCAAATCCGGGAACTGGCAACACATTTTGGCGTCGACGAGGTGATGGTCAGCCCCGTCGCCGCCGCCCGCCGTGGTTGCGATCCAGCCACCGCCCCGGCTAGGGAGACGACGCTAAGGCTGCTGGCCGAGCAGCTGCTCTAACGCGGGGTCAGCGCGATCACCGGAATCGGCCGGGTGGTGCGCTTCTGGTAGCCCGCGTAGCGGTTGGCATTGTTCTTGTTCACGACCTGCCACAGCCGCGGGTAGTCGGGGTCGTCCTTGCCGACGACACGGGCGGTCACCGGGATTCGCTTTGTCCCGACGTTGATTTCGATCTCCGGGTCGGCCTTCACGTTGAAGTACCAGCCCGGTGCCGTCGGCTCCCCGCCCTTGGACGCGACCACCAGGTAGGAGTCGCCGTCCTTCGCGTAGGTCAGCGACGTGGTGCGCGCCAGGCCCGTCTTGGCGCCGACGGTGTGCAGCAGCAGGCTGGGCGGGACACCGGGGAACTGGTGGCCGATCCGGCCTTCCGTCTTCTGATAGATCCGGTCGTGCATCTTCAGCATCGGGAGGCCGAGGTACTTCTCCCACAGGGGCATACTCATGTGCTCAAGTCTGCCTGCGGATCTTCGAGCCGCGCGACCGCCTCCAGTAGGATTTTTCCACTGGCTTCGCGGTCCGGATCGCGCCGCAGCAGCATGCCCTTGGCAAACGCCAGCTTGTCGCCGGTCTTGCGCGGGACGACGTGCAGATGGATGTGAAAGACCGTCTGAAATGCGGCTTTACCATCGTTGATCGCGATGTTGTTGCCGTCGGCGTGCAGGCCGGATTCGCGCGACGCCTGGGCAACCCGCTGACCGAGCCTGGCCAGGCCGGCGACCACGTCCGGCGGGGTGTCGACCAGGTTCTCGTAGTGCTGCTTGGGCACCACCAGGGTGTGGCCGCGGGCGAACGGCCGGATATCCAGGAAGGCGATGTAGTCGTCGTCCTCGTAGATCCGGATCGCGGGCGCCTTGCCGGCGATGATGTCGCAGAACACACAGGCCATCAGTCCACGGTAAGCCAGCAGGGTCAGACGTTGCTCGCCGCCCACTCCGACAGCCGGCGGTCGCGCTCGGCGGCGTCGACCTCTTCGACCCGCGTCATCACCGCCCACCGCTGGCCGAAGGGGTCGACGATCGACGCGAACCGGTCGCCGGTGACGAAAGTCTGGGTCGCCTCCCGGATCGTCGCGCCGGCGCGCTCAGCCCGTTCGACCACGGCGTCGACGTCGGGGCAGTACAACACCACCGAATGGGTGACCGGCCCGCTGCGTGGTGGCGCCGTCAGTTCGTAATCGGGGTTGGGATCGGACAATTGCAGCCGGCCGGTACCGAAGTCCAGCTCGGCGTGTGCCACGGTGCCGTCACTCGCGTCCATCTTCTCGATCAGTTGGGCGCCGAACACCTCGACGTAGAGGTCGATCGCGGCGGCAGCCCCATCGATCACCAGGAACGGGGTCAGGCTGGTGTAGCCCTGGGGAATTGGTTGCACGCTCATGTCTGCAAGTCTCGTAGGGTCGGTGGTGTGGTGGCTTGGAAAAACCCGACAGCTACAGCGCAACTGGGTGTGGTCGGTCGCGCCAACACGGCCTCGGTGTTCGACCTGCGGCAGTGGCAGCCGTCCGCCGCCGCGGCCGTCTGGGTCGAGAATTTCTGGTCGGTCACGTGGGATCTCCGTGGCGAAGAGCCATTCGACAGCACTGTCATCACGTTTCCCGCCGTGCATCTGACACACGAGTGGGGCACCGACGGTGTGCGGCACGGGCACCGGTTGCCGGCGACGCTGGTGCACGGCGTGGTCGAGCGGGTGTTCACCACCACGCTGTCCGAGAGCGGCTCGGTCGTCGGCGCGCGGTTCCGGCCCGGTGGATTCACCGCCCGGTTCGGCCGGGACGCAGGGGCTCTGACGGGCCGGGTCCTGCCAGTTGACGTCGAACTGTTCGGCGTGCCAGTCGGTTTCGTCGACGATATCCAGCGGACGGCCACCGCCCTCGACGATGCGATCGGCGATCACCCCGACTCCGACACCACGTATCGCGACCTGTTGACGCTGCTCGAGCGGGTCAAGGCCGACGACCAGCTGCACCGGGTCGAGCAGGTGATGGCGCTGTCGCCCTGGAGCGAGCGCACCACTCAGCGCGTGTTCCGCCGCTACGTCGGTGTGCCGGTCAAGTGGGTGCTGTGCCGGTACCGCCTGCAGCACGCGGCGCTGCAGATCGAGACGGTGCCGGACGTCGACTTCGCTGATCTCGCAGTGTGTTTGGGCTGGTATGACCAGGCGCATTTCAGCAACGACTTCCGGGCCATGCTCGGCTGCACGCCGGGGGAGTACGCCAGTCGGCACCGCGGTTAGCGCGCTCCGAGGGCGGCCTGGATATCCGGCTTCATCTGCAGCAGTTGCTGACCCCAATATGCCCAGGTGTGGGTACCGGTCGGCGGGAAGTTGAAGGTGGCGTTGTGGCCGCCTGCAGCCTGGTATGCGCCCTGGAATTTGGTGTTCGACGCGAGCGTGAAACTCTCCAGGAATTGTTGCGGCACACCGCTTGTCGCGCCTGCCAGGTCGTCCGGCGTGCCGGTGCCGCAGTACACCCACAGCCGTGCACCGGACGAGGCGATCCTGCCGACATTGACAGTCGGGTCGTTGCGCGCCCACGCCGAGTCACCGGGAGGACCCCACATGGCACCGGGATTGAAGCCGCCGGAATCGTTCATCGCGAGCCCGACCATCGGTGGCCAGAACCCGTCCGACAGGTTCAGGAATCCCGACAGTGAGCCGGCATACCGGAACTTGTCGGGGTGGTAGGCGACGTAGATCAGGGCGGTGGAGCCACTCATCGACAGCCCGACGACGGCGTTACCGCCTGTCGAGATGTGCTTGTTGGCGGCCAGCCAAGCCGGCAATTCGCTGGTGAGGAAGCTTTCCCACTTGTAGGTCTGCGTGGTGCCATTGCCGACGGCCGGTTGATACCAGTCGGTGTAGAAGCTCGACATGCCGCCGACCGGCATCACCACGGACACGCCCGATTCGTTGTACCACTCGAAGGCGGGGGTGTTGATGTCCCAGCCGTTGGTGTCATCCTGGGCGCGCAGGCCGTCCAACAGGTAGAGGGCGTGCGGACCGCCGGCCTGGAATTCGACTTTTATGTCGCGGCCCATGGCCGCCGACGGCACATTCAGGTATTCGACGGGTAGCCCGGGCCGGGAGAATGCACCGGCAGGCGTCGCTGTGATCAGACCGGCGATCGTCAGCGCCGTCAGCGCCGCACCCAGAAGCTTGGTGAATCCCGGCAGGTTCGTAGTGATGCGTGGCATGGGTAAACCCCCTGGGTCCGGATGCGGATACACACCGCATGCGGCCGGCATACCCCGATCGGCACAGGTGAAACGTTCAGCCGACCACTCGCCACGCTGCGAGCTTCTCGGCGAATGACATGGTCAAGGCCCCGCTGCTCGACGGCAGCCGGCCGGCGGGCAGCGCGGTATCGGCTTGCTGAAACAGTGTGTACGCGGTCAGGCCGTTGATGAAGCCCCGCTCGATCGTCGGGTGCTCGCCGAGGAACGCGCTGAAATCGTTGAGCACCAACGTCTTCCGGTCGATGTTGGCGTCCAGGCTGCCGACCCGCCGACAGCTGTGCACGACGTCCCACAGCGCCACCCCCGCGCCGGTGACGGCCTCGAGGCGCTCGGGGTAGGGCAGGTCCACGTCGAATCCGAGGAGTGCGGCCAGCAGCCGCCAGAACTGGTTGCGGGTGTTGGCGTAGTACTCGCCGGTGTCCAGTGACTTCTCGCTGGGAAACGAGCCCAGGATCAGTACTCGTGGGTTGGCGCCGACGACCGCCGGCAGGCCGGTGCGCAGCGGCATCCGTGGTTCGGTCATGTGCCCATTCTGCGAGGCCTCCGGTCAGGCTAAGTTGGCCGGGTGAGCGAACAAGCTGCCGAGCCGGCCGACAGCGCCGAGCTGACCGACTGGCTGTTGTCGGAAGGCTTCAGCGAGCAGGAGATCGACGAGGCCTTCGCGCCGATGTTGCTGCCGGCCCGGCGCGCCCTCGGCGACGACGGTATCCGGCTCTCGGCCCGGGATATCGCCACCCGGTGGGACATGGATATCGATCTGCTGCAACGGATTCTGCATGCGGCGGGCCGGCCCCGGTCCGATGACCCGACTGCCGCGCTGTACCTGACGGTGGACAGCCAGCTGGTCGGATATGCGCAGCAGTGCCTGGGCCTGGGACTGCCGATCGAGCAGGTCGTCGCGGTGATTCAGGTGATGACGGACGGCCTCGCGAAAACTGTGGAGGTCATGCAGTTTGCCGCGTTGTCGGCGATCCTGCAGACCGACGCGACCGAGTTGGAGAACGCCAAGGCCGTCGCTGCGCTGACCGGAAACGTTGCGCCTCTTCTGGGACCCATGGCCCAGGACATGCTCCGTACGCAGATGCTGCACGCGCTGTTGCAGCAGGAGGTCGCCGCCACCGAACGCCTGACGGGTCCGGCGCTGCCGGGCGCGGGGATGGTGTCGATCGCCTTCGCCGATCTGGTCGGCTTCACCAGCCTGGGTGAGGAACTGCCGCCGGAAGGATTGGAGCGGCTGTCACAGCGGCTGGCTGATCTGGCGCGCACCCTTGCCGAGCCGCCGGTGCGGTTCATCAAGACCATCGGCGACGAGGTCATGCTCGTCAGCCCCGAACCGGTGCCGCTGCTGAACATGATCCTGGACCTCGTCGACGCGGCTGAAGCCGATGAGGCCCTGCCGCGGCTCAAGGCCGGCATGGCGACGGGGCTGGCCGTGAGCCGGGCCGGGGACTGGTTCGGCGGTGCGGTCAACAATGCCAGCCGGGTGACCGGAGTGGCCCGGCCCGGGGCTGTTCTGCTGGCTGAATCGGCACGCGAGGCGGTCGGTGACGCACCTGGTTTCGACTGGTCTTTCGCCGGTGCGCGACGGTTGAAAGGCATCCGTGACGAGGTGAAAATGTTCCGGGCCCGTCGCAAAGAGCTTTAGCCGCGGCGCCGGTGCCCGGCTTGCACTTGACTTGCACGCTGGCCGGGACGCGGCTTACATGGGTAGGCATGCCAGACATTGATCGTCGCAGCATGCTGTCCATGGCGGGGCTGGGCCTGTTGGCCGCCACGCTTCCCACGGCCGAGTCCCGCGCAGATACGCCCGGAAAACTGATCTTCGAGGACAACTTCGACGGGCCGGCGGGATCGTCGCCCGACACCTCCAAATGGGAGATCGCGACGGCCCGCGAGTCGATGGAGAACCCCACCTACTGGGAGCTTCCCGAACACGTCGGCCAGTACCGCAACGACCGCAAGAACCTGTTCCTCGACGGTAAGTCGAACCTGGTGATCCGCGCCGCCAAGGACGGGAATACCTACTTCAGCGGCAAGGTTTTCGGCACCTTCCGTGCCGGCATCGGCCACACCTTCGAGGCCCGGATGAAGCTCAACTGCCTGACCCCGGGCTGCTGGCCGGCCTGGTATCTGGCCAACAACACCCCGGGGATCGGCGGCGAGGTCGACATCATGGAGTGGTACGGCAACGGGAGCTGGGCTCCCGGTACGACCGTGCACGCCAACCTCAATGGCGGCGAACATGTTTCGCACACCATCACGCCCGACAGCGCCTGGCACAACTGGCGGTGCCAGTGGGACGACGCCGGAATGCGGTTCTGGCTCGACTACACCGACGGCGCCCAGCCGTACTTCAACGTCCCGGCAAAGTCGTTGCCCAACTGGCACTTCAACGATCCCGGCTACACCCTGTTCCCGATCCTCGGCCTCGCCGTCGCCGGTTCCGGAGGTGGTGATCCCGGCCCGGGCACCTACCCCGCCGACATGCTGGTCGACTGGGTGCGGATCTGGTAGCTACCGGCGGGGCGTGAAGCTGCGCAGCCGCAGGCTGTTGCTCACCACGAACAGTGAGCTGAAAGCCATTGCCGCACTGGCGATCATCGGGTTGAGCATGCCGGCAGCCGCCAGCGGGATGGCCGCGACGTTGTAGGCGAACGCCCAGAACAAGTTGCCCTTGATGGTCCCCAGCGTCGCCCGGGACAGCCGGATGGCGTCTGCCGCGGCCCGCAGGTCGCCACTGACCAGGGTCAGATCCGAGGCCTCGATCGCCACGTCGGTGCCGGTGCCCATCGCCAGTCCCAGGTCGGCCTGGGCAAGGGCGGCAGCATCATTGACGCCATCGCCGACCATCGCCACGACCCGGCCCTGATCCTGCAGCCGCTTGATCTCGTCGACCTTGTCGGCGGGCAGCACCTCGGCGATCACCGTCTCGATGCCGACCTCAGCGGCCACCGCGCCGGCCGCGCGCGCATTGTCGCCGGACAGCAGCACGGGCATCAGCCCCAGTTTCTTGAGCTCGGTAATGGCCTCGGCGGCAGTGTCTTTCACCGTGTCGGAGACGACGATGACGCCCGCGATGGCTCTGTCGACCGCGACCCACACCGGCGTGCGGCCCTGGGCTTCCGCGGTCTGCGCGGCGGTCTGCAACTCGGGGGAGGCCTCAGCGGTGAGCCAGCTGCGCCGCCCCACCGCCACGTCGTGACCGTCCACCACGCCGGTGACGCCGCGACCGTCGTGGTTGACGAAGTCGGTGACCGCCGGCAGCGGTCCGTCCGCGGCGGCCCGGGTTGCGATGGCCTGGGCGATGGGGTGTTCGGATGCGTGCTCCAACGCGCCCGCGAGTCGTAATACGTTGTCGGACTCGGCATGTACCGCGGCAACCGTCATCTTTCCGGTGGTCACGGTGCCGGTCTTGTCGAGGACGACGGTGTCGACCTCACGGGTCGATTCCAGCACCTGCGGGCCCTTGATCAGGATGCCCAACTGCGCACCGCGGCCGGTGCCGACCAGCAGGGCCGTCGGAGTGGCCAGGCCCAGGGCGCAGGGGCACGCGATGATCAGGACCGACACGGCGGCGGTCAGCGCGGCGCTGACCGTGCCTCCCGCGACCAGCCAGCCGATCAGCGTCACCAGCGCCAGACCGATCACCACGGGGACGAAGACCGCCGACACCCGGTCGGCCAGACGCTGCACTTCGGCCTTGCCGCTCTGGGCGTCGGCCACCAGGCGCGCCATCTGGGCCAGTTGGGTGTCCGCGCCGACGCGGGTGGCCCGGACCTCGAGCCGACCACCGGCATTCACCGTGGCGCCGGCGAGTTGGTCACCGGGACCGACCTCGACCGGTACCGACTCGCCCGTCAGCATCGAGGCGTCGACTGCGGACGTCCCGCTGATCACCACGCCGTCGGTAGCGATCTTCTCGCCGGGACGGACGACGAAGGTGTCGCCGACTGTCAATTGTTCGATGGGAACCCGGATTTCGTGACCGTCGCGCAGTACCGCCACATCCTTGGCCCCGAGGTCCAGCAGTGCGCGCAGCGCGGCGCCCGATTGCCGCTTGGCGCGGGTCTCGAAGAACTTACCGGCGAGGATCAGCGTCGTGACGGTGGCGGCGACCTCGAGGTAGAGGTGGTCGCTGCCCATCGCCAGCATCCAAGCCGACCACAGGTACGACGTGAGCACACCGAGCGATACCAGGGTGTCCATGGTCGCCGCGCCATGTCGCAGGTTGGTCCACGCGGCGTGGTGCAGCGGCCAGGCGCCCCAGAAGACCACCGGGGTGGTGAGCGCCAGCGCCCACAGCGGCCAGTGCGGGAACTGCAGCGCCGGAATCATCGACAGCGCCAGTACGGGGATGGTCAGAGCCAGTGACACCAACAGCCGCGGCAGGTAGGCCGTTTCGGTGGGGGTGTCGGTCTTGTCGACGCTCGCGGTGTAGCCGGTGGCCTCGACGGCCGCGACCAGCTCGTCGGTGGTCACGCCGTCCGGGTAGGTGATGGCCGCCTGTTCGGTCGCGAAGTTCACGCTGGCGTGAACTCCGTCAATCCGGTTGAGCCGCTTCTCGATCCGGGCCGCGCATGACGAACACGTCATGCCGCCCACGGACAGCGTGACCGACGTGGTCATGCCGGTTGGACGACGTCGTATCCGGCGTCTTCGATCGCGGCGGCGACGGCGGCCCGGTCAGGCTCGCCGTCCACTCGTACGGTGCCGGCCTTCAGGTCCACCTCGACGCCCGTCACGCCGGGCAGCGGCTCGACAGCTGAGGTGATGGACGCGACGCAGTGTCCGCACGACATTCCCTGAACTTCAAGTACCTGACTCATGCCTGAAGTATATACCCATAGGGAGTATAGGTAGGTGTGTGATGTGGGTCTCGGTGTTGCCTCGTCATTTGGTCGTGCAGGGTGGCATCCTGGTTCCATGGCGCGCAAAGAAATTGACCCGATCCGGGCGAAGAGTGCCCTCGCGGTAGCGAAGGAACACCCGGGCATGCTGCTGTTCGTGGCGTCGCCGGTGATCGCCGCCATCGTGCTGGTCGGTGTCTTCGTGAGCCCGGGCTGGGCGGTGTTCCTGGCCTTGGTGGCGCTCGGGCTGGCCGTCTTCGGCGGTTCCGCGCTGTTGCGTAAGCGCTGACAGACCCACTCTTCCCGCACACGTTCGCCCCGGGTGAAACGCTGTTTCATTACAGATGTAACGGTGTAATCATGTAAGCATGAGGCAACGTCATTCTGGCCAGGACCGCCGCGGCGGCTGGCAACAAGCGCAGCAGCCCGACGCGGGCGACGCCGCCGACTGGTTCGCCGGTCGGCTCCCGGAAGAGTGGTTCGCCGGCGACCCGGACGTCACGGTGGACCGCGAGGAGATCATCGTCATCGGGCGACTGCCCGACCCGGAGAATCCCGAAACGGCCGCCCGGGCCTCCGGGCGGGTGGCGCGCTTCCGGGAGGAGACCCGGTCCGAGCGCATGCGGATCGCCGACGAGGCCGAAGCTCGCTACGGGCGCAAGGTGGCCTGGGGTGTATCGGTCGGGGAGTCGGAGCGAATCCTGTTCACCCACTTGGCCGTTCCGGTGATGACGCGGCTCAAGCAGCCGGAGCGGCAGGTGCTCGACACCCTGGTCGACGCCGGCGTGGCGCGCTCACGGTCCGATGCGCTGGCCTGGTCGGTCCGGCTGGTCGGTGAGCATGCCGAAGAGTGGCTCGCCAAACTGCGTGACGCCATGACGGCGGTCGACGATCTTCGCGCGGAGGGCCCGCAACTCTGATCAACCATTGACGTTCGCCGCCGCTCGGGTGCAGGCTCAAGGTACCGGCCCGATGGGAGCGCGTCATGAGCGATCGGTTGTTCAATTACATCGGCGAGATGCTGTGCGGCAGCCTGAATGCCGACCTCGCGTCGGCCCGTGTGCTGGCGCCGGGTGACTTCACGAAATTCCTCACGGATGACGTGCGGCTGCACGTCATCCAGGGACGGTTGGCGGCCGAGGAGTGGGGCACCGCCGAGCGGCACGGGCCGGTGCGGGTCCTGGCCACGCACGTCATCATCACCGAGCATGGGCTGCTGTACGCGGCCGAGGTCGGCGGTCCGAATCCCGGTTACTACCTGGCGGCGCCGCGGACCTTGCTGGAACCCGTCGCCGACCACATCGCCGACAGCCCACCGCCGTCGGGCACGGCCGCAGCCGTGGACTGCCGGCTGGACCACGACCTCGCGTCCATCTGGCAATTCGAGAGCGCGCTCCGGCACCGCCTTGAGTCCGATCCGGTCATCCGGGTCCAGCTGACGGCTGCGTTCGCGGCCTGAGGCATCGCGGGCTTCCCGGCGTCCCCGCAACGTCAATGCCTGTCACGCCGTATCGGCCATGGGCCTGCCGGGCGGGCCGGCGAGCGCGGCCACGGCCCGCAGCTGCCGCAGGGCGAACGTGCGGGCGCGACCGCCCTCGGGCACATTCACGCCGGCGACCACGCCCGAGATGCCCGGGGTGCTGATGGCTTCGCCGGCGCAGCGCCGGCGGCGCGGGCACCCGCGGCACAACGCCTTGACTTCGGCGTCATCGCCGGGGCTGACCCACCGGTCCGGGTCGGACATGCACGGCGGCAGCTGCAGCGGAACAGCTGGTGTCTGCAGTGGCGCAGCCAATTTCTCCCTCCCCGACAGTGACGACGCGAGACCGCCCTGGACTCGTGTGGTTCCCCCAAACCTGAGCAGCGCGGCGTTCTTCGCGGTTCCACGTGCAAATATAGTCATATTGCATACAAGGTGTCTAATATTGTCCAGCGATATGGGTGAACCGTGCGCGGTGACCGCGCGGGCGGTGCCAGCCGTCGACCATGCCGGCCAGGCTCATGACCGACGGTGCGCCACCGCCGGGATCGGGGCGCCCGCGACCATCGTGAACGGCACCGCAAGCGGGAAATCCTCTGTCAGGGACTCGATTTCAACGGCGCGCACGATCGTGGCCAAGGCGAGAGTGGCTTCCAGAACGGCGAAATGATCTCCGATGCACGTCCGCGCGCCGGCGCCGAACGGAATGTAATGCCACCGGTCGCGGGCGCTGACGTTCTCGGGGCCGAACCGGTCGGGGTCGAATGTCAGCGGGTCCGGCCACAGCTTCGGGTCGCGGTGCATGCCGAAGATGCCCACCAGAACCATGTTGCCGGATTCGATCTTGTAGCCGTCAACGGCGATGTCCCGCAAGGCAGTACGGCCGGCGACCACCACCGGTGGGCACAGGCGCAGCGCTTCGCGCAGGACCTGGGTGGTGTATTCGAGCCGGGGGACGTCCTCGTGGGTGAGGTCATGATCGCCGATGGCCGCGACCTCTTCGGCAACCCTGCTCTGGATCTCGGGGTGGCGTCCCAGCGCCCACAAGGCGTACGCGATGGTGGTCGCTGTGGTGTCGTGGCCGGCGACCATGAATGCAATGAGGTCGTTGCAGATGTCCAGGTCCGAGAGCGCGTGGCCGGTCTCGGGGTCGGTCGCGGCGATCAGGGCGTGAACCAGGGGAGCGTCGCGGGTCGGGTCGGCGCGGCAGGATTGGAGGACCTCTCCGGCGAGCCGCCGCAGCGTCGCGGTGGCGGCCCGGGCGCGGCGCCGTGCCGGGGTGGGCAGCCACCACGGGGCGCGCACGGGCCGCATGCCGCGATCGGCCACGTAGGCCAGCGCGATGTTGAGGGGGTCGGCCAGAGCTTCGGCGCGATCGTCCAGATCGATTCCGAGCACCGAGCGTCCCAGGACGCGCATGGTCAGTCGGCGCGCTTCGGCGTCGAGATCGAGTTGGGCACCGTCTGGCCAACTGTTGCTGATGGCGGCTGCCGCGTCGGACATGTGGGTGCCGAATGCGGCGACCCGGTGCCGCGTGAAGACCGGCTGCAGAGTCCTCTTGCGTGCCCGCCAGGGCAGGTTGGGCAGGTCTGCGAGATTGTCCCCGAGAAGCCGCCGCATTTCGTGATGCACCAGTGTGCGATCGCAGGCATCGTTGTTGCGCGCCAGTACATCTCGGGCACCTTCGGGTGACATCACGAACACGATGCTGGGCCCCAGCCAGCGCGGCCCGAGTCCCACTCGGGTGATGCTGGCGCCTGCGGCCTCGCGCAGTGCCACCTGTCCGTAGTGGTTCTGCCGGGCCCATTTCATCCGTTCGCCGACCGGCAGCGGGTTCATGGGGACCAGGGGCAGCTGGTCAGGGTCCGGCAGGGCGTCGTTGTGGTCGGCCATCCTGGTGAACGTGCCCTTCTGCCGGGTGCGAGGTTATGCCAGATGCTTTTCGAGAAAGTCTGTCATGCGTTTCCAGGCGTCTTCGGCTTCGTCGGCGAAGTAGGACAGCCCGACCGCGCTTTCGATCTTGCGCATCGCCGGTGGGAGCCGCCAGTCGTTCATGAAGCTGTGGCCGACGTTCGGATATTCCTTGATGTCCCGTGGCACATTGCCCTCGGCGAGTGCGGATTCAAGTCTGGCGGCGCTACCGCGGGGCACGATGCGGTCTTTGGCGCCGAAACTGGCGACGACGGGACACGATTCTTTCAGCGGTTCGAGATCACGTGGTAGCACACCGTAGTTCGGTGCACTGGCATCGAACAGTCCCCCCGGGGACAGTTGAACGACGAATTGTGCGCCCATGCAGAAGCCCACCAGTCCGACCTTCCCGGTGCAGCGTGCGTCGGCGAGGAGGTGGTCGCGGGCGGCGATGATTGCTTGCTGGGCGCTGCCCCGACCGACGACGGCTGCGTACATGGTGCTGAGCATGCACTTGATCTTTGGTCCGCGGCCGTAGAGGCCGGGGACCAGAGTGAGATAGCCGTTGTCCGCGAGTCGTTCTGCGGTTCGACGCAGGTCAGCGGTCATTCCGAGGACGTCCTGGACGACCACCACTGCCGGCCACGGACCAGTGCCGGCCGGCACTGCCAGGTACGCGGGTACGGGGTCGCCGGTGTGATCGAGGTAGCTGATGTCGGGCATGGGTCGCTATCGAGTCCGGGCGGCGGCGGAAGCTGGGGGATGGGGTGTTTGCTGTGCCGCCATTTCTCGCAGCTCCTTCGCCTCTTGATATACTTGTTTTGGCTAGTACGATAGTTTTATATTGTTTGCCGGTATGCCTGTATTCTCCCATGAGATGGCTGTATGGTCGATGTGTGGCAGAGACCCGCTTATTTCCGTTCAAGCCGCCGGCTCCGCCAGAGCCGTCCACTGAGGACAGGATTCTCGACGCCGCATTGACGGTGTTCGCGCTTCATGGCATCACCGCGACGACGTTCAAGATGATCGCCGAACAAGCAGGGGTTTCGGTAGGTGCCGTGCAGCACCACTTCCACACCAAAGCGGATTTGACCGCAAAAGTGGACAACTACGTCTTGCAGGTTCTCGGCGAAGGCCTGGAGCCGGAGATGATGCCGAAAGAGGACGCCCTCGAGGAGGCCGGCCGGCGCATGACGCGCCTGATCGAGACTCATCCGCGTGTCATGGACTATGTCGGGCGCGCACTCGTTGAGATCGATTCGGATTCAACGATCGGTGAAGTGATCTTCGATGGGTTGACCGGAATCAGCGAGGCGCAGGGCAGGCAGTTCGTCGAGCGCGGTGAAGTCCTGGGCGACCTGGACTACAAATGGCTGATTCTCATTCCGCTGATCTTGCGCGTCGGCCCCATGATCCTGCGCCGCCATATCGAGCGGTATCTGGGCGAGCCGTTCTACACCGGCGAGCAATTGGAACGCTGGGATAGCACCGTCACCGGTCTGTTGCGTCACGGCGCCTTCCGGTCGAAGGCCCAGAACCCGACCGAGACCCCTGGCTGAACCGCGCTCCATGACTCGACCGCTGCGCTGAATAATCCAGCGCAGCAGTGAGTTCCGATTCGCCTACGGCTTGCGCGCCGCGAGCAGCAGCGCCGGAAGCTGGGCAACTCCGTTCTCATCGGTGGGGAAGTTGCGTTCCGGATGTCCCGGAAATTCCGGTGGTTTCACCGCGACGAGCGCCGGGTGCAACGTGATGTCGGACCAGTATTTGCCCACCGCCGCGGTGACTTCGGCTTCGGTCACCAAGTTGGGGATCGGGAATGGGGAGTCGGGCGGGATCGCTTCGGTGGTGAAGACCAACAGGTACAGCGCAGCGCCGCTGTCGGCGGCGTCGTAGATCCCGCGCATGTAGTCGTCGCGCCCATCGACGGGCAAGGAGTGGAACAGCGTGCAGTCGAGCACCGTGCTGAACCGTTGCGTCAAGCCGACAGCGTCGAGGTGTCGCAGATCGCCTTGCAGGAAGCGAACGTTCGACAGTCCGTGCTGCGCTGCGGCGTCTTCGGCGGCTGCGATGGCAACGGCGGAGATGTCGACGCCGGTGACGTCGTAGCCGCGTGCGGCGAGTTCCAGCGCGGTGTCGCCGACGCCGCAACCGGCGTCCAGGACGGGGCCGTGCATTTTTCCCTGGTCAATCAAGGTCAGGATCTCTGGTTGTGGCGCCCCGATGTTCCACGGCGGTGGCCCCATGAACAGTTCGCCCTGGTATGCCTTGTCCCAGTCCATCACTTCGCCCATGGCCAGAGCGTAGCGCCATGCCGCTGGGCGCCGGCAGTGCAAACCTTTCCGCATTGGCCCTGGTGTGGCCATGGCTGCCGGGATTCGTCGACCTCGCGTCGTGATCAGACCCAGGCTGATTGCGGGTTCGGTTGGTCGACAACTGAATTCGGGCGCGCCTGCATCAGGTGAGACGGTCTGCGGACACCGTGGGAACCGGCTTCGCGTAACCGTGCCCGTGCACCTTGTCCCGCTGCAGCAGACCGTCTCGGTACATCGATTTGGAGCGTCAATTGCTGCATATTGTCGATGGTTACTGTTGTATCGCTGTACGTGCAGTATGTATTGTCGTCGACGTGTGGAGGGTGATTCGCGACGTCCGAGGGGCGGCCGACATCACCTCGGTGGCGCGGCCATGACCAGGCGCGGAATGAGTACGACTGCGCTTGAGGCCGGCGCTCAGTGACAAAAGCGGCAGTGCTGGTCGATGTCGAGGGGTCATCGACCGGCACTGCTGTCTGACGGGCCTCTCGATCAGCAGGCCTGGGCGGTTCAGCGGAGCTTGATCCTGGCGGGAATCGGGCCGCCGGCAACAACGGTGAACGGTGCGGCCGTGGGGAATTCGTCTTCGAGAGAAGTGATTTCAGCACGACGCTCGATGGTGGCCAACGCGAGTGTGGCCTCCAGCATCGCGAAATGATCCCCGATGCATCCTCGAGGCCCACCGCCGAACGGGACATACTGCCAGCGGTCACGACTCTTCGAGGCTTCCTCGGTGAACCGGTCGGGGTCGAACCGCAACGGGTCTGCCCACAACGTCGGGTCCCGTTGAACAGACATCCGGCCGACAACCAGCATCGTCCCGGCTGGAATCCGATAGCCGGCCACCTGGACGTCCCGCATCGTCATACGCGATCCGGTCGCACCCGGCGGGCACAACCGCATCGCCTCTTTGAGCACCTGAACGGTGTATCCGAGCCGAGGAACGTCGTCGGGGGTGAGCCGACCGGCACCGAGTGCGGCGACCTCGGCGGCGACGCGGTCCTGAATATCAGGGTTACGCCCCAGCTGCCACAGGGCATACGAGATCGACGTCGCCGTCGTGTCATGTCCGGCGAAGATGAAGATGATCAACTCATCAGCAATCTCGTTGTCCGTCAGAGGCTTTCCGGTATCCGGATCCCTGGCCGCGATGAGCTGCTGCACCAGCGGTGCGCTTCGGGCCGGATCGGCCTTGCACGCTCGGACGATGTCGAGGGCCGCCGTGCGCAAAGTGGCTGCCGCTCTGCGTGCCCGCCGACGTGCGGGCGTCGGGAGCCAATGGGGCGCCCGCACCGGGCTGATGGCGCGCGAGACGGCATAACTGACCGCCTCCCGCATGGGTGCGGACAACGAATCGTTGTTGCTGGTGACGTCAAGGCCCAGCACCGAGTGCCCCAATGCGCGCATGGTCAGCTTGCGCGCCTCGACGTCCAGGTCGATCTCGCTACCGTCCTGCCAAGCGCCGCAGACCGATTCGGTTGCCTTCGACATGTGGCCGCCGAACGTGTTGACCGACTGTTTGGTGAACACCGGTTGCAGCGTGCGGCGACGCGGCTTCCACTGCTCGAACGGCGTGACGAACAGGTTGGGGCCGAGGAGACGCTGCATCTCCACGGTCACGCCGGCGGTTTTGTCGATCGAACTGTCACGGCAGGAAACGACGTCGCGGATGCCCTGTGGGGAGGTGACGACCACCAGAGGTGGCATCAGCCACCGGGGCGCCAACCTGAAGCGCGTCACGGGACCGCCCGCATCGCGCAAGATATCCGTACCGGTGTGAAAGCTGCGGCACGCCGCCAGGCGCTCTTTGTACGGCAGTGGGTTCAGCGGCGGTAGCGGCAACGATGCGACATCTCGCATGTCCGACGACACCGCCATGACGATCCCTCCCCGGAATACAATGCGCGTCTACGCAACTGGCGAATTCGCCACCATAGCACCGTTGCAAACGGTAATGACCAATTGCGTGGTCGATCCTGGTTTGACGAATCGTCTTGCTAATGCGCGGTTTACGCTCCAAGATTAGCCGATGGTGAAAGTGCCGAAAAAGGGTGACTCCAAGCGTGGCGCCCGCCGGCACAGCACGATTCCCAGAATTGGGAGCCGATAATGCATCACACTGATCCGGATGAATATCGTCCGCAAATTCTGGACCCCAGGGATTCGGCTGACGCGACCGTTCTCGATCGGCTTCGATCCGAACCCCATGTCCAGACCCTCGATCACCACGGCGCCGAGCTGGACAACCTGCGCAGGCTGCGCCCGGAACCCGCCGCGGCGCTGTTGGACGAACCGGGCCGGTGGGTCTGGTACCCGTGGCGGCGCACCCTGGTCTCGATACCCGGCCCGCGGGGTTTCAAGGCACTGCGCCTGGACCGCAATCGCAACGCCGTCACCGTCGAAGAACAGAGTCGCCTGGCCGAACTCACCGTCGGTGTCGCCGGCCTGAGCGTCGGTCATGTCATTGCCCACACGCTGGCGCTCCAAGGCCTGTGCGGGCGCCTGCGGCTGGCCGATTTCGACCGCGTCGAGCTGTCCAATCTCAACCGGATACCGGCCACCGTGTTCGATCTCGGGATCAACAAGGCGGTCGCGACGGCACGCCGGATCGCCGAACTCGACCCCTACCTCCCCGTCGAGGTCTTCCATCAAGGCCTGACCACCGACACCGTCGACGACTTCCTCGACGGCCTCAATGTCCTTGTCGAAGAATGTGATTCGCTCGACATCAAGGCCGTCGTGCGCGTTGCCGCCGGGCACCGGCGCATCCCGGTGCTCATGGCCACCAGTGACCGCGGCATCGTCGACGTCGAACGCTTCGACGACGAGCCAGGCCGGCCGATCTTGCACGGACTCCTGGGCCCGCTCGACATCGGCTTGCTGCCCGGCATGAGCAGCAAGGAGAAGATTCCGCACATCCTGCGCCACCTGGAAGCCGAGAAGCTCTCACCGCGCACCGCGGCGTCGCTGATCGAGCTGGACCGCACGCTGGCCACCTGGCCGCAGGTGGCCTCCGAGGTCATCATCGGTGCGTCAGCGGTCGCCGAAGCCGTGCGGCGCATCGGGCTCGGAGAGGAACTGCGCTCGGGCCGGACCCGCATCGACATCGGCTCGTCCCTCGACCAGCTCGCCGAACCGGCGATGGCCGCGGCGCGACCCACCACGCCGCCGCAGCAGCCATTGACCCCCGCCGGCGTCACCGGGCTGATCACGATCGCCGCGATGCGCGCCCCCTCGGGCGGCAACATTCAGCCCTGGTCGATCGAAGCCGGCGAAGATGAGATCGCCATCAGCCTTGCCCCGCAATACAGTCCGACCATCGACGTCGGGTTCCGGGGCGGTGCCGTTGCGATCGGCGCAGCGGTGTTCAATGCCCGGGTGGCCGCCGCCCACCATGGCGTCCTCGGGCCGGTCACCTTCGACGAGCACCCGGGCGGGTCGCCGCTGCAGGCGACGCTCCGGTTCGGCGCGGAGCGCTCCCAGGACCTTGCGAACCTGTATGGCCCGGTGCTCGCGCGCGAGACCAACCGGGGCAAAGGCACCGCCGCGCCCCTCTCCGACGCCGTCGCCGGCGCGTTGACCGCGGTCGCCGAACGTGAAGGCGGCCACCTGCGACTCATCGCCGCACCCGATGAGATCGATTCCGCTGCAAAGATTTTGGGTACTTCCGACCGGATCAGGTTCCTCACCCCGCACCTGCACCAGGAGATGATCGCGGAGCTGCGCTGGCCCGGCGATCCCGACCCGGACGCCGGGATCGACGTGCACAGCCTCGGTTTGGACGATGGTGGTCTGATCCTGCTCGAGCTGCTGCGCCGGCCCGAGGTCATGGCCCAACTGGCCGACTGGAACGCCGGCGATGCGCTGGGTGACGACATGCGTGACCGGGTGCGCGCAAGTTCGGCGCTGGCCGTCATCACTGTCACCGGCGGCACCCTGCGCGACTACGCAGCCGGTGGCTCAGCCGTGGAAGCTGTTTGGGTACATGCACAACAGCACGGCCTGGCCGTGCAACCGGTTTCTCCGGTGTGGCTGTTTGCGCAGGACACCACCGACCTCACCAAGCTCTCGGCGCGCTTCGCAGACGAACTCGGCAGACTGCAACGCGAATTCATCGACCTGGCGGGCGCCGGCGCGGACGAAAGGATCGCGCTGATCCTGCGACTCACCACCGCCGCTCCGTCTGCGGTGACCAGCCGGCGCAGCGCCGACCGGATTCGGCTACCCCAGTAGCCTTCGAGTTCTCCAGCGCAGACTTTTCATGCGGCGGGGGTGCGCAGCGTCGGCGCTTTCAAGAGCTCCTCCATGCCGTTCGCGTCAACCGGACCTGACACCAGAAGCCCTTGTGCGCGGCGGTAACCCATGGCGATGAGTCGTTCTGCGGCGGACTCGGTCTCCAGCCCGTCGGCGGTCAATTCAAGGCCGAATGCGTCGGCCAGGACGGCGATCGACTGGACGAACAGCGCGTTCTCGCCGTCGTGATCGAGCGTCTGGACAAACGCGCGGCCGACTTTCAACGAATCGATGGGCAGCTCTTTCAAACTGGGCAGGAAGCTGTACCCGGTGCCGAAGTTGTCCAACGCGAGGTGCACTCCGATGTCCTTGAGCGCATGCAGAATCTGGCCACAGCGTTGGGCCTCGGTGACAAGCAGGTCTTCCGGTAGTTCCAGGCACAGCGAAGCCGCCGGAATGTCGAACTTGGCCAGCGTCGCGGCGAGATGTTCGGTGAACCCGTCGGTCACCACTTGGGCGGGGGACAGCTTCACCCGGAGCATGACGTTCTGTGCCAACCCCTTGATTCGCCAACGCTGGAATTGCTCGCAGGCCAGTCGCAGGACCTCGCGCCCTACGGCGCCGCCGAAATTGGTGGCTTCGGCGGTCGGCATGAACTCCTCGCGGAGCAACAGCCCGCGGGTGGGGTGGTTCCACCGGACCACCGCCTCCATCGCCACGAGTCGTCCGGTACGGAGATCAACCTCGGGCTGGTAATGGAGAAACAGTGCGCCGTTGTCGACGCAGTCCTGCAGGTGCACTTCGATGTCGGTCTGGAGCGAATGCTGCGCCGCCAGTTCGTCGCTGAACGCGATCACCGTGTTGCCGCCGGCGGCCTTCGCGGCGGTCAGCGCGTGTTCGGCAAATCTGAGCAGGTCGGATACGGAGTCGGTTCCTGGAATCCCCACGGCGACGCCGATACTCACTCGGTGCCTGATGTAGGACGAGCCGAGCATCAGTCGAGCTGCCAACGTCTCGCGTAGCTGTTTGGCGTATGCGTACGCATCTGCGAGTGAGGTGGGCGCGTTGAGCACCGCGATGATCTCGTCCCCGCCGAGACGGGCGAGAAAGGCCGTGTCTGCCGCGTGTTCGCGTAACCGTTGCGTGAGTTCGACGAGAACCCGGTCCCCGGTCTCGTGACCGAGCAGGTCGTTGACCGCTTTGAGGTGATCGGGATCGATGTAGAGCGCCGCAACCGGTCCCGGCTGACCTGCCGCAAGCCGGTGTTCGAGATGCTCGAGCAGACTTCGGCGGTTGCGCAGGCTCGTCAGGTCATCATGCTCGGCAAGGTGCTGGACCGATGCGAGCGTCTCAACCCGGACTTTGACGTGGGCGAACATGGTGGCGATGACTTTCAGCGCCGTGATCTCCTCGTCCGACCATTGCCGGTCGCCGTACTTGATGAAACCCAGTGAGCCCGTTGTGACGAACCCTGCCGGTGCCGTCTTGTCAGTGACGTTCATCGGCACTGCGGCGATCGAGACAACGGGCACGGTGGTGCCTTCTTCGATGCGCTGCTGGTATTCGTCGGGCTCGGCCCCGGGTCGCAGGATGACGGGTTCTGCGATGTGCTCGGCCATCGCGAAGACCGGGTCGGCGTCCTTGAAGTAGACGATTCCGAGCGGGTCGGGGTCCGGGATGTAGGTGCGGATCGGCCATTGCGCGATCAGGATCGTCGCGCCGATGGTGTGATCGTTGTGCCGCAGAAACGCCACGTCCAGCCCGAAATGGGCCGCCACGTCGGTCAACGCCTGCTCGCTGGCTGCGACGTAGTTGCCCGCGTCGGCCGCCATCAGGGTATGGGCGACCCCCTCGACAAGCTCGTTGAGGGCACTCAGCACTTCATTACGGTAGCCAACAAATCGGGCAGGTGGTGAGCTTGTCGCCGGTTAGGTCTCAAACCGCGTGCCCGCAACCGGTAGGGCGACGGCGCTGGTTCAGGCCTGCAACATCTCCCAGTACGCCCCGCGGCGCTCGATCAGCTCGTCATGGGACCCGCGCTCGACGATCCGTCCGGCCTGGACCACCAGGATCAGGTCCGCGTCGCGGATGGTGGAAAGCCGGTGCGCGATAATGAAACTCGTCCGGTTGCGGCGCAGTTCGGCGGTGGCTTGGGCGATGAGCAGCTCGGTGCGGCTGTCGACGGAACTGGTGGCCTCGTCGAGGATCAGCAGCAGTGGTTGCCGCAGCAGCGCCCGGGCGATGGTGATCAGCTGCTTCTCTCCGGCGCTGATGTTCACGCCGTTCTCGCCCAGCCGGGTCTGGTACCCGTTCGGCAGTGTGTGCACGAAATGGTCGACGCGCGCGGTGCGGGCAGCCGCGATCACCTCGGCCTCGGTGGCGTCCGGGCGGCCGTAGGCGATGTTGTCGTAGATGGTGCCGCCGATCAGCCAGGTGTCCTGCAACACCATGCCGATGCGTGACCGCAGCTCGGCGCGGCTCATCGTCGCGATGTCGTGACCGCCCAGCAGGATTCGGCCGGAATCGGGCTCGTAGAACCGCATCAGCAGGTTCACCAGTGTGGTCTTGCCGGCGCCGGTCGGCCCGACGATCGCGACGGTGGTGCCCGGTTCGGCGACGAGCGACAGCTCCTCGATGACGGGAGTTCCGGCGGTGTAGGAGAAGTTGACCCGCTCGAACTCCACCCGGTCCGGTGCGTGCGACACCCGCGCCGGAGCCGCCCCGGCCATCCCCGCGGGCTCTTCGTCGGCGTCCAGGAATTCGAAAACCCGCTCGGCGCTGGCCATCCCGGACTGCATGGTGTTGTACATCGACGCGATCTGGGTCAGTGGCTGATTGAACTGCCGCACGTACTGGATGAACGCCTGAATGCTGCCGAGGCTGATCTGCCCGGTCGCCACCTGGATGCCACCGACAACGGCGACCCCGACATAGCTGATGTTGCCGATGAACGTCGTGATGGGCGAGACCAGTCCGGACAGCGACTGCGCACCGAAACTCGCCTGGTACAGCTCGTCATTCAGCGCGCGGAACTTCTCCTCGGCCAGTGCCCGGTGCCCGAACGTCTTGACCACGGTGAAGCCGCTGTAGGTCTCTTCGATGTGGGCGTTGAGGCGGCCGGTGCCCTGCCACTGCGCCATGAACTGTTGCCGCGACCGCTTGGTGATGAGTCGCGTCGCGAGCAGGGTGAAAGGCACTGTGAGCACGGTGATCAACGCCAGCAGCGGCGAAATCCAGATCATCGCCGCCAGCACCGTCACCACCGTCAGCGCCGAGGTCAGCAGTTGACTGACGGTGATGGTCAGAGACGTCTGGACGTTGTCGATGTCGTTGGTGACGCGGCTGAGAATCTCCCCGCGGGGCCGGGAGTCGAAGTAGGACAACGGCAGTCGGTGAACCTTGTCCTCGACGTGGGCGCGCAGTGTGAACATGGTGCGCTGCACGATCGTGTTGAGCAGTCGCGCTTCGGCCCACACCATCAGCGCCGAACCGAGATACAGCAGCAGCGCGTACGTCAGTACATGACCGATCGCGGTGAAGTCGACGCCCTGTCCCGGAACCACGCCGGACCCGGCGAGCAGATCGGCAAAAGTGTTGTCGCCGCGGGCCCGGGCCGCCGCCACCGCCTGCTCGCGGCTCATGCCCGCCGGCAGGCCGCGCCCCAGCACACCGTTGAACAAGAGGTCGGTGGCATGGCCCAGGATGCGTGGTCCGATCACGCCGACGGCGATCCCGGCGATCCCCAACAGCATCACCACGGCAACCCTGGCGCGTTGCGGCGCCAGCTGTTTCACCAACCGCAGTGCCGTGACGCGGAAGTTCTCGGACCGTGAACCGGACGCCAGCATCGCGGCTGACGGCGGCCGGGTCACGCCACGTCTCCGGCCGCCACGGCCTGCGAATCCGCGAATTCGCGGTACACCGGGCACGACTGCAGCAGTTCGTCGTGGCTGCCGGTGCCGACCACGTGGCCGTTGTCCAGAACGACGATCTGATCGGCGCTGACGACCGTCGAAAGACGTTGGGCGACAATGACCACCGTGGCATCGGCGGCCGCCGCCGACAACGCGGCCCGCACCCGGGCATCGGTGTGGACATCCAGGGCCGAGAAGGCGTCGTCGAACAGATACACTGCCGGTCGCCGGACCACCGCACGGGCGATGGCGAGGCGCTGACGCTGTCCACCGGAGAAGTTGATGCCGCCCTGGGCGACGGGCATACCGAGGCCCTCGGGGTGGTCCGCCACGAAGTCGGCCGACGCGACACCCAGCGCCGCCCACATTTCGTCTTCCGTCGCATCGGCTTTCCCGAACCGCAGGTTGTCGGCGACCGTGCCGGAGAACATGTGGCCGCGCTGCGGCACTACTCCGATGGTCGACCACAACTGCTCTGGGTCGTAATCCCGTACGTCGACGCCGTCGACCGACACGGAGCCGGAGGTGACGTCGTACATCCGGCACAGCAATGCCATCAGCGTCGACTTGCCGGAACCCGTCGACCCCACGATGGCCGTCACCGTGCCCGGACGGGCGGTCAGCGAAACGCCGTGCAGCACTGGATCGTCGGCGCCGGGGTAGCCGAATGTGGCTGCCGTCACCTGGATTTCCCCGCGCCGCACCTCCGGCACCACGGGCGAATCGGGCGCCACGATGGTCGGCTCGGTGGCGAGCACAGCGGCGATCCGCTCGGCACACACCGATGCCCGCGGCAGGATCACCAGCACGATCGTCACCATCAGCACAGCCATCAGGATCTGCATGAAGTACGACAGGAAAGCGATCAGCGAGCCGACTTCCATCTGGCCGTGGTCTATGCGGATGCCGCCGAACCAGATCACCGCGACGCTGGACAGGTTCACCACGAGCGTCGTCGCGGGCAGCATCAGCGCCTGCCAGCGGCCGACCGTCATGGTGGTGTCGGTCAGGGCGTGGTTGGCGGCGGAGAACCGGTCGCGTTCGGCGTCCTCCCGGGAGAAGGCCCGGACCACGCGGATACCGGTGAGCTGCTCGCGCAGCACCCGGCCCAAGTTGTCGATCAACCGCTGCATGCGGCGGAACAGCGGCAGCAGCCGCGAGATGATCAGGTAGTTGCAGATCGCCATCACCGGCACACTGACCAGCAGCAGCCAGGACAGGCCGGCGTTCTGGTGCACGGCCATGGCGATGCCGCCGATGCTCATGATCGGTGCGGTGATCAACATGGTGCAGGTCATCTGCACCAGCACCTGAATCTGCTGAACATCGTTGGTGGTGCGGGTCATCAGCGTCGGCGCCCCGAACCGCGCGGCTTCGGCGTTGGACCAGCCGAGCACCTGCCGGAACACCGCCCACCGCAGGTCCCGGCCGAAACCCATGCCGGCGCGCGAACCGAAATAGACCGCGCCGATCGCGCACAGCACCTGCACCGCGCTGACACCGAGCATGACGCCGCCGAGTCGCCCGATGACGGCGGTGTCACCGCGGGCGACGCCGTGGTCGATGATGCGGGCGTTGAGCGTCGGCAGATACAGCGAGGCCAGCGTGCTGATCAGTTGCAGCGTCGCCACCACCGTCAGCTGCCGCCGATACGGCCTCGTGTACTGCCGCAGCAGTGCCCAGAGCATGCGGTTACTGTGGCACACCCGAGAAAGCTTGTAGAAAGACCAGGTCAGTCGGCCTGTCGGTGGTTGACCTCGGAACCTGCCGCTACAGTGCATGGCGTGACCCGCAGACAGGTGAAGACCGCCGCCGCGACCGTGCTTGCCGCGGCCATGATTCCGGCGATGTCCGCCTGCTCGGACGACGGCAACGCCAGCGGGGCACCGGCCGGTGGTCCGTCGGGCCCGTCGGCGGCGGGGCCGGCCAAGCACGGCCCGATGTTCCCCGTGTGTGGCGGCGTCAGTGACCAGACCGTGGCGCAGCTGACCCAGGTCCCCGGCCTGGTCAACACCGCGAAGAACTCCGTCGGCTGCCAGTGGCTGGTCAACGGCGGCATCCTCGGTCCGCACTTCTCGTTCACCTGGTACCGGGGCAGCCCGATCGGCCGTGAGCGCAAGACCGAGGAACGGACGCGAGCCGACGTCAACGACATCAACATCAACGGCCATCCCGGTTTCGTGGCCCTCGGCGAGGACCCGATGATCGGCAAGAGCCTGTGTGAGGTCGGCATCCAGTTCGACGACGACTTCATCGAATGGTCCATCAGCTTCTCCCAGAAGCCGTTCCCCGATCCGTGCGACATCGCGAAGGAACTGGCCCGGCAATCGATTGCGAACGCGAAATGACACAGCGAAAACTGGCTGGAGCAGTCGTCGTGATGTCGGCGTTGGCACTTGTTGGCTGCGCACGGTCGGTCGAGGGCACCGCGATGAAGGAAGGCGCCGGCGGCGGCAGTGAGCACTCGGCGGAGTCGTATCCGAACCTGCTCAAAGAGTGCGACGTGCTGACCAACGACGTGCTGGCCAAGACGGTCGGCGCGGACCCGCTGGACATCCAGAGCACCTTCGTGGGCGCGGTGTGCCGGTGGCAGGCGCTGAACCAGACGGCCGGCCTCATCGACATCACCCGGTTCTGGTATGAGCAGGGCAGCCTCGACGAGGAAACCAAGGTCGCCAAGCACCTCAACTACAAGTACGAGAACAAGGCGATCGCCGGTGTGAAGTCGATCATCATGCACCCGAACGACCCCAACGGTTCGTGCGGTGTGGCGAGCGACGCGGCCGGTGTCGTGGGCTGGTGGGTCAACCCGCAGGGCCCGGGCGCGGATGCCTGCGGCATGGCCACCAAGCTGATGGAGCTGACGCTCGCGACCAACTCCTAACGGGGTATGTGGAACTGCGCCAGCGTGGCGCTGCGCAGTTCCAGCTGCGACCAGGGCCGGTCGGTGTGCAGAACCGCGATCGCGGACGTCGGGTACTTCATCGCGATCTGGCCGGCGGCGTCGGCGTCGCTCGTGTCGAGCGACGCCAGACTCAGCGCGAGCGATGACATCACCGGCTCGTGGCCGATCAGCAGCACCGTGTTCGCGTCCTCCGGTGCGCCGTTGATGACGTCGATGGCGATGCCTGCCGTCGCATCGTAGAGGCGGTCGACGTACGTCACGGGTGCGGTGATCCCGGTGCGGGCGAGGGTCTGCCGGGTTCGGGTGGCGGTCGAGCACAACACGGCGTCGACGGCCGGCAGGTGCTCCCGGATCCAGTCCCCGGCGAGCGCGGCTTCGCGGATGCCACGTTTGGCCAGCGGCCGCTCGTGGTCGGCGACCCCGTAGGGGTAGTCGGACTTGGCGTGCCGCAGCAGGATCAGCGTTCGGGTTCCCACCCGCCCACCGTAGATCCCCGGAGTTGTCGGTGTCCGGTTTTACACTCGCCGCAGGACATTTCGAACAGCAGAAGAAAGGGGACGCCGAGATGCGTTTCGTGCACACCGCCGACTGGCAGCTCGGCATGACCCGGCATTTCCTGAACGGTGAGGCGCAGCCGCGCTATTCGGCTGCCCGCCGCGACGCGGTGGCGCGCCTCGGTGCGCTGTGCGCCGAGGTCGGTGCGGAGTTCGTCGTCGTGGCGGGGGATGTCTTCGAGCACAACCAGCTGGACCCGCGTGAGGTCAGCCTGTCGCTGGAAGCCATGCGCGCCATCAAGGTTCCGGTGTTCCTGTTGCCCGGTAATCACGATCCGCTGGATCCGTCGTCGGTGTACACCAGCGCGCTGTTCCTGGCCGAATGCCCGTCCAACGTCACGGTGCTCGACGGTGTGCACGAGCTGCGCCCGGGCGTCCAGATCATCGGCGCCCCATGGCGCTCGAAGGCGCCCACCACGGACCTGACGGGCGACGTGGTCGGCGGCCTGCCCGCCGATGGCGTCACCCGAATTGTCGTGGGCCACGGTGGGGTTGACGTCCTGGACCCCGACCCGACCAAGCCGTCGCTGATCCGGCTCGACACCGTGGAGGCCGCGGTGCGCCGCGGCGCGGTCCACTACGTGGCGTTGGGGGACAAGCACTCTCGCACCGAGGTGGGCAGCACCGGCCGGGTCTGGTACTCGGGTGCGCCGGAAGTCACCAATTACGATGACATCGAAGCGGATTCGGGTCACGTGCTGGTGGTGGACCTCGACGACGAGGATCAGACCGTGACGGTGCAGGCCCGTCACGTGGGCCGGTGGCGGTTCGTCACCCTGCGCCGGATCGTGGACACCAACCGTGACATCGCCGATCTGGACCTGAATCTCGACGGTCTGCCGGACAAGGAGCGCACCGTCGTCCGGCTCGCGCTGACCGGGTCGCTGACCATCTCCGACAAAGCCGATCTCGACGTCCGCCTCGATCGCTACGCGCGGCTGTTCGCCGCACTGACCACCTGGGAACGGCACACCGATCTCGTAGTGGTCCCGGCCGACGGCGAATTCGACGACCTGGGTATCGGCGGCTTCGCCGCGGCGGCGGTCGACGAACTGGTCGGCACCGCGCGCTCTGCGGGGGACGGCGCCGACGACGCGCAGGCGGCCCTCGCGCTGCTGCTGCGCCTCGTCGATCGGGGGACCGCGGCATGAAACTGCACCGCATGGTCCTGACCAACTACCGCGGAATCACGCACCGGGAGATCGACTTTCCCGATCGCGGCGTGGTGGTGGTTGCCGGCGCCAACGAGATCGGCAAGTCCTCCATGATCGAGGCGCTCGATCTGCTGCTGGAGTCCAAGGACCGCTCGACCAAGAAAGAGGTCAAGCAGGTCAAGCCGACTCACGCTGATGTCGGAGCCGAGGTGACCGCCGAAATCTCCACCGGCCCTTACCGGTTCGAGTACTACAAGCGCTTCCACAAGAAGGCCGAGACCCGGCTGACCATCCTCGCGCCGCGGCGCGAGCAGCTCACCGGCGAGGAGGCGCACAACCGGGTGCGGGCCATGCTCGACGAGACCGTCGACACCGAACTGTGGCGGGCCCAGCGCGTCCTGCAGTCGGCGGCCACGGTCCCGGTCGATTTGGCGGGGTGCGATGCCCTGGCCCGGGCCCTCGATGTCGCGGCCGGGCAGGCCGGCGCGCTGGAGGGCGCGCTGTCGGGGAACGAGCCGTTGCTGGTCGATCGGATCGACGGCGAGTATCTGAAGTACTTCACCCAGACCGGCCGCCCCACCGGTGTGTGGGCCGAGGCCATCAAAGGCCTGAAGGCCGCGCAGGCCGAGGTCGCGACGCGTATCGCAGCGGTGGCGGAGGTCGACGAGGCGGTCCGCCGGCACGGTGAGCTGACCACGGAATTGGCCACGGCCACTGAGCAATTGGATGCCGCGGAGGTCCGGCTGGTCGCGGCCCGTGAGGCAGCCGGTGCCGTGGCCCGAATCCGTGACGAGCTGGGACAGGCGCGTGTGCAGGCCCAGGCCGCGGTGGCGACGGCGACGGCCGGACGAAGCGCGCTGGACGAGCGGCAGCGGCTGCAGGCCGATGTCGAGCAGCGGACCGGCAGTATCGGCGCACTGACTGCCGCCGCCGAGCAGGCCGGACAGCAGCAGCTGGTCGCGGTCGAGTTCCAGAAGACCGCCGATACCGCTGTGGCGGTCGCGCGGTCCGTGGTCGACGCCGGCCGCGCACGCCTCGATGCGGCCCGGCGGGTGGTGGACCAACTGTCGCAGCGTGCCGAGGCTGATCGACTGGCCGGGCAACTGGACCGGGTGCAGGCTGCCTCCCGCGAACTGGCCGGCGTCGTCGAGCAGCTGGCCAAGGTCACCCTCACCCATGCCGGCATGCGTGCCATCGAAACGGCTGCGGCAGCTGTCGACCGTGCGGCCGCGGCAGCTGAACTCGCCTCGGCCCGAATCGAATTGGTTGCGCAGAGCAACATGCAGCTGCGGGTCGGCGACGAGGAGGTGACGTTGTCGGCCGGAGCGGAGTGGGCGTCCAGCGTGGGTGGCCGGACCGATATCGAGCTTCCCGGCCTGCTGACCGTACGGGTGCTGCCCGGCACGCCGGCGGCGGACACCAGCGCGGTTCTCGACGCCGCGCGCAGCGCGCTGGCGGCGGCACTGCAGCCGCACGGGGTGGCCGACGTGGAGGCGGCGCGGGCACTGGATGCCCGGCGGCGCGAACTCGAGGCGGAGCGGGACCGGCTGAACGTCACCCTGCAGACCCTGCTGGGCTCCGACACTGTCGAGGTCTTGACGACGCGGCTCGCGGGGCTGCGGGAACAGGTCGGCGACACCGGTCCCATCGATGTGGGCGCGGCTCGGGCGGAATTGGAGGCTGCCGATGCCGAACAGCGCCGTGCCGCAGCCGATTACGAGCAGTGCCGCGATGCCGCCACCGCGGCGGCCGGTGCGGCGGCGTCCGCGCTGACCGCGGCGACGGTTGCCCGCGAGAAGGTCACCGCGGCGACGGCCGCGCTCGCCGAGACCACCGAGCGGCTGGCCCGGCAGCGTGAATTCGAAGACGACGCGGCCCTGACACAGCGCGTCGCGACCTTGGCGGAGCAGGCTGCCGCCGCCACCGCCCGCGAACAGGAACTCGCGGCCGCGCTGGCGGCCACCACTCCCGACGTCGTCGACGCGGAACTGGCTGCGGCCACCGCGGATTCGACCCGGATCGCCACCCGCCGCCGCGAACTCGACGACCAATTGCGGGACGTGGCAGCGCAATTGAAGGTGTACGGGACGCAGGGTCGGCAGAGCCAGTTGGATGCCGCCGAGGTCGCGTTGCGGCACGCGGAGTCCGAGCACGCCGCGGTGGGCCGTCGGGCCCGGGCCGCTGAGCTGCTGCGCTCGGTGATGGGCCGGCATCGCGACCAGGCTCGCCAACGGTATGTCGAGCCGTTCCGGACTGAAGTGGAACGCCTGGGGCGCATCGTGTTCGGCGACAGTTTCGCCGTCGAGGTCGACAGCGACCTGCGGATCTGCAGCCGCACCGTCGCGGGGACCACCGTGCCGTACGAGTCCCTGTCCGGTGGGGCCAAGGAACAGCTGGGCATCGTGGCCCGGCTCGCCGGTGCGGCGCTGGTGGCCAAGGAGGACAGCGTCCCGGTGATCATCGACGACGCACTGGGTTTCACCGATGCCGGCCGGCTGGCCCGGATGGGTGAAGTGTTCGACGCCGTCGGCGGCGACGGTCAGGTGATCGTATTGACCTGCAGCCCCGAGCGTTACGCCGGCGTCGGTGACGCAACCCGAATCGAGCTCACCGCCTGACGGTTGCTGTGACTGATGAATCGCTGGAAAGGTCACACCGGCGCGTGACAGACTGCGGCGGTGATCGCTGATTTCATCGTCGTAGGGACCGGCTCGGCCGGTGCGGTGCTGGCTGATCGACTGAGCGCCGACGGCGCCTCGCAGGTGGTGGTACTGGAGGCCGGAGGCGCCGACAAGAACCAGTTCATCCACATCCCGGCGGCCTTCTCGAAGCTGTTCCGCGGCGAATTCGACTGGAACTACTCGACCGAGCCGCAGCCCGAGCTCGCCGACCGCGAAATCTACTGGCCGCGCGGCAAGACCCTGGGCGGCTCGTCGTCGATGAACGCCATGATGTGGGTGCGCGGCATGGCCGCCGACTACGACGAGTGGGGTGAGCTCGCCGGGGAAGAGTGGTCGTACGCGGCGGTCGAGAAGTACTTCGACCGCATCGAGGCGGGGCCGCTGGTGCTCAGCCCGCAGCGCAGCCCGCGCAGCATCACGGCGGCGTGGCTCGAGGCGGCCCGGCAGTGCGGCCACGAGGGATTCGTCGAGACCACGGTCTGTCAGCGCCGCGGCGCGCGCTGGAGCACCGCGGACGCCTATCTGCGGCCGGCGCTGAAGCGTTCCAACCTGCATCTGCGTACCGGTGCCACCGCAACCCGTGTCCTGATCGAGGACGGCCGGGCCGTCGGCGTCGAGTACGAGGCGGACGGCCGTCGTCAGATCATCCACGCGCGCCGCGAGGTGATCCTCAGCGGCGGCGCGATCAACAGCCCGCAGCTGCTGATGCTGTCCGGCATCGGTCCGCGCGAACACCTGGCCGAGCACGGCATCGACGTCGTCTATGACTCCCCTGGGGTAGGGCAGAACCTGTTGGACCACCTGGTGGTGCTGCTCGGGTTCGACGCCAACTGCGAGACGCTGATCGGTGCCGAAAAGCCGCTGCAACTGCTCAACTACCTGACCCGCCGCCGCGGCATGCTGACGTCGAATGTCGGGGAGGCATACGGCTTCGTGCGCAGCAACCCGGAGCTCGAGCAGCCCGACGTCGAGCTGATCTTCGCGCCCGCGCCGTTCTACGACGAAGGCATCGGCGAGCCGTATCCGCGCGAAGCGGTGGCGATGGGGCCGATCCTGGTGAAGCCCAAGAGCACCGGCACCATCCGGCTGGCCTCGGCCGATCCGCTGGCCAAGCCGATCATCGATCCGCGCTACCTGTCCGACCCGGAGGGCGCCGACCGCAAAGCACTGCTCGCGGGCCTGCGGATGATGGCCGACATCTGTCAGGCGCCGGCGCTCAAAGGTCTGCTCGGGGACATCGCCCGCCCGGTCGGCGCGCACGATCTCGACGACCGAACCTTGGAGCTGGCCCTGGCCACCACCTCACACACGCTGTATCACCCGACCACCACGTGCCGGATGGGCACTGACGAGGCCAGCGTGGTCGACCCGCAGCTCCGCGTACGTGGTGTCGCGGGACTGCGGGTCGCCGACGCGTCGGTGATGCCGACCATCGTCCGGGGCCATACCCACGCCCCGAGCGTGCTGATCGGTGAGAAGGCCGCTGACCTCATCACCGCCGGAGGTCAGAAATAGGCGTTGGCAGGAATTGCGGTGCCGTGCAGCAGGTTCTGCCCGACCACCCGGGCCTTGTAGCCGACCGGATTGTGCAGCGTGATGGTGCGGATATTGCGCCAGTGCCGGTCGAGGTTGCGCTGCCGGCTGGCCGCGCTGGCGCCTCCGAGCTCCAGGAGCTTGGTGGCGGCGCGCGGCGCGATGTCGTCCAGGTGCACCTTCACCTTGGCTGCCTGCAGCTGGGCCTCGGCGGTCAGTTCGGCGTCGGGCACACCGTCCGGACCGGTCGAATCGATGGCGGCCCCGATCGCCGCCGCCGCATCCAGCACCGCGGCCCGGGCGATGTAGGCGGAGCTGGCCAGTTCGCCGAGCTGGCGCTGCAGCAAGGGGTCGTCGGTCGGTGAGGCCGCGGAGGCATGGCTGAAGCTGCGCTCGCGGGACCGCAGGAGCGCAATACCGTCGTCGACGATGTTCTCGAGAATTCCGGCGACCACGGCGTGGATGTACAGCTGCAACAGGGTGTACTGCACCGAGGGCACGGGCTCGGCGTCATACCGCGTGTCCGAGAGCACCTCGTCGGGCAGCACCGTCACGTCCCGGAAACGGGTGGTGCCGGTGCCGGTCCGGCGCTGGCCGAAACCGTCCCAGTCGTCGATGATCTCCACGCCCGCTCGCTCGGCCGGCACGATGACGATCGCCACCGAATCATGATCGGTGGTCGCTGTCACGGTCAGGTAGTCCGAGAACAAGGTTCCGGTGCTGTAGAACTTCTCGCCGGTCAAGGTGAAACCGCCGTCGTGGCCCGGCGTCAAGCGGGTGTTGAACACGAGGCTGCCCACCGCGTGGGAGCCCTTCTCACTGAACGCGTTGCCGAACACCTTGCCGGCGGCGACCTTTTCCAGCCAGGCCCGGGACCCGGGCTGGTCCAGGGTGCGCAGCCGCTCCTCGACGAACCAGAAATGTGTGCGGAAGATGTGTGCCACCACCGGATCGGCGCGGGCGACGTCGATCACGGCGGAAAACAGTTGCGGCACTGTGAGCCCGGCTCCGCCCAGTTCTGGAGGCAGGCGCAGGGTGCCGAATCCGGCGCGCTTGAGTGCGGCCACCTGGTCGAAGGGATTCACGTCGTCCAGATCGCGGTCTTTGGCGCCCGCTGCGATGTCGGCCAGCAGGTCGGTCCACGTTGTCGTGTCGGGGAGGTCGAGGATGGTCATGTCCCAGTTCTACGGACCAGCACCGTCACAGGCACTGCTTACGCTCGCGCCGAACCGAACGCGGCAGAATGAGTGTCGATGACCATGAACGCCAAACGCCGCAAGGCGCACGACAAGCTCGCGGCGCTGCCGGGGGTCCGGTCGGTACGGCGACCGGTCCGATCAAGTGGCGCAGAGGAATTCGATCTGTACTACGTGCGGACCGGACCGCTGAGCGAGCATCCGCTGGTGATCATTCCCGGCGGGCCGGGTGCGGCGTCCATCGGGCACTACCGCAATTTGCGCCGCCGGGCGACGGCCGCCGGTCTGGACGTCATCATGGTCGAGCACCGCGGCGTGGGCATGTCGCGACACGACGACGCCGGCGCCGATCTACCCGCTGAGGCGCTGACCATCGAGGCCGCGGTCGACGACATCGCGGCGGTGCTGGACGACGCCGGGGTGCAATCCGCGGTTGTCTATGGCACGTCCTACGGCAGCTACCTGGCCGCGGGTGTCGGGGTGCGCCATCCCGATCGAGTGCATGCCATGGTGCTTGACTCGCCGCTGCTGTGTGCCGACGACATCGACGCGGTGCGCGACGCCACCCGGGCGGCGTTCTGGGACGGCACGGCACCGTCGACCGAGGGCCTCGCCAGCCGCATGCGTGGTTTGGCCGAGGACGGCAAGTTGACGCCGTGGGTGGTGCAACTGGCGGCCGGGTTGTACGGTCTGGTCGGCCCCGAGGTGCTGGAGCAGCAGCTCGAACTGCTGCTGACCGGGCGGGGCCTGCTGTGGCACGCCATCGGACACAGCACCAAGTTGCTCTTCGAGAGCAAGACGCCGTACCGGCACGAACCGGATCTGGTCGAGCACATCGGCTATCAGGAGCTCAACTATGCCCCCGAGCCCGACGGCCTGCCGATCGACCCGGCGCTGGCGTACCGCGAATCTGCCACCGGTGACCCGGATTTCGTCGCGGAGCCCTTCGACCTGGTGGCCGCGATGCCGGGATTCGACTGGCCCACTGTCGTGATCTCCGGTGGCCGGGACCTGATCACCCCACCGGCCATTGCACAGCGGGTGGCTGAGTTGATTCCCGGTGCCGCACTGGTGGAACTACCCAGCGCGGGCCACAGCGTGCTCGACATGCGCGAGGGCTCGGCCCTGACCATCGCGGCCGCGGTGTGTGCCGGCGACTACGCCGGATTGCCGGACCGGGCAACAGAATTGGACAACGCACCGCTGGATTTCACGGTGCGCCTGATGGTTCGGGGTATCACGACGGCCGCGGCCGCGGAGTCGTTGGTTCCCGCCGCGCTGCCGCGGGCCATCCGGCAGCTCAGGACTTGGTGAACCCGATCGTCATGTAGTTCAGGTCGCCCAGACCCGCAGCTCCGAAGTTCGCCAAAGTGCTTCGGACCGCGACGTTTCCGGCTGACTGGGCAAGAGGGAGATTGAACGTCTCGGCCCAGAGCAGGCGATCCAGCTGATTGGCCAGTGCTTGTGCCCTGGTGGGATCGAGTTCGTCGAGGGTCTGCTCGATCTTGGCATCGATCTCAGGCGTGCCGATCTTGCCGAAGTTGCTCTCGCCGCCCGAAGCATAGATCTGGGTCAGACCACTCAAGGGGAAGGCATCGCCCTGCCAGGCGAAGGCGGCGATGTCGAAGTTACTGGGAATGATGTACTGGCTGAAGAAGTCTGCGCCGGAGGACACCACGAGTTCCAGCTTGACGCCGATATCGGCGAGGGTCTTCTGCGTGATCTGCCCGATTTGCCGGCCGCTCGGGGCGTCATAGAAGACGATCCGAACGTTCAACGGCTTGCCGTCCTTCTCCCGCACCGAGCGGCCGGCAGGCAGCTTCCAGCCCAGGGAGTCGAGCTCGCGCCGTGCCGCTTCCGGGTCGAAAGGTGTTCCGCTGCTGTTGTTCTGGTAGCCCGCCTGCCCCGCGACGTAGATGTGGTTGTTCAGCGGTACCGGGTTCTCCACCAGACCGTGCTGGAGCACGGTGACGATGGTCTTTCGGTCGATGCCCATGGCGACAGCGTGCCGCACTGCCGGATCGGCGAGGATCGAACCGGGCGCGCCGTTGAAGGTCAGGTGCGACCACGTGGGCCCGGGTGCGGTGCGGATGTCGACGCCCTTGGCGCGGCGGGCCAGCACCATGTCATCGAGCGAGCCGAGCCCGGTGGCGTCGATGGCGTTGTTCTGCAACGCCGGGATACGGGCCGCATCGTCGAGCACCAGGTAGGTGATGCTGTCCAGCAGCGGCCGGGCGCCCCACCATTTCGGGTTGCGGGTCAAGGTGATTCGCTGCGCGCCGCGGTCGACGTTCGAGATGACGAACGGGCCGGCCGACGGCCCGGGCTTGGCCAGCTGCCCCTTGTTGAACATTTCCGGGTCGGCCGTCGAGACCTTGGGCAGCAGCATGCCATTGCCCGCGAACATGCCGCGCCAGTCGGCGTAGGGGCGCGCGAACGTCATGACGGCCTGGCGGTCGTCGACGCCGCGGGTCACCGAGGCCACCCGCTCGCTGCCGTTGGGGCTGGCGATCTGGAACCGGGGGTCCTTGCCGGTCGTGGCGGTGACCTGTGAGGCAATGTCTTGCCAGGTGATGGGGGAGCCGTCGCTCCACACCGCCTTGGGGTTGATGGTGTAGGTGACCACCTGAGGGTTGGTGCCGGTCAGCTGGATGTCGGTGAAGTAGTCGTGGTTGACGGTCGTGGAACCGTCGGGGCCGACGATGAAGGCCCGCGGCAGGGTGGGTCGCAGAACCGAGGCAGTGTCGACGGTGTTGCCGTCGATGTTCAGGGGGTTGAAGTTGTCCGGGAACGCGGTCAGCGCCAGGCGCAGATTGCCACCGTCCTTCAGGGTGGCCGGGTCTCGGGGATTGAGGTCGTTCGCCGCACCGACTTTCGGCGCACCGGCGCTGGATCCGCGGTACTCGCTCGAGCAGCCGCTGATGGTGACGACCAGCGCGAGACTGGCCATGACGGCCATCAGCACCATCAGCAACCGACTCCGACGCGAATCCATCATTCACCTCCCGGCTGCGGCACGGCATTGAGCAACCGCTGGGTGTAGGGGTCCTGTGGATCGCCGAAAACCTTTGCGGCATCGCCCTGTTCGACGACGGCGCCCTTGTACATCACGGCCACCGTATGGGCCAGATGCCGGACCACCGAAAGATCGTGCGAGACAAACAGATACGACAGGTCGAAACGCTGCTGCAGGTCCAGCAGCAGGTTGATGATGCCGGCCTGGATCGAGACGTCCAGCGCCGACACCGGCTCGTCGAGCGCCAGAATCCTGGGTTGCCGCGCCAGCGCGCGGGCGATGCCGATGCGCTGCTTCTGGCCGCCGGAGAACTCGGCGGGGTAGCGGGCGGCGTCCTCGTGCCGGAGGCCCACGATGCCGAGCAGCTCGGCGACGCGATCGTCGATGCGGTTTTTGTCGAAGCCGCCGGCCCGCAGCGGTTCGGACAGGACATCGAACACCGGCAGCCGCGGGTCGAGTGCTGCTACCGGGTCCTGGAACACCACCTGCAGTTCGCCGCGGAGTTCGCGCCGGGTTTCGCGGTTCAGGCCGGCCACGTCATGTCCGAGGACGGTGATCGAACCCGATTGCGGCGCGGTCAGATTCAGTATCTGATGCAGCGTGGTGGTCTTGCCGGAACCGGATTCGCCGACGATGCCGAGGGTGCGGCCCTGCTGCAGCTGAAGACTGACGCGGTCGACGGCACGCAGCTCGCCGACCCGGCGCCGGAGCATGCCGCCGGTGAGCTTGTAGGTCTTCACCAGGTCGGTCACCGTCAGCACGACGGGGGCGTCCGGGGCGTCTGCCGGTGCCGATTCGGGCTCCGTTGCCACTCCGTAGATTTCGGCGGCACTGCGGCCCGTGACCTGGTCGGTGTGGATGCACGCGACGGCGTGGTCCGGCCCGACCTCCAGCAGTGCCGGTTCGGCCGCCCGGCAGTCGTCGTCGGCCAGCGGGCAGCGCGGCGCGAACGGGCAGCCGGGCGCGAGGTTGACCATCGAGGGTGGTGAGCCGGGGATCGGCACCAGCCGCGACCCCTGCGGCGCGTCGAGCCGCGGCACCGACCCGAGCAGGCCGACGGTGTAGGGCATCACCCGGTCGCGGTACAGGTTCGGCACCGGCGCGGTCTCCACGGTGCGGCCGGCGTACATCACCATTGCGCGGTCGGCGAATTCGGCGACGACGCCGAGGTCGTGCGTGATCATCAGCACCCCGGCGCCGGTGACGTCGCGGGCGGTGCGCAGCACGTCGAGGATCTGCGCCTGCACGGTGACGTCGAGTGCCGTGGTGGGTTCGTCGCAGATGATGAGGTCGGGGTCGTTGGCGATGGCCGTGGCGATGACGACGCGTTGCCGCTCCCCACCGGACAGCTCGTGCGGAAACGCCTTCGCGCGGGCCGCGGGCTGCTTGATGCCGACCAGCTCCAGAAGCTCGACCGCCCGGGCCCGGGCGGCGCGCCGGTCGACCGAACGGTTGTGCACGCGAAGCGCTTCGGCGATCTGGTCCCCGACGGTGTACACCGGGGTGAGGGCCGACATCGGGTCCTGGAACACCGTGCCGATCACGCGGCCGCGCACCTGTGACATCGCGGCGTCGTCGAGCCCGATCAGCTGCTTGCCCTGAAGTTTCACCGAGCCCGTCACCTCGGCGTGTTCGGGCAACAGACCCACGACCGCCATGGCCGTGGCCGATTTACCGGCACCGGATTCGCCGACCAGCGCCAGCACCTCACCGGGGGCGATGTGAAAGTTCATGCCCCGCACCGCCGAGACATTTTCCTCGCCGGCCTGGAAGCTCACGGTGAGGTCGTGGACCTCGAGCAGCGGTGTACTCATCGCTTCACCGCGTTGCGTCCATGAAGCCGGTGAGGCCGACGCGGCCGTGACGAGGGATCGAGTGCATCACGCAGCCCGTCACCGATCAAGTTGGCGCACAGCACGATCAGCACCAGTACCCCGGCCGGGAACAGGAACACCCAGGGAAACGTGGTGACCGACGGGGTGCCGTCGGCGATCAGCGTGCCCAGGGACACGTCGGGCGGCTGGATGCCGAAACCCAGGTAACTCAAACCGGTCTCGGCCAGGATGGCGATGCCGACGTTGAGCGTGGTATCGATGATCAGGATCGACGCCACGTTCGGCACGATGTGCCGCGCGATGATCCGGGCATCGCTGACCCCCATATACCGTGCCGCCGTGACGAACTCGCGTTCGCGCAGGCTCATCGTCAGGCCGCGCACCATGCGTGAGCTGACCATCCAGGAGAACAGCGCCAGGAGCACTACGAGCCACAGCACCGTGCTCTGATGCTTGATGCGGGGCGTCACGATCGCGATCAGGATGAAGCCCGGGATCACCAACAGCAGGTCCACGATCCACATCAGCACCCGGTCCCGCCAGCCGCCGAAGTAGCCGGCGATCGAACCGACCGTGGCGGCGATGACCGTGGCGATCACGGCCACGCAGACCCCGATCAGCATCGACTTCTGCATACCGCGCAGCGTCTGTGCGAGCACATCCTGCCCAAGGGCATTGGTGCCGAACAGGTGTCGGCCGTCCGGTGGCTGCAGCAGGGCGTTGAAGTCCATGTCTGTGTAGGTGTACGGGAGCAGCGGCGGCAGCGCGTAGCAGCCCAGGAAGAGTAGGCACAACGCACATAGCGCTACCACCGCAGGGCGATTCCGCACGAACCGCCGCGCCACCAGCGTGCGGCGCGAGGCGAATCGGGCGCGGGGCAACCCGAACTGGATGCTCATGAGACCCGCACCCGCGGGTCGAGCGCGGCGTAGATGACGTCGGACAACAGGCCGCCGAGCAGGATCGTGGTTCCGGAGAACAACGTGAAGGCAGCGACGATGTTGGCGTCCTGGCTGTTGATGCCCTGCACCAGCCATTCACCCATGCCGTGCCAACCGAAGATCTTCTCGACGAACACCGCGCCGGTCACCAGGCCGGCGACCCCGTAGGCGAACAGTGTGGCCATCGGGATCAGTGCGGTCCGCAGGCCGTGTTTGAACAACGCCTGGCGCCGGGTCAGGCCCTTGGCGCGGGCGGTGCGGATGAAGTCCTGGCCGAGCACGTCGAGCATCGCGTTGCGCTGGTAGCGGCTGTAGCCGGCGATGGCGCCCAGCGCCAACGTCGTCGTGGGCAGCACCAGGTGTTGCAGTCGGTCGACGAATCCGTGCCAGCCGCCCTCGGCGAACGGCGACGTCTCGCCCGTGTACTGGAACAGCTGGAAGCCCAGCACCTCGTTGACCCCGAGCGCGCCGAGAATCAGGAGGTTGGCGATGACGAACGTCGGGGCGCTGAGGATCAGCAGGGCCAGCACGGTGATGGTCCGGTCGGAGAGCCGGTATTGCCGGACGGCGCCCCACGCCCCGACGATCACGCCGATGATGCTGCCCAGGATCGATCCGATGGCCACCAGTCGCAGGCTGGTCCACACCCGTCGTCCCAACTCTTCTGAAACGGGTTGTCCGGTAACGGTTTTTCCGAAGTCCCCGCGCACTGCGCCGGACACCCAGTTGCCGTAGCGCGGCAGGAGGGTCTTGTCGAGGCCCAGGTCGTGTGCTTTGGCGTCGATGACCGATTGCGGTGGCCGGGGGTTGCGCTGCAACAGGCTGTCCAGCGGGTGAAAGGTCACCGACGTCAATGCGAAGGTCAGGAACGTCGCCAGCGTCAACAGAATCACGTAGTTGAGCAGTCGGCGGAGCAGGAACCGCGTCATGGGCCGCTCGCTGGAATCCGCATGCGCACAGGTTAAGAGATCCCGGCGCACTCGTGCGGGATTGGCGCCCGATGGCCGCGGCCGCCTTGTGCCCGAGCCGGTGACCTGGCAGTTCTGGCTCGGTGGAATACCTGACAGCGGGGGCGACTTGGAACACATGAGCAGGCCGCGCGCCCCAACGGTGTGGCGAAGCGTGGCAGATTCGCGTCTACAGGGGAGACCCGCGATGAGTCATTCCAAGAAGTCTGAAATCAACAAGAAGTGGGCCGTCGGCGTTATCGCCGGAAGCATGGCTGTCGGTGTCACGACCGTGGTGCTCGTCGGAGCGCAGGCGCACTCTGTGCAATCGACATCGGCCAACGGAACCTCCGTCAGTTCAGTTGTCAGCAGCGCCGGCCGCGGGCCGATCATCAGCGCCGCGCCGTCGATCACCGGGCCCGCTCCGCTGTACCCGGGGCAGGACCCGGGCTGATGAGTTTCGCGGCGGGGGCGTTCATCACCCCGGCGGCCCAACTCTCCTGAAACCCGTTGCCTGGTCATGGTTTTCCGAAGTCCTGCTGCACGGACGCCGAGTTGCCGTGGCGCGGCAGGGGGTGTCGAGGCCTGAATCGGGTGCTTTGGCGTCGATGACCAGCTTGAGCGGTGTTGGCGAACTGCCAGAACCAGTCCAGCGGCCTCTCAGATGGGCGAGAGGGCGTTGGTGAACTGGCAGAGCCAGTCCAGCGCACTGTCAGAGTGGCGCGGTTGACTCGAAGTGTATGACCAGCCGCGCGAACAAGTGCGCGGGGTAGCGAAGTGGTCCCACGTACACGGGAGGCAAGCCATGAGTCGACCTGAGACATCCGGCATCACCAGGAAATGGGCGATCGGCATCATCGGTGGCAGTGCCGCAATGGGTGCGGCAGCTGTCTGCGCAGGCGTGTTGGCCGGCCCGGCCGAGACGACGAGCGCCGGCAGCACGCTGATCACGACGAGCACGACCGCGCCCGTCACCTTCGCGGCACCGTCGATCACCGGCAAGGCGCCGTTGTACGCGGGGGAGGCCCCTGACTCCAACCCGCAGGGTTGAGGGCTGCGTTTCACAGCCGGCGCATAGATTCGTCACAGTCGCGGCTCACACCGGTGCGAATAATGGAGCTGTGACAGGTCCCAGCAGCACCGCCCGTGACAGTGAGGCCCAGCGAGTCGTCATGCACCGGGCCGATGGCAAGCCCATCAATGTCCTGGTGGTCGACGACGAGCCGGTTCTGGCCGAGCTCGTCTCCATGGCCCTGCGCTATGAGGGCTGGGATATCGCCACCGCCGGCGACGGCGCCTCCGCGATCGCGCTGGCCAAGGACAACCCGCCCGATGTGGTCGTGCTGGATGTGATGCTGCCCGACATGAGCGGCCTCGACGTGCTGCGCAAGTTGCGCGAACAGATTCCCGGCCTGCCGCTGCTACTGCTGACTGCCAAAGATTCGGTCGAAGACCGCATCGCCGGACTGACCGCGGGCGGCGACGACTACGTCACCAAGCCGTTCAGCATCGAGGAAGTGGTGCTGCGGCTGCGGGCGCTGCTGCGGCGTACGGGCGTCGCCAACGAAGTCGGTGGGGCACAGATCGTCGTCGGTGACCTGGTGCTCGACGAGGACAGTCACGAGGTGACGCGGGCCGGCGAACAGATCACGCTGACCGCCACCGAATTCGAACTGCTGCGGTACATGATGCGCAACTCGAAGCGGGTGCTGAGCAAGGCGCAGATTCTCGACCGGGTGTGGAGCTACGACTTCGGTGGCCGCTCCAACATCGTCGAGCTGTACGTGTCCTACCTGCGCAAGAAGATCGACAGCGGACGCGAACCCATGATCCACACCCTGCGCGGCGCCGGATATGTCCTCAGACCTGCCCGCTGACGCCCGCACCCGGTTCCCGCTGCCGCGGACCTGGTCGCTGCGGGTCCGGCTGCTCGTCACCCAGGTGCTGCTGTTGGCATTGGTCATCATCGGCGTCGGCGCGGCGACCGAGTTTGCGCTGCAACGCTTCCTGCTGCACCAACTGGACGACCAGGTGCTGGAGGCGGGCCGGCGCTCGGCCGCCATCTTCGAACTGCCGCCACCGCCCATGGCCCCGCCACTGACAGGTGGGGTACCCCGGCCGGCCATGGATCCGCATTTCCGCATGCGCTTTGACCCCGAGGCCGGTCCCGGTCCCGGGTTCCTCAACGCGCCCGGACAAGCCGTCGGCACCATCGGAGCAGTGGTGTTCCGGGGGCAGGTCGACGCCGGTGTCATCACCTCGGAGGGCAGTCGCGACTCGGTGAGCACCGCCGCCACAGCGCAATTGGCGCAGGTGCCGCCGGATCGCAAGATTCGCACCATGGACATCGACGGGCTGGGCACCTACCGCGTCATCGGCCTGCATCCCCGCCACGGCGGACCACAGACCATCGTCACCGGCCTGCCCACCAGACATGTCGACAACACCCTGCTGTGGGTGCTCGGCATGTTCTGCGCGGTGGGGGCCTTGGCCCTGATCGGGGCGACGGTGGTGGGGGTGTGGATCATCCGGCGCCAACTCGCCCCGCTGTCAAGGGTTTCCGCGGCGGCGCGCGACGTCGCCGACCGTGAACTGGACCGCGGCGAGGTGCAGTTGCCGACGGAGATCGTGCACGTCGACCCCGACGCCGCGCACACCGAGGTGGGCCAGTTGGGTACAGCGCTGAACCGCATGCTGGACCGCATTGCCGGCGCGCTTGCGGCCCGTCATGCCAGTGAGACGCGGGTGCGCCAGTTCGTGGCCGACGCCAGTCATGAACTGCGGACGCCGCTCGCGGCGATCCGGGGCTATACCGAACTGGCGCAACGCAAGAGCGACGAGCTGCCCGCCGATGTCGCGCACGCCATGAACCGCGTCGAATCCGAGACGGCACGAATGACCCGCCTCGTCGAGGACATGCTGCTGCTGGCCCGGCTCGATGCCGGCCGGCCGCTGGAGATGGAGGCCGTCGACCTGTCGCAATTGGTGGTCGATGCCGTCAGCGACGCCCACGTCGCCGGGCCGGACCACGATTGGTCACTGGATCTGCCCGACGAACCGGTCACCGTCGAGGGTGACCCGGCACGGCTGCACCAGGTGCTGGTGAACCTGTTGGCGAATGCGCGGACGCACACGCCGGCCGGCACGGCGGTGACCATCGCGCTGTCGTCGGATCCGGACGCCACGGTGATCAGCGTCGCCGACGACGGCCCGGGCATTCCAAAGACGTTGCAGCCCGAGGTGTTCGAGCGGTTCGCCCGTGGTGACTCGTCGCGGTCCCGGCAGGCCGGCAGCACCGGATTGGGGCTGGCCATCGTCGCCGCTGTGGTGAAGGCGCACGGCGGCACCATCAGTGTCGACAGTCGGCCCGGCGCGACGGTCTTCACGGTGCGCCTGCCCGCGGGACCGGCGGCTCCGGCCTCACAGCCACCGCACAGCGTCGCCTCGACGTCCGCCTAACCTGCCTGCCCACAATCAGACCGGTGATTCGCGTACTGTGCCGCCGTCCGATCGGCGAGCAACTCCGGCTCGGTTTCCTGCTGGCGGGGACCGCTGTGCTGTATCTGTGGAACCTGTCGGTCAATGGTTGGGCCAACAGCTTCTATTCAGCGGCGGCACAGGCCGGGGCCAGCGACTGGACCGCAATGTTGTTCGGCGCCAGCGACTCCGGCAACGCCATCACCGTCGACAAGACCCCCGGTGCGCTGTGGGTGATGGATCTCTCGGTACGGCTTTTCGGGCTGAGCTCCTGGAGCATCCTGGTCCCGCAGGCACTGATGGGAGTGGCCGCGGTGGCGGTGCTCTATGCCGCAGTGCGCCGCGCGACCGGACCTGCCGCCGCCCTGTTGGCCGGGACGCTGTTCGCGTTGACGCCGGTGGCCACGTTGATGTTCCGCTTCAACAACCCCGATGCGCTGCTGGTTCTGCTGTTGGTGGTGAGTGCCTACTGCGTGCAACGCGCCTGCGAAAAGGACGCGGGCCGTTGGTGGTTGGTCGCCGCGGGGGTGGCCGCCGGCTTCGCGTTCCTGGCCAAGATGCTGCAGGCGTTCCTGGTGCTGCCGGCCTTCGCGGCCGCATACCTGGTGGCGGGGCCGGGTTCTCGGCGCAACCGACTGTGGCGCCTGCTCGGCGGCACCGTGGCGATGGTCGTCGCGGGCGGCTGGTACCTGGCGCTGGTCGAACTGTGGCCTGCCGAGTCGCGCCCGTATGTCGGCGGATCGCAACATGATTCGATCGTCGAACTGGCGCTGGGCTACAACGGCGTGGGCAGGCTGAACGGGAACGAACCCGGTGGTCTGGGCAACCCGAATTTCGACGTCGGCTGGGATCGACTGATCGGCGCGAGCATGGGCAGTTACGCCGGCTGGCTGCTGCCGGCCGCGCTGATCTGTCTGGCCGTGGGACTGGTGCTCACCCGGCGCGCCCCGCGCACGGATGCGACCCGGGCCGCCCTGATCATCTGGGGTGGGTGGCTCGTGTTCACCGGTTCCGTGTTCAGCTTCGCGAACGGCATCGTGCATCAGTACTACACGGTCGCGCTGGCGCCGGCCATCGGGGCGTGCGTGGGTATCGGTTCGGTTCTGTTGTGGCGCAACCGCACTGCGTGGCAGGCCCGGCTGACCATGGCAGGCGCCGTGGTGGCGACGGCGACCACGGCTGCGATACTGCTGGGCCGCGCTGACGTGACCTGGTTACGGACCTCGGTGCTGATTGTCGGCGCCGTCGCGGTTCTGCTGCTGCTGGCGCCGCCTCGATTCAGCCCCGCACGCCTGGCGGTGGCCACGGCGGTCCTGGTGTGCCTGGCCGCTCCCGCGGCGTATTCGATTGCCACCGCGGGTGTTTCGCATACCGGGGCCATGCCGTCGGTGAGCGGGCCCGGTGGACGCAGTTCCGGCTGGGGTCCGCAGCCTCCCGGGCACATCAAGGCCCGAGGCCCCGCCGGTGGACCGGGCGGTGCGATGGGCGCACCGCCGCAAGGTTTCCGGCCCGGCGGCGGGCTGCTCGATTCGCCGGTGCCGGGCGCTGCCCTGACGACACTGCTCGGCACCGATGCCGCGCACTACCGCTGGACGGCCGCCGTCGTCGGCTCCAACAACGCCGCCGGCTACCAGCTGGCGGCCCGCGTCCCGGTGATGGCCGTCGGCGGCTTCAACGGCACCGATCCCGCGCCCACGTTGGCGCAGTTCCAGCAGTACGTCGCCGCGGGCCAGATCCACTACTTCATCGAAGGCGACGTCAACATGGGCTGGGGACGCCACGGTCAGGACGGTTCCAAGCAGGAATCGCGCCAGATCGCCGGATGGGTCCGCGAGCACTTCACCGCCACCACCGTCGACAACACCGTCGTCTACGACCTGACCCAGCCTCGTTGATCCCGCGGTGCGGGTGCTCCGTTCTCGCACTTCTACGCCCGGGCTGCGGAGTCAACGGCAGCGCCAAACACATAGCTTGCCCATAGCTTCAGCCCATGGCCGGCTAAAGGAACCAACCAAAAATCGGTGTCATGACAAACCTGGTCGAGCGTGACGCCGAGCAACGCTTCAGCACCCGCCCCAACGCTGCCCTCGCCGCGCGCGCAGCCGGCGTACCGGTGCTGGATGTCGTGGTCCCGGTCTACAACGAGCAGGTCGCCCTGCCCGGCTCGATCCGCCGCCTGCATCGGCACCTCGAGGAGCACTTCCCGTACCCGGTGCAGATCACCATCGCCGACAACGCCAGTGTCGACGACACCCCGCGCGTCGCCGCCGAACTGGCTGCCGAGCTGGCCAACGTCCGCGTCCTGCACCTCGACCTCAAGGGCCGGGGCCGTGCGCTGCATGCGGCGTGGTCGACTTCCCCCTCGCCAGTGCTGGTCTACATGGACGTCGACCTGTCCACCGACCTGGCCGCTCTCGGCCCGCTGGTGGCGCCGCTGATCTCCGGCCACTCCGATCTGGCGATCGGCACCCGGCTGGCCCGCGCCTCCCGCGTGGTGCGGGGACCGAAGCGCGAGTTCATCTCCCGCTGCTACAACCTGATCCTGCGCGGCGCGCTCGCGGCCAAGTTCTCCGACGCCCAATGCGGTTTCAAGGCCATCCGGGCCGACGTGGCCCAGGCGCTGCTGCCGCTCGTCGAGGACACCGGCTGGTTCTTCGACACCGAACTGCTGGTGCTGGCCGAGCGCACCGGGCTGCGCATCCACGAGGTGCCGGTGGACTGGGTCGACGGCCCCGACAGCCGGGTCGACATCATCGCGACCGCCACCGCCGACCTCAAGGGTGTGGGCCGGCTGCTGCGCGGCTTCGCCAACGGCTCCATTCCAGTGAACACCATTGCCGCCCAATTGGTTTCGTCGACCAAGTCCGCGGCGCCCGGGTCACTGCTGCGGCAGGTCGTCCGGTTCGGCACCATCGGCGTCGCGTCGACCCTGGCCTACCTGTTGCTGTTCATGATGATGCACGCGGCGCTCGGCGCACAGACGGCCAACCTCGTCGCACTGCTGCTCACCGCCGTCGTCAACACTGCGGCCAACCGGCGCTTCACCTTTGGCGTCAGAGGCGGCGGTGCTGCCAGTGCGACACGACACCAGTTCGAAGGGCTGATCGTCTTCGGCATTGCCCTGGCGATCACCAGCGGCGCCCTGGCGGGGCTGCACGTGTTCGTCCCGCGGGCCCACCACCTCGTCGAGCTGAGCGTGCTGGTGGCCGCCAACCTGGTCGCAACCGCGGTGCGGTTCGTGCTGCTGCGTGGTTGGGTGTTCCATCCCAAGCGCACGAATTGACCTGGATACCAACCGCTTCCGAGGAGAGCCAATCGTGATCGCCACCGCTCCCACCGTCGCTCATTTGCCGAAACCCCGTCGGCGCTCAGCAGTCTGGGCCCGCCCGGCATGGGAGCGATCCGCGCTGCTGACGCTGCTGGCCGGGACGGCGGTGCTGTACGTGTGGGCACTCGGCTCGTCGGGCTGGGCCAATTCCTATTACGCTGCCGCGGCCCAGGCCGGTACCCAGAACTGGGAAGCGTTGCTGTTCGGCTCATTCGACGCCGGCAACGCGATCACGGTCGACAAGCCGCCGGCCGCCCTGTGGCTGATGGGTCTGTCGGGCCGACTCTTCGGATTCAGCGCGTTCAGCATGCTGCTGCCGCAGGCCCTCATGGGTGCGGCGTCGGTCGGGATGCTGTACGCGACGGTCCGCCGCACCAGCGGGGCAGCCGCCGGACTACTGGCCGGCCTGGTGCTGGCAGTGACTCCCGTTGCGGCCCTGATGTTCCGGTTCAACAACCCCGATGCGCTGCTGGTGCTGCTGCTGATCAGTGCGGCCTACTGCACGGTGCGGGCCATCCAGTGCACCGACTTCTCGGTGTCCGCCCGATGGATGGCGCTGACCGGCGCCATCGTCGGCTTCGCCTTCCTGACCAAGATGCTGCAGGCCTTCCTGCCGGTGCCGGGACTGGCGGTGGCCTTCCTGGTAGCCGCACCGTTCGGACTGGGGCGCCGCATCAGTGCGCTGCTGATATCCGCTGTGGCCCTGGTGATTTCGGCGGGGTGGTACATCGCGCTGGTCAGCTTGTGGCCCGCCGACGCCCGCCCGTACATCGCCGGGTCCACCGACAACAGCCTGCTGCAACTGGCGTTGGGCTACAACGGTATCGAGCGCATCACCGGCGGTGACCGTCCCGCCGGTGGTCCCGGACCCGGCGGCGGCATGCGCGACAACCTGTTCTTCGGTGGGCACGCCGGCATCACCCGGCTGTTCGGCCCGTCGATGGGTGTCGAGGTGTCGTGGCTGTTGCCGGTGGCGTTGATCGGGCTGGTGCTGCTGTTGTGGGCCACTCGCCGCGCGCCCCGTACCGACCTGGTTCGCGCCGGGGTATTGCTCTGGGGTGGTTGGCTTTTGGTGACCGGCGCGGTGTTCAGCTTCATGGACGGCACGGTGCACCCGTACTACAACGTCGCGCTGGCGCCGGCGGTCGCCGCGTTGGCCGGCATGACGGTCGCCCATCTGTGGCAACGTCGGGACAAGCTCTCGGCGCGCCTGACCCTCGCGCTGCTCCTCGTCGTCACGGCCGGCTGGGCGTTCACACTGCTGTCTCGCACCCCGGACTGGATGCCCGCCCTGCGCTGGGTCATCGCGGTGGTGGCGGTCCTGGCAGCAGTGGCCATCATGGTGGCCAAGCAGCGTTCGGGACGGCTCACGGCCGTCGTCGCCGGTATCGCGATCGCCGCGGCCCTGGCTGGGTCGGCGTCGTTCACGCTGTACAACGTGGCGGCGGTCCACAGCAGCGGCCCCGGCTCGATGTCCGGTCCGCCGCGGCCCGGCGGCGACTCCTGGCCGGGTGGTCGCCCGGGTGGCCCCCACCGTGACGGTCCCAATGCCGAACTCGAGAACCTGATCCGTGGCACCAACAACCGTTGGGCCGCAGCGACGGTCGGGTCCTTCCAGGCCGGCGATCTGGAGTTGAGCACCGGCAAGTCGTTGATGGCGATCGGCGGATTCTCCGGCGGCGACAACGCGCCGACCCTGACGCAGTTCCAGCAGTACGTGGAAGACGGCCAGATCCACTACTTCATCGCCGGCGACCACAAGGGCCCCGGCGGCGGCCCTCGGCGTGACCGCGGGAGTGCCGCGGAGATCACCGCATGGGTGACGGGGCATTTCGCCAAGCTCGACGTCGGTGGCACGACGGTCTACGACCTCGAGGCGCCCCACTGATCGGAGCACGCGTCTATGCCTCGGATTGCAGTCACATGGTGACTGCAATCCGAGGCATAACCTCTCATTGGCCTCGATACCGTGTCCGCGATCAGCCGATCTTGTAGGTACCCACGGCCTTGGCCACCGGGTCGCCGCCCGGGGTTCCGATCTCGACTTCGCAGTGCACCAAGGACTTTCCGCGGTGCAGCACGCGGCCGACGGCGATCAGGTCGGTTGAGCGGGCCGGCGCCAGGTATTGGACCGACATCGAGATCGTCACGCCGCGAAGCGATTCCGGCGCCTGTTCCGTTGACCACGCCGCGGTCATGACGGTGACGTCGGCCAGCGTCGCGATCGCGCCGCCGTGCACCATGTCGGCGAGTGTGGTGTTGGACGGGTCCCACGGCATCCGCAACCGGACCTCGGGGGCGTCGAGACCTTCGGCGACGATGCCCAGCTTGGCGACAAGTGGGGACTGAGGGATGAACTGCGCCATGACCTCGGCGCCGGTGTGGGGGCTCATGACATCGAAGTCTGCGCCGCGCGGGTAGTCGGTTCAATTACCTGGCAGGTAGTGATGGCTGCTTGGCATGAAATGAGGGCCGACGCCGCTAATTGCGGCGGGCCGCTTCTTGTGCAAGCTGGACACGCGACGAGTACCCGAGTTTGGCGTAGATATGGCTGAGATGTGTTTCGACGGTGCGCGGTGACACGAACAGCCTGACGCCGATGTCCTTGTTGCCCAAGCCCTCGCTGACCAGCCGTGCGACGTCGAGTTCAGTCGGGGTGAGAGCGGCCCAGCCAGTGGGTGGTCGTTTGCGTTCGCCGCGCCCACGGCGTGCGTAGCTGATGGCCTCTTCGGTCGTCAGTGCCGTCCCCTCGTCCCACGCCGCGTCGAAGTCGTGCTGTCCCATGGCATTTCGGATGGTATTCAGGAGCGTTTCGTGGTCCGCTTGGTAGATTTCATACCGCACCTCGCCCGTGCGCTGCCGGATGCCCTGTGCTGCTCCGAGGAGGCGGGCTGCTTCGGCGTAACTCTGGTCTGTCGACGCCATCTGAGCCAGGAACTCCAGAACGGCCGGCAAGCCGATCTGCACCCGCGTCTCCGTCGCACGGACGAGGGCTTCGTGCGCGTCACGTTCGGCCGCTTCCCGGTCGCCTTGAGCGAGCGCGACGCGGGCGCGTGCGGTGACCGCCCACATGCCGAAGTATCCGGTCATGGCGGCTACGCCTTCGTCGGCAAAATAGGTCGCTTTGGCGATGTCACCTGCGGCAAGCGCGGCCTCGGCCCGAAAACTCATGTTGGCCCGGGTGAATGAAACGTCCGGGATCCGGCTGTAGCCCCTCTCGAACGAATGCTCCGCAGATGCGATGTCACCGGCAGCAAGGTGTGCCACTCCCAAGGACAGGTCGCCCAGGCCATCGATAATGGGCCCGAGTTCAGCGCCGGATTCCGCAACCGCTTCCGAGACCGTCAGCGACTCGGCCCACCTGCCCAACCAGCCCAGGACGGGGCTCAGTACGAGGAGGCCGTTGAACTTGGACAGCGGGTCGCCAGTCGTATCGGCGTCAGCGATGAATTCTCGCAACGTGACTTCTGCTGCGCGCAGGTCGCCCAGCATGGCTGTCGACCCGCCCAGTCCCCAGGCCCGACACATGCCAGAGGCAAAGCGGTCGCCGATCGCGTCGGCCAGGATGCGGCCCTCGGTGGCTGCCGTACGTGCGCCGACGGCGTCGCCCGTCATCGCGGCCCCATATGCCTGAAAGCCCAAGAGCTGGCTCAGTCGCCATTTGTCTCCCAGCTGTCTGGCCAGCTCGATGGCCTCGGTGAAGAACGTCGCGACCTGTTCGGCGTCGAGGGCCGCGGTGGCGAAGCACGCTGTCAGGGTGCGGACCAACAGCGCCGGGTCGTCGACCCTGCGCGCGATCGCCAGCGCCTCGGCAGCTTGCTCGCGCCGCTCCGGCACGCCCAACCAGCCGTCGAACAGCGCACCGTCGGCGAGCGCCCGCGCCAGCACCGCGGGCCCGACGTCGCCGCCGCTCGATTTCAGTTCGGTCAGCGCATCGTCGATCCAACCCAGCCCTTCGCGCAGTCGGCCGCGGGTGAGCCAGAGCGGCTGCAGCGTCGACGCGATCTGCAGGGCTCTCGCGATGTCACCGCTTTCACGACTCCAGGCGAACGCCGCACGGAGGTTGTCGATTTCGGCTTCGGCTTCGTCGACCAGCTGTTGGTGCCCGGTGGCGGCCGGGGCGTCGAGCCGGGCCGCCAGTCCGGTGTAGTAATCGCAGTGGCGGACCCGGACGTCGTCGGCTTCACCCGACTCGCCCAGTTTCTCCAGGGCGTACTGGCGCACCGTTTCCAGCAGTCGGTACCGCGTGCGGCCGCCGCCACCGTCGGCCACCACCAGTGACTTGTCCACCAACAGCGCGAGCTGATCGAAGACCTGGTAGCGCTCGGCCTCGGTGACGGCGGCGACGGCACGCGCGGCCGCGAGGTCGAAGCCGCCGAGGAAAGGGGCGAGCCGGCGGAACAGGATTCGCTCGGACTCGGTCAGCAGTGCATGCGACCAGTCCACCGATGCGCGCAGGGTCTGCTGGCGCCGGACCGCGGTGCGGCGTCCACCCGTCAACAGGCGGAAACGGTCGTGCAGGCTGCTCACGATCTCGTCGAGGGACAATGCCCGCACCCGGGCCGCGGCCAATTCGATGGCCAGCGGCATGCCGTCGAGCCGAGCGCAGATTTCGCTGACGGTGTGAATATCGTTGTCGTTCAAGGTGAAATCGGCACGTGCGCGGTGGGCGCGGTCAATGAACAAAGCGATGGCGTCGTCGTCCAGCGACATCGACGGCACTCGCCAGGTGACTTCACCCGCGACACCGATCGGCTCGCGGCTGGTTGCCAAGAGCGTCAGACCGGGGCAGTTGCTCAGCAGCGTGGTGATCAGCGCGGCAGTGGAATCCACAAGGTGCTCACAGTTGTCCAGCAGCACCAACATGTGGCGATGCCCGATCGATCGGACGAGCGTGTCGACGGTGGAGCGGCCGGGCTGGTCCACCAGCGCCAGCGCCGTCGCCACGGCGCCCGGCACCAGATCGCCGTCGGCGATCGACGCCAGATCGACGTACCAGACTCCGTCGGCGAAATCGGCCGCCAGTTGGCCCGCGACTTGAATGGCTAGTCGGGTCTTACCAGCGCCGCCGGTAGCGGTCAGCGTGACCAACCGGTTGCCGACGACATTGATCCGTACGTCCTCGATCTCGGCGCCACGCCCGATGAAACTGGTCAGTTGTACCGGGAGTCGTTCGGCCGCAGGGGGATTCCCGGTGCGCAACGGTGGAAATTCATTGCGGATCTCCGGGTGACACAGTTGTGCCACCCGTTCGGGACGCGTCACCCCGCGCAGTTCGTACTTACCGAGATCGGCCAGCCAGGCACCGTCGGGGAGTGCTTCGGCCACCAGGTCCTCGGTGGTGCCGGAGAGCACGGTCTGGCCGCCGTGGGCGAGATCGCGGATTCGCGCGGCCCGGTTGATCGCCGGTCCGATGTAGTTGGCGGCGTCGCGCAGCTGCACTTCCCCGGTGTGTAGCCCGATGCGCAAGCGGATCGGGGCAAGCGCCGTCTTCTGGAGGGCGAGAGCGCACGCCACTGCTTCGGTCGCGCGGGCGAACGCGACCACGAAGCTGTCGCCTTCACCCTGCTCGACAGGTCGTACCCCGCCGTGAGCGGCAAGCAGTTCGGCAAGCGTGTGGTCGAGGAGCTGAACCGCTGCGGTCATCTGTTCCGGCTGGGCCTCCCACAACCGGGTCGAGTCCTCGACATCGGCGAGGAGCAGCGTGACCGTGCCGGTTGGTAGATCGCTCACGCCCAACTCGCTCCCGCTGACCGGCGGCATGCCCGCGCGTAGATCCGATTCGGTCATGCTAGCCAGCATCCGGGTCCCGGAAACGGGAAACATCAGGGAAAGCACGTAGCAGATACGTGGATCCCCTGATGTTCACTGACGTGCTCAAACCACATAGTCGAGGAGATAGAACACCGACCCGGGAGCGCCGCCATGACCGCTGTTGCCGAACGAAGCAGCTGCCCCAATGTCTTCGAGGCCGGCTTGCCGACCATCGACTACGGGCAGGCTCACCATCCCGACGATGTGCACGCCATTCTGCGCGCGGCTCGCGAGCAGGCTCCGATCGCGATCGGGCCCTACGGGCCGGAACTGCTGACCTACGACCTCGTGCATGCGGTGCTGCGCGATGCACGCTTCGTAATGCCGCCGGGAATGTTCCTTGTGGCACAAGGCATCACGTCGGGTCCGGTATGGGATCACGTGGTCTCCAACATCATCAGCCTCGACGGCGAGCCGCATCTGCGGCTGCGTCGCTTGGTATGTAAGGCATTCACGCCACGAGCGACGGCGCGTATGCACGCCACCATCACCGACATCATCACCGGGTTGGTCGAGCGCCAGCTGACCCGCGGGCACTGCGATGTCGTCACCGACATCGCACGGCAATACCCGATCCCGGTGATCTGCGCGATGCTCGGTGCACCACCGGAGGACTGGGAGTTGTTCTCGGACTGGACCGACGACATCCTGAAGGCCTACAGCTGGGGTGCCGCTGACAATCTTCCGGTGATCCAGCGTGCCTGGGAGGCGATGGATGCCTACATCGACGACATGGTGGCCCAGCGCCGGCGGTGTCTGACCGACGACCTCATCTCCGAACTTATCCGCGCCGAGGACGACGGAGACCGCCTGAACGCCGGCGAGCTGCGAATGCTCGTCGCTGCGATGCTCACCGGCGGTACCGATACGACGCGTCATCAACTGAGCGCATCGGTCCACACGCTGTGCGATCACCCGGACCAGTGGACGTTGCTCGGCAGCCATCCGGAGTTGGCCGACGGCGCGGTTGAGGAACTCATCCGGCACTCACCGATGACGTTCGTGACCTTGCGCGCCGCGGTCGAGGACGTCGTACTCGCGGGCGTGGAAATCCCGGCCGGCACATTGATCGTGATCAACACCGGCGCGGCCAATCGCGATCCCGCCGTATTCGACGATCCGGACCGTCTCGATATCCGCCGGCAGGGCGCGCCACCGATTCAGACGTTCGGGGGAGGGGTGCACTACTGCCTGGGTGCGCATCTGGCGCGACTGGAATTGACCGAGGCGCTGAGAGTCATGACACAGCGGTGGCCACATGCCCGCCGCACTGGTCCTGCTCCGTGGAATCCGGTGAATGAACTGGGCGGGCCGACGACGCTGCCGATCGAGTTCGGACCGGAGTCGGGGGTGGGTCATGCCGAGTGACCCGTTTCAGATGGTGATGGTTCAGGGCTACCGGGTGAAGCTCGCCGTGTGACAAGCCACCCTGGCCTCTGACCCAACACACTTCCGGAACGCGATATCACCGGCGATATCGCGTTCCGCGAAGTGTGTGCAGAGACACCGACTGGTGCTCATGTGGTTCGTGTGACGCGGCTGCCAATGTCGCCGGCGTCCCGGTGAGTCGGACGCCCTGCGCGAAACCATTGACACTCCCGGCCGACCACCGTAAATTCCGACTATGGTTCTTAACTTGACCAGTTCTACCAACTTTACGGGGAAATGATGACCGTCACTCCCGACGCCGCGGAGGCGTCCAAGGTGGACCAGCGGGCCGCCAAATACGAATTGAGCCATCTGCGATCGTTGGAGGCCGAGGCCATCCACATCATCCGCGAGGTCGCCGCGGAGTTCGAGCGGCCCGTGCTGCTGTTCTCCGGTGGCAAGGACTCCATCGTGATGCTGCACCTGGCCATCAAGGCGTTCGCGCCGGGCCGCCTGCCGTTCCCCGTCATGCACGTCGATACGGGCCACAACTTCGAAGAGGTCATCGCCACCCGCGACGCCTTGGTGGAGAAGTACAACCTGCGCCTGGTCGTGGCCAGCGTGCAGGAGGACATCGACGCCGGCCGTGTCGTCGACAACGGTCCGTCGCGCAACCCGCTGCAGACCGTCTCGCTGCTGCGCGGCATCCGGGAGAACAAGTTCGACGCCGCCTTCGGTGGCGCCCGCCGCGACGAGGAGAAGGCCCGAGCCAAGGAGCGCGTCTACAGCTTCCGCGACGAGTTCGGTCAGTGGGACCCCAAGAACCAGCGCCCCGAGCTGTGGAACCTGTACAACGGCCGGCACCGCAAGGGCGAGCACATCCGCGTCTTCCCGCTGTCGAACTGGACCGAGTACGACATCTGGGCGTACATCGGCGCCGAGGAGATCGCGCTGCCGAGCATCTACTACGCGCACGAGCGTCAGGTCTTCGAGCGCGACGGCATGCTGCTCGCGGTGCACGAGTACCTCAAGCCGAACGACGACGAGCCGGTGATCACCAAGACCGTCCGGTTCCGCACCGTCGGCGACGTCACCTGCACCGGCTGCGTCGAGTCGGAGGCTTCGACCGTCGAGGAAGTCATCGCCGAGACCGCGGTGTCCCGACTGACCGAGCGCGGCGCGACCCGCGCAGACGACCGGATTTCTGAGGCCGGCATGGAAGACCGCAAGCGGGAAGGCTACTTCTGATGAGCGCTCGCGCGAAGAAGGGAATGCAAAGCTAATGGCAACCTTGTTGCGTATCGCCACTGCCGGTTCGGTGGACGACGGAAAGTCCACGCTGATCGGCCGGCTGCTCTATGACAGCAAGGCCGTCATGGAGGACCAGCTGGCCGCCGTCGAGCGCACCTCCAAGGAACGCGGCCACGGCTACACCGACCTCGCTCTGGTCACCGACGGCCTGCGCGCCGAGCGCGAACAGGGCATCACCATCGATGTCGCATACCGCTACTTCGCCACGGCCAAACGGAAATTCATCATCGCCGACACGCCGGGCCACATCCAGTACACCCGGAACATGGTCACCGGCACCTCGACGGCGCAGCTGGCCATCGTGCTGGTCGACGCCCGCCACGGCCTCTTGGAGCAGTCGCGCCGGCACGCCTTCCTGGCGTCGCTGCTGGGCATCCAGCACATCGTGCTGGCGGTCAACAAGATGGACCTGATCGATTGGGACCGTGAGCGTTTCGAGAAGATTCGCGATGACTTCCACGAGTTCGTGGCCCGCCTGGACATCCAGGATGTCACCACCATCCCGCTGTCGGCGCTGGCCGGCGACAACGTGGTGACCAAGTCGGACAAGACACCGTGGTACGAGGGTCCGTCGCTGCTGAGCCACCTCGAAGAGGTGTACATCGCCGGTGACCGCAACCTGAAGGACGTCCGCTTCCCGGTGCAGTACGTCATCCGGCCGCAGACTCACGAGCACGCCGACCACCGCAGCTACGCGGGCACCATCGCCAGCGGCGTCATGCGCCCCGGCGACGAAATCGTCGTCCTCCCAGCAGGAAAGACCAGCACCATCACCGCCATCGATGGACCGACAGGTCCGGTCGAGGAGGCGTTCGCGCCGATGGCGGTGTCGGTCAGCCTGGCCGACGACATCGACATCTCGCGTGGCGACATGATCGCCCGTGTGCACAACCAGCCGCACACCACGCAGGAATTCGACGCCACCGTGTGCTGGATGTCCGACGACGCGAGCCTCGAGCCGGGCCGGGACTACATCATCAAGCACACCACCCGCACCACGCGGGCCCGGGTTTCGGACCTGGACTACCGCTTGGACGTCAACACCCTGCACCGCGACAAGAGCGCAACGGCGTTGAAGCTCAACGAACTTGGCCGCGTCACGCTGCGTACGCAGCAGCCGCTGCTGCTCGACGAGTACTCGCGCAACTCGGTGACGGGGTCGTTCATCCTGATCGACCCGGACACCAATGGCACCGTCGCCGCGGGCATGGTGCGCGAGACGACGCCGGCCGCCGGCCGGGCCGCCACCCCGAACGCCGTGCGGCACGCCAACCTCGTCACCGCCGAGGACCGGCTGTCCAAGGGCAGCACGGTGTGGTTCACCGGCCTGTCCGGCTCGGGCAAGTCGTCGGTGGCCATGCTGGTGGAGCGCAAGCTGCTCGAATTGGGCCGTCCCGCATACGTTCTCGACGGCGACAACCTACGCCACGGGCTGAACGCTGACCTGGGCTTCTCCATGGCAGACCGCTCGGAGAACCTGCGCCGCCTGGCTCACATCGCCACGCTGCTGGCCGATTCGGGTCAGATCGTGCTGGTGCCTGCGATCAGCCCGTTGGAAGAGCACCGCGAGCTGGCCCGAAAGGTCCACACCGACCAGGGATTCGAGTTCTTCGAGGTGTTCATGGACACCCCGTTGGCTGACTGCGAGGCCCGCGATCCCAAGGGTCTGTACGCCAAGGCGCGTGCCGGTGAGATCACGCACTTCACCGGTATCGACAGCCCGTACCAGCGGCCGAAGAACCCGGATCTGCAGCTGTCGCCGGAGGACCTGGACGCCCAGGCGCAGCGCGTCGTCGACATGCTGGTGGCCCAGCGATGATGGATCACGAGGTGGCCGAGCGGCTGGCCACCCGCGCGGGTGACCTGCTCCTGGATGTGCGGGCCGAGTTCGCCACGGCCGACGCTTCCGAGCGGAAAGCCGCGGGGGACAAGCGCGCTCACGAGTTCTTGATGACGGAGCTCGCGCGGTTGCGTCCCAATGACGCGGTGCTCTCCGAGGAGGCGACGGAGGAGGAGCGGGCCAACAGCGCCCGCCTGACGTCCGACCGGGTGTGGATCGTCGACCCGCTCGACGGCACGCGCGAGTTCTCCGAGCTTGACCGGGAGGACTGGGCCGTGCACGTGGCGCTGTGGGAGTCCGGCGAGTTGGTCGCCGGCGCCGTGGCGCTGCCCGCGCAGAACACCACGCTGCACACGCCCGCCGTGGCCGCGCCCCGCCCGGTCGACGGCCCGCCGCGCATCGTGGTGTCCCGCACCCGGCCGCCGGCCATCGCCCTCGCGGTGCGTGACGCCCTCGACGGCGTTCTGGTCGAAATGGGTTCGGCGGGAGCCAAAGTCGCGGCCGTGATCCAGGGCCGGGCCGACGTCTACGTCCACGCCGGTGGTCAGTTCGAGTGGGACTCCGCCGCGCCGGTCGCGGTGGCCCGTGCCGCCGGACTGCACACCTCACGCATCGACGGCTCGCCGCTGGTCTACAACCGCGAGGACCCGAAGCTGCCCGACCTGGTGGTGTGCCGGCCGGAACTGGCTGAGCGGGTACTGGCGATCACTGCCACGCAGTAGCTTTCGCGAAATCGACGAAATGGCTGTGGGAACTTACGCTCCCGCAGCCATTTCGCGTATCTCGGCGACCTAGCTCGGCACGGCAGCCAGGTCCGGCGTCCGGGATTTCGCCGGTGCGATGGTGCGGACCGCGACGATGCACCCGATGGCAATCACAAAGCACAAGACCGTGTACCACAGGCTGCCGATCGGATCCCCGTGTGCGGTAACGTCGTTGACTGCTCCGAAGTAGGCGGGCAACGCACTGAGCCAGAGCGCCGCCATGACCACCAGGTAGGCGACGGCGTAACCGATCAACCACGGCGGGCTGACGTAGCGCGGCTCGGTTGGGCTGGCGACGGTGCCACGTAGTCGGCGCCACTGGGAGACGAGCGCCCAGATCGCCACGGCGCACACCGCCACGAGTTCGGCCGCGTAGGCGATGCCGCCTGCGGTGCTGCTGCCGGTCACGCCGCCGATGACGGTTGCGGGCAATGGCAGGATCGCGGTTCCCAGCGAAGCCAACACCCCGGCCACCACTGTGCGCCAAACGATTTCGAATCCGGTGAAGCGGCGGCCCCGATCCGCGTGCCGGCCCACGAAGAACTGCACGCAGAGCGCCAGCGACATTGGCCACAGCGCGGCGAAGACGACCACGCTGGGCAGCGGTACGGAGTCGAACATCGGCTGGTTCATCGGGTTGTGCACCGACCATTCCCACCACCGCAGCTGCGGGCCCAGATGGTCGAAGATCTCGTAGAACGCGTGGTGGACGAATCCGACGCACACTGCCCCGACCAGGGTGCCGTAGCGCCGGAAAACCCCTAGGCTGCGGACGATTTCGAACGCGACCGTCGCCATCATCGGGTAGATCGCGACGATGTACAGCGGTAGTCGGCCCCACAGGAAGTCCACCGTGAACACGTTGTGCGCGAACATGGTGTCGACGCGGTCGGCGATGCCGAAGGCCGCCGGAAAGTACAGCGGCGGCTCGATGATCAGCAGGTAGGCCACCGCGCCGAACCACAGTGCGATGTTGGTGGCGTCACCGTGGCGACGCAGCCGGATGATCGCGTAGACCAGGGTCAGCACCGCGCCGGTGATCACCGTCAGCTCGAGGACCGGCAGGGTCCAGTTCTCCAGCTGCAGGGGATTGCGGACCTCGAGTAGGCCGCCGGCCGTCTGGCAGGAAAAGCCAAGGCGCCCGGCAAGATCGGCGAACGTCGGGGAACACAGGTCAGACATGGGCGCTCTGCTTTCCGGCGGTGTACCAGTGGGTGACGTCGTAGCCGGCGTCGTAGCGTTCGAACCATTCGGCCGCGAGAGCGGGCAGCTTCTCGTGCTCCGGGTTGTGGCCCGGAATCTGGCTGCGGACGATGCCCGAGAGGGCCACCAACTGCTCGCGGACCGGCAGGTCGTGGAACGCGCTGGTGAACGGCCCGAAGTCCGGGATTCGGCCCAGCCGCTTGAGGATCGTGTTCTTGCGGCGCTCGAGCGCGAACGCCGACAGTGCGTCGACCTTGCGGACCTCCAGCGGCAGATGCTTGTTGAATCCGTTGCACGCCATCCGCACGCAATCCATCACGTGCTTGAAGATCGACGGCGCCACCCGCATGCGATACCACGGATCGTCGACCAGGCCGTTGTAAATGATGAGCGCAGAGCTCCGGTGCTCGACCTCTTCGACGAAGTGCCACAAGAACAGTGACGCGACGCGGTCGTCGCCCGGTGCGAACAACGTGTCGTCGTGGTCGAGCATCAACTTGAAGACCGGCGTGAAGGTCGCCTCCAGGTCGGCGGTGTAGGCCAGCCGATATTTGAGGGGCTTGTTGGCGACGAGATCGTCGAACGCGGCGATCACCTCGTCGAGGGTCTCCTTGAGCTCCGGGTGCGCCTTGATGAGGCCACGCGCATGTGCCCGGTGGGCCATCGAATGTTGGCCCTCCTGACGGACGAAGGCATCGGCCTCTTCAGCGATCACCGGGTCGGTCAGCAGCGGCTTGGCCTCGGACATGGTGCTGACGATCATCTTCTCGAACGCAATTGCCAAGAAGGACACGGCATTTGCCATTGCGGAGAACGCGGGGTTGGTCTCGTTCCAGAGGAACGGCACGGGGTGGTCGGCGAAAGCGAACCGCATCTTGCGGACCTGTAGATCGGTCACGTGGGCACCTCGATCAGTAATCATACAAATAATGTCGCTTGTGTATGGTTACAGTGTTGCCCCGATCCGTCAATGCCTGCGATGGCATGCGCCGTGTACCGTCCGGCGCATGGCACGCAAACGTCGCGGTTGGGGTGGGGAGCCGCCCGCCGATGACGACGAGGCGACCGAGCGCATCGTGGCCGCCGCTGTCGAGCTGCTGTCCAGTACGGGCACCGCGATCACCATTGCCGATGTCGCCGAATCCCTCGGCGTCATCCGGCAGACGGTCTACCGGTACTTCCCGACGGCCGACGATCTGATGCGCGCTGCCGCCATTGCATCGGTCGACGGATTCCTGGACCAGCTCAGCGAGCACGTGCGGGGGATTCACAGCCCCGCCGATGCGATGACCGAAGGTGTGCTCTACACGCTCGACGCGGTGACCCGGACGCCACACCTGGGCATCCTGATGTCGGCGCCGTACGCCGGCACGCACAGCAGTGACATGGCCTCCGCCGAGGCGCAGGACTTCGGCATGCAGATGATCACCCGATTCGACGTCGACTGGGCCCGTTACGGATACGACGACGCGGCACTGCGCGACCTGGTCGAGTTCACGCTGCGCATCATGCTGTCGTACTTCCTCGCGCCGGCCGGCGACGGGCGTACTCCCGAGGAGTTGAGGGCGTTCATTAGGCGCTGGCTGGGCGCCGCGATTCTGGGCCAGCGGCCTGGCGGAGCCGATTGAGCCAGCAGTGGCGATAACAGCCGGTCAGGGCTAATTTGGGTTCGCATGAGCACACACGTGTCCACTCGACAGTTGATGGCCGCGGCCGGCGGCGCCGCTCTCGTTGCGATGGGCGTGCTCACCGCAGGCTGTAGCAACAACGGCGGGCAGTCGCCGTCGACGACCACCACGACGACAACAACGTCGCCGTCTGCGTCGCCGACGCCGACGCCGACCGAGAAGAGCATCAACCCCACCGGCGGCAACCTGTTCAGTCCGGGCGTCACCGCGCCGGGCGCGCCGAGTGTGGCACCCGGTCTGCATCCGGGCCTCAACGGCAACAACTGACCGTCGGCGAAAATCGGCTCCTGGAAACATCTTTGAGCCACTAGGCTCGCGTGATGACTCGCCCCACTCTGCGTGAATTGTCCAGCCTGCCTGTCGAACCGGTTCGCCTCGCGGACTCGGCCCTGGTTCTGATCGACTGCCAGAACACCTACACGCAAGGGGTGATGGAACTCGAGGGCGTGCAGGCCGCACTCGATGAGACCGCCGCACTGCTCGACCGTGCCCGCACAGCAGGCATTCCCGTCATCCACATCCAGCACGACGACGGGCCGGGCTCGCTGTACGACATCGGCGGCGACAGCGGCGCGATCGTCGACCGGGTGGCGCCGCGCGGCGACGAGCCGGTGATCGTCAAGCAGTTCCCGAACTCCTTCGTGCAGACCGATCTGGATGAGCGGCTCAAGGCGCTCGGTGCGTCGAACCTGGTGCTCGCCGGGTTCATGACGCACATGTGCGTCAACTCCACCGCCCGTGGCGCGTTCAACCTCGGGTACGCGCCGACGGTCGTGGCCGCCGCGACCGCGACCCGCACCCTGGCGGGGCCAGACGGCCAGGCGGTGCCGGCCGCTGCATTGCAGGCGGCGAGCCTCGCCGCGCTGGCCGATCTGTTCGCCGTGGTGGCTCCGAACGTCGCGAGTATTCCGGACTAATCCGGCACGGAATGGCATGATTGCCTGATGCGGATGTCGGCCAAGGCGGAGTACGCCGTCCGCGCCATGGTCGAATTGGCGGCCGCGGAGGCCGGTGTGCTGGTGAAGACCGAAGACCTGGCCAAGGCGCAGGGCATCCCCCCGCAGTTCCTGGTCGACATTCTGACCAACCTGCGGACCGACCGCCTGGTGCGCAGCCATCGCGGACGCGACGGCGGCTACGAGCTCGCCCGCCCGGCCGCGGACATCAGCATCGCCGACGTCCTGCGCTGCATCGACGGTCCGCTGGCCAGCGTCCGGGACATGGGGTTGGGCGATCTGCCGTACTCCGGGCCGACGGCCGCACTCACCGATGTGTGGCGGGCCTTGCGCGCCAGCATGCGTTCGGTACTCGAACAAACCAGCCTCGCCGACGTGGCCACCGGCAAGCTGCCCGACCACGTCAGCACGCTGGCGGGGGACTACCGGACGCAGGAAGCGCGCCGCGGCCACAGCTAGCCAAACCCACGCGAGCGGCCGTGTCTGTACGGCCATTCGCGGTGTGTCGCGGGCACTTTGCGCACCCTCACCGCTGTCGAGCGGCCGCTAACTGCCCGGCGCGCCCTAAGGCGCCGACGAGCGCGTCCGCCACGGCGAACCCGGTGGCCGACGCGATGCGCCGGGTCAGGACCAAAGGGATGGCTGCTGGATGCGCGCGCACCCCGCGCCATATCGCCGACGCCACGGCCGCCGAATTGATCTCAGTGTTGGGCAACCGACCGAAAGCGTTGCCTCGATTGCGGGGAGAGGGCGTCGAGGTGTTGGCAGACCGGGTGCTCAGCCGCCGGATCCGTACGGCTGGGTGATGATCTCCAGGTAATGTCCGCTGGGGTCCTGGAAGTAGACGCCCCGGCCACCGTCGTTGTGGTTGATCTCGCCAGGATGCTGTCCACGCGGGTCGGCCCAATGTTGCAGTCCGCGTTCGACCATCCGGCCGTAGATCGCGGTGAATTCGTCCTCGGACACCAGAAACGCGTAGTGCTGGGGAAGGACGGCGGTGCCGTCGGGCATCTGCGCGAAATCCAGGCTGACGCCGTGGTTCAGTTCGACGGCGAGGAACGGTCCGGCTTCTTGGGCGGCAGGTAAGCCGAACAGCTCGGTGAAGAAGGTCGCCGCGGCCGAGCGGTCGGTCGAGTGGACGATGGTGTGGTTGAAGGTGATGGCCATATCCCTCCGTTGTACCCGTCCGTGTACGCCGCGTCACTGCCGCGGCGTACAGCCCGGGCCTGTCATCATTGACCTATGGCGTTCGACCTGCGTGAGCTGGCAGTTCCGGTGATCGTCGCGCCCATGGCCGGCGGTCCGACGACACCCGAGTTGGCCGCTGCCGGTTCGAATGCCGGCGGTCTGGGCTTCGTCGCCGCCGGGTACCTCACGGCAGGTGCGCTGGCCGACCGCATCGCCGCCACGCGCGCGCTGACCACCGGACCGCTGGGCGTGAATCTCTTTGCCTCCCAGCCCAGTACCGCCCAGCCTGGCGAAATCGAGCGCTACACAGCCGAACTCGCCGGTGAAGTGACCCGATACGGGGCAGCGCTCGGCGACCCGAAGTTCAACGACGACGACTGGGCGGCCAAGCTCGACGTCGTCGCCGAGCTGCGACCGGAGGTCGTGTCGTTCACCTTCGGTGGACCCACCGCCGACGAGTGCGCGCGGCTGCGTCAGGCCGGCATCACCACCGTTGCGACGGTCACCACCGTCGCCGAAGCCCGGTTGGCCGTCGCGTTCGGTATCGATGCCCTCGCCGTCCAGGGGCCCGGAGCGGGTGGCCACCGCGGCACCTATGACCCCTTGGCCGCGCCCGGCACACAGCCCCTCACGGAGCTGTTGGTCGAGGTGCTCGCCGCGACGGAGCTACCGGTCGTTGCGGCCGGTGGTCTGATGACGGCCGACGACGTCGCCGCGGTGACCGCGGCCGGTGCGGTGGCCGCGCAACTCGGCACCGCATTTCTGCTTGCTGACGAATCCGGCTCGAGTGCTGTGCACCGGGCCGCGCTGGTCGACCCGCGTTTCACCGAAACTGTTGTCACCAAAGCATTCTCGGGGCGCTATGCGCGAGGGCTGCGCAACCGGTTCATCGACGAGCACGAGGCCCAGGCACCGTTGGGGTACCCGGAGGTGCACTACCTGACCAGCCCGGTACGAAAGGCGGCCGTCGCCGCCGGCGATTCGGATGGGACGAATGTGTGGGCGGGCACCGGATTCCGGAAAATCCGGACGGGGTCGGTTGCCGACATCATGGCCGGGCTCGGGTGAGCACTGTGAAAGGAGTCGGTGTGCGAACTGTCTTCGCGATCCCGTTGATGGTGGCCTGCTCCTGGCCGATCGCCGTCGCCCATGCTGACCCGGTTCAGGTACCGCGTTGTGCCAGTGCCCAATTGACGCCCAGCCTCGGCCCGCCCGATGGCGCCGCAGGGACCACGTTCTATCCGGTGATCCTGAAGAACTCCGGTAACGCCCCGTGCAGCATGTCGGGCTATCCGGCGGTGTCCTTCATCGCGGGCTCGGACAATCACCTGGTCGGCGTGGCCGCCAGTCACGATGCGGACATCATCGGCATCGTGGTGATCGAACCCGGCCAGGCCACCTCGGCGAACCTCGGCATCGTCAACGCGGGTAACTTCCCGGCGGACTGTGATGCGGTGCCCGTCAGTGGTTTACAGGTCAACCTGCCGGGGGAGACCGATCCCATCATCATCGGGCACGCCGACACCGCGTGTGCGAGTACGGCGTACCCGACGTTGCGGGTCGGTCCGTTCACCGGTGCCTGACTATCGACGTGTCGTGACGGCGACGCTGCCGTTGGGGGCGCTGGCGGTGATCTGGGCTACCGCGCGAGACGCGTCATCGGTCTGCGGAACGCGCACCCTCGCGTCATCGCCGGCCTGCGCCCGAACCAGGTACGGCCCACCGGACGGCACGGTGATGTCGACGTCCGAGTCCTGACTGGTGACGTCGATGGTGCGCGGGGCGACCTCCTTGAAGTCCACACCGATGTGGCCATCGGCAGACGTGGCGATGAAGGCGTCGGTGACGACGATCGGGTCGCGGGTCTGCACGTCGGCGCTCTGGGTGTGGAGTTCGACCCGGCGGGCGTTGCCGCCGAGCACGACCGCGCCGTCGGTGTTGTGCACGGTCAGTTGATCCAGGTTGGTCTGCGTCAGCAGCACACCGACCTGCTGGTTGGCGGTGACTGAAAGTCGGTGTGCGACATCAGGCGGCAGGGTCACGGTGATCTCTCCGGGCGGACCGAAGCTGAACAACGGGGAGGTCCCGCCGGCTACGGTCAGCCCGACTGAACTGCCGTTGCGGGTGACCTTCAGCGCCTGCTCGTCGTTCTTCGCGGTGTTGAGCAGGCGCATGCGGACCCGCGGTTCGCGGACGTTGCGGTCGCTGACGATGCGGACGGCGGCCGGTGTATCGCCGGTGTCGATGGTCAACGACTGCAGGTCGGTGGGGAGCGTCTCGGTGTCGGCGGCGACGCGCACCGAACTGAGGCCCCAGGCCAATCCGCCGAGACCCAAGGCGGCCGACGCCGTCACCACCACGGCGGCGAGTACCAGCATCGTCCGGATCGCGGACCGGCCGCCCGGCGAGAGTGGGGGTGGGCCGGACGGTGCGTCCAACGGTTCGGTATCCAGCTGCGAGGTCATGGAAAGTCCTTTTCTGTATTCAGGATTCGAGGTAGCGCAGGACCGCGAGGACGCGGCGGTTCTCGCTGTCGTCGGGGGTGAGGTCGAGCTTGGTGAAGATCGAGGCGATGTGCTTTTCCGCGGAGCCGACCGAGATGTGCAGCAGGGCGGCGATGGCCGAGTTGGTCTTGCCTTCCGCCATCAGCTGCATCACCTCCTGCTCGCGTGGCGTGAGGACGGCGAGGGTGGAACGCCGGTGCGAGCGCACCAGGATCTGTGACACCACTTCGGGGTCCAGGACGGTGCCACCGGTGCCCACGGTGTTGACGGCATCCAGGAACGCCGGGACATCAGCTACGCGGTCCTTGAGCAGATAGCCGAAACCCCTTGTGTCAGAGGCGATCAGTTCGGCGGCATACCGTTCTTCTACGTAGTGCGAGAGCACCAGCACCGGTGATTCGGGGTTCTGGCTGCGGAGCAGGGCTGCCGCGCGGATGCCCTCGTCGGTGAAGGTCGGCGGCATCCGGACGTCGACGATGACGAGGTCGGGCTGGTGCTCGTTGACCGCACGCAGCAGCTCCGTGGCGTCGGGCACCCCGGCGGGTACGTCGTGGCCGGCGTCGATCAGGATGCGCTCGATTCCCGCACGCAGCAGGGCTGAATCCTCGGCAATCACAATGCGCATGGCAGCACCGCCGTCACGGTCGTCGTTCCGGTTTCGGGACTGGAGACCGCGAAAGTGCCTCGCGCCGCGCGCACCCGTTCGCCCAGCCCGCGCAAGCCGGTGGTGTCGTCACCGTTCGACTGAGCGCCGCCGATACCGTCGTCGAACACCGAGATGTGCAACTGGTCGGTGGGCTCGTGGTAGCGCACCGACACCACGGCGTGCGTGGCCTTGGCATGCTTGGCGATATTGGTCAACGACTCCGCGACGACGAAGTACGCGCATGACTCGACCTCATCGGAAAAGCGTTTCGGCAGTTGCAGTTCCAGCGTCACCGGAACACCGGCGGTTTCGGTGCGCTGCACCACGGCCGACAGTGCCGCGTCCAGACCGCGGTCGGCCAGGATCGTCGGCGCAATGCCACGCACCACATTTCGCAGTTCGAGGAGTGCGGCCTTGGCGTCGTCGTGCGCTTCGGCGATCAGTTTGCGGGCCTCGGGGAGGTCCGTGTCGAGCTTGGTCTGGGCCAGCCCGATGGTCATGGCCAGCGACACAAGCCGGGGCTGGACGCTGTCATGCAGGTCGCGTTCGATGCGGTGGCGCTCGGTGGACGCCGAGGACACCGCGCCGCGGCGGGCCTGGTGCAGAGCGGTGACCTCGTGCTGCAGCGCTTCGGCGGGAGAAACCGGAAGCAGCCAGCGGTCGATGACGGCGTCCACCTTGGGACCGAACACCAGGATCGCCGCGGCGGCGGCCAGCGCGATGACGGCCAACAGCCAGGACAGTGGCGGTGAGATGAAGCTCAACCCGGCGGCGGGGTCGCTGTTGTGGATCGCGGTGGCGGCGGCAGGCCCGATCAACGCGAAGGCGAGGAGCGTGAACGCCAACCCGACAGCGAGGATGTCGAAGACCATGCGGAGATAGCTGTGGGCCAACACTTTCCAGAACCGGCCGCTGCTGACGTCCAGCCACAGCTGGTGGGCCCACCCGTGGAATCCGCTGTAGGGCGTCAGTTTTCGGAACGGGACGGCGATGCCGAAGCCGAACACCGCTTCGCTGCGCAGCCGTTCCACCCGGTCGGTGGCGCGGACGGCGTAGACGAACACCACCCCGCCCAGCACGGTCCCGATCACTGACGGGATCGAGCTGAGGGCCAGGACGAGCAGAGACAGAGGGATCCAGAACCAGACCATGCCCGCCATGGCGCCGACGATCATGGAGGCCGTGGGGACGACGCCGAGATCAGGTGCGCGGCGCACTGCCGGAGCCGTTGTCGGAACTGCCGGCTCGGCCACTGTCGTCTGATTTGTCGGCTCGGCCACCGTTGTCTGATTTGTCGGCTCGGCCGACCCGGCGCCTGTACCTGTTACAACCATGCCTCCAACTTAGGCACCGGCCGATGCCGACAACACGGCGTTTTCCCGCGACTGAACTGGGGGTTAACCCCCACCGGTTCGCCAACACGGACTTCACGCTGGACGCGCGTGCCAGAATCGGCGGTGTGCAGATCGGGATGACGATGCCAGTGATGGAGCCCAACCTCGATGCGGCCACGCTCACCGCGTGGGCCCGCGTGATCGATGGCGGGCCCTTCTCGTCCCTGTGTTGGGGCGAGCGCATCGCCTTCGACAATCCCGATTCACTGACCCTCCTCGGTGCCTTGGCCGCCTGGACCGATCGGGTGCGCCTGGTCACCACGGTGATCGTCCCGCAGCTGCACGATCCGGTGATGCTCGCGAAAGCGCTTGCCACGGGTGACATGCTCAGCGGCGGTCGGTTGACGGTCGGGCTCGGTGTCGGCGGCCGGCATGAGGACTACAACGCCGTCGGCGCCGACACCACGACGCAGACGATGCGCGGCATGGCCGAGCGCGTCGCCCTGATGAAGCGTGTCTGGGCGGGGGAGAAGCTGACCGAATCCGTGTTGCCGGTTGGTCCGGAGCCCGTGCAGCCCGGTGGCCCGCGACTGCTGGTCGGCACCATCGGACCGAAAACCATACGCAGCGCGGCCCATTGGGCCGACGGCATGGCGGGCACCACCCTGGACCTCAACGTGGAGCGCGAGAGCGAACTGTTCGACGTCGCCCGCGAGGCGTGGGCCGAGGCGGGAAAACCCAAGCCGCACTTGGCCACGTCGTTCTGGTTCGCCCTCGGTGAGAATGGCAACGCGCGTGCCCAGGTGCACCGGCACCTGCGCCGGTACATGAACTGGATTCCGGAGGAATACGTCGACGCCATGGCGCCGACCACCGGCTGGGCGGGCACCGAGGACGAATTGCTCGATGTGCTGCAGAAATTCGATGACATCGGCGCCGACGAGGTGCATCTGATTCCGACCAGTTCGGACATCGACCAGCTGCGTCGGGTTGCCGACGTGGTAAAGGACTTCACCGGAGAGGCAGCGATATGAGTCGTGCGACGGATGTGCTGGCCGGCCTGCCCGAGGTGCGGGTGTGGCAGGAGGACCTGTACCGGGACCTGCATCAGCATCCGGAGCTGTCTCATCAGGAGCACCGCACCGCAAAACTGGTGTCGGACAAGCTGACCGAGCTCGGGTATCGGGTGACCGACGGCATCGGCGGCACCGGCGTCGTGGGCATTCTGCACAACGGTGACGGTGCATCGGTGTTGATGCGCGCCGACATGGACGCGCTGCCCGTCGCCGAAGCCACCGGGCTGCCGTACGCCAGCACGGTCCGGGCAACCGATGCCGCCGGCAAGGACGTGCCCGTCATGCACGCATGCGGCCACGACACCCACGTCACGTGCCTGCTCGGCGCGGCGGCGCTACTGGCCGACGGGCGAGAGCACTGGCAGGGCACCGCGATTGCGCTGTTCCAGCCGGCCGAAGAGGTCGGCGGCGGTGCCGCCGGCATGGTCGCCGATGGGTTGGCGGGCATCGTCGGCAAGGTCGATGTGGCGCTGGGTCAGCATGTCGCTCCGGCGCCCTCCGGATTCGTCGGCACTCGCAGTGGGCCGGTCATGGCCGCGGCCGACAGCATCCGCGTGACGGTGTACGGGCGTGGCGGCCACGGGTCCATGCCGAACGCCACCATCGATCCCGTCGTGCTCGCCGCCATGATCGTGATCCGGCTGCAGACCATCGTGTCGCGCGAGGTCGCGCCGACCGAGACCGTGGTGCTCACCGTCGGCAGCATCAATTCGGGTACCAAGAGCAACATCATCGGTGACCACGCGGTGCTGGAACTGAACCTGCGTACCTACGACGACGCCGTGCGGGCTGCGGTCATCGCCGCCGTCAAGCGCATCGTCGTCGCCGAATGTCAGGCCTCGGATTCTCCGAAAGAGCCGGAATTCGAGTTCTACGACCAGTTTCCGGTGACCGACAACGACGAGGCCGCCACCGCCCGCGTGCATGACGCGTTCGTCGAGCAGTTCGGCGACCGCGTGCTGGCCATCCCGCAGGCCTCCGCGAGTGAGGATTTCAGTGACATTCCGCGGGCCCTGGGCGTGCCGTACACGTACTGGATGTTCGGTGGTATCGATGCCGGCCAGTTCACCAAAGCGGCCGCAGCCGGCCGGATCAGCCAGGACATCCCGGTCAACCACTCACCGACGTTCGGCCCGGTGATCCAGCCGACACTGGACACCGGCACCGAGGCGCTCGTGGTGGCCGCGCTGGCCTGGCTCCAGCCCTGAAGTTGTTGGGGCGCAGAGCGATAGCCGCTACACCACAGCGCTGAGCGGCACCACGTCGAACGTCACCGTGTAGGTCCCGTCGGCGTTGGGTGTGACGATCATGTGGCTCTGTGCGCCACCGTCAGACCAGCCGTCGAAGACGAGTTGGTCGGTGCCCGAGTACTGTGGTGACGCCACGTTCAGGACATGCTGGACGCCGACCACACCCTGTTCGGTGAAGGTGCCCTTGTGCGGCACCCCGTCGATGGTGAAGGTCCCGTTCGGGTGGTTGGACTGATAGGTCATGGTCACCAGATTGGGGTGGACATCGACGTACTCGTCGGTGGACAGGCCGCTGCTGTCGGTGACCGTCACGATGATGCGGTACCAGGTGTTGGAAAGCTGGTCGGGCGTGCGGGGAATGGTGATGGCGCCGCCCGTCCCCGTGCCGTTGTCGAGGAACGGATGCAGGTGCTCGCCGTGATGGAACTCGACCTTCCAGCTGTAGGCAGTGGTAGGCAGCGTCCCGTCCTCGGCGTCGGTGCCGACGGCGCTGTACGTGATGGTGTCGCCGGCGTTGTACTTGTTGTTGCTCACCGTGATCACGGCACTCGGCGGCGTGCTGCCCACCACGATGCGCTGCGTTGCCTTGTTGGACTTTTCGCCGTCGCTGGTGGTGAGCGTCACCGTGTACGCGGTGTAGGCGCCGCTGTTGGTGAACGTCGCGGTGGGATTGGCGATGTTCGAGGTTTGTCCGTTGCCGAAATCCCAGTGGTAGGTCAGGGGGTCGCCGTCGGGGTCGGTGGATTGGCTGCCCGTGAAGTTGACCGTCAGAGAATTTCCGGGGCCCGAGGTCGACGACGCGTGGATCACCGCGGTCGGTGCCCGGTTACCAGCCGAGGGAGCGATGACCGACAGCGTTCCCGGGAAGATGTTCAGCTGGTAGATGTTGCCGTCCGGACCCTGGCTGAGTTTCACGACCGCGCCGGCGGTGGAGTCCAGCATCCGCTCACTGATCAGGCTGGTGTACTGCGAATCGAAGGTCAGCTCCTTGATCCAGCCCAGCGAGTAGTCGGCGATGAAGACCTTGCCCTGGTACTTGGCCGGCAGCGCCGTCCCGGAGTACGGCAGCACGGCGGTGATCGATCCGGTGTGGAACTGCGTCTGGTGGGCGTACTGGTAGATCGGATTGATGGTCGTGCAATCCGTGCACGCGCCTTCCTCGCCGGGCCAGCCGTAATTACCGCCTGGTGTAACGACATCGAGCTCTTCCCAGGCGGCTTCGCCGACGTCGCCGACCAGCAGCTTGCCGTCGGCGGTGAAGTTGAAGCGGAACGGGTTGCGGAACCCGTAGGCGTAGACCTGGGGCACGGCGCCGGGGACGTCGACGAACGGATTGTCCGCGGGGGCGCTGCCGTCGCGGTTCAATCGCAGGACCTTGCCGTGAATGGTGCTCAGGCTCTGCGCGTTTGCCGAGTTGGCGTTGTCGCCGACAGCCCAGTACAGGTGCGTGCCGGTGGGGTCGAACGCCAGGTCGCCGCCGTGGTGGAAGTTGTTACCCAGCTGGTCCGATTTGAGCAGCATCGTTTCTGAGGCAACGTTTTCCACGGTCTCGTCGACCACGAAGCTGCTCAGCTGATCGTAGTTGTCGGCATTGGTGTAGGACGCGTAGATCGTGTGGTAGCCCACTTTGTCCGACGACCAGAAGTTCGGGTCCACCTCGATACCGACCAGGCCGCGCTCACCGTCGGCCGACACCGTGCCGAGGGTGATCAGGGTGGTCGTGGTCTCGGTATCCGGGTTGTAAACCTTGATGGAACCGGCTTTTTCGGTGATCAGGATCCGGTACGGCTTGGTGGGATCGTTCTTGTCCGCCAGGATCGCGAAGTCGGTCGGTTCACTCAGGCCCGAGACGACGGTGGTCCGGTCCAAGTCGGCCGGCAGCTTCGCCGACGACTCGCATTGCGCCAGGAATTGGCCGACCCGCGACGAGAACTGATAGCCCAACGGGGACAGGCCGATGTCGGTGATGTACTTGGTGATCTGCGTGGTCACCCCGTTGATCGCATGCCCGATCGGCGAGCGGTTGAATGCCGTCGCGACGAACTCGGTCTGCTTGCGGACCCAGCCGAGCACGGCCCACATACCGACCGCTTGTCCGCCGCCGTTGTTGGGTGCCGAGGGCGCCGATGTGAACATGTCCCCGAGCGCCTTCATCGCCTTGAGCGTGCCGGTGATCACCGTGCACGCACACTGCGTCACAAAGGCTTTGATGGTTTTCACCACTTGATTCGGAGTGGGAAGCGCCGGTGCTTTGGGCGTGACGGCGGCAACCGGGTTGGATTGGGTCGCCGCCAGCGCGGTCGGTCCGGCGAGGGCAGGCGGCACCGCCGAGGTCGCTGCCGGCCCCGACGTCGCGGTCGCGGTGGTGCCCGCGAAATTCATTGGGGTGGTGATGTTTTGGGTACCCACCGGCGACGGCTGGCCGGGATCGTCGTCGTTGGTATCCGGCGCCGCAGGCTTGGGCGTCGTCGCGGTGGCCGATTTGGGTGTCTTGTTGGGCCGCTTCGGGGCGCGCGGTGGCTTGGCCGCAGCTGCGGCCGGCTTGGGGCTCGATTCGTCGGACGACGACGATTCGCCGGAGGTTGACGAATCGCCGGAGGGCGACGAGTCGTCGGTGGCGGATCCGGTGGAGTCGTCGACGATCACCGGTGCGGGCTTCTTGGGTTGGCGCCGTGGGGGTTTCGGTTTGGTCGGCGCCTTGGCGCTGGGGTCCGGCGTCGAACCGGAGTCACCACCGGTGGTCGACGACGTGCTGCTGGATGTGGTCGACGTCCCGTCGGCCCAGGCCATACCGGGTTGGGCGCCGAAAGCACCCGCGACGCCGAGGGCCACGGCCAGAGCGCCGACTCGTCCGATGTAGCGGGCGTACTTGGTATTGATCGGGGGGAGGAGCGGCGAAGGAGGGGCGACCGGCCCCCCGCTGAGCGTGTCTGTTTGCGTCCGATCTGTGGGCACCATGACAACCTCCCCCTGAGGTTACTGACGTGACGACCTGTACCTGTTGGCGAACACTATGCACCCGTATGGCGGCTTGCTGGTACGGAACTGGCCGATTGCTGTGGATTGACGCAAAACTTGCGAAAAGGTCGGCATCTGCGACCGAACGATGTAGTGCTGGCGCCGCATCGTTCGCTTCGGGAAAGCTAGTCGTTCGCCCTCGTCGACTGCGGCCGGTAGGCGATCTCGAACAGGCACGCGGCCAGCACGCACAGCGCGATGGCTTCGATCATCTGGATGATCAGCATCGTCCACGTGGTGTGCGCGACGGCGACGAAGAACTGCATGTTGGGGATGACGACGAACAAGCCGCCCCAGATGCCCCACCACGCGGCTTTGCCCAATCCGCGGCCGGGGTACAACCGCAGGAACAGGAAGCACAGCATCGTCAGCTGTAGGACGTAGGTGAAACCCAGGAACGGAAACAGGTCCATGATCTCTGCCAGTGGGCGCTGCGGATAGTCCGGTGCCGGGTAGCTGCTGCCGAACAGTGCCGGCGCTGCGGTCTTGTGGAAGACCACGTCGAGGATGAACGTCAGGATCGACACCGGCAGCGCGATCACCAAGAAGCGTCCCCACCCGAACTGCGCGCCCATGACATCCTTCCGATCTTGAAATTCAGATCGTTCATATCCCGGCCGGCTTCACAGCGGAATCCCAGGTTCCCGGCTGCCGGGCGGGTGGGTGGGCCGTGAGCTGATCAGCGGGACGGCCGGCAACATCACAGTGGCCGCGGGCGTCAGCCCACGAACCAGCCACTGGGGCCGATCTCGGAGCCGATCCGAGGGATGTATTGGTCGAAATAGACGCGGGAGATCAGCTCGCGCCGACTCCGCACACCCGCCTTGTCGAATACCGACTTGAGGTGATCCTGCACGGTGTAGGTCGAGACATGCAGGTTCGCCGAAATCTCCTTGGTGTCGATGCCCTGCAACACCATTCGCGTCACGTCGCGCTCGCGGGCCGTCAGCCCGAACGCCGCGACGACGAGTTCGACGATCTCCGGTGGCCGTGCCTCTTCGATCGTCACCACGACGTCCCCAGCCGTACCGTCGCGCCCGGTCAGTGGGGCCGCGTGCAGTACGAGCCACATGCCTGATCCGGTGCGGACGCGCACCCGCGGCAGTTTGGCTCCCGCTGCACCTGGGATGCGGCGCGCCGCGGCAACGAGACCGTGGACGACGCTCATCGGGTCGGTCCGGTTGGGGGAGGTGTTGAGCTCGGCGATCCGCTCCTCAGCTCCGATACTCATCTGCGCAACCTGGTTGGCGTCGTCGAAAATCATTACCACCGGACCGGTTTCGGTCATGTCGGCAATCGAAGACCCGGCGAGCCGGGCCAAGGTGCCCAACCGGATGCCACGGGCGAACGCATCGGCCAGCGTCGCAAGGTAGTCGATTTCGTTGGTGCTGAACGCTGCGTCGCCCGGATCGCGGAATAGTGCCATCGCGCCCCACACGCCGACCTTGTCGCGGAACACCAGGCGGGACTCGTCGCCGAACCCGAATACCGGGCGGATCAAGCGCTCCATCCGCGTAGATCGCTCCAGGTCACCGCCCGTCGCCTGCGACATGCCGATGGATGCCGTTTCGTCGAGCACGAGCTCCCGAAACGCGGTTGGCTCCTCGCCCGAGTACTCGATCTGCGCGAACAGTTCATCGCACGAGTCCCGTTCGGCCAGCGCTCCGTACTTGCGGCCACTGGTCATCAACACGGTCGACGGATCGTGGGTCCCGACGCACGCCGCGATCCAGGGCACGGCGCGCTTGACCGCGGCTGTCGCTTCGGCCAGGAAGTCATCGACGGTCAGCCCCGCGCGGGACAGTACGTCGAGGTCGCTGCGTACGCGCTCCTCTGTCAATGCGCTAGTCATCGGGATCAGTATCGCTGGCGGTGTGCCCGCCCGGTATCCCAACTTTGTGGGGGGCGGAGATCCCAGATCTCTGGGTGCTGAAGTCCCTCCCGCGCTGGGATGGTGTGCCGCACGCCGGCGGCCCACGCTCATGTCCCGTGACCATCACCATCGAAACGGCGCCGGTCGACGAACATGGCCGGCTCATGCACGCCGACGATCCGATCGCCCAGACCTGTCTGGCGGTCAGGCGGCTGGAATCGGCGCTCGCGCATCGCGATCTACCGGCATCTGCGATCACGGCGATCCTGCTGCTCACTGCCGAGCCGAGCGCAGCCGGCGACCTTGTCGACGTCGTTGCGGAGGAGCTTGACCGGCTGCGGTCCAGCGCTTCTGTCGGCATCGGCCCGGATGACGGCATTGATGTCGAGCCCGGCATGCTCGTTCGTCTCAAAGCGGACGTCGACGTTTCAATCATTACCGAAAAGGAAAGAAGCACAATGTATTCCACCAATGCCGAGGTCGACGCCCTGAGTGAGTTGCGGTCGGTGCTGGTTCCCGGTGATGCCGGATATGCCGACGCCTGCCGAGCCTGGAATCTCGCAGTCAGCCAACGTCCGGCCGCTGTTGCGGTGCCCGAGTCGATCGAAGACGTCGCACGGGTGGTCCGCGCGGCGGCGGCGACTGGTCTGCGGATCGTCCCGCAGAGCACCGGACATGCCGCGTCGGCGCTCGCCGACGTCGACTTCTCCGGGGTGCTGCTGCTTCGGATGCACAAACTTACGGGCGTCACCGTCGATCCGGCCACGCGGACCGCGCGAGTGCTCGGCGGGACTGTCTGGTGTGACGTGGTCGAGGCGGCTGCGCCGCACGAACTCACCGCATTGCACGGCAGCGCGGGGGACGTGGCGGTCGCCGGCTACGTGCTCGGCGGCGGACTTTCGTTCTTCGCGCGCGAATACGGATTCACGACGAACACCGTGCGGGCCATTGAGGTCGTCACCGCGTCGGGGGACCTGATCCGGGCGACACCAGCACGCCATACCGAGCTGTTCTGGGCATTGCGTGGTGGCGGCGGAAATTTCGGGGTTGTGGTCGCGATAGAGCTTGAGCTGCTGTCGATTTCAGATGTGGTCGCCGGAATGTTGCTGTGGGACATGGATCAGGCGCCCGACGTCCTGCGCGCGTGGGTGTCCTGGACCGAGTCGGTGCCCGAGACCGTCACCACGAACATCCGGCTGATGCGATTCCCCGCCGTGCCCGAACTGCCGCCGTTCCTCAGCGGACGCAGCCTCGTCGTGATCGACGGTGCTGTCCATGAGAGCGACGAGCGGGCGACCGAACTGCTGGCGCCGCTGCGAGCTCTCGAGCCTGAACTCGACACGTTCGGTCGCATCCCCGCCGCCGGATTACTTGCGGTGCATATGGATCCGCCCGGTCCGACGGCGGGGGTCAGTGATCACTGCATGGTGATTGGGCTCCCGGAGGCGGCTGTGGCCGCATTGCTCGATGCCGCGGGCCCCGGTGTCGAGACGTCGCTGCTGTTCGCCGAGCTTCGACACGTGGGTGGTGCAGTGGCTCGCCCGCACGACGCAGCCTTGGCGAGGCTCGACGGTGAGTACGCGTTGTTCGCGCTTTCCGAGGCGCCGACGCCCGAACTGCAGCGCGTCGGTGAAGTGCAGACGCGTTCTGTTGTCGACGCGCTACGGCCCTGGTCGACGGGACGGTGCTACCCCAACTTTGCCGAACGCCCTACGGGCGTTGAGGATTCGAGCCCGTTCGACGTCCCGACGCGGCAGCGGCTGACCCGGGTGCGCGATGTTTACGACCCCGACCGGCTCTGGGTGGCGGCACATCCGATCGGGTGATTTGCGCCTGGGGAGCGCCGCATGGCGCCCGGTCGGCGCCATGGCCGAGTTCGACCTGATCACAGGACATTCCCGCCGGGAGAACATCCCCTTGAGCGTTACCCCGCGCGACAGCTGACCGCGAGGTACCCTCCGCGTTGAACACTGCCTTGAGGCACGAAGGGGACTAACGGTGAAGATCAAATTTGTGGCGCCCATCGGCGTCGTCGCAGTCGCTTTGGGCATGGCCGGTGTGACGGCGGGTCCCGCCTCGGCGGCCAACAACATCAAGCCGTTCGGTCAGCAGGAGACGCTGAACGAGATCGGCTACACGGTCAAGGGCCTCAAGCCGAGTTCGGACCCCGTGCCGCACAACGGCCGGCTCTACTCGGCGACGGTGACGGTCGAAGGGGTCGGAGGCTGGGCGAACCCGATCGTCGGTTTCTTCAACGCCCGAGCCGAGAGCGGCGCGAACTACCGGGTCATCGGCGGCGGCGTGCCGTCGGCACCTCCCGGAGGGACGACGACCGGCAAGCTGTACTTCGACGTCGTCGGCGACGTGCCGAACAGCGTCGTCTACAACGACGGCTTCCAGGACCTTCTGGTGTGGGTGCCTCGCCCTTCCGCGAGTGTCGTAGCTGCTGCCGACGCCGACGAAGACGTCGTCGGGACCAGCGAGATCATCACCGCACCGGCCGCCGAGAGCACGCCGCCTGCCGAGGGGACGCCGACCGGAGGCAATTTCTTCGCCCCTGAAGTCGTCGCTCCGCCACCCTTCGAACTCACCGAAGCCGAAGTGGCTTCACCGGGATACAACGAAGGCGGCGGCCGCCGCTGAGCGATCTTTGATTGCCTACCAACAGAAGTCGCACGAATCCTGACGGACATTCGGCGGGTTGTCGCCGTCCCACACGCCGCTGGGCAGGTGGCCCTGATAGGGCGCTTGCCCACGTCGCCGGCGCGGCGGCTGTCGGTGCTGCGACTCGTCGGTTCATGATCGGCTGCGTCCTGGTCTAGGTTGGTGGCCACAGACTGCGACAGGGCGCTTGGGGAAGTCCTGGAACGAAAAGGCGTGCTGAACCGCACCTGCAAGTTTGGAGAGTGCCCCCGGCAGGATTCGAATTTGCCGGATGGCCTCGTGCAATCTTGCCGGTGACCTCGGCGAACCCGTCGAAACAGTGATCTAGCTGCGGCAACGGTTGTTCTGGTCTGTGTGGTTCTGTGGGGTTCCGTTAGGGTGACTATTGCACGGAGGTTGCACGGAGCGGAGGGCATGCAATGGCGGTCAAGGGTGAGCGGACGCGGCGGCAGTTCGGGCGGCTGCGGCAGTTGCCGTCAGGACGGCATCAGGCCAGCTATCTGCACCACGGGACGGTCTACAAGGCTCCGGCGACGTTCCCGACCAAGGGCAGCGCCGTGCATTGGTTGCAGGCCGAGGCCGACTTGATCGAGCTGGACCGGCGCAACCCCGGCACCTGGTCGCCACCTGCCGAGCGGGCCGCCCGCCGTGAAGCGGAGAAGCTGACCCTGCGCGACTACGCCAAGACGTGGCTGGAGAACAAAACCAAGCTGTCCCGCCGGACCCGCGACAACTACCGGGGACACCTGGACAACAACATCCTTCCGGCGCTCGGTGATCGGGGACTGGCCGAGGTGACCCCGGAGGATGTGCGGACCTGGTTCGCCGGTCTGGGGAACACACACGAGACCCGCAACGCGCAGGCGTATGCCGTCCTGAACGGGGTGTTCAACACCGCGTTGGCCGACGACCTGATCGAACGTAACCCGTGCCGTATCCGGGGAGCCGCGCAGGTGAAGCACGCCAAGCGGTCGGTGGTGTTGCTCGATGCCGCCCAACTGACCGAGCTGGCGGCGGCGATGCCGGAGCCGCTGCGGCTGGCCGTTCTGCTGGCCGGGTGGTGCGGGCTGCGTAAGGGGGAGATTTTCGCGCTGCGTCGGGCCGATATCGCCGCCGACGGCTCGACCGTGAGCATTGAGCGGGCCGTCACGTATCGAGACGGCAAGTTCGACGTTGGCCCGACCAAGACGCGGGAGTCCCGCCGGGTGGTGTCGGTGCCGCCGCATGTCCGGCAGGCCGTCCTGGACCACCTGGAGAATCACACCGCCGCCGCTCCCGGCTCCCTGGTGTTCATCGACCCGGCGACGGGCAGCTACTCCGGCGAGTGGCAGTTCCGGGTGCCGTGGGACGCAGCACGGGCGGCAATTGGCAAGCCAAACTTGCACTTTCACGATCTGCGACATGCTGCCGGTGTGATGGCCGCGCAGACCGGCGCGACGTTGCGGGAGCTGATGGACCGCCTGGGGCACACGTCGCCGAACATGAGCATGCGCTACCAGCACACCGCCGAGGGCCGAGCCGCTGCGCTGGCCGACCGGCTGTCGGCACTGGCCAAGGCCGGGGCCGACAAACCCGAGTCGCTCGGATAACTTCCGGCACAATACAATTCGTTCTGACGCACCCTGCTTGACTCTCGCCTAGGGGCGTGTACAGTCGCCGGTGACTTAGCGCAATGACCCAGAGTGGCGGGTGGCGCGAAGTTTCCGGGTAGCGGTCCCCGATGGACGGCGACCCGGATTCCACGGCTAGGAGCTTGGGTCGGTAAGCCGTTGGTGGGGTGAGGTCGTCGAAGGT
>NZ_JMHT01000038.1 GCF_001905655.1 Mycobacterium sp. ST-F2
CGTCGGCCCGACCAAAAAGCCGCCCCCCCCGCCGGTCTCGCCGCGACGCTGTCGGCCAAGCTCACCAAGCTGACGACAGGCCAGACGCCCCGCAGCTCCCGTACCCGTGCCACCTCGTCGCGTCGTTCGGCGGCGGAGTCGCCGCGCCGCAGCGCTGCCGACCCGCAGCGCGCACCGCGTCCGTCCCGCGCCCGGGCACAGGCCGGCGACACCGAGCTGATCGAACCGGTGCCCGGCCAGATGCGCCGGCCGCGGCCCGCACGTCCCCGCCCGGCCGCCACCGACTCGTACGCGGTGCCCGACGAGCCGCGGCGCCGTCCCCGTCCGGCCGGCGAGCCGCGCCGCGCCCCGCAGGAGCGCTACGACTACCGGGAGCCACGCGAGCGGGACCGCTATGAACGACCGCAGCGCCCGTCCGCGGCCGAGCCGCGGCGGCGTCGCTACGCCGACGATCCGTACGAGCCCGGCGACCGCTACCAGTCGCCGGCCCGCCCGTCGCGCAACGCACCACCCAGCGGCGCCCACCACCCCGTCTCCCGGGTGCGGTACCGCGGTGCCGACGACGATGCGGCAGCCGAGCCGCGCGAACGCCGGCCGCGCCAGCCCCACAACTGGGACTGACCGACCGCGTCTGCGTTCGAAGAACTAGTGCCGGGCGGGACGAATCTCGCGCGGCAGCGCGAACACCAGCGTCTCGTTGGCAGTGGTGACCGGCTGGACGGTGTCGTAGCCGAATTCCGCGAGGCGCTCGAGCACGCCGCGCACCAGGATTTCCGGTACCGACGCGCCTGAGGTGACGCCGACGGTCGTGACACCCTCGAGCCAGCCCGGGTCGATGTCCTCGGCGTAGTCGACGAGCTTCGCGGCGTTGGAGCCGGCGTTCAGGGCCACCTCGACCAGACGAACCGAGTTGGACGAGTTCCGTGAGCCGACGACGATCACGAGTTCGCACTCGGGAGCCATCGCCTTGACCGCGACCTGGCGGTTCTGGGTGGCGTAGCAGATGTCGTCGCTGGGCGGGTCCTGCAGCGTCGGGAACTTCTCCCGCAGCCGTCGGACGGTCTCCATGGTCTCGTCGACGCTCAGCGTGGTCTGGGACAGCCAGATGACCTTGTTCGGGTCGCGGACGGTCACCTTGTCGACGGCGTCCGGGTTGTCGACGACCTGCACGTGCTCGGGCGCCTCGCCGGCGGTGCCGACGACCTCTTCGTGGCCCTCATGGCCGACCAGGAGGATGTCGTAGTCGTCGCGGGCGAAGCGCTTGGCCTCGTTGTGCACCTTGGTGACCAGCGGGCAGGTGGCGTCGATGGTCCGCAGATTGCGGGCGGCGGCCTCCTCGTGCACCGTCGGCGCGACGCCGTGGGCGGAGAACACCACGATGGCACCCTCGGGCACCTCTTCGGTCTGTTCGACGAACACCGCACCGGCCTTGGCCAGCGTGTCCACCACGTAGCGGTTGTGCACGATCTCGTGGCGCACGTACACGGGAGCGCCGTGCTTCTCCAGCGCGCGCTCCACGGTCTCGACGGCGCGGTCCACGCCGGCGCAGTAGCCACGCGGCTCGGCGAGCAGCACGCGCTTGCCGGTTTTGCTCATAGCTTCTCCGGCGACCGAAACGGTGGCGCCGGGAATGCCCATATTGATGGTCGGTGGCATAGCACAAGGGTACTGATCACCGCAGGGCCACAGCCAGCCGTACTCTGGCAGGCATGTCTACTGCGCCCTACGGAGTCCGGCTGCTGGTCGGCGCGGCGGCGACCGCGCTCGAGGAGACCATTCGGCTCCCCCACACCATCCTGACCTACCCGATGACGCTGGCCAGTCAGCTCGCCCAGCTGGTCATGAAAATGCAGCAGGACCTGGCCGAACTGGTCAACAAGGGCGACGAGACCCTGGAGCAGTGGTTCCCGCCCAAGGACGAGCAGCCGGAATGGGCCACATTCGACGAAGATCTGCTGGAGCCCGCGACACCCGACGCAGCGACAGCCCCCACAGAGAAGCTCGACGGCGCCCGCCTGACCGAGGGCCGGTTCGCGCTGTACAGCACCGGTGCCGCCGAGGCCCCGAAGCCGACGACCAACGGCGCGGCCGCCAACGGAGCGAGCGTCGTGACCCCCGCGATCGTCGAGGACCTGGACTACGCCGAGCTGACCCTGGCCCAGCTGCGGGCCCGGCTCCCCCAGCTCAAGGTGGACGACCTCGAGGCGCTGCTGACCTACGAGAACAACACCAAGTCCCGCGCGCCGTTCCAGACGCTGCTGGCCAACAGGATCACCCGCGCGACCGCGAAGTGATGCGGTGACAGCTGCCGAGATCCCGAACTCGGCCGAGAATCCGTGGCCGGTCCGGGCGGTGTCCACCCGCGTGGCCAAGTACATCGACCGGCTCGGCACCATCTGGATCGAGGGCCAGCTCACCGAGCTGAAGCTGCGTCAGTCGACGGCCTGGATGGTGCTGCGCGACCCGGCTGCCGACATGTCATTGTCTGTCAGCTGCCCGCGCGCCCTGGTCGACGACGCCCCCGTGCCGTTGTCCGAGGGCACCCAGGTGATCATGCTGGGCAAGCCGCAGTTCTACACCCGCAACGGCTCATTCTCGTTGCGGATCAGCCAGATTCGCGCCGTCGGCATCGGTGAGCTGCTGGCCCGCATCGACCGCCTGCGCCGGCTGCTCGATGCCGAGGGCCTGTTCGACCCACGACTCAAGCGCCCGATCCCCTTCCTGCCCAACACGATTGGGCTCATCACCGGCCGCGCGTCGGCCGCTGAGCACGACGTCGTCACCGTGGCCCAAAGCCGTTGGCCCGCAGTCCACTTCGATATCCGCAACGCTGCGGTGCAGGGCACCAACGCAGTGCCGCAGATCGTCGAGGCCCTACGTGCGCTGGACGCCGCGCCGCACGTCGACGTCATCGTGATCGCGCGCGGTGGCGGCAGTGTCGAGGACCTGCTGCCGTTCTCCGACGAGACGCTGTGCCGCGAGATCGCGGCCTGCACCACGCCGGTGGTGAGCGCCGTCGGGCACGAACCGGACAACCCGCTGTGCGACCTGGTCGCCGACCTGCGGGCGGCCACGCCGACCGATGCGGCCAAACGCGTCGTCCCCGATGCCGCCGCCGAGCAGGCGCTGGTGACCGACCTGCGGCGGCGCAGCGCGCAGGCCCTGCGCAACTGGGTGCACCGCGAGGAGCGCTTCATCGGTCAGCTGCGCGGCCGCCCGGTGCTGGCGCAGCCGCTGCAGGCGCTGGACGCCCACGCCGCGGAGATCACCCGGGCGGTGGCGGCCGCGCGCCGCGACATCCGGCGGCTCATCGCCACCGAAACCGACCATGTCGGGCATCTGTCGGCCCGGCTGGCCACGCTCGGGCCGGCCGCGACACTGGCCCGCGGGTATGCCGTGGTGCAGAACCTGTCAGCCGGCGGTGCGGTCCTGCGGTCGGCGCAGGATGCCCCGGCGGGAACCAGACTCCGAATCCGGGTGGCCGACGGCGCCGTCACGACCGTGAGCGAAGGAATATATGACGAACATTAGTCAGCTTGGCTACGAGGCTGCCCGCGACGAACTGATCGAGGTCGTCCGCAAACTGGAAGCAGGCGGACTCGACCTCGACACCTCGCTCCAGCTCTGGGAAAGGGGCGAACAACTGGCAAAACGGTGCGAAGAGCACCTGGCCGGCGCCCGCAAGAAAGTCGAAGACGCGCTCGCCTCGGGCGCCGACGACGAAAATTGATCAGTGCGGTAATTTCTCCCGCGCTCTGTTAACTGGAACACGTTTCAGTTATGCTCCTGCACCATGCGTGATGCTTCCCTGACCACAGACCTCGGCCGCGTGTTGGTAACCGGCGGGTCTGGCTTCGTCGGCGCCAACCTGGTGACCGAACTGCTCGGCCGTGGCCACCACGTCCGGTCGTTCGACCGGGCGCCGTCGCCGCTGCCGGCCAACCCGAACCTGGAGACGCTGGTCGGCGACATCACCAACGTTGACGACGTCGACGCCGCAGTCCAGGGCATCGACACGATCATCCACACCGCGGCGATCATCGACCTGATGGGCGGCGCATCCGTCACCGACGAATACCGCAACCGCAGCTTCGGCGTGAATGTCGGCGGCACCGAGAACCTAGTGAAGCTGGGCCGGGCCGCGGGCGTCAAGCGCTTCGTCTACACCGCGTCGAACAGCGTGGTCATGGGTGGGCAGGACATCCAGAACGGCGACGAGACCATGCCGTACACCGCCCGCTTCAACGACCTGTACACCGAGACCAAGGTCGCCGCCGAGAAGTTCGTGCTGTCACAGAACGGCGTCGACGGCATGCTCACCTGTTCCATCCGGCCCAGCGGTATCTGGGGCCGCGGCGACCAGACCATGTTCCGCAAGGTGTTCGAGAACATCCTCGCCGGCCACGTCAAGGTGCTGGTGGGCAACAAGAACATCAAGCTGGACAATTCCTACGTGCACAACCTGATCCACGGTTTCATCCTGGCGGGCGAGCACCTGGTGCCCGGCGGTACCGCACCCGGGCAGGCCTACTTCATCAACGACGGCGAACCGCTCAACATGTTCGAGTTCGCCCGGCCCGTCATCGTCGCGTGCGGCCGCAAGCTGCCCACCTTCTACGTCTCCGGCAAGCTCGTGCACCGCGTGATGATGGCCTGGCAGTGGCTGCATTTCCGGTTCGCCCTGCCCGAGCCGCTGATCGAGCCGCTGGCGGTCGAGCGCCTCTACCTGAACAACTACTTCTCGATCGCCAAGGCCAAGCGCGACCTCGGCTACGAGCCGCTGTTCAACACCGAGCAGGCCATGAAGGAATGCATGCCGTACTACGTCGACCTCTTCCGCCAGATGGAAGCGGCCGAAGCCACGAAGTAGTTGTACGCCCGTGTGCCTCTACCGATTTCAGCGGTAGAGGTGCACCGGGTGCTGCGTTGATTTCTCGATGTTCGCCGACGCGGCCATGAGCAGATCGGTGCCGAGCGCGATGAGCGCGCGGGCGGCCGCGATCTCCTCGCCGACGAGCGGCGCACTCGGGTCTTTGGGATTGCGGTAGGCATCCCCCGTCGTGGTGAGGGTGTCGTCCCGCAGCCGGGCGTGTGCGGAGGCGTGGGTGTGGACATCGTCCTCGAAGAACTCGATCTCGACGTGCCACTTGTTGGTCAGATCCTTGTCGTACATGTCGATCACCTTCCCTAAGTAAGCGTGCGCCTCCCGCCGCCCGTTGACCAGTACCGATTTCCCTTGCTGGCCGAACGGGCGCCGGAATCGCAGACCCACCCGTAAAGTCGAACGGGCACAGGAAATTCCGTTTCGAACGAGGAGCTCTGTCATGCCCGACGGCAAACCCAACATCCTGGTGATCTGGGGCGACGACATCGGCATCAGCAACCTGAGTTGTTACAGCGACGGCCTCATGGGCTACCGCACCCCGAACATCGACCGCATCGCCGCCGAGGGCATGCGCTTCACCGACTCCTACGGCGAGCAAAGCTGCACCGCGGGCCGGGCGGCGTTCATCAGCGGGCAGAGCGTGTATCGCACCGGGATGAGCAAAGTCGGCGTGCCGGGCGTCGACATCGGTTGGGCCGCAGAGGATCCGACAATCGCCGAGCTGCTCAAGCCGATGGGCTACGCCACCGGGCAGTTCGGCAAAAACCACTTCGGCGACTTGAACAAGTACCTGCCGACCGTGCACGGGTTCGACGAGTTCTACGGCAACCTGTACCACCTCAACGCCGAGGAGGAGCCCGAGCAGTTCGACTATCCGCACAAGGATCAGTTCCCGCTGCTGTACGAGAAGGCGCTGCCACGCGGCGTGATGAACTGCAAGGCCACCACCGAGGTCTCGACCGAGCCCGACGACCCGAAGTTCGGACCCGTCGGCAAGCAGACCATCGAGGACACCGGCCCGCTCACCGCCAAGCGGATGGAAACCATCGACGACGACATCGCCGACCGCACCGTCGACTACATCAAGCGCCAGCACGAGGCGGGCAACCCGTTCTTCGTGTGGTGCAACTTCACGCACATGCATCTGTACACACACGTGAAGCCCGAGAGCCGCGGGCAAGCCGGCATCTGGCAGTCCGAGTACCACGACGCGATGATCGACCACGACAAGAACGTCGGCACGGTGCTGGACGTCCTGGACGAGCTGGGCATCGCCGACGACACCATCGTCATCTACTCCACCGACAACGGCCCGCACCGCAACACGTGGCCCGACGCCGGCACCACGCCGTTCCGCAGCGAGAAGAACACCAACTGGGAGGGCGCCTTCCGGGTGCCGGAGATGATCCGCTGGCCCGGAAAGATCAAGGCGGGCACCGTCTCCAACGACATCATCCAGCACCACGACTGGCTGCCGACGCTGCTGGCCGCCGCGGGCGACCCCGATATCGCCGAGAAGCTCAAGAAGGGCCACAAGGCCGGTGCCGACGGCGAGACCGAGTACAAGGTCCACATCGATGGGTTCAATCTGCTGCCGTATCTGATGGGCGAGGTCGAGCACAGCCCGCGCCGGGGCTTCTTCTACTTCAACGACGACGCGGAGCTGGTCGCGATGCGTTTCGAGAACTGGAAGATCGTCTTCGCCGAGCAGCGCTGCCAAGGCACCCTGCGGATTTGGGCCGAGCCGTTCACGCCGCTGCGGGTGCCCAAGCTGTTCAACCTGCGCACCGACCCCTACGAGTACGCCGACATCACGTCGAACACGTACTACGAGTGGTTCCTGCGGCGCGACTTCTTCGCCTTCTACGCGACGGCGATGGCCGCGGCATTCCTCGACACCTTCAAGGAGTTCCCGCCGCGGCACCCACCGGCCAGCTTCAGCATCGACCAGATCGTCGAGAAGCTGCACCAGTTCCTGGCGGCCGACTAGGTGTTGGAGTCCTGGAACAACGGCCCGACCAAGTCGGCGATCGTCGACTTCGTCGGGCGGGTCATCACCGAAGGTCCGGATTTCGTTGTGCCGCAAGACCGGATCGCGGTCTTCGACAACGACGGCACACTGTGGTGCGAGAAGCCGGCGTACGCCCAGCTGGATTTCCTGGTGCGCCGGCTGGCGGTTCAGGCCGCTGCCGATCCGTCGCTGGCCGCACGTCAGCCGTACACCGCGGCCGTGTCCGGCGACCTGGCCTGGTTCGGCGACGCCGTCACCAAGCACTACCAGGGTGATGACAGTGATCTGACGGTGCTTGCTACGGGCGTCCTTTCGGCGCACTCCGGGATCACCGTCGAGGAACACGCTGCGCGGGTGTCAGCGTTCTTCGCCGAGGCCCACCATCCGACCCTGGACCGCCCGTACACGCAGTGCGGCTACGTGCCGATGATCGAGCTGCTGCGGTACCTGGAGTCGAACGCGTTCACCTGCTACATCGTCTCCGGCGGCGGGCGCGACTTCATGCGACCCGTCACCGACGGCATGTACGGGATCCCGCCCGAGCGCGTCGTGGGCAGCTCAGTGGGCGTCACGTTCGCCGACGGCGATCTGGTAACGACGGCGCAGCCCGAGTTCCTCAACGACGGTCCGGTCAAGCCGGTGCGAATCTGGAGCCGTACCGGACGACGGCCGATCTTCGCAGCCGGGAATTCCAACGGTGACATCGAAATGCTGCAGTACACCAAGGGCTTTCGGCTGCTGGTGCGGCACGACGACACCGAACGCGAGTTCGCCTACGACGCTGGCGCCGAGAAGGCACTGAAGTTGGCGGAGTCCGAAAGCTGGACCGTCGCCAGCATGCAGTCCGACTGGGCCGAGGTGTTCCCCCGTTGACCCTGGTCTGGGTACCGGGGCAGACGACGGTGCTGGGCTCCGACGCGCACTACGCCGAAGAAGCCCCGGCCCGCGAGGTGACGGTCGACGGCTTCTGGATCCAGCCCCATCAGGTGACCAACGCGGACTTCGCGGCATTCGTCGAAGCCACCGGCTACGTCACCGTCGCCGAACGGCCGCTCAACGCCGCCGACTATCCGGGCGCTCCGGCGGAGAACCTGCAACCCGGCTCCATGGTGTTCCGCCGCACCCCGGGCCCCGTCGACCTGCGTCACCTCAGCCAGTGGTGGACATGGACGCCGGGCGCCTGCTGGAACCATCCGCGCGGCCCGAAGTCGTCACTGCGGAACCGCGAGCAGCACCCCGTCGTGCACGTGGCATTCGAGGACGCCGCCGCGTACACCGACTGGGCCGGGCTGGCCCTGCCCACCGAGGCGCAGTGGGAGGTCGCGGCCCGCGGAGGCCTGGACCGCGCCACCTACACGTGGGGCGACGAACCCGAGCAGCCCGGGCAACAGCTGGCCAACTTCTGGCACGGCGAATTCCCGTATCTGCCCGACACCGGCTACGGCCAGACCACACCGGTGGGCAGCTTCCCGCCGAACGCCTACGGCCTGTTCGACATGGCCGGCAACGTCTGGGAATGGACCACCGACTTCTACGGGGACACCCGAGACGCCCGGCCCTGTTGCGCCGCAGACAGTTACGACCCTGACCAACCGGGGACGCCGGTAGCCCGCCGGGTGATCAAGGGCGGCTCATTCCTGTGCGCCGACAGTTACTGCCTGCGCTACCGGCCGGCAGCCCGTCGTCCACAAGCCGTCGATACGGGGATGAGTCATGTCGGCTTCCGGTGCGTGCGGAACGGGTGAGGTAGCCGAATCAAAGTGGATTGCGGCCGGCGAAGGCGATGACCCGCTGCGTCGGACTGGCGTCGCCACCCAATTCAACCCCCGGACCGAACAAGCCCTGGGGTTGTAGAGCGGGCACAAGTGCTGCACCTACGCCCTCTGCCAGCGCAGCCTCAGCGTCATCGAATTCGACCGTTCGTCCCACGGCGACCGCAAGATCCCAGCTGTGGATGAGCGTCGAGTAGGTGATGATGCTGATCGCCTCGGCCGCCGGCATCGATCCGAGCACCGTGGTGACCGGATGCTGCCAGTCACCGATGGTGGCCCACGCACGTTGGGAACGGCCGATCGACTGCTCAGCAACCGCCAACGGGTCCGACCCCAAAATATCAGCGCCACTGAACAATTCCGCTTCCGTCGGCCCGCTGCCGCCATCGACGGCGGCCGCAAAAGCATCGATCGAGGAGATGGTGTGGCTCAGCAGCGACCGCACCGTCCATCCCGCGCACGGACTCGACAGGTCGAGGTCCGACGCCGTCAACGTCGACACGAGACCGACCAGTCGGGCATCGGCCCCCGAGAGCAATTCAACAGGTCCCATCACAACGCCACCTAACGTTAGTAGTTGCTATTTACCGTTATGGTTCTACGCGACAGCGGCTAACGTTGTCAACGGAGTGCTACCGTTAATTCGGTGGCAGCCACATCGAGACTGGAGCGCGCGCAGCGCGCCGGTTTTCCCGTGGCAGGAGAGCCATTGGCCGTGGATTTGGCCGACACGATCATCACGGTGACCACTCCGGCCACCGACCTGCTCGCCGACGAAGCGGCCTGCCGACTCTGGTGGGACCTCCAGCGCGACCGCCTGCCAGACACCGCGTCGGCTCCGCCGCTGCGACAGACCATCGAGCTACGCGAGGCCATTCGCGAGATCCTCGACGCCCAGATTGCCGGCACACCGCCGAGCCGTGCCGCAGTAAGTCACGTGAACCAATCCGCCGCCGGCGTCCTCCGCACGAGGAGGCTGGTGCGCGTCCCCGCTGGATGGGCATCGGAAACCGAATACCACCCGACCACCGACCAGTCGCACCAGCTTGCTGTGGCGCTCGTAGCAGACAGCCTCATCGACTTTCTGGTCGGACCGACGTCACAGCGACTTCGCCGTTGCCAAAACCCTGCTTGCAGTATGCTTTTCGTGGCGCAGGACGCGCGCCGAAAATTCTGCACGCAAAACATCTGCGCCAATCGGATGCGTGCGGCGCGGCACTACCAGCGCCACCACTGACGGCTACCATGCCACCCTGCGGAGACTGCGGCCACATTTGAATGCTGCAAGCACCAAGGGTTTTCGGCTGCTGATGTTGCACGACGATGCCGACCGCGAGAGAGAAGGTCAGTCCCGCAGTGGCGCAAAGGCGAAGTCGCGCAGCCCGTCTCGTGGGTGAATCGCGGCGGTGAAACCGAGTTCCTGGGTGGCGCATACGGGATCGGCAACGATATGGCGGACGTCGCCGCTGCGGTACTGACCAGTGACCTTGGGCTGCGGGGCATTGCGGGCAGCGCATAACTGCTCAGCCACTTCACGAATCGTGATCGGGTGTCCGGAACACACGTTGAAGGCCGTGAAGCCGCCGTGGTCGTATGTCGTCGCGGCGACGTTGGCCGCGGCCACGTCGTCAACATGGACGAAGTCGCGCATCTGCCCGCCGTCTTCGTAAACGTCTGGGACGGAACCATTTTCCAAGGCTGAGCGGAAGATGGCCGCCACCCCGGAGTACGGCGTATCCCGGGGCATACCCGGGCCGTAAACATTGTGGTAGCGCAGTGCGACGACCGACCCACCCACCGCGTCGGCCCAGGCCAGCGCGTAGTGCTCCTGCGCCGCCTTACTTGCCGCGTAGAGGCTGCGCGGCCGCAGCGGGGCATCCTCCCCCACCGTGCGCCAATGCAACTCTTCGCCACCTAACGGACAGCGGTGCTCGAATACGCCCGCGTCCAGGTCCGACTGGCGGCGCGGCAACGGCTCAACCAGCCCGTGTCGCGCACATTCGTAGCTCCCCTGGCCGTAGACCACCATCGACGACGCCAGCACCAGACGCCGGCACCCCGCGGCGTACATCTGGGCCAGGAGCACCGTCGTGCCGAAGTCGTTGTGACTGCCGTAGGACGGTGCGTCGGCGGCATTGACGCCCGCGCCGACCACGGCAGCCTGGTGGCAGACCATGTCGATGCCCTTGAGCAGCCCGGCCAACGCCTCGGCATCACGTACGTCCTGTATCCGGCAGCCATCGGGCGGCAGGGCACCGTCGCCATGCGCAGCGCTGAGCATGGCGTCAATGGCGACAACCTCGTGCCCGGCGGCGGTCAACGCCGCCCAGATGCGCGAACCGATGAAACCGGCGGCGCCGGTCAGGAGTATCCGCACGGTGCTGTCAGCAGCCGTCCGGGCAGACGACATCAACGAGGGCAGACGCGGCTCCGCCGTCCAGCTTTCGAACATTGCTCACCGAGCACGCGGTGAGCGGAGCCGTCGGCGTCTGGTTGATCTGCACGAGATAGCCTTCCGCTCGCAGATCGTTGATCACCGCGTCCGCCGGCGCTGCCGACGCGACCGGAGCGAACGCCACCATCGCAAGAGCGGCTGCACCCATGCCCATGATCACTGACTTCATCACAGCACTCTTTCGTTGTCTTCCAATAGAATTCGTGTGCATCAACGCGGTTCTCACCGGCGAGAACCGCCCGCCGAAGGCGGCAATACCACTGTAATGCAGTAACTTTCGTGAGATTCTTACCGATTGGTGACCATCCCGACGAGTTCCCGGCCTGGCCGCGATCACTCTGTCGATCAAGCGCCCGCGCCGCCGGCAACCGCCCTCACCGCAGCGACAATGTCATCGATCAGCGGGATGTCGGCCGCAGTGACGGCGTGATGGGCGTAAACAATGCGTCCGTCACGGTCCACGACGAAGGTGCCGCGGCCCTGCAGGACATCCGACGTCACCTTGCCTGCGCGGCTACCCGAGCGCAGCACGCGGATCAGGCGCATCGGAGAGAACATGGCATACCGCCCGAGCGAAAAGCGCTCGACTTCCGTGGCACGCTCAAGCTCCTGTTGCGGGTCACTGAGGCAGTCGGCGGTGATGCCGCGCTGCGCACAGGACGCACATACCGTGTCGATGTCATCGCGATAGACGATGGCCACGCGGGCGCCTGCCGCCGCGAGTTGATCGCCGGCCTGCTCGAGGTCGCGGGCAGCCTGCTGACAGAACGGGCACCACAACCGGTGAAACGCCACCACAGCAGGTCCTGTCGCAATCAACTGCGCGACCGTGACGTCCCCGTCCGCCGATGTCACGGCGACATCGACCGGAAAGCGTTCTCCAACAAAAAGACTCACCGCGCCCTCCAAACGAATGTCAAGTGAATGACCGGCGACAGCCACACTCAAGATTTCTGTACTCTACAGTACAAAGTTGATCGCTTGATAGCGTCATCGAGTGATCACCGAGCCGACGACCGACCGTGGCCGCGCGACGGTGGCCCGAATCTTGGAGGCGGCATGTGTCTTGTTCGCCCGTCAGGGAGTGCGGGCGACGACTCTCGATGAGATCGGCGGCGCCGCCGGTGCGGGGCGCAGCCAGCTGTACCACTTTTTCGCCGACAAGGCGGACTTGGTTTCCGACGTGGTCCGGTTCCAGGTCGACCGGGTGCTGTCGGCGGTCGAGCCGTCATTCGACAACGTCAACACGGCCGCCGATCTCCGCGCCTGGTGCGCCGACGCACTCCGCGCGCACGCATCTTCTGACGATCCCATCCGCTGCCCCATCGGATCGCTGGTCTACGAACTCGACCGCTCCGCCGATGGCCCGGCCCGTGCAGCGCTCAGGGCCGGGTTCGGCCGCTGGGAACAGGTGATCGGCGACGCCTTCCAGCGGGTGGCCGCCGACGGCGGGTTGCTGCCCGGCACCGATCCCGCTGTCCTGGCTGCCGGTCTACTCGCCGCCTACCAGGGCGGCATGTTGCTCGCGGACGTCAGTGGCGATGTCGCACCGCTGCAACACGCGCTGGATACGGCATTGGCAGCCGCTCTGGGGCCACCCCCCAAACGCAAGCGATCCCGGTAGCCGCGCGCCTGCCACTTCGGCGCCAGTTGCGAAATGCGTTGATGAGCCGATGCCGGAACTCCGGGTCGAGTTCGTCGGTGCCGATCTTGCCGACTGTGGCGACGGTGCTGCGGAACTGTTGGAGGTAGTTTTCGCAGCCGTCGCATTCGAGCAGATGCATGTCGAAGCGCGCCCGGTCCTCCAGGTCGAGGCTGCCGTCGAGGTAGGCCGTCACCAACTCGACGAGTTCGTTGCAGTCCATCGGGTTGGTGGTCATGCGGTATCCCTCAGATAGTCCTCGAGCACCTGCCGGACGGCGGCTCGGCCTCGGTGGAGCAAGACGCGCTGATTGGCAGCGCTGATCTCGAGCAGTTCGCAGACTTCGTCGGAGTCCAATCCCAGCATGTCACGCATCGTCACCACGACGCGCTGGCGTTCGGGAAGATTGTCGAGTCCCCGTCGCGCCACCATGATCAATTCCTCGCCGAGGACCGAACTCTCAGGGGTGTCCGGAAACGGCGCCGGCACTGCGGTCGGCAGCCAATGGCCGGGATGCGGGTCGTCGGTGCCGCGAAAGCGCGCCGGGTCGACGGTGCCACCAGTGAACGCCGCCACCGCAAGATCGGCATCCCGCCGCTCACGGATACCCCGGTTCTTGGCGATATTGATCAGAATCGCGAAAAGCCAAGTACGCAACGACGACCTGCCCTCGAACGAACCGATCCCCTTGAGCAACGCGATCCAGGTGTCCTGCACGACGTCTTCGGCGATCTCACGGGTCGGTACGTAACCCTGTGCGACCCGTAGCAGCGCCGGCGTATGCCGGTCCACCAGTTCGGCGAAAGCCGACTCGTCGCCGCGTTGCAACGCGGCGACGAGCGCACCTTCGTCACCTGCGATCCTGGTCATGATGACCGGGAGCATAGTCGCTCAGCGGTACTCCGGATTGGTGAAGTCGTACCGGCAACCGGCGTCCCATCCTGATCGCACATTGCCGTAGGCGGGGATGCCGCCGCCGGCGCGCAGCATCCGTGCCAGGTGCATCAGGTTCCACGTCATGAACGTGGTGTTGCGGTTGGTGAAGTCGTTCTCCGGCCCGCCCGAGCCGGGGTCCAGATAGGACGGGCCCGGACCTGCTTCACCGATCCAGCCGGCGTCGGCCTGCGGCGGAATGGTGTACCCGATGTGTTGCAAGGTGTAGAGCACGTTCTGCGCGCAGTGCTTGACACCGTCCTCGTTGCCGGTGATCAGGCAACCGCCGACCCGTCCGTAGTAGAGGTACTGCCCGGCGTCGTTGAGCAGATGCGAGCCGCCATAGAGCCGTTCGTGTACTTGCTTCATCACAGAACTGTTGTCGCCCAACCAGATCGGGCCGGCGAGCACCAGAATGTCAGCGGCCAGCACCTTGTCGAAGATCGCCGGCCAGTCGTCGGTCGCCCACCCGTGCTCGCGCATGTCGGGCCACACGCCGGTGGCGATGTCGTGGTCGACGGCGCGCACCACCTCGACGGCAACACCATTGGCGGCCATGATGCGACTGCTGATGTCGATCAGACCTTCGGTATTGCTCACCTCGGGCGATCTCTTGAGCGTGCAGTTGATGAACAGCGCACGCAGGCCGTCGAAGTCAGCAGGCCGATCAGACACGATCACCCTCCCGCCCGGCACCCAGCGCATCAGCCAATGTCCAGGCCGCAAGGCCAAGCAGTGCAACGTCTTTGATCAGGAACTGGCCCGTCATCGACAGCGCCGGGAAGCCGCCGGCGGCCGACTCGCCGATCCCGGGCGTGGTGAACAGGAAACTGATGGTCGCAACGAACAGCCCGACCGCGATCACGCTGCCGACAGCCGACACTTTCGGCCACCACGGCTTGACGGCAAGCAACACCGCAGTGCCGACCTCGAGCACGCCGAGCAGCGACGAGAACGTCGTCACGGAGAAGATGTCGTACAGCCAGCTCATGAACGGGCTGTGCGCGACGAGCGGCTGAATACCTTGCGCCTCATACGAAGTGAATTTCAGTAAGCCGATCCACCCGATCACGATGACAAGCCCGTAGCGAGCGAGATGGCCGGCGATTCGACTCACTATGGCCTCTGTTGTCAATGATTCGACTCGGGCCCGAATGTTCGTCGCGGTCATTGGTTTACCTCTTTCGGCTGTCTCGCGGCGGCCTGCCCGCCGACGATCACAGAACTGAGTGGGTCGCCGGCGCCCGAACGTTACGGCCCCCGGCCTCTGGCCGCGCGCACCACGGACGTGTGGGCCGACGGCCCGGTCGTTACGGGGAAAGTCCGCCGGCGACCGCGCGTCACAGAATCGTCAGATAGTCCCGTCGCGCGGCGATCCGTAACGGAGTGGGCCTTCGCCAACACTCAATCGGCGAATGGGCCACGGCCCCAACGACCAAACGAGGAGCGCACATCATGAGCAACACCGTCACAGCGAGCTTGGGCAAAGCCGCCCGCTGGACCGTCATCGCCGGCGCCGCCGTAGCCTTCGCGGGCGTGCCGAACGCCTCGGCCAACCCACCGATCCTGCCCACACCCGGCGACGGACCCGCCAGCACCGCTGTCCAGGAGCTGCAATCCGCGGGCTACAACGTCTCGTTCAACTGGCTCGAAGGGCACCCCAACGTCCCGTTGTCCGAATGCAAGGTCACCAGCATCTCCGGCCTGCGCGTAACGATGCAGGCAGACGGCATGACACTCATGGAACCCGCGCGGTTCGACACCGCCTACGTCGATATCACCTGCCCGAACGCAAAATAGGTCTCACTCGGCGCAGCATGCCGGCCGGCATGCTGCGCCGCTACAACACGCGCTCGAACCACACCTGGTCGCGCACGGCAATCCCGTCTGATGCCGTGCCGGCCGGGTAGCCCGAGTGCGGGCCGAAGGCGTCATGCACTACGCGACCGAGCCGGAATCCGCAGCGCTGGTAGAAACGCAGATTGCCAATATCTGCTGTCGCAGTGGCCAATTGGACTCGTCGGGCACCGCCGGCGCGAGCGTCATCGATCACCTGCTCGAGCAGGCGGCGCCCGACGCCGGCACCGCGGTGCGGCACAGCGACGGCCATGTTGGCCACCTCCCATGTTTCGCCGTGATCACTCACGGTGACTTGGATGTGTCCGACGACTTCGGCCGATCCGCGCATGGCGACCCAAACGCGCCCTGCACCGATGTAGCCGTCAAGTTTGCGCTCGGAATCCTCGGCCAGCCGGAACAGATCGATGAGAGCCCGCCGGTCTCCGTCGAACGGCACGATCCTCACCGGCTCCGCAAAATCCGTGCCCGCAGTTTCACTGCTGACGCACATTCCCTGCGCAGACACCAACTTCCAAGTACCGCTCCCGTTCTCACCCGAGCCTGACGCCTGGATCGGGCCGTCAACCGGCTTTATCAACATGGCGCGGGTGTACAACAGTTGGAAGCCGCGACGTTGGGCGTTCTCTTGCGACTTGGAGCCGGGCGCCGTGGTGATCACCGCAATATCGCAGCCGGCTTCCGCTGCGTCTGTCAGGCGCCGTGCCAGCAGTGCGTTCTGTATCCCGCGACGACGATACGCCGGAGCGGTTGCGGCACCGGTGAATTGAGCAATGCCCCCTGTGATCATCAGGCTCGCACCACCGGCAATCACGCCATCACATCGACCGACGTACATCGTGGCGCCGGCATCGTAGAAGTCGCGTTCGTCCCGCTCGATGGCTTCGTCGGAGAATTGCTCGTGGAAACCCACACCCTCATCGTCAGGATGGGCCGTACCTGCCACCACTACGTCCAACCAGGCGTCGAATTCTTCTGGGCCGCATACCCGTACGTCGATTCCCGGTGAGGTCGCCACCGGTAGCGCACAGTCAAGGCGCCGACCGAGGACGCACTCGTGCGCGACGAGCCGATAACCGCGGCGCGACAGCAGTACCGCGACCTCGCGGTCGGCGAGACTGGAAAGTTCTATCTGCGTGGGCGTTTCGCGTATCGCATATTCCAGCTCGATAGCGCCGAGAGCTACCGGGTCAAGCGCGCCATCGAAACCCAGCCCGACCACTTTGTTCATCGGTGATCCAGGTTCAGCGAAACATGCCACTCCGCCACCCAGCGGAGTGGCGAATCCCGACCTGTTGCGCTGCCGGGCGGGTGCACTCGCGAGTGCAATGAGCTGCGCCTCAGCGTGTTCGATGCGGCCGGCCAGAGACGTACTGCAGAACAATGATGTGTTGCTGTCCATGGTCAGCCACCCGAGTTCTGCTTCGCAGCGGGCGGCATACGACGACCGTCGAGCGCATCACCCAAGGTCCAGATGGCCACTCCGATGAGCACCAGATCCTTCAACAGAAACTGGCCGGGCAGAGCACCCAAAATCGGGATCGGGCCCGCATGTCCAACCACCAGACCCGGCGTGGTGAACAGGAAGCTCAGCGTTCCGACGAACAGCACCACCGCCATGGCACTACCCACGGCAGACAGCAGTGGCCACACCCGATGCAGTGCGATCAGGACCGCGGCGAGGATCTCGGCAGTACCTAGGGCCGTGGCCACAGCGCTGTGACTGAGCACCAGGTAGATCCAGGACATCAGCGGGTTGTGCTCAATCAGCACATGGGCTTCCATCTTGACGAACTTGCCCACACCGATCCACGCCAGCACGACGACCAATCCATACCGGGCCACTGCCTGCCCCAACCTGCTGATACGGCTCGATATGGCCGCGGGTTGAACAGACAACGGCTCGTCCTTCCACGATGCGATGAAAGCCCACTCCGGGCAATAAGCCAGTAGTGTACTTTCTAGTACATTTATCGTACGGGAGAGTACAGTACTGGTCGGCAACCGTGTCATCGATCGATGCCACGACCGCAACATGCAACCGCGCAGAAGCAGATCTCCCGTGCTACACCCCGCAAGGGTCATCGAATCGTCACCGTTTCACCGGCAGCCCACTCTTAGGCTGGCAGCCGTGAACATTCGCCGAAGGACAGCAACGGCCGCCGTCGTGGGGCTGACGCTCGTGGTCGTCGCGTTCGCGGTGCCGCCGCTGCATCTGGGGATCGTCACCCCGCTGATCAACAGCACCCCAGCCCAGATCCGAAGTTTCGCACAGACTGCACCCATCTTCGGCTGGTGGAACGCGCACATCGGCTGGGGTACGGCACCTGCAGCGCTGATCGCAATGGCCGCGGTGCTGTGGGGACAGCCAGTCGCCGCGCGATTACCGTGGCGCGCAGTACCACTGACCGCATGGGCTGTCTCCTGCTCCTGGGCATTCTCGTTGGCCATGGTCGACGGCTGGCAGCGGGGTTTCGCAGGGCGCCTGACGGCGCAGCACGAATACCTCCGACAAGTGCCGAGCATCACCGACATCCCTGAGGCTTTGCGCACCTTCTCGTCCAGAATCCTCGATTACCAACCACATTCGTGGATCACCCACGTTTCGGGCCACCCGCCCGGCGCATTGCTGACATTTGTATGGCTGGATCGCATCGGGCTGGGCGGCGGCGCCTGGGCCGGCCTCTGGTGCCTACTGGTCGGATCCAGTGCCGCGGCAGCCATCGTCGTGACGCTGCGCGTTCTGTCCGGTGAGGCGACGGCCCGAGCCGCCGCACCCTTCGTCGCAGTCGCCCCGACTGCCATCTGGATTGCCGTGTCCGCCGACGGTTACTACGCCGGTATCGCCGCCTGGGGAATCGCTCTGCTGGCGCTCGCGACGCGTAACCGACACCCGACCCTCACCGGCGCCGGCGCGGGCCTGCTGCTGGGCTGGGGCATCTTCCTGAACTACGGCCTCGGCCTCATGGCGATACCGGCCGTCGCGGTGCTGATCACGGCGCCGGACCTCCGCACAGCGGTCCGGGTACTCGCGCCTGCGGTGGTGGCGGCGCTGGCCGTGGTCGGCGCCTTCGCCGCGACGGGTTTCTGGTGGTTCGACGGTTATACCTTGGTACAGCAACGGTATTGGCAGGGCATCGCCATGAACCGCCCATTCCAGTACTGGTCGTGGGGGAACCTGGCTTCTGCGGTATGCGCGATCGGCCTGGGCAGCGTCGCCGGATTGAGCCTGGCATTCGACCGCGCCGCGCTCCGCCGCCGAAGCGGCATCCACCTACTGACGCTCGCCGCGCTGTTGGCGATCATATGTGCCGACCTGAGCATGCTGAGCAAGGCTGAGACCGAACGGATCTGGCTGCCGTTCACGGTCTGGCTGACCGCCGCCGGCGCGCTACTGCCGGCGCCGTCACGGCGCTGGTGGCTGGCCGCCAACGTCATCGGCGCGCTGGCCCTCAACCACCTGATTCTGACGAACTGGTAACAGCCGTCTGGCCACCAGATAGCCGGGCACACACACCCACACCACGGCCAGCGAAATCCACAGTCCGGCATGGTAATCACGATCCAGTGCGGTCATGTTGTCCAGATGCATGCCCGGCTTGTCGAAGACCGGGATCGCAAGCAGGCCAAGCACCACGGAACACAAAGCGGCCACCGCGACCGGCGCCTGCCAACTCACCGGAAGTATCCGGCTTGCCGCGAAGCCCAGTGCCACACACAGCGGGGCGAACACCACGTCGTGCACGGCGACCGCGACCAACGCCCACACCGCCATGCGCATCATGATCACCGGCGGATTCTCGAACACCAGGGTCGCGCCGTACCCGGCCAGCGCCAGCCCTGAGAGCATCAGCAGCACCCGAGTGGCCCTCATTGCATCACCTCGATTCGGGACAGCCATTTCGTTTGCAACACACCGGGTCTCGACGGCGCGATGAGTCGGCATGGGTATCCGTGGTCCGGATGCAGCGTCTCCCCATTCAGTTTGAGCGCGACCAACGTCTGACCATCCCGGGCATGCCGCGCAGGCAGCACGGTGCGCGAATAGGGGCCGGGGGGCTCCAGCGAAACCATCCGCACGTCGGCCTGCGGCGACCCACCCACCATGGCGATCAGATCCGCGAGCACGACGCCGGTCCACTCGGCGTCGGCGCTCCAGCCTTCGACGCAGGCGATCGGCAGGTGGAATGTCCGCTGCGGCATGGCATTCAATTCCGCCACCGAGAACGCTCGACTGCGGGCGCCGTTGACGATGGTGAGCCGATAGGCCGGCGACGCCGCAGCCTGCAGCACGCCGGCCGCGATCGCGGTGCGGTTCACCGGAATACCTTGCGGCCCTTTACCGGAGCGTGGCGACAGCAACGACAGCTCGCGCAACCATCCGACACTCTGCCCGGCAGTGGCCAATGTCGCGACTGCGACGGCCACCCCGGTACCCCACAACACGCTGCGCCGCGTCGGCCCAACCGCACCGCCGGTCGCGACATCGCCGAGCGGTTCGCCAAGAACCCGCCGGATGACCGGCAGCTTCACCGCGATGTGTACCAGGACCGCGCCCGCCGCGAGGTAGGCCACCGCGTAATGCGACGTGGTGAAAAAGAATCGGAACACGTACCACTGCGCGATGTTCAGCAGCCCGGTGGACAGCTCGAACAACATCGCCCCGACCAGCACCAGGATGGAGGCGCGCTCGAGTTGTTTGGCAACACCGCCAATGATGGGACGTTCAAACAGTTTGGGCCACACCGACCACAGCTTGACCACGGTCAGCGGTATCGCCGCGATACCGGAGGCGACGTGCGTGCCCTGCGTCAGCCGGTACAGCCAGACCGGATGCGCGGGCCAGTAGAACCACGGTTGCGGATGCTGAATGAGGTGGCTGATCAACCCGGTGACGAAACACAGCGTGACCGCGATGCCGAGCATCATCCCGACCCGCGCGGTGACGGCGGTGCTGCGCAATGTCGTGCCGCTCATTGCAACGCCAGACTCGCGAGCATCCGGTTTCCGACCGGATGCATATCGACGACCTTCAGGCCGGCGTCGCCGGCGATCCTGGGCGCACTGTCGACCCCGACCGTCGCCCACCGAAACCACGGACCAACCGTCCGCGCCGATTCCAGCCGCACCCATCGAGTTATCACTCCGCTTGGGGCCGAGTCGAATTCGGCGATACACAGGCCTCCGCGCCGAAGCAGATCGGCAGCCCGGCGAAGCACGCGCGTCGGGTCACCGCCCAGCCCGACGTTACCGTCCGCCAGCAGCACTGTCTGCCAGCGGCCCATGCCTGGGAGCGGGTCGAAGACATCGCGGCGCAACGCCGGAGCGCCGCTGCGCCGTGCAAGTTCGACGGCGGTGGCGGACTGGTCGACGCCGAGCGCCGGCACGCCGCGCCGAATCAGATCGGCCACCAGCCGACCTGGTCCGCACCCGAGGTCGATGGTCGGCCCGTCGCACAATGCCAGAACTGCCCGATCAAACCTCCGATCCGCCCGGCGACCGCCCAGCCAGTTGTGCACGGGCAGACGTTGCCGACTGCCGTCGTCCTGGCGGACCCAGCACCGCTCCCCGACCAGTGCGCGCTCATACAGGTTTCCGAACACGTCACACCCCGATCGCCGCAGTAAGGCTCCGGAACCGACTGCCCTGCGGACAGCGCGCCCGCACTACGGCGATGTCGTCGATGACGTCGACATCCGACAGTTCGGTCACCAAATCCACGGTCAGGCCGGCGTGCGCCAAAGCGCGCTGTGTCCGGGCCCCGGTATCGGCTTGCGACATCGGAACCGTACGCAGGCTGTCGGCGCCGACGCCGTTGTGCAGCCCGAGCAGCCACCAACCACCATCGCTGGCCGGCCCCAGCACCGAGTCGGCGCGAAGCAACCGAAGTGCGCACGCCGTCAGCAACTTGGCAGTCACCTGCGGGGTGTCCATGCCGATCTGCAGCACCGGGTATCCGAGGCACGCCGCATCGTGGTGCGCATTGGCCAAGCGCTCACCAAAATCATTGCCACGCTGGGGAACAACGGTGAATTCTGCCAGCCGTTCCCGGATCGCGGCGGCCCCCCGCGCGGACGCAAGATCGCCGGTCAACGCCACCATGCGCGCGACGGTCGGCGTCGCGGCCACCGCGTCCAGAGTGTCCAACAGCGCGGCGGCGGCGAGATCCGCCGCTCCCTCCGCACCCAATGTGTGGGCCAACCGGGTTTTGGCCAGACCAGGTACCGGAGCCTTCGCCACCACCAGCACAGTCACGGGAACGGTCATGAGATCACCCGCCAGAAGTCCAGTGCGGCAAGAAAACTGCCACGCAACGAACCGCTCACTTTCGACTCGCCGCCGGTGCGCGGGCCATAGCTGACATCGGTTTCAACTACCTGCCAGCCCGCCTGCCCCGCGCGCACCAACAGTTCCAGCGGATAGCCGAATCGACGATCCGCGATACCGAGACCCAGCAGCGCCTCGCGCCGGGCCACCCGCATGGGCGCAATGTCGTGCACCGGCAACCTGTATCGGGTCCGCAATCGCCAACACACCACGGCGGTGCCCAGGCGGGCATGCCAGTGCCAACGTAGCCCGGGAACCGCGCGGCGCCGCCCGATGACCAGGTCGGCACCGCGGTCGAGCATCGCAACCAGATACGGCAACGCCCGCGGGTCCAGCGACCCGTCGGCGTCGAGCACCGCAACCGTCGACGTCTGCGCTGCCAGCACGCCGGCATGGACCGCCGCACCGTATCCGGGCTCCAGTTCGGTGATCACGTCGGCGCCGTGGGCCCGCGCCACGGTCGCCGTCCCGTCGGTGCTGTTGTTGTCGACCACCAGAGCCCGGTATCCGTTTGGGAGGACGGCCAGAATCGCGGGCAGCGACTCGGCCTCGTTCAGACACGGCAGGATCACCGTGATCGCAGAGCTGGACATCATCCGACGGTAAAGCGGGCCGTGCGCCGCAGCCAAGGGTCAAATGATGACGAAACTGTGACATAGGTGCTGGTAGAAGCCATGACCAGAGTTACTGGCGGGCTAGGCTGTCGAGTGTGACGAGGGTATTGATCGCAGATGACGACCCCGTCGTGCGTGATGTGGTGCGTCGGTATCTGGAGCGAGACGGGCACAATGTCTCGATCGCGCGTGACGGCAATGAGGCGCTGGCGCTGTTGAACACGGAGCGTGTCGACATGGCGGTGCTCGACGTGATGATGCCCGGACCCGACGGGCTGACATTGTGCCGCAGCATGCGCCGCGGCGACGGCTACGGACTGCCGGTGATGCTCTTGACCGCGCTCGGCGAGGAGGACGACCGGATCGCCGGTTTGGAGGCCGGCGCTGATGACTACCTCACCAAACCATTCAGCCCCCGCGAGCTCGCCTTGCGGGTGCGTTCGGTGCTACGACGGGTGCCGGCTCGGGATCTGGCTGGGCCCTTGGAGATCACGAACGGTGCGCTGCAGGTGTCGACTTCCGCACATTCGGTGAGCATCGACGGCGTCGCAGTGAGTCTAACCAACCGTGAATTCGACTTGTTGGTGTTCCTACTCACCCATCCCGGCACTGTGTACTCCCGCGACCAGCTGCTGAAACTGGTGTGGCAGTGGGATTTTGGCGACCAATCGACGGTGACGGTGCACATCAAACGGCTGCGCGCCAAACTCGGTGCGGCACATCGGATTCAGACGGTATGGGGGCGCGGCTATCTGTGGGGAGACGACGATCATGCCGGCAACTGACCTGTGGGAGATCATCGGTTGGGCACTGGCCTGTTCGGTTCCCGTCGTGGTAGCCGGCGGCGTGTTGATCCACCTGGCTCGCTCCTGGTCGCTGGCGGTCAGCATGGTTGCCCTGGTTCTGATTCCAACCCTCGCGACCTTCACCGGCGTGCTCGGCGCCAGCGGCTTCATGATCACCGAGACCTTCGAGCGCATCGCGGTGGTGCTGGTGATCGTCGCGGTGGTGACCATCCCCGCGGCGGTGATGCTGGCCCGCTACCAAGCGCGAAGAACGGTGTGGGAGCAAGAAATCCGAGCTTCCGAGCGGGCCGCCGAACAATCCCGGCGCCGCCTGGTGGCGTTCGTCAGCCACGACCTGCGTACCCCACTGGCCGGTATCCGAGCGGTGTCCGAGGCGATCTCCGATGGCCTCGTGGACAGTACCGAGGTGCGGTCGCACGCCAAACACATTGAGCAGGAATCGATTCGGCTTTCCGAGATGGTCGACGACCTGTTCGAGATGTCGAAGATCAATGCCGGCGCGGTCCAACCGGCGCACGACACCGTCGCGCTCGATGAAGTCGTCGACGACGTCTTGGCTACCCACCGGATCGCCGCGGAGCGAGCCGGGGTGCAACTGGCTGCTCAACTGCCGGCCGAACCCGTCCGAGTGATCGGCAGTGACCGGGCGTTGGTGCGGGTGCTGTCCAATCTGGTGGCCAACGCCATCGCCCATACCCCGGAAGGGGGCCGCGTCGAGCTGACGCTGGGCCGCGACGCCGACGGCGCCTGGGCCCGCGTCGACGACACGGGAGTGGGTATCGACGAGGCTGATCTGGCCAGGGTGTTCGACGTCGCCTATAGGGGGTCCAACGGCCGCGTGCCGCGCGCCGATTCGTCACTGCCGAGTGGGTCCGGTTTGGGACTGGCCATCGCAGCGGGTCTGGTGCAGGCCCACCGCGGCACGTTGTCGGCTCACAACCTCGAAACGGGCGCACGCTTCGAGGTTCGGCTACCACTCGCCGACGGCATATGAAGGCAGATTTATCGCGCCGAGGCTTCATCGGCCTCACGGCCGCGGCCGGCCTGAGCGCCGGCCGGTCACCGTCAGCGTCGGCCGCTCCGGGCCGACCTGGCCCCATTCGGGCCGTCGCCTTCGACGCGTTTACCGTGTTTGATCGCAGGCCAATCGACAATGCCGCCGAGGACATATTTCCAGGCGCCGGAACGACATTGATCGAAGCATGGCGAGTCCGGCAATTCGAATACACCTGGTTGCGCACCTTGTCGGGTACGTACACCGACTTCTGGACCGTCACCGAGGATGCGCTCGAATTCGCGGTACAGCAGTGCAAACTGCGGCTCAATCCCGCCGGTCGCGAACAATTGATGGGCGCTTGGCTCAGATTGACACCATGGCCAGATGCCCCGGCTGCGGTCCGCACGTTCAAGGACCGCGGGCTACACCTCGCTTTTCTATCCGACGCCACCGTGACGATGCTTGACTCCTGGGTCACGAACGCAGGGCTGGACGATGTCTTTCGCCCACACTTGAGCACCGACCGCGTCAAAGCGTTCAAACCCGACCCCCGCGCATACCAGCTGGGCGAAGATGCATTCGGCATCCCGCGCACACAAATCGCATTCAGCGCGCACGGCGGCTGGGACGCGGCCGGCGCCGCAGCATTCGGCTACCGCACCTTTTGGGTCAATCGCAGCGACGCGCCGGCCGAACGACTGTCGGCAACCCCCGAAGCCACCGGCGTCGACCTCACTCAGTTGGTCGAGTTCGTCGACGAACGCTCCTGACGGGAACGCGAAGCGAGTACGCGCATCGGTCACAGATGTGAACAGATTATGTAATCTGTTCACACCGCGGCGTCTGGGCCGGGTCCACCGTCGATCACGCCAGGAGAAACCAGTGAGCACACAGCGCAGCGCCCTCGTCGTCGGTGGGGCATCCGGTATCGGCTGGGCCACCGCTCAGGGCCTGGCCGCGCAGGGCTACCGCGTCACCATCGCCGACCGGAACGCCGAGCTGGCCGAGGCCCGCGCCGCCGAACTCGGCGCACCGCACACCGCCGTCGCCGTCGAGGTCACCGACGAAGCGTCCGTCGCTGCCGTCTTCGAGCAGACCGGGGAGTTGGACGCCGTCGTCAGCTGCGCCGGGTTCTCGACCTTCGGGCTCATCGTCGACATGCCGGTCGAGGACTTCCGCGCCGTCGTCGACTGCTGCCTGACGGGGTCGTTCATCGTCACCAAATACGCCGGCCAGAAGTTGCGTGAGGGTGGGTCGCTGGTGTGCATCTCGTCGCTCAACGGCCGCCAGCCCGCCATCGGCATGAGCGCCTACAGCGCCGCCAAGGCCGGCCTGTCGATGCTGACCGAGGTGGCCGCATTGGAGTTGGGCCCCAAGGGCATTCGCGTCAACGCCGTCGCCCCCGGTTTCGTGACCACTCCTCTGACCGAAGGCGCCGCGATGATCCCCGGCGTCGTCGACGAGTACGTCGAGAACACCGCGCTGGGCCGCGCCGGCACCCCCGAGGACATCGCGAACGCCGTGCTGTTCCTGTGCTCGGAGCAGTCGTCATGGATGACGGGCGAGGTTCTCGACCTCAACGGCGGCGCGCATCTCAAACGCTACCCCGACATCATGAGCCACCTCCTCAAGCTCGCGTCGGGGTAGCAACCGGCGGCAAATCCGTCAGAATCACCGTCATGGACACCGAATTCACGGTCACCCAGAAACGGGCCCTCGCCGTCGCGACGGTCCTGGCGGTCGGATTCGGCGCGTACTTCCTGCGCGGGCAGTTCATGCTGGTCGTCGTTGCCGGGGTGGTGGCCTACCTTTTCACCCCGTTGTTCCGTCGGCTGTCGAAGCGGCTGAGCACCGGCCTGTCGGCCACCCTGACCCTGCTGGCCGCGCTGCTGGTCGTGGTCGTGCCGATCAGCGGGGCCGTCGCCATCGGCGTCGTCCAGATCACCGCCATGATCCGCAACGTGTCGCAGTGGGTGAGTCGTAACGACATGGGCGCGCTGGGCACTCGGGCGCTGCAAGCCGCCAACGACCTGCTGTCACAAATCCCCTACCTGCACCACGTGACCCTGACGCCGGAGTCGGTCCAGAAGTGGATCATCACGTTTGCGCAGCGCGCGGGCGAGTGGGGCCTGAACGTGCTGCAGACCGCCGCGGGCGGACTTTTCGGCGCGCTCGCCGGTGCCGTCATCTTCATCTATGTGTTCATCTCGCTGCTGGTCAACGGCGATGACGTGGTCCTACTGATCCGGCGGCTCAACCCACTCGGCGAGGACGTCACCGACCTGTACCTGGCCAAGATGGGCGCCATGGTGCGCGGCACGGTCCTCGGCCAGTTCGTCATCGCACTGGCGCAGGGTGTGTCCGGCGCGATCTCGATCTACATCGCCGGCTTCCACGACGGCTTCTTCATCTTTGCGATCCTGCTGAGCGCCCTGTCGGTGATTCCGCTCGGTGGTGGCATCGTCAGCATCCCGTTCGGCATCGGCATGGCACTGTTCGGCAACATCGGCGGCGGCCTGTTCGTGATCCTGTTCCACATCCTGGTGGTCACCAACATCGACAACGTGCTCCGGCCGATCCTGGTCCCCAAGGCGGCGCGGTTGGACTCCGCGCTGATGCTGCTGTCGGTGTTCTCCGGCATCGCGATGTTCGGTTTCCTGGGCCTGGTGATCGGCCCGGTGCTGATGATCGTCGTCGTCACCACCATCAGCGTGTACCTCGCTGTGTACAAAGGTGTTCCGTTGAGTGAACCCGAGCCCGATGAGCCCCGCGCACCGGGGCGCCTCGCCCGCCTGATCGCTGTGATGCGCCGAAAGCAGCCCGCTACGGCAGTGGCTGCGCCTTCTGCGTCGCCTCTGCCAGAGTCCGATAGTCCCCCGGACTCGCCGACCCGCTGACCGCGACCTGCGCCGGCCCCGTCGGCCCGTCGAGCTTGGCGGTCCAGATCGGCTCGGTACCTTGCTGGTCCTCGCCGGCCCCCTCGTACACCACCCAGTGCACGCCACCCAGGTCCTGCGCCCCCGTCGGATACATGCCGCTGTGGATCGAGGACACCAGCTTCTCCTCGTCAGCGTTGCTCTGAGTCAGCGCGACGAACATGCCGGAGGCGGTCAGATAGCCGACCCTGGACATCAGCGCCCGCGTGGGTTGCTTGGTGACGGGATCGGTGCGGCCCGCCTCGATGGCGCCGCGCGACCCCGAATTGGCGTGCCAGCCGGACGGCAGTTCCGGGATCCGGATCGGGATGTGCAGCGCGGCGGCGTCGGCCTTGAGCGCGGCCGGGGCGTCGTACTGCGGCGCCGGACCCTTACCCGGGCCCTGCGGCGCGAACGAGCACATGCCGAGCATCCCGGCCAGCGCGATACACGCCACCACCAGCGGGGCGATGGACCAGAACATGTCGCGGCCGTCCTGCAGCAGCCGGTCCTTCGCCGGGCGCGGCACCGGCACCGACTGGCCCTCGGCGACCACGTTGGGGACGTGGACGGACTGGTCGTCGGGTTCCGGTGATGAAGACGTCACAGCGCTCAGTATCCCAACTCCCGACCGCACACCAACAAATGGCTAATGGGACAATCTGCGCATGACGCCTTCGCGCCGGGAAGCCCCAGACCGCAACCTCGCACTCGAACTCGTCCGGGTCACCGAAGCCGGAGCCATGGCGGCCGGCCGCTGGGTCGGCCGCGGTGACAAGGAAGGCGGCGACGGTGCAGCCGTCGACGCCATGCGTGAGCTGGTCAATTCGGTCTCGATGCGCGGCGTCGTGGTCATCGGCGAGGGCGAGAAAGACCACGCCCCGATGCTCTACAACGGCGAAGAAGTCGGCAACGGCGACGGTCCGGACTGCGACTTCGCCGTCGACCCCGTCGACGGCACCACCCTGATGAGCAAGGGCATGCCCAACGCCATCTCGGTGCTGGCGGTCTCCGAGCGCGGCACCATGTTCGACCCGTCGGCCGTGTTCTACATGAACAAGATCGCCGTCGGCCCGGACGCCGCCGACGTCATCGACATCACCGCTCCCATCGGCGAGAACATCCGCCGCGTCGCCAAGCGCCTCAACGAGTCGGTCGCCGACGTCACCGTCTGCATCCTGGACCGGCCCCGGCATGCCCAGCTGATCAGCGAGGTCCGTGCGGCCGGCGCCCGCATCCGGCTGATCTCCGACGGCGACGTCGCCGGCGCCATCTCCGCGTGCCGCCCCGAGTCCGGGACCGACATCCTGGCCGGTATCGGTGGCACCCCCGAGGGCATCATCGCCGCGGCCGCCATCCGCTGCATGGGCGGCGCCATCCAGGCCGTCCTCGCCCCGACCGACGACGACGAGCGCCAGCGCGCCCTGGACCGCGGCTACGACCTGGAGCGCGTGCTGACCACCGAGGACCTGGTCGCCGGCGACAACGTCTTCTTCTGCGCCACCGGCGTCACCGACGGTGATCTGCTCAACGGGGTGCGGTACTTCGCCGGCGGTTGCACCACGCAGTCGATCGTGATGCGGTCGAAGTCCGGCACCGTCCGGATGATCGAGGCCTACCACCGGCTGTCCAAGCTCAACGAGTACTCCGCGGTGGACTTCACCGGGGACCTCTCTGCCGCACACCCCCTGCCGTAATACCGTTCACCTCAACAAAAGGGAGCACATGTCCGACAACGCTGTCGAAGTGGAGTACCGGATCGAGCACGACACCATGGGCGAAGTCCGGGTGCCGATCGACGCACTGTGGCGCGCGCAGACACAACGCGCCGTGGAGAACTTCCCGATCTCGTTCCGTGGCCTGGAGCGCACCCAGATCCGCGCGTTGGGTCTGCTGAAGGGCGCCTGCGCACAGGTCAACAAGGACCTGGGCCTGCTTGACCCGGAGAAGGCCGACGCGATCATCGCCGCCGCCGGTGAGATCGCCGACGGTCTGCACGACGACCAGTTCCCCATCGATGTGTTCCAGACCGGCTCGGGCACCAGCTCGAACATGAACGCCAACGAGGTCATCGCCTCCATCGCGGCGCGCAACGGCGTCGAGGTCCACCCCAACGACCACGTCAACATGTCGCAGAGCTCCAACGACACCTTCCCCACCGCCACACACATCGCGGCAACGGAAGCCGCTGTGCGCCACCTGATTCCGGCCCTCGAGGTGCTGCACGAGTCGCTGGCCAACAAGGCCCGCGCGTGGCGCACCGTCGTCAAGTCCGGCCGTACCCACCTCATGGACGCGGTGCCCGTCACCCTGGGCCAGGAGTTCGGCGGCTACGCCCGCCAGATCGAGGCCGGCATCGAACGCGTCAAGGCGACATTGCCCCGCCTGGGTGAGCTGGCCATCGGCGGCACCGCCGTCGGCACCGGCCTGAACGCCCCTGACGGCTTCGGCTCCAAGGTCGTCGACGTGCTGGTGAACCAGACCGGCATCGCCGAACTGCGTACCGCCGCAGACTCTTTCGAAGCCCAGGCCGCCCGCGACGGACTCGTCGAGGCGTCCGGCGCGCTCAAGACCATCGCGGTGTCGCTGACCAAGATCGCCAACGACGTGCGCTGGATGGGCTCGGGCCCGCTGACCGGCCTCGGCGAAATCCAGCTGCCGGACCTGCAGCCCGGTAGCTCGATCATGCCGGGCAAGGTGAATCCTGTTCTGCCCGAAGCGGTTACCCAGGTGGCCGCGCAGGTCATCGGCAACGACGCGGCCGTCACCGTCGGCGGCCTGTCCGGTGCCTTCGAGCTGAACGTCTACATCCCGATGATGGCCCGCAATGTGCTCGAGTCCTTCACGCTGCTGTCCAACGTGTCGCGGCTGTTCGCCTCCAAGTGCATCGACGGCCTCGTCGCCAACGAGGACCACCTGCGCACGCTGGCGGAGTCGTCGCCGTCGATCGTGACGCCGCTGAACTCGGCCATCGGCTACGAGGAGGCCGCCAAGGTCGCCAAGGAAGCCCTCAAGGAGAAGAAGACCATCCGGCAGACGGTCATCGACCGCGGCCTGATCGGCGAGAACCTCTCCCTGGCCGAGCTGGACAAGCGTCTCGACGTGCTGGCCATGGCGAAGGTCCGCGACGAGCGCTAGCGCGAGGAGCCTCCAAAGCAGTCGGCGATCAATTTCGCGCGCTGAGCCGCTAAGACCCCGAGAATCACCGGATTTTCGGGGTCTTCGCGTTTCAGCCGGGAGTTTCGCGTCGAAGGTGCATACAGAGCGCCGATTTCGCGAAATCGACGATCTGCCTGCACAGTCGCGGGCCCCGGCCTGCTGGGCCTCGGCAGCCGCCAGCTCACATCGCAGGTGAAGCGAATGTGAACAGCTCCTTACTGGACAGATACTGCCGGGAAACGGGATTCGACCCGTGCGCTTGCGATTGTGTTGCAATGGCGGCCGAGCTCACCGATTCGCACCGAGGCGCCGTTCCATGCATGACGCACGGCCGCTTCCACCTGCCGCACACGCACGCCGGTGAGCCGCTGTCCAAACCCCAGGCCGAGGTCCTCAAGCTCGTGACGACGTCACCGAGTCAACGGAACGCCGATGTACTGCAGGCCCGGCTGTTCATCGAACTGCTCGAGGACGAACTGGCCGAGTTGCACCTGCAACTGGCGGTGACAGAGCGACGGGCGGCCAAGCAGGGTGCCGACAAGCATCTCGAAGTGCTGCGCGGGCGCGTCGCCGAACTCCTGGCCATGGTCGACGCGATCGTCGACCGCTTCCCCACTGCTTGACGTTCACTCGCGAGCAGACGTAAAACTGTCAATTTTCAAGCGAAAACGACAGTTTTATGTCTGCTCGCGAGGGGAACGCTCGCGGGCAATCAGCTACTGGCCGTTGTTGGAGCCGCCCGAGTTGGCGCCCGGGATGTCCGTGATCGGGATGTTCGGCATCGGTGGCGGCGACGGCGTGTTGGGCAGCGTCGGAATCTCCGCCGGCGGAATGTCATTGAGCCCGTTGACCGGTGGACCGTTCTCCCGGCTGCCGTAGCTGGTGCCCGGTTCACGATGTCCGATCATGTGGCTGACCGTCACCATGTGGTAGCCGTTGGCCTTGAGGACCGGGATGAACTGCTGCACCAGATCGACGGTCGACGAGTAGGTGTCGTGAAACAGCACCACCGAATTCGGCTTGATCTGCGACATCAGCATGTAGCGGGTGGCCGCGGTGTTGGAGTCGTTGGCCCAGTCGAACGGGATGACGTCCCAGTTGATGTCGGCCAGGCCCTGCTTCTTGGCCTCGGCGAGCACCTGGTCGTTGATCAGACCGCCCGCAGTGCGCACCAGTTTCGGCCGCTGTCCGGTGGCCTGTTCGATGGCGTCGCTGGCCTTGCTGAACTGGCCCGCGATGAACTCCGGCGGGATGGTCGTCATGTTGGGGTGTTCCCAGGTGTGGCTGCCCAGTTCCATCCCGGCGTCGACGACGCGCTTGGCGCCGGCCGGGTTGGCGGCGACCTTGTTGCCGATCTGGAAGAACGTCGCCTTGGCGTCGTTGTCCTGCAGGATTTTCAGCAGCCGGTCGGTGTACGGGCTGGGACCGTCGTCAAAGGTGAGTGCGACGCACTTGTACTTACTGCAGTCGACTTCGTCGGCCTTGGCGACATTGCCTGTCTGGCAACCCACCACGACGATCGTCACACCGGCGCACACGCCGAGCACGGTCCGCCAGTAGGACCAGGCCTTGTTCTCGCGTCGCACTCAACCACCTTACCGACGCCGCGATTTGTGCACGAAAACCCGTGGTCAGCGCGGAAAACCGGGCACAAATCGCGACGGCGGCTCACGTCACGGCAGGGTGCCGGGGCTGATCTCCTCGAGCATCTCGGTGACCAATGCGGCAATCGGCGACCGTTCGCTGCGCATCAGCGTGATGTGCGCGAACAGGGGGTGGCCTTTGAGCTTCTCGATGACCGCGGCGACACCGTCGTGCCGGCCGACGCGCAGGTTGTCGCGCTGGGCGACGTCGTGCGTGAGAACCACTCGCGAACCGCTACCGAGGCGCGAGAGCACCGTCAGCAGCACGTTGCGCTCCAGCGACTGGGCCTCGTCGACGATGACGAACGAGTCGTGCAGCGAGCGACCGCGAATGTGCGTCAGCGGCAACACTTCCAGCATGCCGCGGCTCAGCACCTCTTCCAGCACGGCTGGGCTGGCCAACCCTTCGAGAGTGTCGAAGACGGCCTGCGCCCACGGGCCCATCTTCTCGCTCTCGCTGCCCGGCAGGTAGCCGAGGTCTTGTCCGCCAACGGCATACAGCGGACGGAACACTACGACCTTGCGCTGGGTGCGACGTTCGAGCACCGCCTCCAGGCCGGCGCACAGCGCCAGCGCCGACTTGCCGGTGCCGGCCTTGCCGCCGAGCGAGACGATGCCGACGGATTCGTCGAGCAGCAGATCGAGGGCGACACGTTGTTCGGCTGACCTTCCCCGGAGGCCGAACACTTCGCGATCACCACGAACCACCTGCACGCGCTTCTCGGCATTGACCCGGCCGAGCGCATGCGACGTGCCGCCGAGCAGCCGAATTCCGGTGTGGCACGGCAGATCCCGCGCTTCGGGCAGGTCGACCTCACCCTCGGCGAACAACGTGTCGATGTCCTCGGGCGCCGCGTCCATCTCGGTCATACCGGTCCAGCCGGAGGTGACGACGTCCTGCGCGTGGTACTCGTCGGCAGCCAGGCCGACCGCACCCGCCTTGACACGCAGCGGAATGTCCTTGCTGACCAACGTGACTCGCTTGCCCTCTGCGGCGAGGTTGGCCGCGCAGGCGAGGATGCGGTGGTCGTTGGTGTCGGTCCGGAAGCCCGTGGGCAGCACCGACTGATCGACGTGGTTCAGCTCAACCTGCAGCGTTCCACCTTGTGTCCCAACAGGAATCGGCTGGTCCAGCCGTCCGTGCTCCAATCGCAGGTCATCGAACATGCGCAGCGCCTGGCGGGCGAACCAGCCCAGTTCGTGGTGGTGGCGTTTACCCTCCAGCTCACTGATGACCACCAGGGGGACAACCACTTCGTGCTCGGCGAAACGCGTGCAGGCCCAGGGATCGGACAACAGCACGGAGGTATCGAGCACGTAGGTACGGACCTGCGAATCAGACACGTGGCGCTCCTCGGCCCGTGCGGCCCCACACGAGTACTTCGGTGGACGCAGCGGTACCTGGGCCGGGACCGGCCCCTAACTCTTGGGTGCCGCCCGGATAGCAGAGCAATTCGCTAGCCATCACCGGCGACGCTACTCCCGGCGGCCGCCCCACGCTGACGGCGCGCCGTGACTGTTTTGTGACGTCTAGATGAACTGAGCGAGCGACGGTTCGTCGCCCAGGCCCCACGCCTTGATGCGATCGGAGATGACGGTCTTCAGCGCAGCGGCGTCGAAGATGCCGGCGTCAGCAACGACCTGGACCTTGTCCTGATAGGCGTCGATGTCCGCACCGATGACCTCGAGGCCCGCGGCCCGGGCCGCGATGGCGGCGATGGTCTCGTCGCGGCGCGTCTCCAGCAGGTGCGAGACCAGGTTGGCGAAGAACTCCTCGTGCCGCTCTTCGTCCCGTGCGATCCGGCCGGCCATGGCGGCGAGCACGGGCTCCTCGATCTGGGCCTGCAGGTTGCGGGTGAAGACGGCGTGCGCGCGCTCGAAGAACGCCATGAAGACCAGCGTCTCGATCTGGCTGAACTTGTCGGCGCGGTAGCCCTTCATGACGTGCTCGACGCGCACATCCTCGTTGGCGGTCGGGTCGATCTGACGGGTGACCACCAGGTAGTTGCGCAGCGCGATGGCGTGCAGGTGCTCCTCGGCGGTCCAGCGGCCCAGCCAGCGGCCCCACTTGTCTTCGAGGATGAAGTGTTCGACCAGCTCACGGTGGTAGCCCGCGAGGTTGTCCTTGGTGATGAGCAGGATTTCCAGCGCATCGGTGACCGACTTCGGCAGCGTGACGCTCGAGGCGTCCCAGTCGGTGCCACCGAGGAAGGCGAAGTTCTCGCCCTGCTCGAACGGCACGTAGTCATGGGCATACCAGGCTTCTTCGGTCGCGAGGTGCCGGGACAGCTCGGTGTCCACCACGGGCTCGAGCTCGAGGGTCAGTGCGTTGGCAACTGGTTTCTCAGCCATGAAAGTAACTGTAACCCGAGTTCACATGTTTTTGAAATCAACCACGCACAAACGGGGACCGGTGTCACCCGGTCCCCGTTCGTCCGCAGACGGCTACTTCGCTGTGCCCGAACCTGCGCCTGCGGTCTTTTCGCTGCCAGATCCCTCACCAGCAGAAGCTGAATTCTTGCTTTCAGTGCGCTGCTTGCCTTGTGCGGGTTTGGAGTCCTCCGGGCCACTCGTCTGCGTGGCGCCGGAAGTGCTGGAACCCTTGGCAGCCTTGGACGGCTTGCCACCGGCAGGTTTCGATTCCTTTCCGTCCTTGGACCGCTTGCCTCGGGGAGTGTCCGCTTGCGAGCTGTCAGCCTGCTGGTTCTTACCATTGGCGGCCGCCGGCTTGGCCGACCCCTCGGCTGCCGGGGTGTCAGACGGTTTCACAGGGCTGCTCGCCGGAGTGCCCGCCGGGTCTGCAGCTGTCGGTGCTGCCGGGCTAGCGGGCTGTGCCGTCGGTGTTGTGTCTGCCTCATGTGTGGTCTTCGCTGTCGGAGTCACGTCGGCGCCGAATGTTGCTGCGGTCGGCGCCGGCGTCCCGGTCGGCGATAGCGCCCCAGTCGGTGCTTGCGACGTGGAGTTGGCCGCGGGGATCGCGCCCCGCAGCCCACCGACCAGCATGTGCCCTGTGGTGCGGCCGAGGTCTCCGAGCTCCTTGACGACCGTCTTGATGTTGCCCATCGTCAACGGCGAGTAGCTGTCGGCGCGGTTCAGCGCCACCGACAGGTCGTCACGCGCGTTCAGGAAGCCTGCGGTGACGCTGGTGCCCGGGTCGGTCAAGGTCTGGTTGATGATCGTGCCCAGACCTCGGACGCCATTACCCAGTGCCGCGACCACGGCGGTGATGTTCCCGGAAGCGAGGCCGGCTCGGATTTGAGTGAGGGTCTGGTTGATGAGTAGGTCGCACCGCAGTGCCGACAGGATCATGGGGTTCGCAATGTCCTGGACGGCCAAGGGAATGTTCTGCACAAAGGCGGACAAACTACCGGCGGGGTTGGCGAAGATGCCGCGGGCGAGGTCGAGGTAGTCCGGGTTGAGGGCAGATTGCGTGATCCGGTCCAGGACGGACGGGACGTTTTCCTGGCTGCCGAATATCTCGTTGAACTTGTCCGTGCCGACCGCGGCCCTGATCTGATCGAGTTCCAGATTGGCCGTCGCCCAGCCGGTGGGCACGTTGTTCTGGTTGTGCACGTAATTGAACTCGAACATCCGCCGTTTGAGGCTGGCCGCGTACTGCTGCGGGGTGACGGTCGGGGTACCGGCCGGCAAGTGCAGACGGACATCAGAGATCGGGACTACTTGGGCCGTCACCGCATTATTGTCGAGCGTGCCGTTGACGTCCTGGAACCGGAGCGTGACGGAGCCGTTGACGACGCCTCCGTTGTCCAGCCAGTTCGCGACGCCGGGGTTCGTGGCGCTGACGACGTAATAGGTGTAACCGTCGTCTGCCTGAAAAATATTGCTGCCGTTGAGGCTGCTCTGCGCGGTCACATACGGCAGATCCAGCTGCCAGATATTGGTCAGCTGGGCAGCCACGTAGCCGGCCGAAACGGTGGGCACCTTGACCACGAGTGCCTGGTCTGGCTGCAGGTTGAAGTGTCCGATGCTGGTCAATTGCCCCGGCAGAATCGGGCCGCCGACCGCCGAAGTCGTCGGCTTGATCACGGTGAAGGTGTTTTCCGGCACTGCGGCCCAGACCGCCTGAATTCCCTTATTCGTGACGCTGGAATTGAACCCGGAGACATTGTCCGCGACGCCGGCCAACACCGCCGCCACCTGGCTTTCTGACAGCACCGGCAGCTTGAACTGCGACGATGAACTCTGCTGCTTGATGAGGATCGTGTCGTGCGGAATGCCCCAGTCGGTGGTGGTATCGCGCATGAGGATCGTCTGGGCGCCGGTGCTGTTCACCCAGTTGCCCGGTTGCTGGTCCGGACTGATCACCACGGTGTACGTGCCGTCCGCATTCGGTGTGAATTGCGTCAGGTCATAGCTGACACCGGTCGAGATGAACTTCCCGTCCATGATGTTCCCCGACATCGGAACGAAGGTCACCACCTTGGTGCCAGGGCGAGGCGTGATGGTCACCGTGTACGACTCGCCCCGCACGGCCAGCAGCGTGTACTTGTTGTCCGCCGTCGGGTCGTTCGAGAACGGCAGCGGCTCGGCAGACGGCGCGTTCCAAGGGGCGGTGAGAAATTCACCGTTGCGGTCGTAGCCGTTGATCCGGTTCTGTTCATTGAGCGCACCGAAGAGCACGCCCATCGCCAGGGCCTGGGTGTATTGCGGCAACGAACTCACGTCGGACGGCTTGATGAACGGATAGTTGCTGTTGGTGGCGATGATCTGCTGCTGTTGGGCGAGGATCTGATCTGTCACGGCCTGGTAGCCGTCCGCGGCGAACGCCTGCGGGGCGGTCAGCGCCGCGACCATGGCGCCGGCGACGGCGGTCGTGGCGATACCTCTACGGGTCCGCGAGCGCCGACGCGAGGCTCGGTTGCCGGCCGCGGCCTGCTCCTTAGACCGCCGGATGTGGCCCAACTCAGACATTCTTCGCCCCTTCGTGATGGGTCTGCCCGGGTTGGCGGACTCAGCTCGCGAGGCCCGGGGTGTGATGTGGTGAACAGCTCGACGAAATTGTCGTCCCCGTCACAATATGAGCGATCGCTGTGCTGAATCCATGGGTGCTCAGACCAGCGTTTGCCGCAGGAGATGTGCAAAATGCACATCGGTAGCGCTGACCTCAGGAAACAGGCGAAAGCACCCGCGCGCCGTACCAGCGGCAAATCTCCAGCGCCAGCGCGATGGTGAGGGTGTCGGCGTCAAGCCGGAGTCCGTACTGCTCAACGGCCTGCTGAACCCGGAGGTAGACGGTGTTGCGGTGGAACATCGTGCGCTTCGCCGTCTCGGTGTAACTGCAGTTGGCAGCCAGGAACGCCCGGATGGTCTCGCGTAGCTGCTCGCACCGTGGATCGTCGTCCGCAAGGCCGCCCAGGACGGTCACGACGAACGCCGCGAGATCCGCCGGCTCATCGGCCAGCAACGCGATGGACGCGACCTCGTCGAAGAGCACGACCTGTGGCGCATCGGGCGCGGACCGGGCCAGCTCCTTGACCCGCGCCGCGGTGCGGGCCGCCGACCGGAAGCCGTCGAGTCCCTCACCACGGCGGCCGACTGCGATCCGTAAACCGTTGATCCGCAATCGCTTTGCAAGTTGGCCGTGGTCCACCCGGGCAGCCGCCGGCAGTCGCAACCAGATGCGCTGCTGCGATTCACCTCCGGCGACCAGAATGTCGTCGGCTTTGGGTAGGACCTGTCGCAGCACCGCCACCACCTTGGTCAATTCCACGGCCGCAGCTGTGTCGTCAGCCCAGGCCTCGACGGCGATGTGGCTGCCCGACAGTCGGTAGCCCAGTGCCGATTCCGCCTGCGCCACATCGGGTTCGGCGTCATTCAGCAAGCGGGTGATCCACTGCCGCCGGATCGCTTCGTCGGTACGCACGCGCTGCGTCAACCGGTCCTCGTACAGTGCGGTGATCTGCTCGGTGACCCGGCCGTTGTGTGACCCGCTGAGATTCACCACCTCGATCATCGCCTCGGCCGCACCGGGCGCACCGGCCGGCATCTGCGCCAGACATGCGCTCAGCATCCGGCCATGCCCGACGCGGTACGCGCGCAGGATCGCGGTCAGCGGAACACCGTCCGTCACCGCCCGCTCGACGTTGGCGATCGCGAGGCTCGACGGCGAAATACTTTGCGGGTCAAGGCCATTCGCTAGGACATCGAGGAACAGATCCAGGCTCTCGGTGGCGTTGACCGCCACGATCTCGTGGAACGACGGATCGCTCAACTCGGGCACGGCGGCCAGGATTTCCGCGATCACACCGGCGATGAATGCGTCCTTGTCGCGGACGAAATACTCGATGACAGCGGCCAGCGCCTGACTACCCATCTGCCACCTCCTCGGCCGCAGATCAGGCTACCGAGGTGTGCGCCGCGCACACCTCGGTTTCAGCGCCCCGGATCAGAGCGTCAGACCCGGGTACAGCGGGTTGGCGTCCAGCATCTCGGCCGAGGCCGCACGCACGCGCTCGGCGGTGCCGTCGGCCAGCGTGTACTTGGCCTTGGACGGGCCGTTCGATGCCGCGGTCGGCTCGGTGTTCGTCAGCACGTCCACCACCAGCTCGGCGACCTTGTCGAACTCATCGGCGCCGAAGCCACGCGTGGTCAGCGCCGGGGTGCCGAAGCGGATGCCGCTGGAGTACCAGGCGCCGTTCGGGTCGTTCGGGATCGAGTTGCGGTTGGTGACCACGCCGGCGTCCAGCAGCGCCGACTCGGCCTGCCGGCCCGTCAGCCCGAACGACTGCACGTCCAGCAGCACCAGGTGGTTGTCGGTGCCGCCGGTGACCAGCGTCGCACCGCGCTTGAGGAAGCCCTCGGCCAGTGCCTTGGCGTTGTCGGCGACGTTCTGCGCGTAGGTCCGGAACTCCGGCTGGCGGGCCTCGGCCAGCGCGACGGCCTTGGCGGCCATCACGTGCGACAGCGGACCGCCGAGCACCATCGGGCAGCCCTTGTCGACGGCGGGCGCGTATTCCTCGGTCGCCAGGACCAGACCACCGCGCGGGCCGCGCAGCGACTTGTGGGTCGTCGTGGTGGTGACGTGGGCGTGCGGCACCGGGTTCTCGTCGCCGGTGAACACCTTGCCGGCGACCAGACCGGCGAAGTGCGCCATGTCGACCATCAGAGTGGCGCCCACCTCGTCGGCGATCTCGCGCATCTTGGCGAAGTTCACGCGGCGCGGGTAGGCCGAGTAGCCGGCGACCAGCACCAGCGGCTTGAACTCACGGGCGGCAGCGGCGACGGCGTCGTAGTCGATCAGGCCGGTGGCCGGGTCGGTGCCGTAGCTGCGCTGGTGGAACATCTTGCCGGAGATGTTCGGCCGGAAGCCGTGCGTCAGGTGGCCGCCGGTGTCCAGGGACATGCCCAGCAGGCGCTGGTTACCCAGCTTGTTGCGCAGCTTCTCCCAGTCCTCTTCGGACAGGTCGTTGACGTGCTTGGCACCGAGCTCGGCCAGGCCTGGCGCCTCGATACGGGTGGCCAGGATCGCCCAGAAAGCGACCAGGTTGGCGTCGATGCCCGAGTGCGGCTGCGCGTAGGCGTACGGGGCGCCGAACAGTTCGCGGGCGTGCTCGGCGGCCAGCGCCTCGACGGTGTCGACGTTCTGGCAGGCGGCGTAGAAGCGGTGCCCGACGGTGCCCTCGGCGTACTTGTCGGAGAACCAGGTGCCCATGGTCAGCAGCACGGCCGGCGACGCGTAGTTCTCGCTGGCGATCAGCTTGAGCGAACTGCGTTGATCCTCAAGCTCTTTCCGGGTCGCCTCGGCGACGCGGGGCTCAACCTGCTCGATGACCCGCAGCGCCGCCTGGTAGGCCTCACTGGCGGTGGCGGCGTAGCCGGCACCCAGGCCGGACTTGGACACGGAAGCGTCTGCAGTCATGCGTTCAGCCTAATAGGCAGCCGTTTGAGGACGAAGTCAGGCCGCGCGCAGGCTCGAGGGGATCAGCGGCTCGTCGAGCAGACGGCCGAACCGTGCGGTGAGGCTGACGTCCGCGGGCCGGGCATCGAGCCAGCCGCGCAGCAGCCGGTAGCCCTCGACGTAGGTCGACGTGTATGCCCGCCACAGCGGCGACGACAGGAACCGCATGGACTGCCGCGCCCGCTCCGGACTGGTCAGCAGCCAGCGCTGCATGAAGGCGACGACGTCGTCGGGGTCGCGATGCTCGTCGTGCAGCATCAGCGCGGCGTCCTGCCGGACGTCGGCCAGGGCGGCGCTGGCCGACGAAATCGCTTCTGCGCGTTCACCGTCGAACCGCAGGCCCAGGTCGTGGTAAATCTCGGCGGCCCAGGCACCCCAATCCGGGCCGATCGCCGCGTACAACGCCAGGTCGGCGAGCCCCTCCGCCATCAGACACTGGGGGGTGTTCACCAGGAAGATCGTCTGCTCGGCCTGATTCTGGCCGGCCACCAACCCGAACTCTTTGCGGCAGTGCTCGGTGTGGTGACCGGGGTACGACTCGTGTGCCACCAGCCGCGGCAGATTCGACATCTGCTGCTTGAGGTCGGCGTTGACCGCCACCGTCGACCGGTAGTTGCCCTCGTAGTAGTTGAACCCCGACCACGGCTTGTCGGTGACGATCTCGTAATTGATGGTCTCGGTGTCCGGCAACGGGAAGTCGGCGCGGACGCGGTCGCGCAGCGCGGACGAGAACGCGTGGATGCACTCTTCGAGCCGCTCGGGCGGAATCTCCTCGCCGGACCGGTGGGCCTGCATCCGTTCGACCAGCGGGCCGCTGCCGCCCAACGCTTCGTCGAGCGCGCGGTGCGCCTCGCGGTACCGGTCCTCGTCGCCCTTGGTGATGTCGACGTCGAAGTAGTCGCGGACCTCGTCGACGAAGCCGACGTCCTCCCCCGCGAACTTGCGCCCCGCGCAGTCCAGGGCCCGCAGATGCGCCTTGAGGTAGTCGGCACGCTCCGGCGCGAGCCCGGCGGAGTCGACCTCGCTTTCGAGCCGGCGGGCCTGACGGGCCAGTGCGGCCGGGTCGGGAGCAGCTTCGTCGGCGACCTTCTGACGCAACGCGGGATCGCCGGTGAACGAGTCGACGTAGCCCTCTTCGATGCGGTCGAAGCGCAGACCGAGCAGCAGATATTCGCGGATCAACCCTTCGGCGGCGGTGTCGGTGACCGGCGAGACGTTCATGTCCGCCAACGTTAGCCGGTACCCCCGCGTTCATCGCGTCGCCATAACTGCAAGACTGAGCACATGCCGCGGCCGAGCGAGCCGAGTCCCTACGTCGAGTTCGACAGGCGCCAATGGCGCGCGCTGCGTATGGCGACTCCTCTGAAACTCACTGCGAGTGAGCTGCTGGGCCTGCGCGGTATGGGCGAGCAGATCGACATCCTGGAAGTCGAAGAGGTCTACCTGCCGCTGGCCCGGTTGATCCACCTGCAGGTCGCCGCCCGGCAGCGCCTCTTCGCCGCCACCTCCGAGTTCCTCGGCGAACCCCAGCAGAGCCCCGACCGCCCGGTGCCGTTCATCATCGGCGTCGCCGGCAGCGTGGCCGTCGGCAAGTCGACCACCGCCCGCGTGCTGCAGGCGCTGCTCGCCCGGTTCGGCCACCATCCGCGCGTCGACCTGGTCACCACCGACGGCTTCCTGTATCCGAACGCCGAGCTGATGCGGCGAAAGATCATGCACCGCAAGGGCTTCCCGGAGAGCTACGACCGGCGCGCGCTGATGCGCTTCGTCACCGCGGTCAAGTCGGGCATCGACCAGGCGTCCGCCCCGGTCTATTCACACCTGATCTACGACATCGTGCCGGGCGAGAAGGTCATCGTGCGGCACCCCGACATCCTGATCATCGAGGGCCTCAACGTCCTGCAGACCGGGCCTGCTCTGATGATCTCGGACCTGTTCGACTTCTCCGTCTACGTCGACGCCCGCATCGAGGACATCGAACAGTGGTACGTGTCGCGGTTCCTGGCGATGCGCGCCGGCGCGTTCTCCAACCCGCAGTCGCACTTCCACCACTACTCGACACTGACCGACGAGCAGGCCATCTTCGCCGCCCGTGACATCTGGCAATCCATCAACCTGCCCAACCTGATCCACAACATCCTGCCCACCCGGCCGCGCGCCACCCTGGTGCTGCGCAAAGACGCCGACCACGCCATCAACCGGCTGCGCCTCCGCAAGCTCTAGACAGGGATTTGTGCACGATTTTCCGCGCCGACCGCGGAAAATCGTGCACAAATCCCTCGGTTTCAGGCGCGGCGGACACCCTGGTACTGCAACTCCGCCATCGCCAGTGTGTAGACGGCGCTGACGATCATCATCGCGACGCCGGTGGCCGTCAGCGGCCACACGTCGTCCACCACGGCGAGGATCGCGGCGACGGTGAAGACGACATTGGCGATCGCCACCGCGATACCGGGCCGACGCACCGCCGCCAGAGTCGAGAGCCCGTAGACGCCGACGCCGTAGACGACGAGCACCGTGGCAAGGACGTACACGGCCGGACGCGGGATGCCGGACTCCGATGCGATGGCGCCGGCCGCGGCAGCCAGGATGACGCCGCCGGTGCCGCTGATGAGCGCGTCGGCGCGCAGGGCCAGGCGGAGCAGTCGGTCGGACCGGACGCGGGCGGGTGAGGTGATGGTGGTCATGGAGTTTCCTTTCGTTGGAGGGGTGAAGGCCGGCGCGGGGACGTCTACTGCAACCTCTTTCAGCGACGCCCCCGCCCGGCGGGGAGGGAGTCACGCCAGACGGCGCACTCCGAGGTACTGCAGCCACGCGCAGCCCAGGCCCGCGGCCATGACGGCCAGCACCAGGACGTTGCCCGCGGCGGTCAGTGGGAGCACTCCGGAAGCCAGCACACCGAGCACCGCGACGGTGCCGATCAAGTTGCCGACGAGCACTCCGGTCCCGACGCGCCGAATCCTGGGCACCGCGGCCAAGACGTACAGAGCAAACCCCCAGCCCACCAACACCGCGCCGATGATCCACTCGGCCGTCGCCGACAGCCCCGACAGCCGGGACAGCGGATCAGCGGTCAGGGCCATCAGCAGGCCGGTCAGCGAGCACAGTGTGCCGTCGACCCGGAGGCCGAAACGGAGCAGGGAATCGGAACTGTCGGACAGTGGTCGGGTGTGGAGCCCGGGGTTGATTGCGGTCATGGCGGTCGCTCCTTGCGGTGCCGGTGTGGGGACACCCATGACACTGCCGGGAGCGTGCTGCCCGGTCTGCACCAAACGCTGCCGATTACTGCCAGGCACTGCCAACCGCAGGTCAGCGACGTGAGCTGACTAGGTCAGCGTTGACACCGGGGTACCGCGCAGGTCGGCGGCGATCACCCGGGCCGCCGCGTTCTGCCAGTTGTGCAGCGACCGCTGCGGCACTTCGGTGACGAACCACTGCCACGCCTGACGGGCCACCGGGTCGAGTCCGGCCGCGGTGGCGTTCTGCGCGTAGGCGCGCACCCCGACCACGTACGGGAAGTACAGCGAGTTGTAGTGCCGCCACTGCTCTGTGGTGCCGAAGTCGCCGCCATCCCGTGGCTTGAGCGCCGCGATGCGGTCGGCCAGCAAATCCTTGAGTTCGTTGGCGCGCTCCAGCGGCTGGTCGGGCGCGCCGCGGCGGGCCAGCCGCTCATCGATCACCGGCAGCGTCGTCAGCGGTGATGCGACGAGCTTGGATAGGTCGGCGTAGTGGCCGAGGGCGCGACGGGTGAGCCGCACAAACGTCTCGTCATCGATGTGGTCGAGCGCGTTGGCGGCGCGCAGCGGCAGCGCGGCCTCGGTGCGGCGCAGCGCGGCGCGGTCGGCCCGCAGGTCGGGCTCGCGGGCGAACGCCAGCCGGTCCAGCAGCCCGGACAGTGGGTCGGCCAGCACGTTGATCGCGATGGCCACCGCGAGGCTGGTGAAGAGCAGCACCATGAGCGCCACGCGCTCGTCGGTGACCGCCAGGCCGATCAACACCTGGCCGCCGAACAACGCAGCCACCGCCATACTGCCGACCAACGAGCGGCGCATCCCGGCGCGCAGCGCCTGTCCCTCGTCGAACGCGTCCCACCACGCCACCGCGATACCCAGCAGCAGCACATCGAAGGCCGCGGACGCCAAGACGAGCCAACTCGGCAGGAGGCCCAGCGGGATGAGCAGGATGGCGTTGCCGAGCCCGAAGAAGATGGTCGCCGCCACCACCGCCGGGACGATCTTGCGAGACGACCTGCCTCGGCGCAGTCGTCGCACCGCCAGCACGAGTGCGCTGAACGCCGATAACGCGATGGCACCGACCATGACCCAGTGCCCCGGCCGCAGCGGCGGATGCACGCCACCGGACAAGCCGGCCCCGACCAACGCGATCACCGCCACGGCCGTCACCGCGATGGCGCCCCAGCGGCCGCGCGGCGAGTCGACCGGCCGGGCCAGTTCGAGCAGCACCGTGAGCCAGGCGATACCGGGCAGCACCGCGAGATATGCCTCGACGTGGCTGAGCAGACCGGTCGATGCGCCACTGGCCAGCCGGACCGCGTCGACGGCCACCACGACGGCGAAGCTGCACAACCCGAACGCCGACCACGCCAGCATCGGCTTGCGGGGATCGCGCGCCAGCAGATACAGCCCCAGCCACCAGCTCAGGGCGAAGACCACTGCCGACAGCGCAGCCATGTCTTCAGTCTGGCACGAACGCTATTTTCCGTAGCGGCGGTTCCGCAGCGCGTAGTCACGCAACGCGCGCAGGAAGTCGACGCGCCGGAAAGCCGGCCAGTGCGCGTCAGTGAACCACATCTCCGAATAGGCGCTCTGCCACAACAGGAATCCGCTGAGCCGCTGCTCCCCCGACGTGCGGATGACGAGGTCCGGGTCGGGCTGGCCCGAGGTGTAGAGGTTCTCGGAGATGCCGTCGACGGTGACGGCCTCGATGAGTTCCTCGGCCGTCGCGCCGTTGGCCAGCTCCTTGCTCAGCAGGGTGCGGACCGCGTCGGCGATCTCCTGCCGGCCGCCGTAGCCGACGGCGACGTTGACGTGGAACGCGTCCGTGCGCTCAACCGTCGACTCGACGGCGTCGCGCAGCCGCTTGGCCGGCTCCTCGCCGAGCAGCTCGAGGTCGCCGACGGTGCGCACGGTCCAGTGCTTGTCGGGCGCGCAGATCTCTTCGACGACATCGGTGATGATCTCGATCAGCGGCGCGAGCTCCTGCGGGTCGCGCTGCAGGTTCTCGGTCGAGAGCAGGTAGATGGTCGCCATCTCGATACCGGCCTGCTGGCACCAGCGCAGCACTTCGGCGATCTTGGCGGCGCCCATGCGGTAGCCGTAGCTGACGTCGTCGTGACCTGCCTCACGCGCCCAGCGCCGGTTCCCGTCGCACAGCACCGCAATATGGCGTGGCAGTTGCGCTTTCGAGTGCGCAAGCTCCTGACGCAGCCGCAGCTCATACAGCCGGTAGGCCGGTTCCTTGAGGCGCGGAGGAATGATGTCCACGAGAAACCAGACTACTGTGGACTTCTGGGTATCCCATGGCTGTTAGTGGAGGAACGTTGACCGCTCCGAGCAATACAGATCCGGCTGCCTCCGACCGGGCCGAGGCACCGCCGAACATGACGAAGCCGTACCGCGCCGCCGCAGTGCTCCGCCACTCCGAAACGCTGCCGGATGTCGTCGTGGAAAGCGTCGTCGAATTCTTCGGCAGGCCGCGCGCCCGCGGCTGGATCCACGTCTACTCCGCGGTGGTTGCGTTCTTTGCCGGTGCCGCACTGGTTTCGGTGTCGTGGGCCATGCAGGGCACGCGTGCCGGATTGGCGACGTTGCTCTACACCTTCACCATCGTGGCGATGTTCACCGTCAGCGGCACCTATCACCGGGTGACCTGGAAGTCGGAGAAGTCGCGCATCTGGATGAAGCGCCTCGATCACTCGATGATCTTCATCTTCATCGCCGGCAGCTACACGCCGTTCGCGCTGCTCGCGGTGAAGTCCGACGGCTGGCTGCTGTTCTGGATCGTGTGGAGTGGGGCGCTGGCCGGCGTGGCACTGAAGATGCTGTGGCCGACGGCCCCGCGCTGGCTCGGTGTGCCGCTGTACATCCTGTTGGGCTGGGTCGCCGCGTGGTTCATCGGCCCGATCCTGGAAGGCGCGGGCGTGACCGCGGTGGTGCTGCTGATCGTCGGCGGCGCGCTGTACTCGATCGGCGGCGTGCTCTACGCGCTCAAGTGGCCCAACCCGTGGCCGCGGACGTTCGGCCACCACGAGTTCTTCCACGCCTGCACCGCGGTGGCGGCCATCTGCCACTACATCGCGATGTGGTTCGCGGTCTTCTCCTAGGGATTCGTGCACGATTTTCCGCGGTCGGCGCGGAAAATCGTGCACAAATCGCTAGAGCTGGGTGACGTTCGCGGGGCCCCAGTACGCCTTCATGGACGTGATCTTGGCCTCGGCGTCGAAGTTCATGGTGCTGATGATGTCGATGCGCATGGCGCCGTTGACGGTCAGGCTCCAGTAGAACGCCGCCTCGTGGCCGCAGACCCGCAGCGTGTGCAGTTCGTGGGAGTTCTTGGTGCCCGCGATGTTCGAGTAGAAGCCGTGAATGGTCTGACGGCCGACGTGCACCTCACCACCGACCGGGTCCTCGATGGCGGCATCGACTGCGTACAGGTCCGCGATCCCGTCGGCGTCGGCGACGTCGACGAGGTCCAGGTAGCGGTTGACGTTTTCGGTGATCTGCTCGGCGCTGGGCATGCGCCGCACGCTACACGGCCGCGCCGAGGGCGGCAGCCAGATCCCCTGCCGTCGTGACCGGAAGGTCGCAGACCTGGCCGCGGCAGACGTATGCGGCGTCTCGGCCGTCGACGAGACCACGCCCGTCGAGCAACGTGGACGACCCTTCCGCACCCCCGACGACGATCGCCCCACCGGGGGCGAATCTGCGAGCGGCACTGAGCAATTCGGAGTCGGATCCGGTGCAGGCCACAGCGATCTGGATGGGACCGCGGACGGCCGCTTCCGTGACCGCCAACCAGTGCCCGCCGCCGCGCGGCGAACGGGCCAGGATCGGGGTCGCCGACGCCAGAGTCGCGGCGGCCGCATTGACGTACCGCTCAGGTTCGGCGGCCAGGTGCGCGAAGGTCAGCAACGCCTCGGCAACCAACGACGCGCCCGACGGCGTCGCCCCGTCGACGGGGTCGGAGGGCCGCACCAGCAAGGCCTCGGCGTCGTCGGCGGTGTCGAACCAGCGGCCGCCCCGGTCGGGATCGGTGAAATGTGCCAGTGCGGTGTCGAGCAGGGACTGTGCTGCATCGCGCCAGGACGGTTCGCCGGTCACCTGATGCAGCGTCAACAGGCCCGTCGCCAGCGCCGCGTAGTCCTCCAGAATGCCGACGCTGTCGCCGACCACGCCGCCGAGGCCGGCCCGCCGCAGCCGGCCGTCGACCAGATGCAGGTCCAGTAACCGGCGGGCGCAACCCGTTGCGGCATCGAGGAATTCGGGCTCATCCAGCGCGACGGCCGCCTCGGCGAGCGACGTGATGGCAAACCCGTTCCAGGCGGTCACCACCTTGTCGTCGCGCCCTGGCTGCGGCCGCAACGCCCTGGCGGCCATCAACTTCGCGCGGACCTGCTCGAAGCGCGCGGCATCGTCGGGGTCCGCCAGCAGTTGCAGCACCGAGCTGCCGTGCTCGAACGTCCCGGTGTCGGTGACCTCGAAAAGCGAAGCGGCCCAACGGCCGTCGTCGTCACCCAGAACGGACACCAACTCCGCGGGCGTCCACACGTAGGTCAGGCCTTCATGCCCGGCAGTGTCGGCATCGAGTGACGAGACGAACATGCCGCCGTCACCGAGGTCGTTGATGATGAACCGCGCCGTCTCGTCGGCGATCCTGCGCGCCAACGGGTTTCCGGTCAGCCGGGCCCAGTGCGCGTACACGCGCAACAGCAAAGCGTTGTCGTACAACATCTTTTCGAAGTGCGGCACCACCCACGAGGCATCGACGCTGTAGCGGGCGAAGCCACCGGCCAGTTGGTCGTAGATGCCGCCGCGGGCCATCGCGGTGCAGGTACGTTCCACCGCGTCCAGCGCGGAGCCGGTGCGTTCGTGGTGCCGCAGCAGGGCTTCGAGCAACGCCGACGGCGGGAACTTGGGGGCTCGACCGAAGCCACCTCTTTCGGCGTCCTCGTCGCGCAGCACCGCGGCGACGGCGTGGTCGCACAGTTCGGGCGACGGCACCGGCCCGCCGGCGGGCAGCCCCGACGACATCTTGCGCAGCTCGGCGGCGATCTGGTCAGAGGCCTGCTCGACTTCGTCCCGCCGGTTCTCCCAGGTGTTGGTGACGGCCGAAAGGAGCTGCAGGAAGCCGTCTTTCGGGTAGTACGTGCCGCAGAAGAAGGGGCGGCCGTCGGGGGTCAGGAAGCACGTCATGGGCCAGCCGCCCTGGCCCGTCATCGCGACGGTGGCACTCATGTAGATGGCGTCGAGATCGGGACGTTCCTCCCGGTCGACCTTGATGCACACGAAGTTCTCGTTGGTCACCGCAGCCACCTCGTCGTCCTCGAACGACTGGTGCGCCATCACGTGACACCAGTGACACGCCGCGTAGCCGATGGACAGCAGGATCGGCACGTCGCGCGCCGCGGCCTCCGCCAGCGCCTCGGGTGTCCACTGCTGCCAGTGCACGGGATTGTCGGCGTGCTGGCGCAGGTATGGGCTGGTGGCCTGGGCGAGAGTGTTCATCGGGCGCCGATCAAGCGGTGAGGTACGAGCCGCGATGAGTAGCCCGGTGCATCAGACGTTGCCATGCATGGAGTCTTACCCGGCTTCTGGCTTTGTAGTGCCGTCAGGCCCAGTGTCGCCCGCCGGCGCATCGTGCGTCACCCCGCCGACAGTGCCGTCGTCGACCGCCTGGTCCGGTTCGGGATGTGCCGGATCGAAGGACTCGGGCAGCCTGCGCAGGTGCCGGTTCATGGACCAGATCAGTCCGATCACGGCGATGAGCAGGATCAACGTGATCACCAACCCGGCCGGGCTGGCCTTGCCGAAGTCAGGGCCCGTCTGGCGCGGCCCCTCGGCCAGCAGGATGGTCAGCGGTACAGCAATCACAGCGGAACTCCCGTGAACAGATCGGTCTCGGGCAACGTCACCGGAACCCTGGATCGGGCCAATTCGTACTCCTCGGTGGGCCACAGCCGCTGCTGCCATTCGATGGGCGCGCGGAAGAAGTCGCCGTTCGGGTCGATCTGGGTGGCGTGGGCGAGCAGGGCCTGGTCACGCTGCTCGAAGAAGTCGGCGCATTCGACGCGCGTGGTCACCCGGTTGGCGAACGGATCGTGCTCGGGGTCCCAGTGCTGGAGCCACTTCTCGAACGGCCCGACTTCCCCATGTTTGGCGAACTCGTCCTGCAACAGCTGCATGCGCCGGCGCAGGAAGCCGTGACCGTAGTACAGCTTCGAGATGCTCCAGGGCTCTCCCTCGTCGGGGAACTGGACGTGGTCGGCGGCGGCTTCGTAAGCGGCCATCGACACCTGGTGGCAGCGGATGTGGTCGGGGTGCGGGTAGCCGCCGTTCTCGTCGTAGGTCGTCATCACGTGCGGCCGGAACTCGCGGATGACCCGCACGAGCCGGCGGACGGGCTCTTCGATCGGCACCACCGCGAAGCAACCGTCGGGCAGCGGCGGCAGCGGATCGCCCTCGGGCAGCCCGGAGTCGATGAACCCCAGCCAGTGGTGCTCGACACCCAGAATCTCGGCGGCCTTCGCCATCTCGTCACGGCGGACCTCGTGGATGCGGCCGTGCACCTCGGGAATGTCCATCGCCGGGTTGAGGATGTCACCGCGCTCACCGCCGGTCAGGGTCACGACCATGACCCGGGCGCCGTTGGCCGCGTACATGGCCGTCGTGGCCGCACCCTTGCTCGACTCGTCGTCGGGGTGCGCGTGCACCGCCATCAACCGCAGTTCGCTCACGTGTGCCTTACCTACTGTCTCTACTCGGTGGGACAACTCGATGCAGTCCAACCATGTCACTGGGTCCTATAGTTCCAGTCCAAGCAATCCGAACCGACCGACGGGGCACCCAAACCAGCCATGATCGAGCGTCCGACCGCCCGCTACGGGCAGCAACGCCTGTCCCGGCTGACCCGTCGCCGGCTGGCCATCGGCCTCACTCTGCTCATCGTCGTCGCAGGTGTAGCGCTTGCCTTCGTCGGTTTCCAGCGGCTCGGGACCTCCCCGGTCAAGGGTGAACTGAGCACCTACACACTGGTGGACAACGAGACGGTGGCGGTGACCATCTCCGTCACGCGCGAGGACCCGGCCCAACCCGCGGTGTGCATCGTGCGGGCCCGGGCCCTCGACGGCAGCGAAACCGGGCGCCGCGAAATTCTGGTCGCCCCGGCAGCGGCCAAGACCGTCCAGGTGACCGCCGTCGTGAAATCCACAAAACCGCCGGTCGTGGGCGATGTGTACGGTTGCGGCACCGACGTTCCGTCGTACCTCGTCGCGCCCTGATCCATGGCCTGCCGGCCAACCATCCGGCGAACTCCGAACTGCGAAACCATGACCGTTTGGAGACGCCCAAGTGGTACGCTTGCTCAGTACACGGTTCCGACTGGGGCCGTGTATTGCTGCATTAGCGGGCACTTTCTGGGGGACCTAGACCTGCTCTCGCGATCGCAGCACCGCCGGCCCCGGTAACGGGGCAACCCGGACACGACGCCCGGGCATACACGCACGCTTACAACGACAGGAGAGCAGCAGACATGACCGATACCCAGGTCACCTGGCTCACCGAAGAAGCATTCGAGCGCCTGAAGGCTGAGCTCGATCAGCTGATCGCGAACCGCCCGGTCATCGCTGCCGAGATCAACGACCGCCGCGAAGAGGGCGACCTCCGCGAGAACGGCGGCTACCACGCGGCCCGCGAAGAGCAGGGCCAGCAGGAAGCCCGCATCCGCCAGCTGCAGGAACTGCTGAACAACGCCAAGGTCGGCGAGGCACCGAAGAAGTCCGGCGTCGCGCTGCCCGGTTCCGTGGTGACCGTCTACTACGACGGCGACCAGAACGACACCGAGACGTTCCTCATCGCCACCCGCCAGGAAGGCGTCACCGACGGCAAGCTCGAGGTGTACTCCCCCAACTCGCCGCTCGGCCACGCGCTGATCGACGCGAAGGTCGGCGAGGAGCGCAGCTACACGGTGCCGAGCGGCGCCACCGTCAAGGTGACGCTGGTCAAGGCTGAGCCCTACCACGCCTAGCCCTTCGGCGGCTGAAGCCGTCGGCTGACTTTTCATGGCTCAGATCGCCGAGGACCTGTATCTGCTTCTCCTGGACAATTCGTCCGCACAGCCAGGTCTTGATCAACCACGTCGGCACCGGGTGTTGTCCGGTGCCGTCCTGCTGGACCTGGCGTTGGCGTGCCGTATTCGGCCCGCCTCGCCAGGTGACAGCGCTCCCGACGGCCACCTGGTCGCCCTCTCCGGCGACGACGCCGTCGACCCGGTGTCGGCACCGGCACTGGAACTGCTTCGCAAGCGGCCGCGGCGGCCCGCCGCCGTGCTCTCGAAGCTACACAAACGCACCGAGGGCAGCCTCATCGACCAGCTGGAGCGAGCCGGGCAGCTGCGTCGGCAACCGTTGGGCGGCAACAGATTCCGCCCGCAGTACGCGTTGCCGCTGACGGACCGGGCGCGCGTCGGCCGGGCCCGTGCGGAGCTGCTGTCGGCATTGTTCGACCGCAGGCCGCCCTCGCCGACGACCGCGGCCATCGTGACGCTGCTGCACACCGTCGACGGGTTGGGTTCGCTGATGAGCCTCAACGACCGCGGCTGGCGCTGGGTGCACGCGCGCGCCGGCGACATCGCCAGCGGCCACTGGGTCAACGAATACGAGACCGGCGTGGCCGAGGTGAACCTCGCCGTCACGGCCGCCGCGGTGCGGGCTGCCCTGGTTTAACCCAGCGCCTGCTCCAGGTCACCGATCAGGTCGGCGATGTCTTCGATGCCGACCGACAGCCGGACCAGGTCATTCGGCACCTCGAGCTGAGACCCCGCGGTCGACGCGTGCGTCATGGCGCCCGGGTGCTCGATCAGCGACTCCACCCCGCCCAGAGACTCGGCGAGGATGAAAATCTCTGTGCGCGAGCACAATTCGCGTGCGGCCTGCTCACCGCCGCGCAACCGCACCGACACCATGCCGCCGAAGCCGCTCATCTGCTTGGCGGCCACCTCGTAGCCCGGATGGCTCGACAGTCCCGGGTACAGCACCGTCGCGACGGCCTTGTGGTCGTTGAGGAATTCGGCGACACGCAAAGCGTTTTCGCAGTGCCGCTGCATCCGCAGCGGCAGCGTCTTGAGGCCGCGGTAGGTCAGGTAGGCGTCGAACGGCCCCGGCACCGCACCGGCGCCGTTCTGCAGGAACGCGAATTTCGCGTCCAGCTCTTCGTCATTGGTCACCAACGCACCGCCGACGACGTCCGAGTGCCCGCCGATGTACTTGGTGGTCGAATGCAGCACGATGTCCGCCCCGAACGAGAGCGGCTGCTGCAGCGCCGGTGAGGCAAAGGTGTTGTCCACCAACACCTTCACGCCCGACGTTGCGGCGATCTGCACGATGCCCGCGATGTCGGCGATGGAGAGCAACGGGTTGGTCGGCGTCTCCACCCAGACCAGCCGGGTCTTCGACGTGATGGCCGCGCGTACCTCGTCGAGGTTCGACAGCTGGGCCGGCGTGTGCGTGATGCCCCACTGGGTGAAGACCTTGTCGATCAGCCGGAACGTACCGCCGTAGGCGTCGTCGGGGATGACGATGTGATCGCCCGGACGCAGCACCGCGCGCAGCGCACAGTCGGTGGCAGCCATGCCGGAACTGAATGCGCGGCCGTAGTTTCCACCCTCGACCGCGGCCAGTGCCGTCTCCAGCGCCGCCCGGGTCGGGTTGCCGGTGCGGGCGTACTCGAACCCGCCGCGCAGCCCGCCGACGCCGTCCTGCGCGAACGTCGAACTGGCGTAGATCGGGGTGTTGACGGCACCGGTCTGTGGGTCCGGCCGGAACCCGGCATGAATGGCCCGGGTCGCGGGTCCGTAGGCGCGGTAGTTGTCTGCCTGGCTGCGCTGCTCACTCACAGGCGCCAGCCTAGTCGCGCAGCTTGCGCCCCTGGGTGTCGGGAACGTTCCCCATCAGGATCATGATGCCGTCGATCAGCGGCCAGATGGCACCGATACCGCAGGTGACGACCGAGACGACGAGCTGGAGCACACCGATGGTCGTGTAGCCGAGATAAAATCGCCCGACGCCGAAGCCGCCCAACAGGATCTGCAGCAGGCCGGCCGTCACCTTGGACTTGTCCGACAACGGCAACCCCGTCAGGGGGTCACGGCCGTACGGCGCGGACGGGTCGACAGCGTATTGCGGCGCATAGCCGTAGCCCGGCTGCGGCGGATAGCCCGGTGGCGGGTATCCGGGCGGCGGGTAGCCGGGCTGCTGGAACCCGGGCTGCTGCGGGTATCCCGGGTATTCGGGCTGACCGAACTGCGGCTGGCCCGGCTGCTGCTGGCCGGAACTGTCGCCGGGTTCGTATGCATTCGACGTCGGCTCGTATGGATTCGACATTGTTTGACTCCCCGATCAGTAGCTGTTGCCGCTGCCCACGATGACCGCGATCAGGCCGAAGTAGAACAGGGCGATGAGCCCGAAGATCGCCAGACCGATGTAGCCGACGATCAAACCGGCGAGGGCCATGCCCTCACCCTCCTCACCGCTCTGCTTGATCTGTGACTTGGCGAGGTGTCCGAAGATCACGCCGAGAATCGAGGTGCCGGCGCAGGTCACCAGGCCCAGTAGCGAGCAGACCAACGACGCAATGGCCAGCCCGTTGGTCTTCGGCACGGGCGCGTAACCCATCGGCATCATGCCGGGCATGGGTGGCATGCCCGGATAGCCCTGGGCCACAGGAGGATACGGCGCGACCGGCGGCGGGTAACCCGGGGCCGGGTACCCGGTAGCCGGCGGCGGGGGCGGCGGAAATGCCTCGGGCGCAGGCGTCGACGGGTAGAGCTCCGCGCCATAGGCCGGCAGCGGCGGCATGCCGTACGCCGGCGTCGACGCCTCCTGCGCTCCCGCGCCCTGGTTCTGGTCGTGCTCAGTCATCGTCCACCCCGTCTATCCGAGCTCTGAGCGACCAGCGTAGCCGGGGCCCGCCCTCGCGTTTCGCCGAACTCCCGGTGTAGAACTGCACCATGACAGCCTCGATCGACAACCTGCTCGGCACGGACGATCTGCTGAGCGCCGAGGACATCGAACTGCGCACCATGGTGCGCCAGTTCGGCGAACAGCGGCTGCGCCCGTTCATCGCCGAGTGGTTCGAAAACGGTTCGGTTCCGGTGCGTGAGATCGCCACTGAGGTCGGCAAGCTGGGCCTGCTCGGCATGCACCTGACGGGGTACGGCTGCAGCGGTTCGAGCGCCACCGCATACGGGCTGGTGTGCCAGGAACTGGAGGCCGTCGACAGCGGCATCCGGTCACTGGTTTCGGTGCAGGGTTCGCTCGCGATGTTCGCGATCCATCATTGGGGCAGCGAGGAACAACGCGAGCAGTGGCTGCCCGGGATGGCCGCGGGTGACCTGATCGGCTGTTTCGGTCTCACCGAACCGGACTTCGGCTCCAACCCCGGTGGCATGCGCACCACCGCGCGCCGTGACGGTGACGATTGGGTGCTGAACGGCTCGAAGATGTGGATCACCAACGCCTCCGTCGCCGACGTCGCGGTGGTGTGGGCGCGCGCCGAGGAAGGCGTGCTGGGATTCGCGGTGCCCACGGACACACCGGGATTCAGCGCCCGGGAGATGACCCGCAAGATGTCGCTACGGGCCTCGGTCACCTCGGAGTTCAGCCTCGACGACGTGCGGCTGCCCGAGTCCGCGCGGCTGCCCGGTGCCCGCGGCCTGTCCGGCCCGCTGAGCTGCCTGTCGGAGGCGCGGTTCGGCATCGTGTTCGGCGCGGTGGGCGCGGCCCGCGACTGTCTGCAGGCGACGCTGGACTACGTCGGCACGCGCATGGTGTTCGACAAGACGCTCGCGGAATACCAGCTGACGCAGGCCAAGATCGCGGACATGGCCGTCGAACTCGGCAAAGCGCAACTGCTCGCCCTGCAGCTCGGCCGGCTCAAAGACGCCGGGAAAATCCGGCCCGAGCAGGTCAGCGTCGGCAAGCTCAACAACGTCCGCGAGGCCATCAAGATCGCGCGGCAATGCCGAACCCTGTTGGGCGCCAACGGCATCACCCTGGAGTACCCGGTAATCCGGCACGCCAACAACCTGGAGTCGGTGCTGACCTACGAGGGCACGTCCGAGGTGCACCAACTGGTGATCGCGCAGGCTTTGACGGGAGTCAGCGCGTTCCGCTGACTCCGCGTTCCCGCCGCACGCAGACGGTGGACATCAGCTTGTCCGCCAAGGTCTGCCGCTTGGCATCCCAGAGCGGGAACAGGTAGCCGACGAACATCGGGGCGGCATCGACCAGATGGGTCACCTGCCGCACCACCGACCGGACGAATCCGATGGGCTCCCCGGTCTTTTCTGCGACCACCCGGACGCACAACAGCCGCTTGCCGAGGCTCGAACCCGTAGTGCCCTGCAGATAGCCGTGATTCCACAGCATGAACAGCGTCGCGACCACGAGGCAGGCCACCCAGACCACGACGCCGGCCACCGAATTTCCGGTGGCGCAGTACGGACCGATGCTGTAGTCCGCTTGCTCGGCAAGGCATTTCGTCTCGCGCTGCGACCACTCGAACAGGGCGCCGCCGACCACGGCGAACACGGGCGGGACCCGGTCGATCAGACTGGCCGCCACGCGGGTCCACCAGGGTGCGTAGTTCACGTCGTCCTGTCACGTTCGATGCTGCCGTAAAACCGTTTGGGGGACGCGACCGACGGCCACGTCCCCCAATCAGGCTACGACGCTACGGCGTCAGCGGGGCGACCTGACCACCGCTGAGGCGACGGTAGGTGTACACCAGCATCAGCGAGGCAACCGGAGCCGAGACCAGAACACCCACACCACAGGCGAGCACGCCTGCCGCGGCGATGAGCCCGGCCACCAGCCAGACCAGGATGACCTGTCCGACATTGGCTTTCACGATCTCGATGCTGGCCTTCAGCGCGTCGATCGGTGGCAGATTGCGGTCGATGAGAGCCGCGTGCGAGAACATCGCGAACAATGCGACGATCAAACCGGGGATCACGCACAACACGTAGCCGATACCCACGAGCACGCCGACGATGAGCGTCAGCAGGATCATCGGGCCGATGTAGCGCGGCTTGAAGAACGAGCCGATGGTGGTCGGCTGTCCGTCAGCGATGCCGAGCAGGCCGACGTACTGGGCCGACGAGATCGCCGCTCCGACAACGAGTAGCACCAGATATCCGACGACCAGGATGGCGATGCTCGCCGCCCCGAGCGAGGTGACGCTGTAGGAGTAGCTGAAGCTCGAGTCGTCCGACGAGTAGCTCGACACCGAGGTGTCGGCCAGGCCGAAGGCGCTGAACTCCACGATGCCGGCGATCACCCCGACGATGAGACCGTAGACCAGCATCGACACGATCAGCGGTGCCGGATTCTTCGTGAACTTGTTCCACGCCCATGACACCGCGTCGCCGACGCTGAACGGGGCCGGACCGCCCGGTGCACCGTACTGGTACCCGGCCGGCGGGTACGCCCCGGGAGGCGGAGGCGCGAAACCACCCTGCGGCGGCGGAGGCGGCGGGTAGGCACCGCCCGGCGGTGGCGGCGGCGGCGCATATCCACCTTGAGGCGGCGGGTAGCCACCCTGCGGAGGGGGCGGGTAACCACCCTGCGGGGGCGGTGGGAAGCCTTGCCCCGGAGGGGGCGGGTAGCCACCCTGCGGAGGCGGCGGGAAACCTTGCCCCGGAGGGGGCGGCGGCGGGTAACCGCCCGGCGGGGACTGCGGGATGTACTCCGTCGGAGCGCCTCCCGGAGGCGGCGGGGGCGGAGCCCCTCCCGGAGGCGGCTGCGGGATGTACTCCGTCGGCTTGTTGGCGTCCGGCGGCGGAGTGCCGTCCGTCGGTTGGTCCGTCATGTTTCGTCCCTCCGAGCTATGTCGATGTGGCGTTTCTAGTTACAACCTGAACTACACGTACAACGAAATGAACGGCGCTATCGGCACATTGCGAATAACAAACCAAATGCACAGTACCGTCAAAACAACCGGAGCGGCCCAGCGACGATGCTGCCAACTGGTGATTTTTCGGCCCGCCACGCGACCGTAAGTCCATGCGCCGTATGACCAGACGAGCAGGATCAACGCCACCACGGCGACCGCGTTGAAGCGGAGCGCAGCCGAAATGTCGCCGTGCATAAGGGAATACAGCATTCGCATGCTGCCGCAGCCGGGACAGTCGGTGCCCAGCAACGCCTTCGTCGGACAGACCGGAATGGGGCCACCGGGCACCGTCGGATCGCTCAACCACACTGCACAGCACGCCACGCCGGCGACGGCTGCAACGCCGAGCGGCCCAAGGAGCGGGCCAACCGCTTTGGGCCGCTGCAGGTGTTGCATTGGTCTGCCTGGTCAGCCGGAATACGACGTCGAGAACGACACCGCGCCGATGAGCATCAGCAGGACGTAGATGACGGCCACGACGGCACCGGCGATGGCACCCCACATGGCCCACTTCTTGGCGTCGTCCGCCGCGGCTTGCGCGAGGTCGGGCCGGCCCTGCTGCCACAGTCCGGAGACCTGGGTGGCCTTGACGATCGACACGATGCCGAACGGCAGGCAGCAGAAGATGGTGACGAGGATGCCCCACACCAGGTTGTTGTCGGGCGGCCCGCCGGCGCCGGGATATCCACCGGGCGGCGGGTAACCGCCTGGCGGAGGCGGCGGGAAATTGCCCGGAGGCGGCGGCGGGAAATTCCCGGGCGGCGGAGGCGGGTACTCGGTCATTGTGGCCTTTCCAAAGGTGAACAGCGAGAAGCGAGCGGTCTCGCCCTACCGGAGAAGATAAGTCAATCCCCTCCCACTTACGCGGCTATTTACGCGAGCCGCCCTGCGACAGGAACCCGAGCAGATCGTGCCGCGTCAGCACGCCGACGGGCTTGCCGTCGTCGACGACCATCACGGCGTCGACCTCGCGCAGTTCCTTGGCCGCCGCGGAGGCCAGCTCGCCGGCACCGATGAGCGGCAGCGGCGGGCTCATGTGCTGCGCCACCGCGTCGGCCAGTTTGGCCCGGCCTTCGAAAACCGCTGAGAGCAGCTCACGTTCGGACACGCTGCCCGCGACCTCGCCGGCCATCACGGGTGGCTCGGCCCCGACGACGGGCATCTGCGAGACGCCGTACTCGCGCAGGATGCCGATGGCGTCGCGCACCGTCTCCGACGGGTGGGTGTGCACCAGGTCCGGCAGGGCGCCGGACTTGCCGCGCAGCACGTCGCCGACGGTGTGCTCCTCGGGCGTGCCGTCCAACCGGGTGCGCAGGAAGCCGTACGACGACATCCACTCGTCGTTGAAAACCTTTGACAGATAACCTCTTCCACCATCCGGCAGCAGGACGACGACGACGGCGTCGGGACCTTCGCGCTCGGCGACCTTGATCGCCGCGACGGCGGCCATGCCGCACGAGCCACCGACCAGCAGCGCCTCTTCGCGCGCCAGGCGCCGGGTCATCTCGAAAGAGTCGGCATCCGACACCGCGATGATCTCGTCGGGCACGCTCGGGTCGTAGGCCGACGGCCAGAAGTCCTCACCGACGCCCTCGACCAGGTACGGCCGGCCGGTGCCGCCCGAGTACACCGAACCCTCGGGGTCGACGCCGACGACCTTGACCCGGCCGTCCGAGACCTCCTTGAGGTAGCGGCCGGTGCCGGTGATGGTGCCGCCGGTACCCACGCCCGCGACGAAATGCGTGATCTTGCCGTCGGTGTCGGCCCAGATTTCCGGGCCGGTGGTCTCGTAGTGGCTTGCCGGGCCGTTCGGGTTGGAGTACTGGTCGGGCTTCCAGGCACCGTCGATCTCGGTGACCAGGCGGTTGGAGACGCTGTAGTAGCTGTCCGGGTGGTCGGGGGCCACGGCCGTCGGGCAGACGACGACGTCGGCGCCGTACGCGCGCAGCACGTTCTGCTTGTCCTCGCTGACCTTGTCCGGGCAGACGAAGATGCACTTGTAGCCGCGCTGCTGCGCGACGATGGCGAGCCCGACACCGGTGTTACCGGAGGTCGGTTCGACGATGGTCCCGCCCGGCTTGAGCAGCCCGGCCGCCTCGGCGGCGTCGATCATCTTGACCGCGATGCGGTCCTTCGCGCTGCCGCCGGGGTTGAGGTATTCGATCTTGGCCGCCACCACCCCCGACCCCGCCGGCACAACCGAGTTCAGTTGGACCAGAGGCGTATTGCCGATGAGTTCACTTACGTGGCGGGCGATGCGCATGGGTACATGTTGTCAGGCCGCTCCCGGGTTGCGCATGCGGGATTACCAGGTTGCCTCGCGGATGTACTCGCCGATCTGCTTCAGCGAGCGGTCGGCTTCCTTGACCAGCGGGGCAGCGAGTTGGAACACGTGCATCTGGCCGGGCCACACGTGCACCTCGACCGGCACGCCGCTGGCAGCCAGCATGTGCGCGGCCTTGCGGGCATCGTTGAGGAGGACCTCGGAACCCGAGACGTGGATCAGGGTGCGCGGCAGCCCGGGCTCGATGTGGTCCAGCGGCTCGTAGACCTCTTCGGGCTTTCCGTCGACGATGTGGCGCGACGCGGCATGCTCGATGAGCTCGATCAGCGCATCGAAGGCGTGCGCGGGGAACATCGCGTCGGACTTCATGTTCGGGTGCTGGGCCCGGCTGTCGTTGTCGATCTCGAACAGCGGAGACATGGTCGCCACGGCGGCCGGCAGCTCGCCGTCCTCCTGCAGCTTCTCGGCCAGGGCCAATGACAGGTAGCCGCCGGCCGAATCCCCGGCCAGCACGATCTGATCCGGCTCGTAGCCCTTCAGGCGCAGCCAGCGGTAGGCGTCGTAACAGTCCTCGATGGCCTGGCCGATCGAGTGCTTCGGGATCATCCGGTAGTCGACGACCAGGACGGGAGCGTCGGCGTACTTCGACAGCGCGCCGACCACGCGGCCGTGGGTGTGCACACCGCAGGTCAGGAATGCCCCGCCGTGCATGTAGAGGATGACGCTGCGCCTGCCGTCGGCCGGCAGCACGCCCTTGGCTCGAACGAGGTGCGCCGTACAGTTCGGCAAACCGATGGTCGCGCGGATGGTACCCGGCTCGGGCCTCATCACCCGGGCGACGAAGTCGACCATTCCCCACGGCCAGGGGGCCTTCGGAGCGTAGCTGCCGATGGTCAGAGTTGACTTGATGGCGAGGGTCGCGGCAACCGACATCAGCCGGCCGGCGAGGCTCGGACCGTCCTCGATGACCTCTACCGGCGCGCCGTCGCTGACCGGATAGCGGCGTGGTTTCCGCCCCTTAACAGGACTTATAGCAACACTATGGGTTCTGACAACCCTGCTCGGTGCGGTCATCGCCACCACTCCTACGCCTTTGTAGTTCCGGTGCACTTCGTTATTTACGTCACTTTTCAGACAACCCGCGTAACTTAGCTTGCCACTGGTACATAGATCAACAATCAAAGTCGCCGAATTGATGCCACAGTCGATATGTTTACGTAACCGAGGCGCCCGCGGTTCATCGACCTGCGAATCTCCGCAACCGACCTAAACTGAACGTCGTGGGCATACGTGCACCGCGCCGGACGACCATCGCTCTGGCGACCGCAGCCACCATTGCCTCGACGGGCTCGGCCTACGTCGGGGCACGAAACCTTTTGAGCGGCCAGGCGGCCAAGGCGCGCCGGGTCATCCCCAAGTCCTGGGAAGTCCCGCCCCGCGCCGACGGCGTCTACAGCCCCGCCGGCGGACCCGTCGAAAAGTGGCAGCGTGGCGTGCCTTTCGACCTCCACCTGATGATCTTCGGCGACTCGACCGCCACCGGCTACGGCTGCCGCGTCGCCGACGAGGTGCCCGGCGTGCTCTTGGCCCGCGGCCTGGCGCATCAGTCCGGCAAGCGCATCCGGCTGTCGACCAAGGCCATCGTCGGGGCCACGTCCAAGGGCCTGTCCGGCCAGATCGACGCCATGTTCGTGGCCGGTCCCCCGCCGGACGCCGCCGTCATCATGATCGGCGCCAACGACATCACCGCCGTCAACGGCATCGGCCAGTCGGCCCGCCGGCTCGGCAACGCGGTGCAGCGCCTGCATGCCAGCGGCGCGGTGGTCATCGTCGGCACCTGCCCGGATTTCGGCGCCATCGCGGCCATCCCCCAGCCGCTGCGTTTCGTCGCCCGCAATCGCGGCCTGCGCCTCGCCCGCGCGCAGGCAGGACAGGTCCGGTCGTACGGCGGCGTACCGGTGCCGTTCTCGGACCTGCTGGCGCCCGATTTCCTCAAGGCACCCGAGGTGCTGTTCTCCTCGGACATGTTCCATCCGTCGGCAGCCGGATACTCCCTGGCCGCCCAGCAGCTGCTGCCCGCCCTGTGTGAAGCGTTGGGCGAGTGGACAACTGACTCGCCTCCGGCATCCGCGCTGGTCTCCCGGACCGCGGACGTGACGAGCCTGCTGGCCCGGGTGGCCGGCGTGTCACGCCTGTGGCGGCGCACGACAGGCGTACCCGCGCCGATCGTCGCTCCCGTCACGGGATAAATTCGCCAGGAAGTATTTCCTGGATCCTTAGGAGCTCCGTCATGCCCGAAGCCGTCATCGTCTCCACCGCCCGCTCCCCCATCGGCCGTGCCGTCAAGGGCTCGCTGGCCACCATGCGGCCCGACGACCTCGCCGCCCAGATGGTGCGCGCCGCGCTGGACAAGGTGCCCGCGCTCGACCCGCGCGATGTCGCCGACCTGATGATCGGCTGCGGACAGCCCGGTGGTGAGGCCGCCTACAACATCGGCCGCGCGGTGGCCGTCGAGCTCGGCTACGACTTCATGCCGGGCACCACCGTCAACCGCTACTGCTCGTCGTCGCTGCAGACCACCCGGATGGCGTTCCACGCCATCAAGGCCGGCGAGGGCGACGTGTTCATCTCGGCCGGTGTCGAGACCGTGTCGCGCTTCGGCGTCGGCGCTGCCGACGGCGCCCCGAACAGCAAGAACTCGCTGTTCGACGACGCTCAGGCCCGCACCCTCAAGCAGGCCGAGGGCGCCACCGAGTGGCACGACCCCCGCGAAGACGGCGTCCTGCCCGACGTCTACATCGCCATGGGCCAGACCGCCGAGAACGTCGTGCTGCACACCGGCATCAGCCGTGAGGACCAGGACCACTGGGGCGTCCGCTCGCAGAACAAGGCCGAGGAAGCCATCAACGCCGGCTTCTTCGAGCGCGAGATCGTCCCGGTCACCCTGCCCGACGGCACCATCGTCTCCAAGGATGACGGCCCGCGCGCCGGCACCACCTACGAGAAGATCAGCCAGCTGCAGCCGGTGTTCCGCCCGAACGGCACCATCACCGCCGGTAACGCCTGCCCGCTGAACGACGGCGCCGCGGCCCTCGTGATCATGAGCGACGAGAAGGCCAAGGCCCTCGGCCTGACCCCGCTGGCGCGCATCGTCTCGACCGGGGTGTCGGGCCTGTCGCCGGAGATCATGGGTCTGGGCCCGATCGAGGCCGTCAAGCAGGCCCTCGGCCGTGCCAACATGGCCATCGGCGACGTCGACCTCTACGAGATCAACGAGGCCTTCGCCGTGCAGGTGCTGGGCTCGGCCCGTGCCCTGGGCATGGACGAAGACCGCCTGAACGTCTCCGGTGGCGCCATCGCCCTCGGCCACCCGTTCGGCATGACCGGCGCCCGCATCACCGCGACGCTGATCAACAACCTGCAGACCCACGACAAGCAGTTCGGCATCGAGACCATGTGTGTCGGTGGTGGCCAGGGTATGGCGATGATCATCGAGCGGCTTTCGTAAGTCTCTGGAGCAGTCTCTGAAGCGGCGTCCCGCCGCCTCGCGTTGACCCTGTACTCAGGGCGCAAAAGTTCAAGTGACTTGCGGCCCAGGTACAGGGTCAACGTGTTTCTGGGGGCGTCTTGCGTTCACCCTGAACCCACGGCTCAACTCAAGTCGGCGCAGGCAGAAATACCGCAGGGTTTCGTCGATAGAGTGCCCGCGCCCAGGCCCGATTCACCCACGCGATGATCTCCGCCCGGCGATGTCCGGCGGCCACTCTGACCACCGTCCACCCGACGCCGGCGATGTACTCGCTGCGCACGATGTCGTAGCCGATCTGGCCCGCATGCTGCTCGCCGTCGTACTCGACAGCCAGCATCATGTCCTCCCATCCCATGTCGAGGAAGTACTTGGCGCGGCCATCAGGGCCGGGCACCGGGATTTGAGTCTGAGGCCGTGGAAAGCCTTCCGCGATCAGCAATTGTCGAAGCCAGGATTCTTGCGGGGATTGGGCGCCCGGGTCGTAGAGATCCAGAGCCCGATCCAATTGGCGCAAACCCCGTGCGTGCCGGTGGCGCCCCGCCACCTCGAGCACTGCGTCGACATTGAATCCGGTGGCAGCACCGAGTGCGTCAAGTCGGGCAACCGCCTCAACGAACGACCCGCGTCGCCCGAGGTCGAACGCCGTACGGTGCGGCGTCGTCACCGGCAATCCGCCGAGCAACTGGCTCTCGTCGGCGAAGAGCAGGTCATCACGGGCGATGACGTTCCTGGGCGGCCTGGTATTGGCGTGGATGAGTTCTATCGGTGCGTCATCAGGCACCCACTTCGCCCCGTGAAGGGCGGCCGCGGCATGCCCGGCAATGGTGGCCTCGCGTCCAGACCACAGCCACGCGGCCTGGCTACGCTGGTAGAGCGACGGGTCAATTCGCTTGTCCACGTAGATGTTCGGCAGTATCGCCCGGTAGTAGCGGCGCAGCTCGTAGCGGGTGAGCGATCGACCTGCGAGCGCCTCGCTGCCGATGAATGGGTCCGATTCGGTGGTCATGACGCAACCGTCTGCCGCTCCGCTGACAGAAGTGTCTCGATAGCGCCGGCACCGCCATGGTGTGTGAATCAACTCCGAACTGTGGATAACTCACGTTGAGTCTGTATCCGCGGCGCATTCGTGCGAGTAGTTCGCGCCATCAGTACAGGGTCAATGCGCCGATGGGCCACCTGCAACTTGACCCTGAAACCACGGCGCAAAAGTACGAGAAACCTACACCCTCAGTACAGGATCAACGGGCCGGCGGACCACGACAGCGCCGACCTTGCGCAACTCAATTCGGACCCGAACCCATAGACTCTGCCCCCGATGATCACCATCGGAACCCCACTGTCGCCGAACGCGACCAAGGTAATGCTGCTCGGCTCCGGCGAACTCGGTCGCGAAGTGCTGATCGCACTGCAGCGCCTGGGCGTCGAGACCATTGCCGTCGACCGCTACGAGAACGCGCCGGGACACCAGGTGGCCCACCATGCGCGCACCATCTCGATGACCGACCCCGACCAGCTCAAGGCGCTCATCGAGGCCGAGAAACCGGACCTCGTGGTGCCGGAGATCGAGGCCATCGCGACGCCGACGCTGCAGGAACTCGAGGAGGCCGGCGTGGTGCGGGTGATCCCGACCGCCCGGGCCGCCCGCCTGACCATGGACCGCGAGGGCATCCGCCGGCTGGCCGCCGAGGAGCTCGGGGTGCCGACGAGCCCGTACAAGTTCTGCGATTCCCTCGAGGAACTGCAAGCAGCCATCGACGGTGGCATCGGCTACCCCTGCGTGGTGAAGCCTGTGATGAGCAGCTCGGGCAAGGGCCAGAGCAAGCTCGACGGACCGGACGACGTCGCGAAGGCCTGGGACTACGCCATGGGCGGGGCCCGCGTGACCAACACCCGCATCATCGTCGAGGGCTTCGTCGACTTCGATTACGAGATCACGCTGTTGACCGTCCGCGCTCGTGGCGCGAACGGCGAAGTCGAGACGCAGTTCTGCGAACCGATCGGGCACCGGCAGGTCTCCGGCGACTACGTGGAGAGCTGGCAGCCGCACCCGATGTCGGCCACCGCCCTGGCCAACGCGCAGCAGATCGCGCACAAGGTCACGGAAAACCTTGGCGGGCAGGGCGTTTTCGGCGTCGAGTTGTTCGTCAAGGGCGACCAGGTGTGGTTCAGCGAAGTCAGCCCGCGGCCGCACGACACCGGTATGACGACCATGATCACGCAGTGGCAGAACGAGTTCGAACTCCACGCCCGCGCCATCCTCGGACTGCCCGTGGACACGTCGCTCAAGAGCCCTGGTGCCAGCGCGGTGATCTACGGCGGCGTCGAGGCCGAGGGCATCGTCTTCGACGGTGTCGATGAGGCTCTGCAGGTGCCGGGCACCGACATTCGGCTGTTCGGCAAGCCGGAGAGCTTCCGCACCCGCCGGATGGGCGTGGCCCTGGCCCGAGCCGAGGACGTCGACACCGCACGCCGCAACGCTGCCGAAGCTGCCGGCCGGGTCAGGCCGCGCGCGGTCTGAGCACGACGCGAAGAAGGGGCGCCCGCCGAAGCGGACGCCCCTTCTCTGTCAACGGAGCTAGTCGTTGTTGAAGTAACTCAGCAGTTGCAGGATTTCCACGTACAGCCAGACCAGGGTGACGGTCAGGCCGAGCGCGACGCCCCACGCCGCCTTCGCAGGCGCACCGGCGCGGATCATCTGGTCGGCAGCGTCGAAGTCGAGCAGGAAGCTGAACGCCGCCAGCGCGATGCAGACCAGCGAGAAGATGATCGCGATGGTGCCACCGCTGCGCAGGCCCATGCCGGCGCCACCGTTGAAGAATCCGATGATCAGGTTGCCCAGCATCAGCGCCACGACACCGAACATGCCGGCGACGATCATGCGGGTGAACTTCGGGGTGACGCGGATGGCGCCGGTCTTGTAGACGACGAGCATGCCGAAGAACACGCCGAAGGTGCCGAGGATGGCCTGTCCGATCAGGGCACCGGCGTTGACGCCCGACACCGCGAAGTTGGCCATGATGAACGAGAAGGCACCGAGGAACAGGCCCTCGAGTACGGCGTAGGTGAGCACGATCGCCGGGTTGTCCTGCTTACGGCCGAACGTGGCGATGAGCACCGTCACCAGACCGCCGATCGCGCCGATCATGGCCAGCGGCCCGGCCAGCGCCAGGTTGCCCATGATCAGGAAGTACGAAATGGCCGCACTCGCCGTGACCGCCGCCAGCGTGATGCCGGTCTTGGTGACGACGTCATCGATGGTCAGCGACCGGGCGAACCCGGCCTGCTGCGGCGGGTACTCGGTGTATGGCTGGGCCATGGTCTGCTGGGCACCAAATGCGGCGGCGCCACTACCGAATTGCGCGTAACCGCCCTGCGACTTGGGCAGGGAACGAAATACCGGGTTGCTGCTCTCGCGCACCGTCGGGTTCCTCTCCTGAAGCTGTGGTCCGTCTGCTGACGAACACCCACACAACGTACGGCTTCGGGTGTTGGTTCCCGGCGAGACGGAAAAACTGGGAACTTACTGTGAAACGGTACCTGGTCGGCGCAGGCGACGCGCAACGATCTAGATTGCTTACCGTGGCGGAAAACGAGGATATCCTAGTAAATGTCGAGAACGGCGTCGGCGTCGTCACGCTGAACCGTCCGAAGGCCATCAATTCGCTCAACTATGCGATGGTCACGGGCCTCGCGGAGGCTCTCAACGCCTGGGAGGACGACGACAGCGTGCGCGCGGTCCTACTGACCGGGGCCGGCGAGCGCGGCCTGTGCGCGGGCGGCGACGTCATCGCGCTCTATCACAGCGCGAAGGCCCAAGACGACAACGCCAGGACGTTCTGGCACGACGAATATCTGCTCAACGCCCACATCGGCCGCTACCCCAAGCCGTACGTCGCTCTGATGGACGGCATCGTGATGGGCGGCGGTGTCGGCGTCGGTGCGCACGGCAACATCCGCGTCGTCACCGAGAAGACGAAGATGGGCATGCCGGAGGTGGGCATCGGCTTCGTCCCCGACGTCGGCGGCACGTACCTGCTGTCCCGCGCGCCCGGCCTGATCGGTCTGCACGCCGCCCTCACCGGCGCCCCGTTCTCCGGCGCGGACGCCATCGCCCTCGGCTTCGCCGACCACTTCGTCCCACAGGCCGACCTGCCCGCCTTCCGCGATCTGGTCATCAGCGATGGGCCCGACGCAGCGGTCAAGAAGTACGCTGTCGAGCCGCCCGCCAGTGAGCTTCTGGCGCAACAGCATTGGATCGACGAGTGCTACGCCGCCGACACCGTCGCCGAGATCCTGGCGAACCTGCGCAGCCGCGACGATGCCGCCGCCAACGCCGCGGCCGACCTGATCGCCACCAGGTCCCCCATCGCACTGTCCGCCACGCTGGAGGCCGTGCGCCGCGCCGCGAAACTGCCGACCCTCGAGGACGTCCTCGTTCAGGAATTCCGGGTCTCGATGGCGTCGCACAAATCCCACGACTTCGTCGAGGGCATCCGCGCCCAACTCGTCGACAAGGACCGCAACCCGCAGTGGTCGCCGGCCCATCTGTCGGACGTCACCACCACCGACGTCGATACGTACTTCGTCTCCGCCGACCCCGACCTCACCTTTTAGGATTCCCTGATGACTTTCGAAACCATCCTGGTCACCCGCGACGACCGCGTCGCCACCATCACCCTGAACCGCCCCAAGGCACTCAACGCGCTCAACAGCCAGGTGATGGCCGAAGTCACCACGGCCGCAGCCGAACTCGACGCCGACCCGGGCATCGGCGCCATCATCATCACCGGCAGCGAGAAGGCCTTTGCCGCGGGCGCCGACATCAAGGAGATGGCGAGCCTGACGTTCGCCGACGTGTTCTCGCAGGATTTCTTCGCGCTGTGGAACAAGTTCGCCGCGACGCGCACCCCCACCATCGCGGCCGTCGCCGGCTACGCGCTCGGTGGTGGTTGTGAGCTGGCCATGATGTGCGACCTGCTGATCGCCGCCGACACCGCGAAATTCGGCCAGCCCGAGATCAAGCTGGGTGTGCTGCCGGGCATGGGCGGCAGCCAGCGCCTGACCCGGGCGGTGGGCAAGGCCAAGGCAATGGACCTGATCCTCACCGGCCGCAACATGGACGCCGAGGAAGCCGAGCGCTGCGGCCTGGTGTCGCGCGTCGTCCCCGCCGACAAGCTGCTCGAAGAGGCCAACGCCGTTGCCAAAACCATTGCCGGCATGTCGCTTTCGGCGTCGCGCATGGCCAAGGAAGCGGTCAACCGCGCCTTCGAGAGCACGCTCGCCGAGGGTCTGCTCTACGAGCGCCGGCTCTTCCACTCGGCTTTCGCCACCGACGACCAGACCGAGGGCATGGCGGCCTTCACCGAGAAGCGCGCGCCGAACTTCACGCATCGGTAAAGTCGAGCGGTGGCCGACACCGTTCACGACGCCGATCCTGCCGACGACGACGGCACTGCCGTCGCGGTCGCCGAGCCGTCGAGTGAAGAGTCGCTCGTGGCGAAACTGGAAGAGCCACCGTCAGATTGGTGGGTTCGCCGCTACACGTTCTTCGGGACCGCGGTCGGCCTGACCTTCATCTGGCTGTCGATGACCCCGTCGCTGCTGCCGCGCGGGCCGCTGTTCCAGGGCATCGTCAGCGGCGCCGCCGGCGCCTGCGGCTACGGCCTCGGGGTCCTGGGTGTCTGGGCTGTGCGCTACATGCGGTCGAAGGACAGCAGCCCCAAGGCCCCACGCTGGGCGTGGCTGATCCTGATCGGGCTCGGCATCATCGGCCAAATCCTCGCGATCATCTGGTTCCACGTCTGGCAGGACGAGGTTCGCGACATGATGGGCGTGCCCCGGATGAAGTTCTGGGACCACCCGTTGACCGCGGTGTATTCGATCGTCTTCCTGTTCGGCTTCGTCGAAATCGGCCAGTTGGTCCGCAAATTGGTGCGTTTCCTGATGCGCCAACTGGAGCGGGTGGCACCGCCGCGGGTGTCGGGTGTGGTGGCCGTACTGCTGGTCGTCGCCGTGTCGGTGGAAGTGTTCAACGGCGTCGTGGGCAACTATGCGATGTCGTGGATCAACAACACCTTCGCCTCGGCCAACGATGAGGACGATCCCGACAACCCGCCTCCCACATCACCTTTGCGTTCTGGCGGGCCCGGCTCACTGACCAGCTGGTCCTCGCTGGGCCGGCAGGGCCGCATCTTCGTAGCCAACGGACCGAGCGTCGAGGAACTGTCGAAGTTCAACGGCAGCAAGGCAATCGAGCCCATCCGCACCTACGCGGGCCTGCATTCGGCGGACGGTATCCGGGCCACGGCCAAGCTGGCCGCGCAGGAACTCAAACGCACCGGTGGCCTCGAGCGCGCCGTCGTCGCCGTCGCCACCACCACGGGCACCGGGTGGATCAACGAGGCCGAAGCCGCGTCGCTGGAGTACATGTACAACGGCAACACGGCGATCGTGTCGATGCAGTATTCGTTCCTGCCCAGCTGGATTTCGTTCCTCGTGGACAAGGCCAACGCCCAGGAAGCCGGGCAGGATCTCTTCGAAGAAGTCGACGCGCTGGTGCGCCAGATGCCCGAGGCCAAGCGCCCGAAGCTGGTGGTGTTCGGCGAGAGCCTCGGTTCATTCGGCGGCGAGGCCCCGTTCCAGGCACTCAACAACCTGGTGGCCCGCACCAACGGCGCGTTGTTCTCCGGCCCCACGTTCAACAACCCCATCTGGACCGAACTCACGCGCTACCGGGACGCCGGTTCCCCCGAGAAGCTGCCGATCTACGACCACGGCCGCAACGCCCGGTTCGGTTCTCGCCCTGAGGATTTGAACCGTCCGGCGGATGCGCCCTGGGACCACCCGAGGGTCGTCTACCTGCAACACGCATCCGACCCGATCGCCTGGTGGAACCCCGACCTGCTGTTCGCCCGGCCGGACTGGCTGGAAGAGCCCCGCGGCCGCGACGTCTCACCGCGGATGGAGTGGATTCCCGTCGTGACGTTCCTGCAGGTGTCGGCCGACATGGCCGTCGCGGTAGACGTGCCCGACGGGCACGGCCACGTCTACATCAAGGACGTCGCGAACGCCTGGGCCGACGTACTGCAGCCGCCGGGTTGGACCCCGGAGAAGACGGAACGGTTGCGTCCGCTGCTACACCCAAGCGCCGGCACGTAGCAGCACCGCCGCGGCCGTCCCGCCCAGCAGGCCTTCGTCCACCAGCGCCCGGTACCCGCCGATGACGTCGGTGGCCCGGTACAGCCCCAGGTCCTGCAGCGCCGCCGCGGCCAGGCTCGAGGTGTAGCCCTGCGAGCACAGGATCACCCACTCGACGTCGTCGCCGGTGGCCTGGGGCAGGCGGGCGTCGCTGGTCGGATCGCAGCGCCATTCCAGGACGTTGCGTTCGACGATCAGCGCGCCGGGGAACTCGCCCTCGATGGCGCGCTGCGCGGCGGGCCTGATGTCCACGAGGACGGCGCCGCGGTTCAGTGCAGCGGGGATTTCGGCGGCGGACAGCCGGACCAGCCGCTCCCGCGCCGCGGCCAACAGGGCGTCGACTTTGCTGGTCACATTTCCCGTCGCTTCGCTCGCCCGGGTCACATTTCCCGTCGCTTCGCTCGCCCGGGTCACATTTCCCGTCGCTTCGCTCGCCTCGGCCGCCATCATTCCCCCTCGGGCTTGTCGGTGAGTTCGGTGTAGACGCGACGCAGCTTGTGACTGTCGGTGACGTCGTAGTACGACATGGCGGTCAGCGGCGGCGAGTACGCGTGCACGCTCAGGGTGGGCTGCGACACCGTCGCCTGATCGCCGGCCCGCACCACGTCGTGGACCCACCCCAACGGGAACGCCGCCTGGTCACCGGCCTCGAGCGTGCGCCGGCGCAGCCCGCGGCCGTCCCAGCGGGTTTCCTCCAGCGCCCCGGACACCACGGTCAGGGCACCCAGGGATCCACCATGGTCGTGCAGTTCGGTGCTGCGTTCCGGTACCCAGCTGATCAGCCAGAGATCGAGCTCATCGTCGCCGTACAACCGGCGGTACCAGCGTTCGTCGAGAGGCAGGCCATCGGCGGGTAACAGCCGGTCGTAGCGGCCGCTGAGCACATCGTCTGCGCACCGGTCGGTGGCGTGCAGGAGGTCGGGTAGACGCAATCGGGTCGGCGCGACCAAGGCAGGACCGGATACAGAAAAATCTGTCAGGACGGACATGACGGAACTCCAATGCAGAAACGAACGGTGGGCTTGGCGCCCTCACAGGGCCGGGCTCAAGCCCGACAACACTGCGCGTTCTGCATGTTCTGCACTGCCATGTTTCCCATCGTGACGGCGCCCCGGCCTGCAGGGAATGGTTAACGTCAGGGTGATCCTGAATGGCAACGCATCTAGATTGGCTGTCATGCAGACCGTCATCCGGGCAACGCTGCTCACCGCCACCGCTCTGACCGTGCTCACCGGCTGCGGGCCCGACAAACAGGCCGGCCCAGCGCAGACCCCCGCCGAGCTGCCGACGCAGGCGCAGGCGCAGACGAACGAAAAGCCGGCACCCGGCGGCGTCGCCGTCTCCCCGGGCGGCGTGACGACCGCCGTGGACGCCCCGTCGGCCGCGACGGAGTCCGAGTTCGGCCAGGCGTGCCACGCCGCGAAACTGTGGATGGACGCCCAGAAGACGGACCCGGCGACGCTCGTCGAGCCCTACCTGAGCATCCTGCAACAGCCGGAAACACGTGATCCCGGTAACTTCAACACCCCGTGGACCGAGCTCACAGCAGCCCAACAGGCCGGTGTGATCATGGCCGCGACCAGCGCATCCAGGGGTGAATGCGGCTGATCGCGGCCGTTCTCTGAGGATTCGCTGAGTCTGCGGCGTTGCCCTAAAATCGGGGTGCTGCCGTCCGGTCGCTGACGACGAATCCACGCGGGCCGCGGTGATACCGAACTCCGACCGCCGGATCCGACCGGCGGTCCTCACGTACCCGCGAGGCCGAAGCAACTGACCACGTCCGATCTCCAGCGCAGCGATTCCGCCCGCCACCGTCTTCCAGCCCGGCACCGCCGGAGCCGGCTGCAAAGCCTGCTTAGCGCCCGCGTGGGCTGGGACACCGTCGGCCGCGTGGTGCTCGCGCTGGTGACGGCCGTGGCGGTGGTGACGACGGGCCTGGGCTGGTGGACGGTGCGCGGCGCGCTGCACGGCATCACGGTCAGTGACGCGCTCGGGGCGGATGCACCCAAGTCGACCGGCGGGGCCATGAACATCCTGCTGATCGGCCTGGACTCGCGTAAGGACCAGCAGGGCAACGACCTGCCGCAGGCGCTGCTCGACAAGCTGCACGCCGGGGATTCCGACAACGGCGGCTACAACACCAACACGCTGATCCTGGCGCACATCACCACCGACAACCATGTGGTCGCGTTCTCCATCCCGCGTGACGACTACGTGCGGGTCACGGGCATCCCGGGCTACGACCACATCAAGATCAAAGAGGCGTACGGCCTGACCAAGGCCAACGCCATGCAGCACCTGATGGACAAGGGCGTCACCGATCAGGCCGAATTGGAGCGCAAGAGCCGTGAGGCCGGCCGCGCGGCGACGCTGGCCGCGGTCCGCAATCTGACCGGCGCGCCCATCGACTACTTCGCCGAGGTGAACCTCGCGGGCTTCTACGACATCGCCGAGAGCCTCGGCGGCGTCGAGATCTGCCTGAATCACCCCGTGTACGACGACTACTCGGGCGCCGATTTCCCGGCCGGCCGGCAGACGCTCGACGCCTCGCAGGCCGTCGCCTTCGTGCGGCAACGTCACGGCCTGGACAACGGCGATCTGGACCGGACGCACCGCCAGCAGGCCTTCCTGATCTCGGTGATGCACCAGCTGCAGAAGGACGGCTCGTTCAGCGACCTCGGCAAGCTGAACCAGCTGATCGGTGTGGCGCAGAAGGACGTCGTGCTGTCGGCCGGATGGGGCCAGGAGCAGTTCCAGCGCATGGGCGAGATCGCCGGCGGGGCCAACGTCCAGTACCGGACCCTGCCGGTGCTGCGCTACGACAACATCGACGGCCAGGACGTCAACATCGTCGACCCGCTGGCCATCAAGACCGAGGTCGCCAAGGCCTTCGGCCTGAAGCCGCCACCCGGGGCGACGTCGACGGCCACGCCCAGCAGCACGTCGACCGAACCGTCCACCCTGGACAAGGCCGCAGACACGACGGACACGACGGGCAGCACGACCAAGAGCTCCAAGACCGCCGTCATCGACGTCATCAACGGTTCGGACGTGATGGGCCTCGGCCGGCAGATGTCGCAGATCCTGGCCGACCTCAACTACAACATGGGCCAGACCCGGAGCTCGCAGGACGGCGAGCTGAGTTCGACGGCCATCGACTTCGGCGCCGGAGCCGACGCCGAGGCCAAGCACCTGGCGGAACTGCTCGGCATCGACGCGGTCCGCGCCGACTCGTCGGTGCCGGCCGGACGCATCCACATCACCCTGGGCCCGGGCTACCAGGTGCCCGACACCCTGGACAGCGTTTCCATGGCCGCGGCCAAGTCGTCCAGCTACGACAGCACACTGCCGAAGCCGGAATCGGGGGCGCCCGTGCGGGCCGACGGCGGGATCCCCTGCGTCAACTGACGCCCTCCCGACAGGCCGAGATCGACGCCTGCGCATCCAAAGCGTTTAAGTCGACTAATCAAATTGATTGAGACTTCCAGACTCTTCGGCGAATTATTTAGATTAGCGCAGCGAATTAATTTCGACGGCGATACAGCGCCCGAAAACGGGCCGAACGCCATTTCCAGAACACAAAGCACAACTAATAAAATTGCCCGCCGACCAGGCAAAACGCCGCACGAGCACTGAGATCAGCTAACGAATCCGGCGCATTTCCCAATTACTGGTCAGTAATTGTGCTTCCACTCACAGAATGGTGCACACTGTGGGTTGTCTCACTCACAGTCGAAGGGATGAGCCCGTGGTTGCTCGTCAGCACGTACCGGTCGCTCGCGCACACAACGGCGCGGTCAACGGCCGCCGAGTGCTCCTCATGGGCACCCTGCTGCTGCTCATCGCCGTCGCAGCCGTCAGTGGCATCCTCTTCGCCATGAGCAGCGGCCAGCCGCAGGTGGCACTGATCATCGGCCTGATCTCGGCGGCATTCTTCTCCCGCTGCCGCTGCTGACCCGGCCTCGTCTCGCCCGCGTCTGATCCGCACGCCAAAATAGGGCCATGCGGGTCGCACTGGTCCTTGGCAGCGGTGGTGCCCGGGGTTACGCACACATCGGGGTCATCGACGCGCTCCGCGAGCGCGGATTCGACATCGTCGGCATCTCCGGCTCATCCATGGGTGCACTCGTCGGCGCCCTGCAAGCCGCCGGCACCCTCGACGAATTCACGACCTGGGCCAGCGCCCTCACTCAGAGCGCGGTACTGCGCCTCCTCGATCCGTCACTGACCGCGGCCGGCGTGCTCCGGGCGGAGAAGATTCTGACGGCCGTCCGCGAGATCATCGGCCCGCGGACCATCGAGAGCCTGCCCATCCCTTTCACCGCCGTCTCGACCGATCTGATCGCCGGTAAGTCGGTCTGGCTGCAGCGCGGCCCCATCGATGCAGCCATCCGGGCCTCCATCGCGATCCCGGGCGTCATCGCCCCGTACCTGTTGGACGGCCGACTACTGGCCGACGGCGGCATCCTGGACCCGCTGCCCATGGCCCCGCTCGCGGCCGTCAACGCCGATCTGACCATCGCCGTCAGCCTCAATGCCAGCGACCCCACTCCCCCGGCGGATGCGCCGAGCGCCACCGCGGAACTGATGGCCCGAATGCGGCGCAGCACGACGTCGCTCATCGACCGGGCCGCGGCGAGCACGCTGCTCGACGGACCCACCGCGCGTTCGGTGCTGAGCCGCTTCAGCAACGCGGTGGACAGCGTCGACCACGTCGCCGACCCGGGCGCCGAGGCAGACGTCGAGGACACCCCCATGCCGAGGCTCGGCGGGTTCGAGGTCATGAACCGCACCATCGAAATCTCGCAGGCCGCGCTGATGCGGCACACCCTGGCGGCCTACCCACCCGATCTACTGATCGAGGTTCCGCGCACGGTGTGCCGCAGCCTGGAGTTCTACCGCGCCGACGAGGTCATCGAGATCGGGCACGAATTAGCTTGCGCCGCACTCGATTCCCTCAAACTCGGCGACTAGGCCAGGAACGCGGCGACGTCCGCGGCCACCCGGCGCCCTTGCGCCCGGCCGGCCTGCGCCGACGGGACGCGGCAGGCCGGATCGAGCGCGTCGGCGCCGAAGGCCGCGATGGATTCGTCGTCGGCGAAGACGCCGCAGACGCGGCCCGCGAAGCTCTTGACGTCGGCACCGGGGCCAGGCCCGAATACCGACACCGAGTCCGCGACGGCCGGCACCAACACGACGGCCTCGTCACAGTCCTTGACGGCGATCATGTTGACGCTGCTGCCCATGCCGCCGTCCATGTAGCGATGACCATCGATGGTCACGACCGGCCAGGCCGCCGGCACCGCGCAGCTGGCCTCGACAGCGTCCACGAGCGATACGCCCGAATCCCGGGTGAAGACCACCAACTCACCGCTGTCGATGTCTACGCCGGTGATGCGCAGGTCGTGTGCCGGCCATTCGTGCGATGGCAGCCGGCGCTCGATGACGTTGCGCCGCACGGCGGAGCTGACGGTGTCCGCAGCCGCCGCGGCAGCCCCGAGGCGCCGTAGTTTCTCTGCTTGCGTCGCCTCCGGGACACCCATGACCGCCTCGAACAACGCGATGACGGCTTCGAGCTTGATCCCCGGGCTCATCTCCGCCGATTCCGCGGCGACCTGGCGCTCGTACAGTTCCTCGATGGTCAGCGCGCTGCCGAGTTGAGCGCTGACCGCCGAGCCGGCCGATGTGCCCAACACCACGTCCGAATTGCGCAATGCCAGGGCGATTTCGGGGGCTTCGTCGGCGATTCCCTGCAGGATGCCGGTCTCCCATGCGATGCCGGCGATGCCGCCACCTGCTAAAACGAGTGCACGCTTAGTCATTAGTCCATCTAACATGAATTGGCGTGCACGGTGGGAATGTCATCCCACCAGCAGGTCAGAAAGATGTTCGAGTGACCGTCCCGCATATCCCTTCCACAACCGCCCGAACACCGGCAGCAGCGGCGCGCTCGCCGCACTGCGGCGGTGCAGCGTCCAGCGCCAGGTGATTTTGGTGCCGGTGCCCTGCAAATCAGGATCGGCCTCGAAAATCCACACTCCCTGTACCCCGCTGATCAAGGCGGCCATCGGTCCAGTGATGTCGGACAGCGTGTAGCCGAACGAGTGCGGCTCGTTGAACGACGTGAGCGTCTCGGCCATGCTGCCACCACCCTGGAGCAGGATGGTCCGCGTCTGCCCCACGGCATCCCAGATGCCGGTCTGGTCGCGGACGCCTTTGATCGGCGGGATCGGTCCGTACCAGCGACAGAACAACTCGTTCAGCGGCATCGGGACGGTGCCGCTGAACGCGTCAGCGACCGTGACGGGAACTGTTCGTGATTGCTCGACCACCAATGCCTGCGCCATGATGGCGATCGTAACCATCGATCCTGACCACTGGAGTGTCATGACCTCGACGATGCGGGCCCAACGGTTCTACTCCGATACCAAAAAGGTTGTGGTGGAAGATGTTCCGATTCCGGAACCGGGCCCCGGCGAGGTGCTGGTCAAGGTCGCGTACTGCGGCATATGCCACTCCGACCTCAGCCTGATCAACGGCACCTTCCCGGCGCAGCTCCCCGTGGTCACGCAAGGCCACGAGACCTCGGGCACCATCGCCAAGCTCGGGCCGGGCGTCACCGGCTGGGCCGAGGGCGACCGCGTCGTCGTCGCCGCCGGCAGGCCGTGCCTGGAGTGCGTGAACTGCCTGCGTGGCGACATGTCGAACTGTCTGCGCATCCGGCTCATGGCGTTCGCGTACGACGGCGGCTGGGCCGAGTACACCGTGGCTCAGGCCTTCGGGCTGACCCGCGTGCCCGACAACGTGCCGCTGGAGCAGGCCGCGATCCTGGCCGACGCGGTGTCGACGCCGTTCGGCGCCGTGGTTCGCACCGGTCAGGTGGGCATCGGCGAGTCCGTCGGGGTGTGGGGCGTGGGTGGACTCGGCACGCACATCGTGCAATTGGCCCGGTTGGTCGGCGCGGCACCGATCATCGCAGTCGACGTCAATCCGGCGGTGCTGGAACGAGCTTTGGCAGTCGGTGCGGACTACGCGTTCGACGCCCGCGACCCGGAGTTGTTGGCCCAGATCGGCACGGCCACCGGCGGCCGGATGCTCGACGTCGCGTTCGACGCGGTCGGCAAGGGGTCGACGTTCGATCAGGCGCTGGCGGCACTGACCGTGGGTGGACGGTTCGTCGGCGTCGGGATGAGCGCCGATGCCCCGTCGATCGGCCCGACGTCGTTCTTCAACCTGACCAAGAAACAGGTGCGCGGCCACCTCGGCTACCAGAACGCCGACATCGGCACGCTCGCCACACTGGTGTCCCGGGGCCGCCTCGACCTCACCCGGTCCATCAGCGAGATCGTGCCGCTCGAGGACGTCGCCGAGGGCATCGCGAAACTCGATCGGGCCGAAGGCAATCCGATCCGGATACTCGTGCAACCTTGACCGCGAGCGGCCGTGTCTGCACGCCGACACGCCGCCGCGGGCGTACAAAAACGTCGCGCTCACCTCAGTCGCGGCGCCGCCTTCGCGCTGAAGAGCGGCAGGTCCAGATAGGTGGCGATACCCGGTTCCGCGGCACACACCGCGGGCACGGAGTTGACGCAGTGGGCGGCGGTGCCGACGACGCCGGGTTCGGGGCCGTCCTCTCCGACCAGCCCCTGAAAGCCCTTGATCGACACGGTGAAGTCCGGATTTCCCTTGACCTCCATCTCGTAGCGCTGCCCTTCGGGGCCGAAATCCCATGCCGGGTCCAGGTTTTCCTCACCCATGAACCAGTTGACGGTGACGCGCACGACGACCTCGTCGCCGACGACCGCCTCCCAGTGAAACTTGCGCGCCGCCACCTGGCCCGGCTGAATCGGTCCCAGCGGCGAGTCGATGGGCGCTGTCGCCACGGCAACCTCTTGGAGCGCAACGATCTTCGGATCGGCGTTGAAGCCGAACTCATCGACGCACATCTTCACAGCCTGAATGAAGCCGCTGTCCAGCAGCTTCTGCATCGGACCGGTCAGCGCCTTGTCCGGGGTCTCACCGAATCCCATGACGTGCCGCAGTACGTCGGGTGCCTCGTAGGTGCGCAGGTCCGAGAACTCTTCGGCCCGAACGAAAGTCACTCCGGTAGACATCACCGAGAACAGCAGCGGGAACTTCTCGCTGATGCCGCCGGGCGCGATGCCGGTGCCGTGCAGCGTGACGCCGCCGGCCAGCGCGGCCTCGCGCATCGGCGCGCCCTGCTTCTCGCTCGGGTACACCCACCCGACGGGCGTCACCACGTTCTTGCCGGACCGCAGCAGCGCGGCGACCTCGTCGGGGTTGGCCATCAGCGGGGCGTAGATGACGGCGTCGGCCTCGAGCGCCAGGATGTCGTCGATGCTGTTGGTGGCGGTGACGCCGAGCGGCGCACCGCCGATGATCTCGCCAACGTCCTTGCCGTTCTTGGCTTCCGAGTGCACCCAACAGCCGGCCAGTTCCAGGTCCGGATGTTCCAGCACGCCTTTGATCGCGGCGACGCCGACTCCGCCGGTTGCCCACTGCACGACCCGCAACGCCATGAACCCTCCCGAGCACCGCCAGAACTAGAACACGTTCTAGGTTGTATACCACCGGCTCGGCACCGCGCACCAGAGTTCTGGGTCTTGACTAAAAGCGCCGGGCGTGACTGAACTACTTGCAGTAACGAAAGGAAACCCATGTCCAAGAATCGCGTGTTCGTCATCGGCGTCGGCATGACGAAATTCGAGAAGCCCGGCAGCCGCGAAGGCTGGGACTACCCGCAGATGGCCAACGAGTCCGGCACCAAGGCACTCGAGGACGCCGGAATCTCGTACGACCAGGTGGAGCAGGGCTATGTCGGCTACTGCTCGGGCGACTCGACCTCAGGCAACCGCGCGCTGTACGAACTGGGCATGACGGGCATCCCGATCGTCAACGTCAACAACAACTGTTCGACGGGCTCGACGGCGCTTTTCCTTGCCGCACAAGCGATCCGGGGTGGCCTCGCGGACTGCACCATCGCGCTGGGCTTCGAGAAGATGCAGCCGGGCTCGCTCGGTGGCGGCGCCCAGGACCGCGAATCGCCGCTGGGCCGGCACGTCAAGGCCCTGGCCGAGATCGATGAGTTCGCCTTCCCCGTCGCGCCGTGGATGTTCGGCGCGGCAGGCCGTGAGCACATGAAGAAGTACGGCACCACCGCCGAACACTTCGCCAAGATCGGCTACAAGAACCACAAGCACTCGGTCAACAACCCGTACGCCCAGTTCCAGGACGAGTACACGCTCGACGACATCCTGGCCGCCAAGATGATCTCCGACCCGCTGACCAAGCTGCAGTGCTCCCCCACCTCCGACGGGTCGGGCGCGGCGATTCTCGCCAGCGAGGCGTTCGTCGACAAGCACGGACTGGCATCGCAGGCCGTCGAGATCGTCGGCCAGGCCATGACCACCGACTTCGCCTCGACGTTCGACGGCAGCGCCGCCAACATCATCGGCTACGACATGAATGTCCAAGCGGCCCAGAAGGTTTACGACCAGTCAGGCCTGGGCCCCGAGGACTTCCAGGTCATCGAGCTGCACGACTGCTTCTCGGCCAACGAGCTCCTGTTGTACGAAGCCCTGGGCCTGTGCGGTGAGGGTGAAGCCCCGCGGCTGATCGACAACAACGACACCACCTACGGCGGCCGCTGGGTGGTCAACCCGTCGGGCGGACTGATCTCCAAGGGCCACCCGCTCGGCGCGACGGGCCTGGCCCAGTGCTCCGAGCCGACATGGCAGCTGCGCGGCACCGCCGACAAGCGCCAGGTCGACGGCGTCACCGCCGCCCTGCAGCACAACATCGGCCTGGGCGGCGCCGCCGTCGTGACGGCCTACCAGCGCGCCGAGCGCTAGAAGATTTGTGCACGTCCTGTCACGGTCGCCGTGACAGGACGTGCACAAATCACTCGAACATGGCGTCGACCAGGCGGCGCAATACCTGCCTGGTCTCGCGGCGCGTCTTCTTCGGGTCATCGGCCGTGGCGATGAGCATGGCCGCCTCGTCGAGCGCTCCGATCAACACATGCGCCAGTGCCCGCACGGGCTGGCGGGCCAGCTGGCCCGCCTTCATGGCCTCGCTGAGCAGCTGCTCGGTCATCCCCAGGCTGTAGCGCTGGGCCACATCACGGAAACCCGCCCACCCGAGCACGCTCGGGGCGTCCAGCAACACCAGCTGCCGCACCTCGGGGTCGCCGGAAACTTCCAGCCACGCGTCGACCGCGGCCCGGACCGCGTCGGCCGGCGTCGCGGCGCCGGAGGTCGCGACCATCGCGCCCATCCTGGCCATCACGTCCTGCTCCACCACTTCCACCACAGCCAGGAAAAGCGCTGCCTTGTCGGCGAATTGGTGATACATCGCACCCCGGGTCACCCCGGCGGTCGTCGCGATCTCGGGCGTCCCCACCTCTGCGTAACCACGCTCACCCCAGAGCTTTCGCGCAGCACCGATCAACGCCTCGCGGGTGGCCGCGGAACGCTCCTCTTGAGTACGTCTCTTGTTTTCCATACACCCTGTTGGTAAGTTGCGGACAGACTGTTTGTAAATGAGTATCGAGCTAGGAGCTATCCATGTCGATCATCGAGATTAACGCCGGAACCATCCATTACGAGGAATTCGGGCCGAAGGACGGCAGGCCCGTCGTCTTCGTCCACGGGTACATGATGGGTGGCCAGCTGTGGCGCGGGGTCGCCGCGCGACTGGCCGAACGCGGCCTGCGGTGCATCGCCCCGACCTGGCCCCTCGGCGCCCATCCCGAACCGCTACGCCCGGGCGCCGACCGGAGCATCCACGGCGTCGCGCGCATCGTCGCCGACACCCTGGCCGCGCTGGACCTAGATGACGTCGTGTTGGCCGGCAACGACACCGGCGGTGTCGTCACCCAACTGGTCGCGGTGCACCACCCGGAGCGCATCGGCGCCCTGGTGCTGACGAGCTGCGATGCGTTCGAGCACTTCCCGCCGCCGATCCTCAAGCCGCTGATCGTGGCATCGCAGTCAAAGGCGGTGTTCCGGGCCGGCACTCAGGTGTTCCGGGTCCCGTTGGTGCGCAAGCGCGCCTATGCCGGGCTCGCGTACACCGACCTCGACGCGCTGACCCGCGAGTGGGTACACAACACGCAGTCCAAACCTGCTGTCGCCGAGGACCTTCGGCAATTCACCAGCTCCCTGCGCACCGACGTCACCACCGGGGTGGCCGCGCGGCTGCACGAGTTCGACAAGCCGACGCTCATCGCGTGGTCGGCCGACGACCTGTTCTTCGAGGTCGAAGACGGCGAGAAGCTGGCGGAGATCATCCCCAACGCCCGCCTCGAAATCATCGACGGCGCACGGACGTTTTCGATGCTCGACCGACCGGACCGGCTCGCCGACCTGATGTCGGCCCTCGCGGTCCGCACCTGACGCGCTAGATGGTGACGACGTCGTAGCCGCCGTCGGCATACCGGGCGCGGATGGTCTTCTTGTCGTACTTGCCGACGCTGGTGCGCGGTACCTGATCGATGTAGGTCCACCGCTCGGGCAGCCACCAGCGAACCACCTTGTCCGCCAAGAAGTCTCGAAGTTCGGCAGGTGTGGCGGACGCGCCCTCGTGCAGCACCACGGCGACCAGTGGACGTTCCTGCCAGCGCTCGTCGGGCACGGCCACGACGGCGGCTTCCAGCACGGCGGGGTGCGCGATCAGGTGGTTCTCCAACTCGACCGAGGAGATCCACTCGCCGCCGGACTTGATGACGTCCTTGGCCCGGTCGGTCAGGGTGACGAACCCGCAGTCGTCGATGCGTCCGACATCGCCCGTGCGCAACCAACCACTGTCGAACTTGCTCGCGTCGTAGCCCAGGTAGTAGCTGCCGGTGATCCACGGACCGCGAATCTCGATCTCCCCCACCGCTTCTCCGTCGTGCGGCAGAGGCGCGCCGGCGTCGTCGACGATCCGGATCTCGACGCCGCACAGGGGACGCCCCGCGGTCGCGCGGGACGCCCAGTACTGCTCCTCGGACACGTTGGGTAGCGGCTTGGCGGTGGTGGCCAGCGGCGAGGTCTCGGTCATCCCCCACGCCTGCCGGATGTGCACGCCGTAGCGCTCCTGAAAGATCCGCATCATCGACAGCGGCACCGCCGAACCGCCGCAGCCGACAATCCGCAACGACGAAATGTCGTGTCCCGGATTCTTTTCCAGGCAGTTCAGGACGTCGTTCCAGATCGTCGGGACCGCGGCGGTGATGGTCGGGCGACAGGTCTCGATGAGGTCTATCAGCGACGCGCCGTCCAGGAACCGGTCCGGCATCACCATGTCCGCGCCGGCCATCAGCGCGGCGTAGGGCAGACCCCAAGCGTTGGCGTGGAACATGGGCACGACGGGCAGGGTCACGTCGTCACTGCCGACGTCCAGCGCGTTGCTGGTGCACGTCGCCAGGGTGTGCAGAAAACTCGAGCGATGGCTGTAGGCAACGCCTTTCGGGTTTCCGGTGGTGCCGCTCGTGTAGCACATCGCAGCCGCGGACCGCTCATCGATCTCCGGCCAGTCGAAGTCGACGGGCTGGGCGGCCAACAGCTCGTCGTACCGCAGCACGGTCTTGCCGGACGCTTCGAGCGGCCCCAAATCCCCTGCGCCGACGGCGATCACGGTGTGCACCGTGTTCATCTGCGGCAGCACCGGGGCGAGCTGGGCCGCCAGCGAAAGGTCCGCGATGACGACCTGGTCCTCGGCCTCGTTCGCGATGTAGGCGATCTGCTCGGGCGAGAGCCGGATGTTGAGGGTGTGCAGCACCGCGCCCATCGACGGAATGGCGAGGTACGCCACCACGTGTTCGGCGTTGTTCCACATGAACGTGGCCACCCGCTGATCACCGGTGATACCGAGACCGCGCAACGCGTTGGCCAATCGGCCCGCCTGCTCGCCGACTTCGCCGTAGGTCGTCGTGCGGTACTTGCCGTCGCCGAGCGCCGTCGTGACGGTTCGGCGGGCATTCTGGCCGGTCGCGTGCCGCATGATCGTGGTGATGGTGAGCGGGGCGTCCTGCATCGTACTGAGCATTGTGAATTTCGCCTCTGGGTTGCTGCCGCTGGGATGTCGAGATGCTAGCCGACCCTGCCAGGGAGGAGGATGATTAGCGTTGGCCGAACAGGAGAAAAACATGCGCAGGAATTGGACGCTCGCCGCAGCGATAACCGGGGCTGTGCTCACGATGGTCGCACCGGCAGGATTGGCTGCCGCCAAATCGGCGCAGGACACGATCAATCGGCTGCAGTCCGAGGGCTACATGGTCACGATCGACAAGCTCGGGACCGCACCGGTGTCCGAGTGCACGGTGACCAGTGTGCGCAATCCACAGCAGACGACGCAGTTGGTGCCGTGGGTCGGGCCCGGACTGGGCCGTAACAGCAACTCCATCCTGCTGCCGCAGACCAGCCGGACCATTTCGGTGTCGCTCGACTGCACGGGCAGGCAGTAGCCCGCCGAACGCGAAGAACGCCCCCGCCAACCGGCGGGGGCGTTCTTCGTGAATCGATCAGACGGTCGCGGGCTCCAGCGCGCGCACCTCGTTCATGGCGACGGACTTGGTCGCCATGAACTGCGAGTAGAGCAGCGGCTTCGGGGCCTCGACGGCGACGGCGGTGACGTCACCGGCGACGTCCGCGACGTACAGCGTCGATCCGTCGCGGCTGACGGTCACGCAGGACGGCTGGACGTCTGCGGCGATGGCGTCGACCACGGTATTGGTCTGGGTGCAGAACACCGAGACACGGTTGTAGTCGACGACGTAGGCGCGGGAGCCGTCGACGCCGAGCACCAGCTGGGTCGGAGCGTCACCGACAGCGAAACGTCCGGTCACGCGGCCGGCAGCCAGGTCGACGACGTGCACCTCACCGCGGGCGGTCAGGTCCGAGGTCAGCACGTAGGCGGTGTTGTCCGGGCCGAGCGCGAGGCTGCGGATCGGGGCGCCGATGACGATGGTGCTGCGGATGCGCGCGGTCTCGGTGTCGACGACGACCAGCTGGCTGCCCACCTCGTCGGTGGTGGCGACGTACAGCCGGCGACCGGTGTGGTCGACCGCGAGGGCGTCGATGCTGATGGCGGCACCGGTGGCGATCTCGATGGTGCCGACGCGATCGGCGGTGAGGTCGATGACGGCGACGTCGATGTAGGCGTCACCGGCGCGGCCCGCGAAAACACGCTTGCCGTCGGGGCTGACAGCCAGGGCGCTGACGCCGGAGGCCAGCGGGTAGGCGGCCAGCTCGGCACCGGTGGCGACGTCGATGACGGCGATGCCGTCGAACTCGGCACCGGACACTGCGACGTAGGCCCGGTCGTCGGTGGCGACGACCGCGAACGGCTCACCGTCGACGGCGATATCGCGGATGCTGCGGCTGCGCGGCTCGATCAGCGACACCATGTTGTCGGCGTAGCTGGTCGCGACCAACTGGCCCGCGCTCTCGGCGATGTCGGCAATGGTGCCGCGGCCAACCTGCGCAATGTCCTTGGTTCCGCGCAGCGCCCGGGCGCCGGCCCGCTTCGCTTTTGCACGAGCGTAATTATTTGCCACGATCTTCGGTACCTCCGCCAGCGCGGCAACGCGCCGGTAGTCGATTTCCCGTTCGGGTGCGCCCGGATGAGCGCTGCTTTCAAGAAGTGTAGTGACCGCCACCGACATTCCGGACAGCTTCAGCGACGCCACGTCACGAATTGATCAGAGGCTCTTAGGAGTTACTTATGTTGCGAATTGTTATGCACTTGTTATGAATGGTGATCGATGCTCCGACCTGCGAAAACAACGGAAAATTTGAATTTGAGCAAACAAAGGTCGGCCTCATTTCTGAGCGTTTCGAAACACGGATTCCGGACATTCCCGGACAAAGTGAGCTAAACATCACACCGCGACACGAACGCCTTCCATCCCATCCGTCTCATCTGCACGATAGAACCCAGGCTCCACTTCTGTTCATCAACATCTGGACAGCACGGGAGCCCGCCTGAAGCGGGCCCCCGATTCGCTGTTATCGACGAATTCACAATTTGTTCATGATGAGACGGCCGTCACACCGACGTTGCCGACGGGCTCGCCGTCTCAGCGTCGACCATCGTCAGTTCGTCGAACGGATCACCGCCGCTGAGCACCCCGTCGGCCTTTGCCCGGTCGAGCGTCCCGGTCCAGGCCCCGATCAACACGGTGGCAACCGCGTTGCCCGAGAAGTTGGTGACGGCCCGGGCCTCTGACATGAACCGGTCGATGCCCACGATCAGGCCGACCCCGTCCAACAGGTCCGGGCGGTGACTCTGCAGGCCACCGGCCAGCGTCGCCAGGCCCGCGCCGGTGACTCCCGCGGCCCCCTTGGAGGCGACGATCATGAAGACCAGCAACGCCAACTGCTCTCCGATCGCCATCGGCCGCCCCATGGCGTCGGCGATGAACAGCGCGGCCATGGTCAGCTAGATCGCGGTGCCGTCGAGATTGAACGAGTAGCCGGTCGGCACCACGACACCGACGGTGCTGCGGTCCACGCCGAGGTGCTCCATCTTGGCGATCAGCCGGGGCAGCGCCGACTCCGACGACGACGTCGAGAAGATCAGCAGGTACTCGCGGGCAAGGTAGCGGACCAGCCGGAAGATCGACATCCGCGTGACCGACCACAGCAGCACGCCGAGCACGCCGAAGACGAACACCACGCAGGTCACGTAGAAGCCGAGCATCAGCGTCAGCAATTGGGTGACCGCGCGCCAACCGGTCTGGCCGACGACGCCCGCCATGGCGCCGAAAGCGCCGATCGGGGCCAGCCACAGGATCATGATCAGCACCCGGAACACCAGCTTCTGGAGGCTGACCACGCCGCGCAGAATCGGTTCGCCGGCGGTCCCCATGGCCTGCACGGCAAACCCGACGAGCAGCGCGATGAAGAGCGCCTGCAGAACGTTTCCGCTGGTCAGCGCGGAGAGCATGGTCTCAGGAATGATGTGGGCGACGAAGTCCATGAGGCCGCCGGCCTCGTGCGCCTTCTGGGCGAGTTTCGCGCCCTGACCCGTCGCCTGCGCGGACAGGTGCAGGCCCGAGCCGGGGCTCAGCAGGTTTCCGACGACCAGACCGATGGCCAGCGCCACCGTCGACATCACCAGGAAGTACCCCAGCGCCAGACCGCCGATCTTGCCGACGGTCGCGGCCTTGCGCACCGAACCGATGCCCAACACGATGGTGCAGAAGATGACCGGCGCGATCATCATCTTGATCAGGCTGACGAACAGGGTGCCGAGGACCGCGATGTCCTTGCCCACCCCGGGCGCGATGAGACCGACGGCCACACCGCCGACGACGGCGACGAGCACGGCGATATAGAGCCAGTGGGTTCGGTCGCGACGGGGCGCGAGAGCTGTCATGTCGGCAATCCTCCGGGCTTGAATTCGAAACACTTCTGCAAGGATGTTGAGCCAGAACGTGAGGCACGTCACGCATATGTTCATTTCGTTCACGGCATTTCACAGAAGGGCGCAGTGATGCGCAGTTGGCCGGCCGCGCCGCGCTGGTCCCTGGCCGGCCAGATCGTCGCGCTGCAGATCGCCATCGTCATCGTGGTGGTGGCGGCCGGTAGCGCGCTGGCACTGGTGCAATCGCGCCGCACCAACGACGCGGCGGCCAAACAGCTGCTCACCGGCATCGTCACGGCACTGGCCGACGCCCCGTCGACGGCTGCCGCCATCCGGGCCGGCAACGCGACGGAAGTCCTGCAGCCCGTCACCGAAACCGTTCGGGCGCAGACCGGCATCGCGTTCATCACCGTCATGGCGCCCGACGGCACCCGGTTCACCCACACCGACCCGCGCCAGATCGGCGGCCACTATCTGGGCACCACGGAGCCGGCCCTGAAAGGCCAGACGTACACCGAGTTCTACACCGGGACGCTGGGCCGGTCGGTGCGCACCATCGCCCCGGTCCGGGACGCCTCCGGGCGGGTTCTGGGCCTGGTCGCCGCGGGCATCACCGAGGCCACCCTGACCGCGCAGTGGCGCCACCAGATTCCGGTGATTGCGGCCATCAGCCTTGCCGCCCTTGCCCTTTCACTCGCCGGGACCTGGCTGATCCGGCGCCGGCTGCTCCGGCAAACCCACGGCCTGCGGCCCGAGGAGCTGCGGGTGATGTACGAGCACCACGATGCCGTCCTGCATTCGGTGTCGGAAGGCCTGCTGGTCCTGGAGAAGGGCCGGGTGGCACTGGCCAACGACGAGGCGCGCCGCCTGCTGGCCCTGCCGCCGGGCGCGGTGTCACTGTCCGATCTGCCGGAGTTCCTGCAGGACGCCGGTCCGGGCGTGCGCGACGAGGTGCACGTCACCGACGATCGGGTGCTGGTGGTGAGCCGGTCACCGGTCGCCGGCACCACGGCGTCGGAGGTCGTGACGACCGGGACCGTACCGAATTACAAGGCACCCTGGGCGAACTCAGCTCATTGAAGGTACTCACCGACTCGTTGCGGGCGCAGGCTCACGAAGCGGCCAACAAGCTGCACACGGTGATCACCATGGTCGAGATGGGCCGCCCCAGCGACGCCGTCGCCTTCGCCACCGATGAGCTGGAGCTGTCCCAGCGCCTCGTCGACCGACTGTCCAACGAAGTCCGGGAACCCGCGCTGGTGGCGCTGTTGCTGGGCAAGAGCGCGCAAGCGCATGAGCGCGGCATCGAGTTCACCGTCACCGTGGACTCTCAATTACCTTCGGACACTTCGCATCTACCGCTGACGGGGCAGGAGATGGTGACGGTGCTGGGCAACCTGATCGACAACGCGATGGACGCGTGCGACCGCGACGATCCGTGGATCGAGGTGACGGTGCGCTGCGAGCCGGGCGCCGAACTGCTGCTGCGGGTGGCTGACAGCGGCGCCGGCATGGACCCCGAAACGTTCGAAAATGCCCGGCGCCGAGGCTATTCGACGAAATCGACGCCCGGCCACGGGCTGGGGCTGGCACTGGTGGCGCAGGTGGTCAAGCGGCACGAGGGCACCCTGACGTCAGACGTCAGCTACGGGTCGGTGGTGTCGGTGACGATTCCGGCGGTGCCCGCATGATCACGGTGCTGATCGTCGACGACGAACCACTGATCGCCGAGGCGCACCGCGCGTACGTCGAACGGCTGGAGGGCTTTTCCGTCGCGGCAGTGGCCCACACCGCCCGCGAGGCGATGCAGGTGGCCACCCAGGCGACCACCACAGACCACCCCGTCGACCTGGTGCTGTTGGACCTCGGATTGCCCGATGCCAGCGGCATCAGTTTGGCGTCGGCGCTTTCCGGACTGCGGCCGGCGCCGGACATCATCGCCATCACCTCCGAGCGTGATCTCGAGATGGTCCGGGCCGCCGTCGCGCACGGCGCCCTCGCGTACCTGCTCAAGCCGTTCACCTTCGCGGCGTTCCGCGACCGGCTGGAGCGCTATCAGCGGTACCGCACGGCGCTGCCGGCCGGGGTGGACGCGGCCAGCCAGGCCGAGGTGGACCGCGCCCTCGCCGAATTGCGCACCGGCGCAGACAAATCCGCGGCCCCGAAGGGTGCCGCGGTCCTGACGAACGATGACATCGCCCGCGCGGTGCGGGACAGTCCCGACGGGCTCACCGCCGACGAGGCGAAGGCGGTCGGGGTGGCGCGGGTGACGGCGTGGCGCTACCTGGAGCGGTTGGCCGAGGACGGAACCTTCACGCGCCGAAGCGAATACGGCGGGACCGGCCGCCCGAAGACGCGCTATCAATGGCGTTGAGCGGCCCCGCCGGGTGTGACAGCATCGGAACATGAGTCGCGACGACGATCCAGAGGCCCGCATCCGCGAGCTCGAGCGCGCGATGAACGAGCAAGCCCGGGCCTCCGAGTTGACGGAACCCGGCCAGCAGTGGGCCACACACGCGCCCACGCCTGCGCCGGTGGTCAGTCAGCCGTACGCCGCCCAGTACAACCGGCCCCAGAGGACGTGGCCGCCACAGCCATCGATGCCGCTGCCGTCCGGGGTGCCGACAACAGCCGCCCGGCGGATGATTCTGGGTGCCATCGTCCTCGCCTTCTTGGTCGGCCCGGTGGTCGCCGGAATCATCTTCGTCGCCAACATCACCGGCAAGAAGCACACGACGTTCCTTCCGTCCTCTCCCAGCCGCCAATCCAGCATCTCGGTCGCCGCCCCGGCCCCTCCCGGTGACGAGTCCTCAGTAGTCGTCAACGGCACCACGGTGCAGGCCGGGCCCGGGCTGGTTGAACTACCGCCGCAATCCGACGACCCGGGCAGGCCCATCCAGATCGCGGGTGTCCGCGGCACCCGGACCCTGGCGTGCAACGACCGGCCGGTCAGCATCAGCGGGGTGTCCAACCACGTCACCATCACCGGGCACTGCGCGACCATCGATGTGTCTGGAATCGACAACACCGTCACGGTCGACTCCGCCGACAAGATCCTCACGTCCGGCATGGACAACCACGTGATCTACCACTCCGGGACGCCGGAGGTTCCCACTCCGAGCGGGTCCAATACCGTCAGCCGCGGCTGAACAGCCGGCGCGTCAATTTCCCCCGAATCGGGGGACGACGGGTCCCCGCCGCGCTCATAATCTCGTTGCCATGGCACACAACGGAAACCACGACTGGACCCAGCCCGCAGCTCTGGCCATCCCGAAGGAGGGCTACTTCGAGCTGACCCGCGGCCGCTACGGACCGGTCTACCCGCAGACCCCCGCGTGCTACGGCTTCAACATCATCGCGAAGGTTCTCGACGGGCACGAGCAGGCGATCCGGGACTACGGCAAGCAACTCGAGGCCGCCGTAGCTGCCCAGCCTGATGTCCTGGCTCCCCTGAAATTGCACTACCTGCGCTGGCAGTTGTTCGACGTCGGCTCCGGCCTGCATTTCCAGTACCAGGGCATCTTCGACACCGACTTCGACAAGTACACCGAGGACGCCGTCAAGCTGTTCAGCTCAACTGGCATCACCACGGCATTCACGCACCTGGTGGGCTTCCCGGAGGACTGGAAGACCAATCCGGAAGCATTCATCAAGTTCGTCCGCGACCACCAGGTGCCCAGCTTCCTGGAGTACGGCGAGTACCCGTATGTGACGTCGGTCGAGATCAAGAAGGCCCTGCGGCTCAAGGCCGCGTTCTCCGACATGCTGGACCAGATGCAGTGACAGCACTCGAATTCGACGACATCCAGCACATCATGCTGACCGGGACGCCCCACCTCACCGGTCGGTACGAGTTCCTGTCGTTCGACACCCCCGAAGCCGGGCAGGCGTGGCTGGCCGAGATGGTGCCCCTCGTACAGTCGGCGACCGACGTGCGCAAGACCGTCAACATCTTCAAGCGCTGGGTCAACCTGGCGTTCACCTGGAACGGCTTGCGCGCGTTGGGACTTGACGAGGAGACGCTGGCGACGTTCCCGGCCGAGTTCCGGGAGGGCATGGCCGCCCGTGCCGACATCCTCGGCGACACCGGTGCGGCCGCGCCGGAGCACTGGACCGGTGGGCTCGCGGGCGACGACCTGCATGCCATCGTCATCCTGTTCGCACGGGACGAGGACGAGCGGGTGCGGTGCGTCGGCGAACACGACGCCCTGTTGGCCCGATGCCCCGGGGTGCGGACGCTGTCGCATCTGGATCTGGCGGCCACCGCGCCGTTCGAGTACGACCACGATCACTTCGGGTACCGCGATCCGGTGTCGCAACCGCAGATGGCCGGTTCCGGGGAGACGCTGATCCCGGGTGGCGGTGGGGCGCTGGCCCCGGGCGAGTTCCTCCTCGGCTATCCGGACGAAGAGGGCCTGGTGTCGAATCAGCCTGCCCTCGAGGTGCTTTCACGCAACGGCAGCTTCATGGCGTACCGGCGGCTGGAGGAGCATGTCGGAACCTTCCGCGACTACCTGAAGCAGAACGCCGCAGACGCCGAAGGCGAGGAGCTGCTGGCCGCCAAGTTCATGGGCCGCTGGCGCAGCGGCGCACCGTTGGTCTTGGCGCCCGAGCACGACGATCCGGAGCTCGGCGCGGATCCGATGCGCAACAACGATTTCGACTACGCCACCATGGATCCGCACGGGTACAGGTGCCCGGTCGGCTCGCACGCACGTCGGCTCAACCCGCGTGACACCGAACCGAATCCCAATCGGCGCAGGATGATCCGGCGCAGTGGCACCTACGGCCCGGCGTTGCCCGAAGGCGCCGCCGACGACGGTGTCGAACGCGGTGTGGGGATGTTCCTGATCTGCGCCAGCCTGGTGCGGCAGTTCGAGTTCGCCCAGAACGTATGGATCAACGACACCGCGTTCCAGGAGCTCGGCAACGAACACGACCCCATCTGCGGCACGCAGGACGGCACGCTGGATTTCACGATCCCCAAGCGGCCGATCCGCAAGGTACACAAGGGGTTACCAGCATTCACCACGCTGCGCGGCGGGGCATACTTCTTCCTGCCCGGCCTGAACGCGCTGCGTCATCTCTCCACCCTCGGACACCAAGGAGCATCATGAGTTCGTACGCCCGCACCTACAACCAGGCCCACATCACCCGTCCCCACAACGGCAACCGCCGCGTGTCCATCTACTGGTCGTGGAGCTACCCGTGGGAGGCCCAGCGCGATCCGGCGTTGCTCTACAACCGGTTCTCCACCATGACGGAGGTGCGCGCCGCAACATGGCCTGCGTACGAAGGTGTCGAATACAGCGCGCGGGAGTTCCTACAGGGGGTCGACGGCACCCTGGAGCTCTTCCACCGCTCCTCGCTGTCATTCCAGGACGTGGCCGGTGCGGCGACCGGCCATCCCGTGGCGGTGTTCCAGCGGGTCGATCAGGCCGGCTACCGGCTGCCGATCGACGAACGCATCCTGAACGACACCGACACCCTGATGATCTTCGGGCTGGACCACCTGCTCGGCGACGAGGAGGCCACCCCGGAAGAGGTGGCCGCGATCCAGCAGTGGCTGAAGCGCGAGGGCACCTGCCTGATGCTGGCCCCGCACCACGACGTCGGCTTCACCGACGACAAAGAGCAGCAGCAGATGGAGTACCTGCACCACGGCGACCCGCTGACCCCGCGCGTCCAGAACTTCAGCGGATTCGCGCGGTCCCTGCTGAAGGGACTGAACATCCCCGTGCACAACACCTGGGGTCTGCGCCCGGCGACGGTCGAGGGCACCAAACAGATTGTGCCGCTTACCGCTTTCCGCGATCTGGATTCGGCCGGCCTGCTGCGCGACGTCACGACGCTCGCCCTGCATCCGCACCTGCCGCACTACCAGCTGACGGCGCCGGAAGGACCGAACCTGCGCGTGCTCGGCCGGCAGCTGATCGACCAGACCCGACCCCACCCGTTCACTCTGGCGGGCAACACCGAGTTCAACGCCCTGATCCACATGCCGCCGACCGGGGACCGTGCCGGTGACATCGTGCTGGTCGACTCGACACATTTCACGACGTTGTTCGGCGCCAGCGACAGCCTGAAGTCGTTCTGGCGCAACCTGGTGACGATGTGACGGTAACCGAGCTGGCGGTTCGCGGTTCCAACATCGCGGTCGTCATCTTCGTGGTGGCCAGCACCCTGGGTGTCGGGCTGAGCCTGACTCCGGCTCAGATCCTGGCTCCACTCAAGGACGTTCGGGTGGTGAGCCTGACCTTGGTCGCCAATTTCGTTGCGGCGCCACTGGTTGCGCTCGGGCTCTGGCATCTCTTCGGTCTCGACGAACCGCTGGGTGTCGGCCTGCTGCTGTGCGGGCTGGCGGCGGGCGCGCCGTTCCTGATCAAGCTCGCCGAATTCGCCAAGGCCGACACGGCTTTGACGGTGGGCCTGATGGTGCTGTTGATGATCACCACGGTGGTGTACGTGCCGATCGTGCTGCCGATCTTCCTCAAGGGATCGGCGGTCGATCCGCTCGCCATCGCGTCCTCGTTGGTGATCCTGATGCTCATTCCGCTGGCCATCGGCCTGCTCGGGCGCAGCCGCGCTCCGGACCTCGCCGCCCGGATCCGGCCCGCGGTTGGGCTGATCAGCACCGTCGGCATGGTCCTGGTGGTCGTCTTGACCATCGTCGCCAATTTCCGGGAGGTGCTGTCGATCTACGGCACCCGGGGCCTGCTGGCGGCTGTCGTGTACACCGCGATCTGCGCCGGAATCGGTTGGGGGCTGGTGTTTTTCAGCACCGCAGCCCGGCCGGTCCTGGCCCTGGGTACGGCACAGCGCAACGCCGCAGCCGCGTTCGTGGTGGCCGGGCAGAACTTCAGCGACCCACGCGTCACGGTGATGATCACGGTGGTGCTGATCGCGGAGTTCTCGATGCTGATCCCGTTCTCACGGTTCCTGGCCCGGAGGGCCTGACGGGTCAGTGCTGGTCGAGCAGGCCGAGACGAGCGGCTTCGGTCACAGCCGCGGCGCGGGACGACACCGACAACTTGCGGTAGATCGATGTGGCCTGGCTCTTCACGGTCTCCCGGCCCAGGTGTAATTCACCGGCGATCTTCTGCAGCGACAAATGGGTGGCCAGGTGCGGTAGCAGTCGCAGTTCGGCGGCGGTCAGCGACGGCCGCGCGCCGTGCTGCGCATGTGCCGCAAGCAGTTCCCGTACCCGGTCCAACCGCACCTGCACCGCGGCGGCATCCGGCTCGCGACGGGAGGCCGACTGACCCGCATCGAGGTGCCGACGGCACAGTTCCGGGTCGTCGATCTCGAGGGCCGTGGCGGCGGTGAACGCGTGGCCCAACGCCGCGGTACGTGCCGCCAGGTCACCGAGACGGCCCAGCAGCCGTTCGGTGCCCTGCACCGCGTCCCGTGCCCCGGCGACGTCACCTCGGTGACCGCGTACCAATCCGTCGACGCCATACACGACGACCATGGGCACCAGATCGCACAAGTCACGGGAGTCGACGATGCTGCGGGCCTGCGCGCTGCGCTGCGCCGCCGACAGCAGGGCGCCGTCGTCGAGGTCCAGCAGGGCCAGATGAGCCAGCGCGACGGCCCGGAATCCGGGCAGATCGTCAATGACCGGAAGCGACGCTTCCAATGTGGCCCTGGCATTTTCCGCATCGCCGATCATTGCCAGCGCCGCGCCCTTGACCGAGGCGGCCGCACCCCACCACGGGTTGGTCAGGTTGTCACCGGCGGCGCACACCGTGTCGGCGTGCCGCACCATCTCCGCCAGACCGCCGATGCCGATGACGGAACCGACCAGGGCCGCAGCCACTTTCACCGATGCCGTGCCATCGGCCAGCGCCTCGCCGCGGTCTCCCGCCGTGGCCAGTAGTAGGGACCGCTGGATCAGATCAGCATCCCCGAGCGTCACGCCCAGCCAGGCTCGCGCGATCGCGGCGTCGGGGTACTCGGTGAAGACGTGCTTATCGAGCAGGCTCAGCCGGCGCTCCAAAGTGCCGGCGCGACCGTCGAATCCGAGGCGGACGGCGTCCCGCTCGACGAGCGCCGCGGCACGGGCCGGGTCGTCGGCCGCCAAGGCCTGCAGCAGGGCCCCGTCGATGTCACCGGCTCGTTCCAGGTGTTCCGCCGCCCGGGAGGCCACCGCGCGGAACCGCGCCGGGTCCCGGTTGCGCAGCCGCGCGCGCAGTTGATCGGCGAACAGCCGGTGGTACCGGTACTCGATGCCCTCGTCGTCCAGCGAGACCAGGAACAGATTGCCCGAGGCGTCGATCCCGCCGAGCATGTCAGCTGAATCATCGCGCTGTAGAACGTTGTTCAGATCGTCGGCGGTGAAGTGGTCGAGCACCGCCGATTCGACGAGGAATGTCTCGACCGCCGGGTCCAGCCGGTCCAGAACTTCTTCGACCAGATAATCCGCGACCAGCCGGTGGCGACCGGTGATGGCTTCACCAGGTGCCCCGTCGCGCAGAGCCATCGCCGCCATGACCACGCCGGCCGCCCAGCCCTCGCAGCGCTCGATCACCGACGCAGCCGTCGGACCAACCGGACCGCCCACGGAATCGAGTGCCGATTCCGCCTCTGCGACAGAGAGTTTCAACTGCTCGGTACCGACCTCCAGCACGCCGCCCTGCAACCTGCGGCGCGCCAGGTCCAACGGCGGTGCGTGCCGACCGGTCAACGTGAGCGTCGTCGATTCCGGGGCCAGTTGGACCAGCGCGCGCAATGTCGCGACAGCGGCGTCGTGCGTCAGCTCATGAACGTCGTCCAGCACCAACACAATCGGCCCGGCGGCTTCCAGTGCCGCCACCACTGCCGGCACCAGCTGGGTTTCGACGGACCGTCCGGCTCCGCGCAGGTACTGGAACGTCGCGGCGTCCACCGGAGCGACCTGGTCCACCGCGGTCATCAGGTGCAGCAGTAGATGTGCGGGGTCGTTGTCCAGATGGTCCAGCCGCGCCCAGGCAAACGGCCGGGTGTCGGCGTCATCCCACAGGGCCACCGCGGTCGTCTTGCCATAACCGGCGGGTGCCGTCACGACGATCAACCCAGCGTGCGAAGCAGACAAGGCACCGGTGATCGCCGGCCGCGCGATGACGGCGCCGCCGAGCCGGGGCGGACCGTAGGTAGCCGTCGGGATGTGCGCTTCCCAGCCGTCCGACACCACGATCGCATCGTAGGTGCGTTGCCCTGCGCCGCCCAACCACGCCGTTTTTGACCGCTGCGTCGAATACGTTGATACGGTGCGCTCGACGAGGGGAGCGATCATGGCAAACGCAATTCGTTCGGTGGCAGTCGCAGCGGCGGCGATCGGCCTCGTGGCGGGCTGCAGCAGCGGGTCTGATTCCAGCACCAAGAGCAGCACCTCGTCGGCAGCCTCCGCAAGCCCCGCACAGCTGCAGGCGCTGGTGCCGACACCCGGTGGCGCCGCCCAGGCCTGGGGCCCGGACACCATCGCGGACAACGGGATTCACCTCAGTTTCAAGGTGACGGGCTCCCCCACCGATGTCGTCGCGGCCTACAAGACAGCGCTCGAAGGCAAGGGCTGGGCCGTCACCACCATCGTGTCGTCCGACGGAGGACCGGGCGGTGGCGGCGGCGCCACCTACACCGGTACTCACGGCGACAACTACGGCGTGTTCGACGGCGGCGGGTTCGGCACCGAGACGTTCCTCAACGTATGTGCCTGGCCGACCAAACCCGCCCAGCCGAACTGCAGCCGCAAGCGCTAGCTCTTGACCGCCTTCGGCGCCTTCCAGGCGCCGTCGAGGGCTTCCTGCTTGGGCCAGTACAGCCGCATGATGATCTGGAACGGACCCTCGGGGGCCGGCAGCCAGTTGGCTTCCTTGTCCGCGCCGGGCGACTGGTTCTGCACGTAGATCGTGATGCCGCCGTCAGCATCCTTGATCAAGTTGGGCACCATCGGCGAGTTGATCAGGTACCGGTTGATGGGGTTGGCCACCAGCAGGCTCTGCGGCATCTTGTACATGGTCAGCGACCAGAACGAGTTCACCGGCGGCAGCTGCCCCGGCGCAAAGTGCAGCGTGTACTTGTCGGCGCCGGTCAGCGGAGCCCCCGTCGAATCGACGGACACCACCGGGTAGATGGCCTCGGCAGCGGTGTTCCCGTAAATGCCGAGCACCGCGGCGGCCATCCGGTACAGGTAGTTGCCACCCAGGAATTCACGCGTGCCGAACAGCTGAGCCGACGTCACCTGCCCGGTGGCGAGCTTGTCCTTCTTGAAGGCATCGGCTTCGGCCCACGCGTCGGCGATACCGGCCTTCACTGCCTCGAGCTTTTCCTTGCTCAGCTTCTCGGCGTTGAAGTCGCCGTCGGGGCCGATGCCGATCTTGGCGAAGCGGGCGCGCACGTCCTGCTCGCCCGGCAGCACCGGCGCGTACTTCAGGACGAAGTTGAGGGTCTCGAAGAACTTGGGTGAGGTCTTCTCATCCTCGGCCGACTGCGGCACAGCGAAATCGACTGGCGGAGCGGTCTTTGCCGGCTGGTGTTCGAATGCCGACAGCGGCTCGACGGTGTAGCCGGCCTGAATCTTCCTGACGTTGTCCAGGTCTGCGGGGTCGAACAGCTGGGTGCGGTAGATGACCTGCGCGAACTGGGTGCCCGAGCGAATCACCTCGGTGATCCCGGCCGGCTTCTCACCTTTCCAATCCGGGCCTGCCAGAAGGTATTTGCCGCCGCCGTTGCCGGTGGTCCGGCTGCCGACGTAGGCGAAGTTGAAGGTGTAGCCGTCGATGAACTGCAGCGAGAAGTACCGGTTCGCCTCGATCGGCGGAACGGTCAGAACCAGCGGTTCGGCGCGCAGGTCGGCCCCGAGCATGGTGTACGGCGTGTCCGAGTTGGGTGTCTGGATCGCCGTGTCCTCGGGCGTGAAGACCCGGGCGATGCTGTGGGGCTTGTTCCACTCACCCTTGTACTGCGGGTTGGCCTTGTCGACGAAGTAGGCGTACTGGATGCGGTAGGAGTCGACCATCGGAAAGCCGTACACGTAGGCGTCTTTCGCGATCGCGCGCACATCGTCCTGGCTGGCCGCTGCCGGAGTCGACGGGCCGGTGCCACGTGGCTCGTCCCCCTTCCCGCAGCCGGTCATCGCTCCCATCAGAAGGACTGCCAACCCGGCAACCCAGAACTTCATCCACAACTCCTGCTCTTCGAGTATTCATGTCGCCACAGGCAACGCACAGCAAATCCGTTTCTACCACGCTCCCGGGCAAAGTGACGGCACCGTCAACGTCGGTTTCACTTCCCCGACACCGGGTAGCACACCACCGAGGTCGCTATGCCATGGCTCGACCTCATCGAAATCCCGTGAAAGAACTAGACTGAACGCACCGACGCTGGAAGTGGGTGGGCGTAATGGCCGACCGGAACCGATTGCGCGGCGTTGTCGCCGTCGGCGCTTCCGCCGGTGGTGTCGAAGCCCTCAGTCAGATGGCCGCGCAACTGCCCGCCGATCTGCCACTCGCTGTCCTGGTCGTTCTCCACATGCCGACAGGCGTGCCCAGCGTTCTGGCCCGCATCCTGGATCGCGCCGGTCCTCTCGACGCCGTGGCCGCTACCAACGGCGACGTGTTGCGGCCACGAACGCTCTATGCCTGTGTCCCCAACCGCCATCTGCTCATCGACGACCACCACACCCTGTTGACACGGGGGCCCACCGAGAACGGACACCGGCCGGCCATCAACGCACTGTTCCGCTCCGCCGCCATCACGTTCGGGCCTCGTGCCATCGGCGTCCTGCTGTCCGGTGTCCTCGACGACGGGGTGTTGGGGCTCAAGGCAATTCAAGCGCGCGGCGGTGCCACCATCGCCCAGTCCCCCCGCGATGCGGTGTTCTCGGCGCTGCCATCCGCCGCATTGGCCTCCGGGGCAGCCGACCATCAGGTACCTGCGACCGGTATCGGCGTGCTCCTCAAGCAACTGACGGAGCAAGTCGACGACGAACCGATCGTGGAACCGCAGGCCAGTCTTCTCCTGGAGAACCGGATCGCCATGGCCGAACCGTTCGCCACCGACTTCGACGCCGGCGCACTCGGCCCACCATCGGGATATAACTGCCCGGACTGCAACGGGTCCCTGTCGACCATCAGCGACGGGAACTACCGATGCCACGTCGGCCACGCCTGGTCAGCAGAAGCGCTACTGCAGGCCCGGGACAACGAGGTGGACGGCGCACTGTGGGTCGCGGTCCGCAGCCTCCAGGAGAAGGCCCGACTGGCCAGACGGATGGCCGGCACCGTCAGCTCCGGCATGCTCCAGGAGCGGTTCACCGACCAGGCCGACGAAGCCGAACACGCGTTGCGCGTGCTCACCGAACGACTCACGGTGGCAGGAACCGGTGACTGAGCCCATCCATATCAGCGCGCCCGTCTACGGCGGGAGCGGTGAATACACATTGATCTGCACCGGTGTACTCAACGGACTGTCCTACCGGACAGTGCGTGACAGCGTGGTCAAGGCGGCGCTCGAAGAACCCCGCGTGGTGATCGTCGACGTCAACGAACTGCGGGTGCCGGAAGCCTCGGCATGGTCGGTGTTCACCAGTGCCCGTTGGCATGTCAGCACCTGGCCCGACGTGCCGATCTTGCTGGTTTGTGCCAGCGACGAGGTCCGGGCCGTCATCGGCCGCCGCGGCATCACGCGCTGGGTACCGGTGTTCCCCACCATGCAGGAAGCGATGCAATCGGCGGGCAGCTCGCGCCCCCGACAGCGGCGCCGCGCACGCGCGGACCTGCCGCCGCACGTCAGCAGCATCATCGACGCACAACGGTTGGTCGGCGGCTGGCTGTCCGGCTGGTCCTGCTCGGACATGATCCCCGTGGCCGCGGTGATCGCAACAGCGTTGGTCGAAAACGTGTTGCGGCACACGGAATCTTCACCCATCCTGCGCGTGGAGTACGACGGCCGATTGGTCACCGTGGCTGTCGAGGACACCAGCCCCGCGCTGGCACAGCGCAAGGAAGACGCCGCACACAGCACCGGCCGGGCATCCGGCCTGGCCATCGTGACATCGCTGACCCGGGTGTGGGGAAACCTCCCGACTTCGGCGGGCAAGACCGTCTGGGCCGTCGTGGGGCCGGAGAACGTGCTGTAGCCGCGAGTAATGTTTCGGTGCGTCGCATGACCTACGGACAGGACATCATGGACGCCGGCACCGACGACTCCTTCGAGGCCTTGCTGCGCTATCTGCGGGACTCGCGTGGATTCGACTTCACCGGCTACAAGCGGACCTCGCTGATGCGGCGGGTCCGGCACCGGATGGATCAGGCCGGGTATACGACCTTCGATGAATATCTCGATGTCCTGCAAGCGAGTTCGGACGAGTTCGCGGCGCTGTTCAACACCATCCTGATCAACGTGACGGCCTTCTTCCGTGACCGGGAAGCCTGGCAGTCGATCAGGGACGAGGTGATCCCGTCGATCCTCGCCGAGCGCGGGCCGGAGGATCCGATCCGGGTGTGGAGCGCCGGGTGCGCCTCCGGCCAGGAGGCGTACACGCTCGCGATTCTGCTGGCCGAGGCGCTCGGCTTCGATGCGTTCCGGCAGCGGGTGAAGATCTACGCCACCGACGTCGACGACCTCGCCCTGAACGAGGCGCGCGCCGCGTCGTACGACGCGCGCGCCGTCGAGTCGGTGCCGCCCGATCTGTTGCCGGTCTACTTCGAACAGATCAACGGGCGCTACGTCTTCAACAAGGACCTGCGGCGCGGCGTGATCTTCGGCCGCAACGACCTGGTGCGTGACGCACCGATATCGCGCGTCGACCTGCTGGTGTGCCGTAACACGCTGATGTACCTCAACGCCGAGACCCAGCGCGGAGTCTTGAGCCGGTTGCATTTCGCCCTCGCCCCGAAGGGCGCGCTGTTCCTCGGACACGCCGAGATGCTGCTGAGCCACGGTGACCGGTTCACCCCGGTGGACCTGAAGAACCGCATCTTCCGCAAGGCGGTGGGCTCCCACACGTCGCTCGATCGGTACGACCCCGCGGCCGCACTGTATGAACGCCACGGTGGACTGAACGGGTTGACGACGGTCCGCGACCTCGCGTTCCGGGCCAGCCCGGTCGCTCAGATCGTCGTCACCGGCGACGACACCGTCGCCATGATCAACCAGCAGGCCGAGACCAGCTTCGGACTGTCGGCGCGCGACATCGGGCGTCTGCTGCGTGACCTCGAAATCTCTTATCGCCCAGTCGAATTGCGGTCCTATATCGAGCAGGCGAAGGTCGAGCGGCGGTCGGCGCGGATTCAGGATGTGCAGTGGCAGCGCTCCGGCGTGGAAACCGTGTGGTTCGAGATCCACATCAATCCCCTCGTCGACGCCGACAACGGCCTGCTCGGCGTCTCGATCGTCTTCTTCGACGTCACCGCGATGCGGGCACTGCTGGACAAGGTCGTCCAGACCAACCGGCAGCTCGAGACGGCGTACGAGGAATTGCAGTCCACCAAAGAAGAACTCGAAACCACCAACGAGGAACTGCAGTCCACGGTGGAGGAGCTCGAAACCACCAACGAAGAGCTCCAGTCCACCAACGAAGAACTCGAAACCATGAACGAGGAGCTGCAGTCCACCAACGACGAACTGCACACCATCAACGACGCATTGCGGGAACGCAGTGCCGAACTCGACGATTCCCGAACCTTCATCAGCGCCCTGGTCAACTCGATCCGGCTGGGTGTCGTGGTGGTGGACCGGGAGATGCGGGTGGTCATGTGGAACCGCGGTTCGGAAGAACTGTGGGGGCTGCGCTCCGATGAGACGCAGGGCGTGAGCATCACGTCGCTCGACATCGGCCTGCCGCTCGATGACGTCCGCCCGCTCATCGGTCATGCCTTCGTCGACCCCCACAGCTCGGGCCAGGTGATCGTCGAGGCGGTCAATCGGCGGGGCCGTGCCACGCGGGTGCGGGTGACGTGTTCGTCGTTCACCTCACCCGACGACAGTCTTCGGGGTGCGCTCCTGCTGATGGAGGCGATCGACTAGAGCTGAGTGGCCTTGTCGATCACCTGTTGCGAAAGTCCGAGCAGGTCGGCGCTACTACTGAGCGACAGGCGTTTCAGCATTTGGAAGGCTTCCGAACTACCGACCTGAAACCGTTCCATCAGAACCGATTTCGCTTCCCCCACCACGTCCCAGTTGTCCAGCACGTGGCGAACCAGGTCGCGCGGGGGCGCGCCGCCGACCCCCAGCGCGGTATGCGTGGCCACCACGTACCCGATCTCCGCGGCGTGCCGGTCGAACGCGCTGGGCTCGTTCGCGTAGACCATCAGGGCGCCGACCGAGCGTGCCGTGGTGAACAGCCGGAACGACAGCACCGAGCGAATGGGGGTCGACCTGAGCACATCTCGTCGATAGGCCGGCCAGCGATCGTCGGACTCCAGATCGTTCACCCGTAGGACGTCGCGCTTCCACGCCGCGCTCAGGAATGGACCCTGGCGCTGGTACTGCTGGATGGCATCCACCACCGCGGCATACGGATGGGTCATCGCGACGGTATCCAACTGGGCGGGAAAGCCTGCGGTCGTCACACCGGCGTACTTCGCGGCAGGTATCTCGCGGACGGCATGGTCGACCATGCGCTGCAATATCGCTTCATGGGTGTCGGCACATATGGGTGAGCCACCGGCGGCTTCAACGAGCCGCTGGCCACGCCCACTGCCGAAACCGGATGCCGTACCTGTCACGTCGTACACCTCTTGCACAAGGCTAGCTCTGCCCCGGTTCGCCATCAACGCTCACGGGTTGATGGTGTTCTCGCCGTCCTGGCGACCCCAGACGTACTCGGACGCGAACGGCGAACCGAGACCGAAATGGTTGTACGGCGCGATCGACGCGCCGGTGTCCATGACCATGTACGGCATCGGCCAGATGTCTCTGGTGACCGTCCAACACCCCGGCCGACCCATGGGCCCTCCCCTGGCGTTGATGCGGGGCAGGTTGTCGGGGTAGACGTATTGGTTCGCCGAGCCGACGAGCGCGGTGTGGGAGATCAGCGAGTACCCATTGCCGCCCACGGCGAAGGAGGTGGCCTGCACGGCGCGTGGGAGAGCCCTTATTCCACAATCGATCTCGGGGCTGTACCTGTCCAGCACTTGAGCCGTCGGCAGCAGATCCTGCGCACCCCGGACCAGATAGGGCCCGCCGCGCTCGAAGATGTCGCCTCCGGTGTTGCCGAACCCGACCGAGGCCATGAGCGCCTGATCGACCGTCTCGCGCTGGTCGTTCAAGGTGCGTTCGGTGGTCACCGCGTTCTTCAGGCCGTCCCACAGATCCGGCGACGCCTGCGCATAGACCTCGGCCAGATCGGCGAGGGCACGGTTGTCATGCCGGATCGATGGCATGCGCTGATTCAGGTCGGCGAGGATGACGTTGCCGTTGACCAGCGACTGCCCGAACTTGTCACCCAACCCGTCCAGGGCCTGTGCCGCGGCGGTCAGTGTCGCGTTCAGCTTCACAGGGTCGACCTGCTCGGAGATGGCGGTGATGGTCTCGAAGAGCGTGTTGAACTCCGTGGTGACGCTGACGGCGTTCACCGTGTCGCCGGCCTTGAGGCGCTGTGGCGTCGGATTGGACGGCGAGGTCATCGAGATGTACTTGTTACCGAAAACCGTTGTGGCGAGCAGCTTCACATCCACGTTGCGCGGCAGCACGGCGAGATACTGCGGACCGACGTCGAGGATCAGTTTGGCTTCGGCCTTCTCGCCAGGGGCCGTCACCACTTCAGTGCCCGTCAACCGGCCGATCGGCACCCCGTTGTAGGTGACCTTCGAGCCGTTGTCCATCGACAATCCGGCCCGACTCGCCAGCACATACACCTTGGCCTTGGTGTCGAAGGCGCCGCGGAACTGCAGCCACGTGAGCGTCATCCCGGCGGCGACGACCAGAGCCACGATGAGGCCGACGATCTTGTAGGGCGGAGTGCGGTCCTTGTTCAGCGGCGCATGCACCTGGCCCGCAGCGACGGGCGGTAACGGCTGCAGGGGCGGCCGCGGTTTGGTCATGGCATTCCACCGTCAGATCGAAGTGGGACCGAACGCCGTTGTCCAGCCGTGATCGATGTCGACTGATGTGCAGGGTACGACCGCCGGTGACGAATCGGGGGCCTTTAGGCAAACCTCTAGCAAAGCAATAATTGACGCTTGCGTTCACAATCAGTGGGGGTTGTGGTGCCAAAGGGAATTTCGCGTGACAGGCTCCGCGACCGAAATTTCAGTTTGGAAACAGGGCGGCTTCAGTCTGCCTACGCCGCCTGTGAGGCTGCGTGTCAATCGTCGCCGGTCGTGTAACTGTGAAGCCGTTATGGCAATCATGCGGATACAAAGGAAGCCCAGCGCACAGCACGCGGGGCACTATCGGCGAACAGTCAAACGACTGAGCCTGGTCACCGTGACGTCCGTCGTCTGCATGCTTTTCTTCGGCGGCAACGTGCCGACCGACCATCACCGTCTCGAATCACCGCGCATCGTCAATCTCGCGGCCCCCGGTCTGACACTGGGACTTGCTGATTCACAAATCTTCCTCGAGACCCCTGACATTGCCGCGCAAACGGCGCAGCGCTGGATTGCGAACAATATCCGCACGGTCCGGATCGGGATTCCGTGGGCAGGCGTCGAACCCCTGCAGGGCCGAATGGACTGGAGCCGCGCCGATCAGGTTGTCGCGGCAGCCGCAACGGCGAACGCTTCCATCATCTGCGTCATAACCACCTCACCGTTGTGGGCGAAGGCCGACGGCGGTATCCCACCGAACAGTCGACCGGCTTCATTCGACCAGTACGCCGACTTCACCGCGAAGGTCGCCGACCGCTACCGGGGAAAGATCGCGGCCTACGAAGTCTGGAACGAGCCGAACGGGATCACCGGCTACTCTCCGAAGCCGGATCCGAATGGCTACACCGCGATGCTCATGGCGGCCTACCCGAAGATCAAAGCCGCTGACCCCAACGCCATCGTGCTGGGCGGCGTGCTGGGTTCAGGCAAAACCTGGGGCGACTGGACCATCAATCCGGTCGACTACCTCACCCGCATGTACGCCGCAGGCGCCCAACCGTATTTCGATGCGCTGTCGTACCACCCCTATAGCTACAGCCAGAAATTCTCCGCCGGCATGGCAACCACCGATTCACCGGTCGACCAGCTGGTGCGCATGCGCAAGCTGATGATCAGCAGGGGTGATTCCGGCAAGAAGATCTGGGCGACCGAATTCGGCGTGCCGACCAACCGAGCCAGCGAAGCCGTGCAGGCAACCTACATAGCGGATGTGATCAGCACGTGGCAGGAATTGCCCTACGCCGGACCATTGATGATCTACACCACCCGAGATCGCAACTCCTCCAGCTCACAGGACGACGACCGGTTCGGCATCTACCGCTCCGACTGGACCCCGAAGCCTGCGCAGCAGGTAGTGGCGAACCCGCCGGGTACGTCGGCGATGTATCAACAGTTCTCGGCCATCAACGACCCCAGCCTGGGTGAGGTGCTGAGTCCGGTCTTCAAGCTGCCCGCGCAGAAAGACGCATACGTACAACAGCGCACCGCCTCCGTGGTGTGGCTGGTCGGGTCACAGTTCGCGTCGTCGCCGTTGCCGGTCGGAGAATTGGCGATCAAACGGAACGTGGTACCAAAGACCGTGTTCGCCAATGGACGTCAGGACTCCGGCGGCAGCACACCGATCACGATCTGGTACTCACCGGCCACCGGCGCCCACTGGGGCAGTGCGGTGTTCGGGAAGGCCTGGGTACCCCAGCTCGGGCTGGCCACCAGCGACGAAACCGGGTTCGGCACCACCCGGGTGAACTTCGAGCACGGCTACATCGTCTGGCGGCCGTTCCTGGGCACGAAGGTGACGCTGACGACGCCGTAGCTCGTCGGACACGCCGCCCTCGCTGCCGACACACCGCAACCGGCGATCGGTGCTGGTGGGCCGCCCCCGAGAGGTCGTTTGCCATAACTGACGCGGGTGGTCATTTTTCGCCGGACGCCGGCACCCCGCCCGACTCTCGCCGGTTGCGCTCGATTCGTCGGAGCGGAACAAATTCCCAGATAGCACCATCCGCGGATCGCAAGACAATGATTGCTGGCCGGGCGCCGGCGCAGGCCACCGAGGATTCAATTCAGGGGAATTCGAAATTCAAGATCGCAACGCCAATTGTTGCCAGAGTCAGCACCTGTCGAGCTATTATAAATGACGTAGGCGTGAATATAAATAGGTGTACTAGAAATCATGGTTTTGACATATCCGAAGTGTTAACTTCAAATCGTTATCCGTATTTGCGACAGGGGAGCCGATACATGACGAATGAACTTTCACCCACGCCTTCTCGTCTGCTGCGATTGGTAGGCATGGGTTGCTGCGCAGCAACGGCAGTTGTCGGGATCTCAATCGCCGGCGCCGGCGTCGCATCAGCGAAGCCAACGGCACCGAAGAAGCCGTCACCGACGGCCGCGACCACGTCGGTCGTGAAGCCTTCACTGGCACCGACTCCGGGCAACTTCCTCACGAATCTGACCCAGAACATCGGGAAATTCGGCACCAACCTGCAGCACAACACGGGTGTCGTCGGCACCAACCTGAGCCAGAACCTGGGCACCGTCGGAACCAACGTGCTGATCAACGGCGGCACCGTCGGGTCCAACCTGCAGAAAAACCTCGGCACCGTCGGGACCAATCTGCTGAAGAACTTCCCGCTGCACTAATCCGTTTCACCACCAGCATCGCCGCGACACCGACATACGGTTGTCGCGGCGATTCTGCGTGGCCAGCTAATCGCTGATTCGCAATCGGCGGCTCGGCCAATTGCCTCCCCCGGAACCCGGGAAATAGGCAATTCGTGCACTTGCGTTTTGTTCGCGGGTCGGCATCACGGAATGTGCACCGATCGCCTGTGGACAGGTAGTACGCCATTCGACGTATGGCCGCATTGATTTTCCGCGCCCAATGCGACAAATGGCGAGCGGATTGTGCGCCGGGCACAAAAGACGGGTCCCACCGAGCTCCCACCCGCGGACCTCATCAGTGGCGGCCGTGGACCACGGCCTACCGCGACGGCCGAAACAGCTGGTTCATCGCTTTGCCACCGGACCCAGCCAGCAACGATATATCCGCCACCATGCATCGCCCTGTCGGGTTTCCTGGATTTGCAGGAACACCCACCCAGCGGAGCGTCGACCAGATTCACCCGCCCGATCAGCCGGTTCACCACCCAGCATAAAAACTCGCTTGACATGCATAAACTCCGGCCACGCGCCTCACCCCGGCCAGACCAGTCAGACTCGAACGTAGCACCGGCAGGCTCACGAGCAACGTCGCCAATAGATAACTATTGGCAAGAAAAATCCCCGATGGTCGACAAACAGTGCTAACTTTCTGACCGGGTCGGCAATTAGCTACTAGGAGGCGACATGAATCGACAGAGCATGAAATTGGTGGCTGCCGCCGCACTGGCAGGCAGCGGCATGGCCGTGGCCATGTTCGCGACCGCAGGGACCGCGTCGGCAGATTTCACCTCGCAGGTAGGAACCGTCGGCAGCAACTTCCAGCAGAACCTGGGCACCGTCGGCACCAACTTCTCCCAGATCACGGCCGGTGGCACGGGCACCAACTTCCAGCAGAACCTCGGCACCTTCGGCACCAACCTCACCCAGTTCGGCGCTGGAGTCACCGGTTCCAACTTCCAGACCAACCTCGGCACCGTCGGCAGCAACTTCCAGACCAACCTGGGCACCGTCGGCACCAACTTCTCGAACAACCTCGGCAGCGCACTGGGCGGGTAGTAACAACGACGAATCACACGTGGCCGGCTCTGGACTCCAGAGCCGGCCACTTTGTTTTCCTGGTTGGCGTTGGCTACGGGACCGCCTGCGGCGTCACCAGGAATTTCTCGCCGGTTGCCTTCTTGAGGTAGCTGTTGAACGCCTCGGGCTTGAGCAGGCCCGCCAGTGAGACTTCCTGGGTGTAGGTGCTCGCGAACGTCGTGGTGAGCTCCGCGGCCACGCGTGCCCGCAGCCTGCCGATGACCTCGGCCCCGGCACTGGCGAGGAACGGGGTGAGCAGCCAGCCACCGACACTCCACGACATGCCGAAGCTTCGCGTGAGGACTGTGGGGCTGGTGTCGAGGCTGCCGTAGATATAGACCTGCTTGTGGACGGCCGAGCCGTAGCGGGAGTACTGCGTCGCGCTCGCGTTGATCGCCTGTTCCATGCCATTGAGGATTTGGCTTGCCAGCGTGCCGCCGCCGGTCGCGTCGAAGGCCAGCGTCGCCGATGTCGCTTTGAGCGCGTCGAGCAGGTCCTGTTCGAATGTCGGTGCCGCAGAGTTGCAGACGCAGGTCGCGCCCAGGTTGCGCAGGATCTCCTCCTGTTCGGCCTTGCGGACGATGTTGACCAGTGGCACCCCGTCAGTGAGGCAGATCTTCACCAGCATCTGACCCAGGTTCGACGCCGCGGCCGTGTGCACCAGGGCCGAATGTCCTTCTCGGCGCATGGTTTCCACCATTCCCAGCGCCGTGAGCGGATTGACGAACGACGACGCCCCGTCCCTAGCCGTCGCGCCATCGGGCAGGACCAGACAGGCCGCGGCGTTGACAACGCGATACTGCGAGTACATGGCGCCGCCGGCGGTGCCCACCGTCTTGCCGAGAAGTGCCTGCGCCGCCGGCGACTCCCCCGCCGCTACGACGGTGCCCGCACCTTCGTTGCCGACGGGTAGCGATTCACCGACCCGAACGGCCAGATGTGCCAGGGCCCCTGGCGGCAACGGCGCGGTGACGACGGGGCGCTCCGGGGTGCCGGTGACCGTCGCGGCGGACATGTCGGCGCCGGGAATCAGCAGTCCGAGATCCGACGGATTGACCGGCGATGCCTCGACCCGGACGACGACCTGGTCGGCGGCCGGCGCGGGTACGTCGACGTCATGCAGCGAGAGTTCGAGCATGCCGTCCGGTGTCACCAAGGACCGCAGTTCCAGCGCGGTCGCAGGTGGTGCTTGGGTCATTCGGGTATCTCCGATCTAGAGTCGGCTGGCCGCGAAATCGGCTGCCTGCGTGACTTTTCCGGACTGGACATAGGAACCGTGGGCGCCGACGTCGAACCCACCGTCGACCCAGCAGATCGGGTCGCCCACTGCGCACTGATCGATGGAATTGGCGGCGTACTGCGGCGCCAACTCCGGCAGCGGGCCGCCGGCGAGCATGCCCGCAAAGCCGGTGCGCGGCGCACCGAACAGTGCGGTGGCGGCCACGCGACTGGCGAGCTGCGGTGCCGCGTTGGTGGCCCCTTCGATCACCGCCGCACCCTGCGAGTAGCCGCCGAGCACCATCTTGGTCTTCGGACAGTTCGCCGCGGTGGATTGCATTACCGCCTGCGCCGCGTCGATGCCGGCTGGGGTGCTCACGACGAAGTCGTTGCTCGCCGGGTAGTCGACGGGCGTCGCCTCAACCGTGCGCGGCGCCACCCGGACCCGTAGGTCCTCGACGAACGGGCGGCCGACACTGCCCAGTCCCGGCCCCTCGCTGGTGCCGCGGGCGAACACGACCTGGACATCGGGGCAGGGCGCTGCGGTTGCCGGTGTGGCGGCGATCGTGGGGACTGTCGGCGCCAAGAATGCGAATGCCAAGAACACAATGGGCTTGCGGGTCATACCAACCGATCGTAGGGCTGCGGCACTGCTTCGCAACGGGTTTAGGCCGTCATCACAGTGGTTCCGAGGTGATCTCCAGCCAGGCTTGGAATTCTTTTCGCTCGCGGCGTTTCTGCTCCCGCTTGGCATGCGAGCGCTCGATGGCCAGCCGCAGACCCGTTGAACCGCCCGAGGCGCCGGTCCGGTAACCCCTTGGCGCCGAATGTGTTCGATGGGTTTTTGCTATCGGCGGTGCCGCCTCGGCCGATATGCGCTTGGGGCGGATGCGGCGCAGGCGGGACACCATGGCGCACCCGGCGCCGGCTAGTGTCACCAGAAGCAGTGCCAACAATCCATACGCTGCGTCCATCATGATCGCGCCTTCTCTCAGGGCAGCACCGCCTCAGCCTTCGTCCGGCCGGGAACGTGATTACTTGATGCCCACTACGATCGCCGGGCAAACGGCGCAGCACCATCGCCCGAAGATCGATCTTTAGACCGCGATGGATCGAGGAGGAATTGTCAATACCTGTGGATCGGCTTGTTTCAGGCGACCTCCGTT
>NZ_JMHT01000039.1 GCF_001905655.1 Mycobacterium sp. ST-F2
CCCGCCAACCTTGCGGGATTCAGCGTGTCCAACACACGGGGTCAAGTCCCTTCGGTGAATGGCTCGATGTCGAGTCGCTGATGGACTGGATGTGTCCACGCCCATCCCGGTGCGTCGCCATCACTGTCGAACCCCATGTCGGCGGCAAGTTGCGGTTCGACGTCGACCACGACGCCACGGGCACCATCGTCCTGATCATCGGGCACTTCCTGGAGATCGACCGTCCGCGCCTGCTGCGTTTCACGTGGAGCAATTCGAACTGGCCCGACCCGACCATGGCCAGCGTCGTCAACGTCACCTTCGAGCCACACGGCGACGGCGAGACGCTGATGGAGATCGAGCACTCGCTCCTGCCATCGCACGAGTACGACAACTTCCACAACGGCTGGGCGCGCACCGCCGAGCAGCTCGAGTCGGTACTCGCCCGCCGCTGAGCGTCGACGATGGTCAGAACCGTGCTCGCCGCCGTCGCGGTGGTTGTGGTCGCGTGGATTCTGGAAGGCGCGGCCGTGATCGCCGGCGTAGCGGTCGGCTTGCCGGCATTGGCGGCGGTCGCCCTGGGGGTCGTGGCCGTGGTCGGTACCGCCTGGGCCGGTACCCGGCTCGTCGGCGTCTTGGGCCGGCGCGGTATGACGATCGCCGCGCTCAGCCTGGCAACACTCGCCGCCAGCGCCCTGTATCTGACGCCGCGGCCCCTTCCGCCTCAGATCGCCGAGGGCCTCCGCCTGCGCGACGGGGCGGTGCTGCCGGTGCGGATTCATGCGCGGCCCGGCGATCTGCCGCCGCTGGTTGCCGTGCACGGCGGGCCCGGGGTGCCGTTCAGCCGGCCCGAAGAGACCGCGATCCTTCGCGCCGTAGCGGACCGCACTGTCATCTTCTACGACCAGATCGGTGCCGGAAACGCGTCGCGTCTCGAACGCCCCAGCGCGTACTCGACCGCCCGCGCAGTGGCCGACCTCTCCGAGTTGCTCGACGCGTTCCATCTGGCGCGGGTGGTACTGCTCGGGTACTCCGCCGGCGCCGGCGTGATCGAGACGTTCGCGTCCGAGCAGCCCGACCGGGTCGAGGCGCTGGCCCTCCTCTCACCCGGTTCGTTGCCGGTCCCGGGGCGCGAGGCGCCGGCCGCTCAGCCGCAGACGCGACTGTCGACGACACAGACCCTGCGTCTCTACGCGAGCGCGCTCACACCACGAAACTTGTTCATGTACCTGCTGACGCTCACCGATCCCGACATCGCCCACGTATTCGGCGACGACCCCGAGATGGATGCACGCTTCGCCAAGCTCAATCACCTTGCCGCCGGCGGACTCACCTGCTCCGGCGAACCGGCGCCGTCCCCCTCGTCCCTACCCGGCCACTATGCGCACGAGCAATTGCAGCGCGAGTCCGGCACCGGGCTCACCCCTGATGCGTTGCGACGTCTGCAGTCGATATCGGTACTACTGCTGCGTGGCGCCTGCGACTACATCCCGCGTAGCGAGGCCGAGTACGCCGCAGCCCACCTGTCCCGCACGCGAATGGTCGACATCGCCGACGCCGGCCACGCCCTCCTCACCGAACAGCCTGAGGCGGTACAGCGCGAACTCGGCGAGTTTCTCGCCGGCCTGCCGCGTAGCGGCCGCGGTCACTAGGGTCCGTAGTAATCAGATTCCTCGACGACGGGTTGCAATTTGGGTTGCTCTCCCAGCAGTCTGCGGCGCGAGGAGAACATCGCGCCCCGCGCCGAGTGTTGCGGCGCAAAGCGGGCCAATCCCGTTGGTGCACCGAGGTCGTCGTAGATCGCCTCCATACCACCGCGCATGAAATACGCCTCGTGCCAGAATCCGGTTCCACCCGTATCGCGCAGGAACTGTTGCCACCAGAGCTTGTGCGGCTCGGACCGCGTCCAGCGCTCGAGGCTGTCGAAGTCCCGCCAGTACTGACGCATTCCGAGATGCGGAGGAATCAGGGACCAGATGAGATCCTCGTGCAACAACAGGCCGTCCGGTTGGTCTTTCCACGACTTCTTGATCTGGGGCCCGAGCCCGAGGAGGCGCAGCATGCCCCGCGGGCGTCGGACACGCATACCCAGATAAACCACGACAAGGTCCGGGTACGCGCTCAGGTCTATCGTCCGTCGATCTGCCGCCATATCAAACAGTCCTACGCCGACTGTGTAGGAATCGGCGCCAGATCAGCAGATCTCGCAGCCGAAGCTGCACATTCGGCATAGGAGCTCTGTCCGAACCTCACCCGCTCGGCCGCGACACGTCGTCACGAGGCCGGCCCCCGCTGCTACCGTCGCCCCGTGGATTTGACGGACTCGTACACCCGCGCGCTGCCGCAGCACATCCGCGATCGGTACGAGTTCATCGAGACCCGCAATGCCGCTGCCATTCTGGCCGCCACCAATCCGCTGCGATTCGACGAGCTCCTCTCTGCCCTACATGACTTCCAGCTGCGCACAGACGACCTCGTCCAGCCCGGCGGACAGGAGACCGAGCTGGCGGCAAGGCTCAACACCGCCTTCCGCGACAAGGGCTGGCGCGAGGCGCGGGTCGACACGCGAATCCGCCTGGAGCTGCGCAAGATGCCGCACAAGCCGGCAGGCGAACTGCATCCCACCCTGGAGGACACCGAGGTCTTCAACGAGGGATACAAGGTCGACAACTTCGTCGACCGCCTGGCCCTCGACGTGGAGTGGAATGCCAAGGACGGCAACCTCGATCGCGACCTCAGCGCCTACCGCGCGCTGTACGACGCGGCGCTGATCGACGTCGCCGTGATCATCACCCGCACGCAGGCGGACCTCCGCACGCTCGGCTACCGCCTGGGCATCGAAGCCGGCATGGACGACGAGCGGGCGCGCCGCATCCTGGCCACCACGACCACCACCAACACCGAGAAGCTGCGGCCCCGCATGCAGCGCGGCGACAGCGGCGGCTGTCCACTGCTGGCCGTCGCGATCTGCGCCCGGACCTGGGCCGAGCACGCCCCGGATCAAGACAACCAGGAACCCACCGACGACATCGGCCTCTGGGAACCCTGACCTGTCGGTGCCATCGCCTACGATTCAGTGAAGATCTTCTCCGTTCGAAAAGATCTAATTCGAAGGTAGGAGTAACACCGTGGCGAAACGCAGCGACCAAACCAAGGCCGCTCCCCTGCGCGATATCGCCGCGCCGCCCGCACTGCCCACCGTCGACGGCGGCTGGAAGACCGTATTGGCCGATCCCCCTTGGCGTTTCACCAATCGGACCGGCAAGGTCGCGCCCGAGCACCGCCGTCTGGACCGCTACTCCACCCTCGACCTCGACGCCATCTGCGACATCCCGGTGTCCACCGTCGCGGCCCGCGACTCGCACCTGTATCTGTGGGTGCCCAACGCACTGCTGCCCGAGGGCCTGCGGGTCATGGAGGCCTGGGGCTACCGCTATGTCTCCAACGTCATCTGGGCCAAGCGGCGCAAGGACGGTGGACCCGACGGCCGTGGTGTCGGCTTCTATTTCCGCAACGTCACCGAGATCATCCTGTTCGGCGTGCGCGGCAGCATGCGCACACTGCCGCACGCCCGTAGCCAGGTCAACATGATCGAGACCCGCAAGCGCGAGCACTCCCGCAAGCCCGACGAGCAGTACGGGTTCATCGAGGCCTGCTCCCCCGGTCCGTACCTCGAATTGTTCGCCCGGCACCCGCAGCCGGGCTGGACCGCCTGGGGCGACGAGTCCGCCGACGACGTCACGCCGCGCGGCCAGGTGCACAGAGGATACGAAGGTGGCGCCATCTCCGGCTCAATTGGCGCCTCCGGCCGCCGCGTACCGCCCGTCACCAAGCACGTCCGACTGGATCCGACGACGGCCGAACGCATCGGCAAAGAACTGCGCATCCGCTACGAGAACGGCGAGAGCATTCGCCAACTCGCCGAGGAGACCGGTTACGGCATCACCCGCGTGCGCGGGCTGTTGGAACGCGCCGGCACCACGTTCCGCGGCCGCGGGCCCCAATAGCGGGTCCAATGAGAATGGGCCCCGCCGAAGCGGGGCCCATCACACAGCTGTCGGCGGTCTACCAGACCCGCACGTAGTCGACGAGCATCTCGGCCGGGTAGCTGCCACCCTTGGGGTCGCCACCGCCGGAACCGGACACGGCCAGGTTCAGCACCGGGAACACCGAGTAGCCGGGCAGGTTGAACGGCCAGTCGTCCAGCGAGTTGGCCGGCACGAAGAAGTACGGCTGCATGCCCTCGGTGTAGTCCTGCCAGAACGACATACCGGCGTCGTTCCAGGTGACGCGCCAGGTGTGCCAGCCACCGTCGATCGGGTGCGGGTGAGTGTCGAATGAGGTGCCGTCCGACCGCGCGTGCACCGTGGTGCCCGACGGCCATTCGCCGTTGCCGTACCACTCGGCCAGGTCGATCTCGCCGCCGACGACGGGGTGGTCGTTGGACAGCCACCAGGCCGGCCAGCAACCGTTGGTCAGGCAGTTGAACTTGATCCGGGCTTCCCAGGTGGTGTTGATGCCACCCCAGAAGGTGCCGAAGACCTTGCCGCTGGTGTACTTCCCGTTGCCGTCGCGGGTGGCGCGGATGACGAGGTTGCCCTTGCCGTCCAGGAAGACGTGTTCGCGGTCGTCGCGGTACTGGCCCATGTTCTCGGGGCGGTCCCAGAACACCGGGTTCTTGATGGTCTCGCGCTGCGGGGAGATGTTCCACTTGGCGGGATCGGGCCGCGAACCGGCGGGGCCGTCGAACTCGTCGTGGAAGATGTAGGAAGGTGTTTGCGCGGCAGGCTGCGGGGCCAGCGGCGGAGTGGGCGAGCTGCCCGGTTGAGAATCCGCGAAGGCGGCGGCGGTCGGCATCGCGGCGGCGGCCAACAGGCCCAGCCCCGACGCGCGCATCATGTTTCGGCGATCCATTTCCTGCACAGTGGAATATACAAGCCGGTAAGACAGACTTGATGCAACTTGCGACACGCTCGAAATCAGCTGTCAGATGGACATTCTCGTGGTTGCCACACAGGCCACCCCGCACGGTCAGCAAAACCGATACTCAATGAATTTTGGGCGCCAACCAGCGCATCGAGGGCGAAGCGCCCAGATCAGCAATACCGAATACCCGCCTTGCGGCCACGCTGGTATTCGGCATTGCCGAAAAAACCGAAACCCGCCGGTTACACCCGGTTCAGGTTCAGCGTGGGGCGTTCTGGCCTTCCCAGACCTGGCCCGCCTCGGCCGCTGCAGCTGCCTGAGATGCGGCGGCAGCCGACTCGGAAGCCGCGGCCGCCGACGACGACGCGGAGGCATACGCCGCCGAGCCGGCCGGGCTACCCAGAGAGTTGCCAGGGCTGCCTGCGGTGGCGTACGCGGCCTCGCAGTTCAGCGACAGCAAAATCTGGTTGGTGCTCGAACCGCCGCTATTGGCGACCGGCTGGACCGTACGGGCCACCTGATTGGTCACCACGCAGTTCGGCCACTGCAGCTGGTCGCCGACCGTGGTCGACACCACAGGCTTGAATCCAGCGTTACCCAGCGCAGTCTGCGCGTCGCTGTACTTCTGGCCGACCACGCTCGGCGCAGAACCGGCGGAAGCCACACCACTACACATCAACGCCACAGCACCCAGTGACGTAGCCGCAGCAACACCCCAAGCAGTCTTCATAGACGCCTATCCTGCCTTAGCTACCGGCGCGGCGCTCATCGATGACGCAGTTGTCTCCGCTGGAGACAACGTCATGGTGGAACCGCTGTTGAACTCCGGCACCTGAGGTTGGTTGAAAGTGGTGTTTGTCGGGGCGTGGTCCGAACCGGCGACGGCGCCGCCAGTGGTCACTCCGGTGGTTGCGACGCCGACCGCTCCGAGCGTGACCATCGCGGCAGCACCAATCAGTCCCACTAGACGAATTCTTGTCACATTCATACAACAAGATTGCTCCTGGTGTGGTATAAGCGGCAAGCGAATTTCCGCCCCACGCCAAGATCGCGACGCCCGCGTCAATATGGGTACTGCTGGGGATACTGCTGTGGATATTGCCCATACGGGTACTGCTGCCCCGGGTAATACGGATTGGCCGGCGGTTGCGATTCCACCGGCTGGTCCGGGCCCTTGGGCACCTGGATCGGGATCGGTACGGGGACGAACGGCAGCCGGATGTAGCTCGTCGTCATGGTCGGCGTGGTCGAGGTCGGCGTCTCCGTCGTCGGCGGCGGAGGCGGCGGCTCGGTCGTCGTGGCGGTCGTCGTGCTGGGCGCCGGCGGCGGAGTCGTGGTCGGCGCGTGCGTCACGGTGGTGTGCGTCGGCGCCGGTGCGTGCGTGACGGGCGGTTGGTACGTCGGGCTGGGCCGCGACGGTGGCGGCGCAGGGACCTCGTTGGTGACGGTGACCGTGCTCGGCGGTGGCGGCGGCTCAGCCGGGGCCACGGGCGGTAGTGTCGGCGACTCGCTCACCGACGGCGGCGCGGTGGTCGGCGGTGCGACGGGTTTGCGGTCGCCGGTCAAGGCGATGGTCACGCCACCCACGGCGGCGATCGCGGCCAGGGTCGCGGCCCCGAACACGATGAGCGGAAGCCGCTGCCAGGCCTTGGACGGCTCAGCGACCGCCGGCGCGGCCGGTGCCACGTACTGCGCGATCGCACGTGTGGTCGTGGTGTCACCGAAGACGTCGTCGCCGGTGTAGGGCAGCAGGTCGCCGCCGCCGCTGTCCTCGGACCAGGCCAGGGACGGCCCGGTGGCCTTGACGACGCGGTCGGCCGCGGTGTCGGCGGGCAGGTCCAGACCGGTGAGGCGGGCTGGCACCGTGGCCGCGCCGCCGTCGAGCAGCGCAGCAGGCGCCATCCCGGTCTGGGCGTCGGCGTCGGCGCCGTACACCGCGAACAGGGCGGCGCCCACCGCCGCGTCCAACGCGGGCTGCGGTGTGGTGACCAGGGTGCCCGCGGCACCACGCGCGGCGACGTGTTCCGCCAGCCGCGTACTGACCATCGGTATCCGGGCACCGCCGCCGACGGCGACAACCGAGCTGACGTTCTGCCAGGCAATGTTGTTGCGCCGCAACAGATCATCGAGTTCGTCCAGCACCCCGGCCAGCGGTTCGGCCAACAAATCGGACAACTCGGCGCGGGTGACCTCGATGGCCCCGTGGTGGCTCGGGATGTCGACCGGCACCGTGGCGCTCTCCGCCTCGGACAGGTGTTCTTTTGCCGCACAGCAGGATTCGCGGAGGTTCTCCAGTGAACTCACGGCAGCCGTGCCCGCGGTGTCCGCTCCACCCGGCCCGCCGACGCGGGTGAGCACATGGGTCAGCAACGCCTGATCGACACCGTCACCCGAGAACTCGGTGTACCGCACGGTTTCGATGGGCTCGAACGACGAGTCCGCCGCGGCCAGGGTGATGCTGGTGCCACCGCCGCCGAAATCGAGCAGTGCGGCGGTGCCCGTCGCCGGCAGACCCGGATTGGCGTGCAGCGCCGTCAGCGCCGCCACCGCGTCGGACACCAGCCGCGCCGGAACACCGTTGGGCGCCAGGCTCGGATTGGACCGCATGGCGGCCCGCATCGCGCGCAGCGTCGCGGTATCCCAGTGCGCTGGAACCGAAATCGCCAGCTGTCCGCGCGGCGGCTCCCCACCGAGTGCCTCGATCAGCGCGTCCAGTGCCTCGACCACCAACTGGTCCGCGTGATACGACGTGCCGTCGGGTGCCACCATCGGCACCGGATCACCGACGCGTTCGACGAAGCCGGTGAGGGTCACCGCAGTGGTGGCCGCTTCGTCCGGCAGTCCGATCTGCGGGGCACGGTCGCGGAACAGGCTCAGCACCGCACGCCGCACCAGGGGTGGATCGCCGACGCGCGCCGCAACGAGGTTGGTTGTCCCGACGGACAACCCAAGCGGGTGGCTCATAACGCCTCCACCCTAACCCGTGAGCGCATTACCACAGCTTGGGACACATGCGAACGGCGTTCTCGCAGATTACTTTTCGCCCGCTGTGCCCAGCCTGTGGACCGAACCTGCCGGGCCTGTGTGCTCGATGTGCTGCAATGTCCGGCATGGGCGACATCGACGAGATCAAGCAAGTGAAGTACCGGTACCTGCGCGGGCTGGACACCAAAGACTGGGACACCTTCGCCGGCACTCTGACCGAAGACGTCGTCGGTGACTACGGCTCGTCGCTCGACGGCCGGCGGCTCCAGTTCTCCGACCGCGACTCGCTCGTGGAGTACATGCGCACGTCGCTGCCCGCGCAGATCATCACCGAGCACCGCGTCGACCATCCCGAGATCACCGTCGACGGCGACGAGGCGGCGGCCACCTGGTACCTCCAGGACCGCGTCATCGGAGCCGACTTCAATTTCATGCTCATCGGCGCTGCCTTCTATCGCGACCGCTACCGCCGCACGCCGGACGGCTGGCGCATCTGCGCGACGGGCTACGACCGCACCTACGACGCGACCATGTCGCTCGAAAACCTGAATTTCAAGCTGAAACCCGGTGCTGCGCTTCATATCTGATCACTTGGCAACGGCGATCAGCGCTCCCGGTTGCAGCCACCGCATGATCTTCACCAGGGTGCCCTCGTCGATCGCGACACATCCGGCCGTCGGGCCGTCACCGATATGCACGAAGAACGCGCCGCCGTTACCGGGGGTCCGTTGCGGGTTGACGCCCATGACGACGGCGTACTTGTAGGGCGCGATGTCGAGATTCTCGGTGCCGCTGGCGGGATCGGTGTCGAAGCGGCACTGCGCCTTTCTGCACACCTGCATGGTGTTGTAGGTGGGGCTCTTCATGTCGCCGTCCCACCAGTGATCCGGTGTGGTCTGAACGTATTTCAGACCCGTCCCGGGGTTGGGCGCGGTGCCGAACGCGAACGGCAACGTGAAGATGCCCATCGGTGTCTGCAAATTGCCGTCATGACTCTGGGGAACCATGCCCCGGGAGCCGACGTGCGCCGGAATGCCGACGGCCACAGCCTCCCACCCCGCGGGCCCGCGCTGGTACACGTCCATCTTGGCCGACGAACCACCTACGCCCACAACCGAAATCACCTGGGTGGCCGCACCCACCGAATTGGCGAACCAGGGCGTGACCACCGCATTGCCGACCGGCGCCGCTGCCACCGCCAGGATGGCAGCACACAGCAAAGCGAACAGTCGGCGCACCCGTCCATGGTCGAGAACCGCCCTCTGCAAGGTCAAGCCAGGGCGGGTCAAGGTTTGGGCACGATAACGCGTCAGCCGGGTACCGGCGATTCAGCTGCAGCGCTGAGGCGTCTGGAACTCAACAGCGGCGACCACACCAGAAACCACAGCCCACCCAGCAACCAACCTGCGACGACGTCGGTCGGGTTGTGCACATTGAGCACCACCCTGCTCACCCCGACGAACACCACGATCACCGCGCACAGCACCGCGATGAGCCGGTGCCGCGCGACGTCCCACAACGTGAACACCGCGCACAGTCCCAGCGCACCGGCCATGGTGCCCAGCGCATGTCCCGACGGGAACGACCACGACGTTTCATGCGCCAACGCCGTCAGCGGCCGTGCGCGCTGCGCGATGTCCTTGGCAACTTCGGTGACCAGTCCGCACATCACGACGCCGACCAAGAGGAAGATCGCGGTGCGGCGCTGCCGTCGGGCCAGTGCGACGAACGCGACGACCACCGCGGCTATCTGAAAGGTCCACGGACCGAAGATGAAGGACAGCCATCGCCACCCCAGCACCCAGCCGGGATGGGCCACGCCGTAGCGGTACGCGGGCTCGAGCAGCGCCTCGTCCAGCGTCGTCACCCAGGACCACTGGGCGACCCAGCCCACCCACAGCAGGACGTAGCCGACCACGGCCGCGGTACCGATCAGCCAGCGGTTGCGGTTGGTCACCGGCCTCCTTCCGGGTGTGCTCGATCGCAAGAAATTCGCTACCGGCCGGAACATATTCGTCACGGCCACGAAACAAAGTGACCATAGCTTCGCTAACCATGACCCAAGACCTCAGCCAGGAGCAGCTGCCGCTTGCCGCTGCACCAGAAGTCGATCAGGACCGGTTGACCGCCACGCGAGAAACCTTGGAGGATTACACCCTTCGCTTCGCCCCGCGCAGCTACCGGAAATGGTCGACGCGGGTGGTGGGTATCTCGGCGCTCGGCGGCATCGCCTACCTCGCCGACTTCGCGATCGGTGCCAACATCGGCATCTCCTACGGCACCACCAACGCGCTGGCGGGCATCGCGATCTTCGCCGTCGTCATCCTCCTGACCGGTTTCCCGGTGGCCTACTACTCGGCCCGCTACAACATCGATCTGGATCTGGTGACCCGCGGCAGCGGCTTCGGCTACTACGGCTCGGTGGTGACGAACGTCATCTTCGCGACGTTCACCTTCATCTTCTTCGCGCTGGAAGGGTCGATCATGGCCCAGGGCCTCAAATTGGGCCTGGGCCTGCCACTGTGGCTCGGCTACGCGGTGTCAACGCTCATCATCTTCCCGCTGGTCATCTACGGCATGAAGGTGCTCTCGACGCTGCAGGTCTGGACCACCCCGCTGTGGCTGATCCTGATGGTCGCGCCGTTCGTCTACCTGCTGATCAGCCATCCCGCATCGGTCGGTGAGTTCTTCGCCTACCAGGGCAAAGACCACATCCAGGGCTTCGACATGGGCTCGACTCTGCTGGCCGCCGGCGTGTGTCTGTCACTGATCGCACAGATCGCCGAGCAGAACGACTACCTGCGGTTCATGCCGCCGAAGACCCCCGAGAACAAGCGATCCTGGTGGACCTGGATGTTCCTGGCCGGCCCGGGCTGGGTGTTCTTCGGCGCCATCAAGCAGGTCGTCGGCCTGTTCCTGGCCGTCTACCTGATCGCCAATGTCGCCGACAGCGCGGGCATCGCCAACCAGCCGGTGCACCAGTTCCTGTCGATCTACGAGAACTTCCTGCCGGGCTGGCTCGCCATGACCTTGGCCGTGGTGCTCGTCGTGATCAGCCAGATCAAGATCAACGTCACCAACGCCTACTCGGGCTCGCTGGCGTGGACCAACTCCTACACCCGCGTCACCAACCACTACCCCGGCCGCCTGGTGTTCCTCGGCGTGAACCTGCTGATCGCGTTGATCCTGATGGAAGCCAACATGTTCGACTTCCTCAGCACCATCCTGGGTTTCTACGCCAACTGCGGCATGGCGTGGGTTGTGGTGGTGGCCAGCGACATCGTCTTCAACAAGTACCTGCTGAAGCTGTCGCCCAAGGAGCCCGAGTTCCGTCGCGGCATGCTGTACGCCTTCAACCCGGTGGGCTTCGGCTCGATGCTGATCGCGGCGGGCCTGTCGGTGGTGGCGTTCTTCGGTGGACTCGGCTCGGCGCTCACGCCGTACTCGCCGCTGGTGGCCATCGGGCTCGCCGTGGTGCTGCCGCCGATCTTCGCCATCGCGACCAAGGGCAAGTACTACCTGCGCCGCACCGATGACGGCATCGACCTGCCGATGTACGACGAGTACGGCAACCCGTCCGACGCGCACCTGCTGTGCCAGAACTGCCACCACGAGTACGAGCGGCCGGACATGCTGGCCTCGGCCCAGGGCGGCTACATCTGCTCGCTGTGCCTGGCAACGGACAAGACCGGAGAGCACGTCCTGCCCGCGCAGAAGTAATTCGACGATTCGGCGCCGAGTGTGACACGACAGTCACGCTCGGCGCCGTTTCTCGTAGTGGATTCACACTCGCGGGATCTACGCTGAGGTCATGGCTGTACTGCTGCGCAAGCTGCTCGGCATCGGCAACCTGCCCGATGACATCCGTGAGCAGCTCCAGGCCGAGGGGCTGCTGCACGTGGCCGAGTTCGTCCCGGTGACGTTCCGGTTCTCCGGCCACGTACCCGGCAAGGTCGCCAAGAGCACCCTCCGCAGCCTGGTGGGCGCCCTGGTGATCACCGAGAAGCGACTGCTCGGCACGCTGTCGTCGGTGCCGAAGAAGGGCGCCAAGACCGTCAATCACCTGTGGGACGAGCCCGCCGGCACCATGGTGCGTGCCGAGCTGGACGACTCCGGTCTGCTGCTGGACGCCCCTGACCTCTCCGCGGTCGACCCGAGTTTCGAGGGTTCGATGTCGCTGCGCTACAAGACGCCGCTACCCGCCGACCTGCTGGCCACGCTGCCGACCCGGGCATTCACGTTCGACGTCCCCAACAAATACGTGTATCTGGCCTGCGGGATGCCCCCCACCACCTGAATCGGCGGGGCGTAGCGTCGGGCCGATGACGATCCGGTACGACGAAGCACTGCGCGAGCTGGTCGGCACGAACCTGGCCGGGCACCAACGCCGGGTGGTCGACGACCCGAGTAAGCGCCATGCTGCAGTGGCCATCGTGCTGGTGGACTCCGAGCGCGGCGAGGACCGGATCGACCCGGCCCCGGTCGACGAATGGATCGGCGGGCGGCCGCTACCGGATCAGAATCTGGACGGCCGCATGGTCGACGTCGCCGGCGGCGCGGCGTTTCTGCTGTGCCGCCGGACCTCGCGACTCAACTCGCACTCGGCCCAGTGGGCGCTGCCCGGCGGGCGCCTCGACCCCGGTGAGACGGTCGTGGACGCCGCGCTGCGGGAGTTGCACGAAGAGGTCGGCATCAAATTGTCCGACGAGTCGGTCCTGGGGTTGCTCGACGACTACGCGACGCGCTCCGGATACGTCATCACGCCGGTGGTGCTGTGGGGCGGCGGCCGGCTGGACCCGCAGCCCTCCCCGGACGAAGTGCTGGCGGTGTACCGCGTCGGGTTGCACCAGTTGCAGCGGCCGGACTCGCCGCGGTTCATCTCCATTCCCGAGAGCGACCGCCCGGTGGTGCAGATTCCGCTGGGCAACGACCTGATCCACGCGCCCACCGGTGCGGTGCTGCTGCAGATGCGCTGGCTCGGCCTGGAAGGCCGGTCCGATCCGGTCGACGAACTCGAACAGCCCGTTTTCGCCTGGCGCTGAGGCCAGCACGAATCACGACGCACGAAACCGTTGAACAGTAAAGCAATTCGCGGTTTCATGGCTGGCTTCGTGACCATTACCGCCGGGAGGTAAGCGACACCATGTCCGACAGCCAGAACGTGCTGTTCGTCCACTGGCATGACCTCGGGCGCTACCTCGGTGTGTACGGCCACCCTGACGTCAGCAGCCCCCGGCTGGACCAACTGGCTGCCGAAGGCATCCTGTTCACCCGCGCCCACGCGACCGCCCCGCTGTGCTCACCGTCGCGCGGTTCGATCTTCACCGGGCGCTACCCCCAGAGCAACGGGCTGGTCGGGCTGGCACACCATGGCTGGGAGTACCACGCGGGTGTCCAGACATTGCCCCAGCTGCTGTCCGAGTCCGGTTGGCACACAGCACTTTTCGGCATGCAACACGAAACGTCATTCCCGTCCCGGCTGGGCTTCGACGAATTCGACGTGTCAAACTCGTTCTGCGAGTACGTCGTCGAGCGGGCCGTGCGCTGGCTCAGCGCGCCGCCGCAGCAGCCGTTCCTGCTCACCGCCGGGTTCTTCGAAACCCACCGGCCCTACCCACGGGAACGCTACGAACCCGCGGCCAGCGACGCCGTCACCGTCCCCGACTACCTGCCCGACACCGATTCTGTGCGAGATGACCTGGCGGAGTTCTACGGGTCCATCGCCGTCGCCGATGCCGCAGTGGGGCAGCTCCTGGACGCCCTGGAGGCCGGTGGACTGGACCGCAACACGTGGGTGGTGTTCCTCACCGACCACGGTCCGGCACTGCCGCGGGCCAAGTCGACGCTGTACGACGCCGGGACCGGCATTGCCATGATCATCCGGCCGCCGAGGGATTCCGGGATCGAGCCGCACGTGTACGACGAACTGTTCAGCGGGGTCGATCTGCTGCCGACGCTGTTGGAGTTGCTGGGCGTACCAGTTCCGGTTGAGGTGGAAGGGCTTTCACACGCGTCGGCCCTGGCCGGCGCCGGGGACCACAGTGGGGTGCGCTCGGAGGTCTACACCGCCAAGACGTATCACGACTCGTTCGACCCTATTCGCGCAGTGCGAACAAAAGACTTCAGTTACATCGAAAACTATGCTTCGCGTCCACTGCTGGACCTGCCGTGGGACATCGCCGACAGCCCATCCGGCCGGGCCGTACAGCCCGCCATCGGAGACCCGCGCCCGGCCCGTGAGCTGTACGACCTGCAGACCGACCCCACCGAGCGGCACAACCTGCTCCTCGACCTGCAGCCCGAATACCATGCCGTGGCAGCACAATTGGCACTCAAGCTCAACACCTGGCGACAGCAGACCGGCGATGTCATACCCTCCGACTTCACCGGGAGCCAGATCTCCGACCGCTACACCGGGACCTATCTGAGCATCCACGGACGCCCCGCGACGAGCCGCTCGGCGGCGGCCTCCGACCGCGGAATCGACCCGGATTCGACGTCGCAAGACTAATACTCATTGTGCGAAAAATCCCCTTCTGCAAGGGATTTCGTCGCAGGCTAGGCTCTTGCGCCATGACAGCACCGACGGCCTATCTGGTCCTCGCATCACAGCGCAGCGGCAGCACGCTCCTGGTCGAGTCGCTGCGCGCCACCGGTGTGGCCGGCGAACCGCAGGAGTTCTTTCAGTACCTGCCACACAGCAGCATGTCGCCCCAGCCGCGGGAGTGGTTCGCCGATACCGAGGACGAGTCGATCCTGCGGCTCCTCGACCCGCTGATCGACGGCAGGCCCGAACTGGCGCCGGCGACCATCTGGCGCGACTACATCCAGACCGCCGGCCGCACGCCCAACGGAATCTGGGGCGGCAAGCTCATGTGGAACCAGACCGCGCAACTGCAACGACGAGCCAAGGACCTGCCGGACCGCTCCGGCGACGGACTACTGGCCGCCATCCGAGACGTCATCGGCTCGGATCCGGTGCTCATCCACATCCACCGACCTGACGTGGTGTCCCAGGCGGTTTCGTTCTGGCGGGCGGTGCAGACCCGCGTCTGGCGCGGCCGCCCGGACCCCGTGCGCGACGCCCGCGCCGAGTACCACGCCGGTGCCATCGCCCACGTCGTGAAGATGCTGCGGGCGCAGGAAGAGGGCTGGCAGAACTGGTTCGCCGAGGAGAACGTCAACCGGATCGAAGTGCCGTATCCGGTGTTGTGGCGCAACCTGACCGAGGTCGTCGGCGATGTGCTGGAGGCGCTCGGCCAGGACCGCAGGCTCGCACCGAAACCGGTGCTGGAACGTCAGGCCGATCAGCGTTCGGACGAATGGGTGGAGCGCTATCGCGCCGAAGCCGAAAAGGAGGGGCTGCCGGTATGAGCACCACAGACACTCAGGTCGACGAGCTCCGGCTGCTCGAAGCCGAAGCCGTGCACATCATTCGCGAGGTGGTGGCCGAGCTCGAGCGCCCGGTGCTGCTGTTCTCGGCGGGCAAGGACTCGATCGTCCTACTTCGGTTGGCGGAGAAGGCTTTCCGGCCCGGACCGCTACCGTTCCCGGTGCTGCACGTCGACACCGGCCACAACTTCCCGGAGGTCATCGACTTCCGGGATCGCCGCACCACCGGGGTCGGGCAAAAGCTGCTCGTCGGGTCGGTGCAGGAGAGCATCGACACCGGCCGGGTGGCTGATCCGGGCCCGGGCGCGTCCCGCAACCGGCAGCAGACCCGCACCCTGCTCGACGCTTTGGAGGCCGGTGGGTTCGACGCCGCGTTCGGCGGCGCCCGCCGCGACGAGGAACGTGCCCGCGCCAAGGAACGCATCCTGAGCTTCCGCGACGAGTTCGGCCAGTGGGACCCACGTGCCCAGCGGCCCGAGCCGTGGTCGCTGTACAACGGCCGGATCCGCAAGGGCGAACAGGTGCGGGTGTTCCCGTTGTCCAACTGGACCGAGCTGGACATCTGGCGCTACATCCAGCTGGAAAACCTTGAGCTGCCGTCGATCTACTTCGCCCACGAACGCGAGGTGTTCGAGCGCGACGGCATCCTGCTGGCGGTGTCCGAGTACACCCAGCCTGGTCCTGGCGAATCGGCGGCGGTCGAGTGGGTGCGCTACCGCACCGTCGGCGACCTGACCATCACCGGTGCGGTCCGGTCGAAAGCGGTTGACATCGAGAGTGTCATCGGCGAAATCTCCGCTGCCACAGTGTCGGAACGCGGCGAGACCCGGGCCGACGACCGCACGTCGGTGGCGGCGATGGAAGACCGTAAGCGAGAGGGCTACTTCTGATGAGCACCAGGCAACTTCTGCGCATTGCCACCGCGGGCTCAGTCGACGACGGCAAGAGCACCCTGATCGGCCGCCTGCTGCACGACACTGACAGCCTGCCCCTGGACCACCTGGACGCCGTCACCGACGACGACGGGGTGGCCGACCTGGCGGCCCTGTCCGACGGCCTGCGCGCCGAACGCGAACAGGGCATCACCATCGACGTGGCCTACCGCTTCTTCTCCACCGAGGCCCGTAGCTACATCCTGGCCGACACGCCGGGCCACGAGCGCTACACCCGCAACATGTTCACCGGCGCCTCCAACGCGCACGTGGCCATTCTGCTGGTCGACGCCCGGGCGGGCGTGCTGCGCCAGACCCTGCGCCACGCGCGGATCGCAAAGCTGTTGGGTATCAAGCACTTCGTGGCCGCGGTCAACAAGATCGATCTGGTCGACTTCGACCAGGCCCGGTTCGACGCGGTGCACGATGAACTCGGTCAGGTCGCGGCGCGGCTCGGCGCGGTGGACCTGACGGTGATTCCGTTGGCGGCCAAGCTCGGCGACAACGTCGTGCACCGCTCGGAGAACACCCCGTGGTACGAGGGGCCGACGCTGCTGGAGTACCTCGAGGGCATCGAACTCAGTGCGCCACAACCAGAACCGGCCAAGCTGCGGCTGCCCATCCAGTGGGTGTCCCGGCCCACCGCGCAGCAGCGGCGCCGCTACACCGGCCGGCTGACCGCGGGCACCCTGCAGGTCGGCGACACCGTGCTGAGCCTGCCTGCGGGCACCAGCTCGACCGTCACCGCCGTGGACACCCTCGACGACGACCGCACCACAGCCGTTGCCCCACTGTCGGTTTCGATCGAGCTTGCCGACGACATCGACGTCGGCCGCGGCGACGTCCTGGTCAGCAGCGCCGAGGGCGCCTCGATCCCGGTGCTGGCCCGCGAACTCGACGCGACGGTGTGCTGGTTCGCCGAGACCCCGCTGCGGGCCGGTGACCGGCTGGCGCTCAAGCAGGGCACCCGCACGGTCCGCGCCACGGTGCAGGCGCTGCACACGCGGCTCGATCCCGAGACGCTCGACGACATCGATCAGCCGGTGGAGTTGGTACTCAACGACATCGGCGCCGTCACACTGCGGACCAGTTCGACCGTCATCGCCGACCCGTACCGCGACAACCGGGAGAGCGGCGCCTTCATCCTGATCGACGAGACGTCCAACGACACCGTCGGCGCCGGCACCATCACCGAGCCCCGCGAGGTCAAGCTCGGCACTCACTCCCGCAGCGATATCCGTTGGCACCATTCGTCATTGGATCGCTCCTACCGCTGGGCCCGCACCGGCCAGCGGGGCGCGACCATCTGGTTCACCGGGCTGCCGGCCTCGGGCAAGTCGACGCTGGCCGTGGCGGTCGAACGGGCCCTGGTCGAGACCGGGCAGGTGGCCTACCTGCTCGACGGCGACAACATCCGGCACGGCCTGTCCGACGACCTCGGATTCTCCGCGGGCGACCGGGCCGAGAACATCCGCCGCGTGGGCCACCTGGCCCGGCTGTTGGCCGATTCGGGCGTGGTGGCGCTGGCGTCGCTGGTGTCGCCACTCAAGTCCGACCGCGACACCGCGCGTGAACTCAGCACCGTCGCCAAGCTGCCGTTCATCGAGGTCTACGTGTCCACCCCGCGCAGCGAGTGCGAGAAGCGCGATCCCAAGGGCCTGTACGCCCGGGCCAAGGCCGGTGAGCTGCGCGGGCTGACCGGTGTGGACGCCCCGTACGAGCCGCCGGAGAACCCGGATTTGGTGGTCGACACCACCGGCGCCGACATCGACAAGCTGGTGGCACAGGTGCTGGGGGCGCTCAACGCCCTGCGCTGACCAGGGATTTGTGCACGTTCTTTCGCGGTCGGCGCGGAAAAACGTGCACAAAATCCCCGTGTCGGCGTCCCCCAATCGGGGGACAGTGAATTCATCCTGCTGAGGGCCCGGCTGGCGGACAGACAGCCGGGCCCTGGTGCGGGACTCTTGAGTCAACGCCGGATCACTCCGGACACGACATCAAAAGCCCACAGCAGCAGGGGAATTCAAATGAGCATCGTCACGCGTTGGGTCAGCTACTTCATCATCGTCATCGGTCTGACCGTCGCACCCGGACTGATCGCGATCGGCCTGGCCACGTCCGCCCACGCGGCGCCGTCCACCACCTCGAGCTCAGTGCACCAGATGTTCGCGCACCAGAACAACGCTCCCCTGCCCGGCACCCCGATCCAGCACCAGTACCAGCAGATTCACTGAGTCACGTCTGGGCGACCACGAAAATCCGGCGGAACGGGAAGAACGTGGTGCCGTCGGGCTGGGGCGGGTATGCCTGCGCCAGCAGCGGGATGATCTCGCGCCGGTACTGCTCCCAGGCATCGTCGGTGAGCCGGGAGCGGACGTCGGTCAGCGCGGTACCCGTGATCCAGTCCAGTACCGGGGTTTCGCCGGTCAATTGGTGCAGGTAAGTGGTTTCCCAGGCGTCGACGGTGCAGCCCGCGGCCGTCAGCAGCGCCGCGTAACCGGCGGGGTCATCAACGACGTTCGTCTCCCGGAACCGGATATCGGCCAGGGCGTCGGCGAACTCCGGGCGGGCGGCCACTTCCCGCACCGCCTGATGCGACGGCGAGTCGAAATTCCCGGGCACCTGGAACGCCAGCCACGCGCCTTCCGGTAATTGCGTCACCCATCGCCGCAGCAGCTCGCGGTGTTCCGGAACCCATTGCAGCACAGCATTGCTCACCATCACATCGGTGTCCGGCGCGGGCGACCAGTCCGCCGCGGCGACCACGCGGGCGTCGACGCCGCGGGCGCGGGCCGCTGCCACCATCTCGGGTGAGTTGTCGACCGCCTCGATCGTCGCGTCGGGCCACCGCTGCGACAGCGTCGCGGTCAGGTTTCCCGGCCCGCAGCCCACGTCGGCGATGCGCCGCGGCGCCTCGGCACCGACGCGCGCCAGCAGGTCGTAGAAAGGCCGGCCGCGGTGGTCAGCGAAGGCGAGATAGGTGTCCGGGTTCCACACATCCCCATCCTGCCGCCGCGCGCTGCCGGGTGCCTGCCATTCTGGTAGGTGATGGACGAGTCAGTACGCGAAATCTGGCAGTCGCTGGGCCTTCCGGGCCTGATCGACGTGCACACCCATTTCATGCCCAAGTCCGTGATGGACAAGGTGTGGAAGTACTTCGACAGCGCCGGGCCGCTCACCGGACGCGTCTGGCCGATCAGGGTACCGCACCGAGGAGCAGCACCGGCTGCAGACGCTGCGCGGTTTCGGGGTACGGGCGTTCACCTCGCTGGTGTACCCGCACAAGCCCGACATGGCGTCCTGGCTGAATCAATGGGCCGCCCAGTTCGCCGCCGAGACGCCCGACTGCCTGTCCACCGCGACCTTCTACCCCGAGCCCGACGCACCCGCTTATGTCGCCGACGCCATCGCCGGCGGCACCCGGGTCTTCAAGGCGCACGTGCAGGTCGGGGACTACAACCCGGCCGATCCGCTGCTCGACGACGTGTGGGGCACCATCGCCGACGCCGGCGTCCCGGTGATCATCCACTGCGGTTCCGGTCCGGCGCCCGGTACCCATACCGGCCCCGACCAGGTCCGCACCGTGCTGGGCCGGCACCCGAGCCTCAAGCTGATCATCGCGCACATGGGCATGCCCGAGTACAGCGAATTCATGGACCTCTGTGAACAATTCGCGGGCCTGTGCCTCGACACCACCATGGCGTTCACCCCGTTCATAGAGGAAACGATGCCGTTTCCCCCGGATGAGCTACCTCGGCTGGGAGAGCTTGGCGACCGTATTCTGTTCGGCAGCGATTTCCCGAACATCCCGTACCCGTACGCCGAGTCCATCGATGTGCTCACCAAGGTCGCACCCGACGACGACTGGATGCGAAAAGTGCTGTACCACAACGCCGCCAGGGTGTTCGATTTAACGATCAGCTGACGGAAGCCGATAGCCGGGGCTAGCATCCGAACGTGACCAGTCCGCAAGGCGACGCGTTCAACCCACCCGTCCCGGTTCCTGATGTACCGGGTGCGGACGCCACCGCGCGAGGTTTGCCACGCCGCGCCGACCTCACCTGGCAGCAGAGGCTGATCGTCGACTCGTCCGCCGTGGCCGACCTGGGGCTTCGCACGGCACTGGCGTCCGTGATCGGCGCAGGCATGCTTCCCCGCATGGCGGCCTCGGTGGTGCGAGGGCGTACCGACGACGACCCCGAGGCCCTGCGGTTCTATGCCGAACTCGCGGCGACCAGGGACCCCCGGCAATGCTTCCCGGCCCCGACCGAACTGCCGCGAGTGGTCAGCCGTGCCGCTGCTCCCGTGGCGCAGTGGGTCGCCCGCGGCCGCGTCCGGAACATCTCATTCCAGAGCAGCTTCGAGGCCACCTACCCGGGCATCCGCGAACGGCGCCGCGGCTACACGCGCAACAACGTGGTACACGCTCAGCATTGGCAGCACGCCGACGGACCACACCCGACGCTGTGTGTGATCCACGGCTTCATGGGCTCGCCGTACCTGTTCAACGGCCTGTTCTTCTCGCTGCCGTGGTTCTTCCGGTCCGGATACGACGTGCTGCTGTACACCCTGCCGTTCCACGGGCCGCGGGCTGAGAAGGGCTCTCCGTACAGCGGCTACGGCTTCTTCATGGACGGCGTCCCCGGCTTCGCCGAGGCCATGGCACAGGCGGTGCACGACTTCCGTTCCGTGCTCGACCATCTGGAGCACACGGGCGTCGATCGCATTGCGCTCACCGGGATGTCGTTGGGCGGCTACACCTCAGCACTCATCGCCTCTGTGGACGACCGCATCCAGGCGGTGATCCCGAATGTTCCGGTGGTGACACCGGACCGGACGGTCGACGAATGGTTCCCGGCCAATCTGCTCGTCAAACTGGGCAACCGGTTGGCGCACACCGATGAGGATCTGGTCTCGGCGGCGGGCCGGTACCACTCACCGCTGAACTACGCGCCGCTGGTACCGCGGGATCGCCGGCTGATCATCGCGGGGCTGGGTGACCGCCTGGCACCGCCGCAGCAGGCCGAATTGCTTTGGGAGCATTGGGATCGCTGCGCGTTCCACTGGTTCCCGGGCAACCACATCCTGCACGTCAGCCAGCCCGACTACTTGCGGCGCATGACCAAGTTCATGAGCCCGTTCATGTTCGACAGCGGCGACTATCCGCTTGCCCGGGCGGGTTCTGCCCGTTGACCCTGCGCTGAGGGCCTTCGCCACGCGGCCTTTTACGCCGTAGCCGCAGGCTCAACGGCGGTGCCGGCGCCGAGCCCGGACAGCTCCGCCAGGAGCGCGGCGGTCAACGTGCCCGCACGTGTTCCGAGACCGCCCGCCGACGCCGGGGCCATCGCCGCGAGCAGCGGGCCCTGCCGGCCCGGCTCACGCGCCAGGCCCGCGACAGCCGCTGCGGCGGGAGCGTTGGCCGTGCGGACTGCACAGGCCGCGGAAATAGTTGCGCCGGGCGCGAACTCGAGCACCGTCCACAGTTCGGTCGTGGAGGCCAGCTCGGCCAGGCAGTCGGGCAGCCGCTGATCGGTGGGCAATCCGTACGCGGTCAGGTAGCCGTCCCCGTCCCGGACCGCACGCCACGACTCACAGGCGTCGGTTGCCATGGGAGCGGGTGCCGCCTTGGTGACCGTGACCGGCACTCCCGCCTCGCGCAACTGATCGGCCAGCCGTCGGGCCACCTTCTCCGCGGTGTCCGCCAGGGGCAGGTCTGACGACCGTGCCTGCAGCGCAGCAAGATTCGATGCCGCAGCCACTGTCACGCTGACCCATGCGCTGCGCGTGCCGTCGAGCTGACATTCGGTGACCCGCACCGACTCGCATTGCACGCCGTAGCGGTCCACGTAGGAGGCAACGAGAGGCAGTGCGTGGTAAGGCAATTCATCGGCTTCCAGCACCACTGTGACCTGGCCCGCCGTCGGCGCCGCCGCACCCCGCCGGTTCCGGCGCCATACCGCGACTCGGCGGGCCACCATGGTGGTCAGGAACAACCCACGCCACCAGGCGAATACCAGCAGCACCACAGCGACCGCGATGCCCAGGATCCACTTCTGCGGCGTGGTGTGCCACGGGTAGGTCATGGCCGCGGGGACGATCACCAGCAATGCCAACGTGATTCGGGCCGTCATCGGGCACCGTCCTTTCTTCGGTACGCGAACAGGGCGATCAGTGCGGCGACCGCCAGCACCGCCACTCCGGTGAACGCGATGGTCCGGGGCATGGTGTCCTTCGGGGCCGGTTCCGGCGGCAGGGCGACGGACACCGCTTTCGGCGCCCCACCCGTCGCGGGCAGGTCCCAGGTCAGGGCGGCGACCGGGTCGACGACGCCGGCGCCCACCAGGTTCGACGGCATGCGCGCAGCACCGTGCGCGGTGGCCGTGAGCCGGTGCGTCACGTCAGTCGCGTTCAGTGCGGGAAATCGACTGCGCACCAAGGCCGCAACACCGGCGACGTAGGCCGCGGCGTAGCTGCTGCTGCGCAGCGGGAACAGGTCGCCCCGCTCGTTGGGCAGCGCGTTGGCCAGGCCGTTCGCGCCCGTCGACGCGACGTTCTCACCCGGTGCCGCGATGCCGACCCACGGGCCGGGCGTCGTGAAGTCCGACGGCTGTCCGGCGGCGTCCAGCGACCCCACCGACAGCACGTACGGCTGCCACCACGACGGGATCGACACCGATTTCACGCCGGCCCAGTTGCGCGGGTCCGCGTTGTTACCAGGATTGTCCAAGGGGTTCGCCTCGCATGACGGGCCGCCGGCGAGGCCGGCCCGGTCGTTGCCGGCGGCGGCGACGATCACCGCATCCTTCTCCTGTGCAGCGTATTTCAGAGCCGCACCCAGTTCGGTCTGATCGACGGGCCGGTCGGCGGGCAGGCAGGTCACCGCCGTGATGGCGATGACCTTGGCGCCGAGGTCGGCAGCGCGCACGACGGCGCGGGCCAACGTCGCGACCTCGATGGTGGCGTGCGCCGCGGCCGGATCTCCCCCATTGCCGCGCGGGGCGTAGCGCTCCGAGGTCTGGCGGATCGCGAGGATTCGGGAGCCCGGCGCGACACCGGAGAATCCGTCGGCACCCGGTTGCCCCGCGATCAGCCCGGCCACCAGGGTGCCGTGGCCGTCGCAATCAGTAAGTCCGTCAGTGCTTTCCACGTAGTCGCCACCGGCCTGCACGTTCGGCAGCCGCGGACCGGGATGCACGCCGGTGTCGATGACCGCGACCGTCTGCCCGTCACCACGGCTGTAGGCCCAGGCACCCGGCACGTTGAGCAGGGTGTGCCCCGGACCCGGTGCGCCCGGATCGGTCCCGGGCAGCACACCGGCGGTGACGCACGCGCCCCGCTGCCCCATGGGCGCGACGGGGCCGACGCTGCCCGAGGGCGGCGCCGCGTGCTCGTCGACATGCGGCGGCACCACAGCACCAGCCGTCGGCAGGACCGTGACTGACGCGGCGAAAGCGATTGTCAGGAGCGATATTCCGCGCCGGAGGGCCACCATCACCGGTTGATGACCCAGGCGAACAGACCCACCAGGTGGGCCAGCACCGGGATCAGTGAGGCGTCCAACGCCGTCGCCGCGAAGCCGACCAGGCGACGCATCGGCAGCGAGTAGGTCTGCGGGTCGGCCATCTGGGGGTTCAGCGCAGCCACGACGCCGACCGCGACGAGCACCGCGAGCACGCCGAGCGACCACCACGCGTTGGCGTAGTGCCCACCGGCGGCGAACAGCGTAAGCAGCACGGCCGCAAACAGATACGGCTGGCTCAGCAGCCACACCTTGCACGGCACCGAGTCCCAGATGCGGGCCCGCAGCGCCGTCGCCAGAGCGGCGGCCCCCACCACATACCAGGCCCACGGCGACGGGTGCGTCCCCGCCACCAGGACCACAGAACCGGCCGTCATGGTCAGTACGGCACCGGCGAGGAAGCCGGTCTGGTGCGCGTCGCACACCCGGACCCGGCGCGGCAGATCAGCCAGCACCGACCGCGGCAGGGCCGACGGCGTCGGGTCGCCCGGCGCCGGGATGTTGGGCACCGGGAACCGGGCCCAGACGGTGGACAGTTGCGCGGCCTGCACCATGACCAGCAGCGCGAAAACGATCAGCACAGCACCGATCACGGAGTTGCCCAGCTGCCAGACCGAGGCGACGCCACCGACGATCACGCCGGCAATGCCGACGACGGTCGTGGCGGTGAAGGCCGCGATGGCCTGCCCCCCGACGGTGATGCCGACGATCGACCAGGCGGCGACCGCCGCCGCACCGAGCAGCAGCCCGGCTGCACCGGACGGGCCGGGGACCGCCAGGGCGAAGGCTGCGCCGACCGGTAGCAGGGCCGCCAGGCTCAGGGCCGTCGCGAAGCGCGGCGACCTACGGGTCAGCAGGGCGGCCGCGACGGTCAGCACCGCCACGCCGACGACGGTGAACAGGCCGGCCGGCTGCCCGGTGCGCACCCGGACCACCGTCGCCAGCGCGGTGGCCAGCACCGTCAGTGCGACGACGGCCCATGCCGCGAAACGACGGATATGCGCATTGCCCCAGGGGTTCTCGCGAGCGGCAGAGAAGATGGCGGCCGCATCGGCGATGTCCTCGACGATGCGCGGCGCCGGCGGACCGGCGGGCACCGGCTGCAGGGCGAGCAGATCACCGTCGACCACACCGACGGTGTCCAGCGTCGCGTCGAGGCTGTACGCGGCACCGCCCAGCGGGGCGAGTGACAGCTCGGCGCCCGCGGCCGCATCGGCTGCGATGATGCGCCGCACGGCGGGCACGATCTCGCGCAGCGGCAGACCAGCCGGCAGTGCGACGTCGGTGAGTCGCCCGCGGCCACCCGGCTCGTCGCCCGCGGCGAGCACCGCGACCCGCACAATCGGCATCGCGGTACTACCAGACGTGTTGGGGGACATGTTCTTTCCGTTCTCCAGTCGAGGTCTCGAAGTCTCGGGTCAGGTTCGCCGTCGGGAACCAGGGACCGTCGGGCAGGGTTGCGGTCAGGCGCTGCACGGCAGCGGTGATAGCAAGGTCGGTACCCGGCGTGAAAGTTGAAATCCAGGTGCCGTCAGCCGCTTTCACCGGGGCGACGACGACGCGGCCCGCGGTGGTGTCGACGATGCTGACGCCGATATCGGTGGTGACGCGGTGGCCGTCGCGGTGGTCGCCCGCGACGATCTCCACGTAGCTGCGGCCGGGCGCGAACGCGGCCCGCACGACGGGGTGCGCGGACGCGGGGATGCCGAGGTGGTCCATGACGTCGTCCAGCGATTCTCCGCGGCGCAGACGTTCGTCGGCCTTGGCACCGATGTGGGCAGGCATGGCGAATTCGTCGAACCGGGCCGCCGCGCGGCCGGACAATCCCGCGGTGAGCACCGGCACCAGTGCGTCCGGGGACGCGACGGCCAGCTCGGTGCAGGTCATCAGGTGCTCGCTGCGCAGCGCCGTCACGGTCGTGTCGCCGCTGCGCGCGAGAATGCCGCGCAGCATGGCGCCGGACCCGGACACCCACCGCAGTTCGAGCCAGCGCCGTGGCCGGCACACCGCCCGAATCCACTGCGCGACAGCGGGATGCACGGCGCTGTCGGCAGACAGCACCCCCATCCGCGTCAGCGCGGTGACCTGGTCCGCATCGAAGTGCGCCTTCGCGGAGGGCTCGCTGTAGGGCTGGGTGATGGCCAGCACCCACGGAAAGCTCCCGGCGCCAAGGCGATCCGCGAGGAACCAGGCTTGCTCCGCGGTGAGTTCGACCGCGGAGACCGGGTTTTCGGCGTGTTCTGGGGCACCCGATGCCCCGGAACACGCCGAAGTCGCACGACCTAAACCCACTTGGCGCCTTCGGCGCTGTCGCGGGCACTCATCGACAGCGTGTTGGTCTCGTGGGTGGTCGCCATCGCCCGGTAGGCCTGCACGAGCTCCGCCATCGCGGTGTTCCACTGGGCCTGCCACGCCTGGTAGCTGGTTCCGGTGTCACCCTGCCAGGCGCCGGCCAGGGCCGCCTGTTCGCTGGCAATGTCGAGGCCGACGGCGTGCAGGGCACCGGCGTAGGCGGTCATCTCACCGGCGTGGGCCAGCATCGCCGGGTAGTTGTACATGATCTGGGACATGGGGTCTCCTCTATTCGAAGTGAACGGCGCCGGTTAGACGGAGGTGTACGTGCCGGCCGCGGCGGTGTCCTGCGCGACGTAGGTACCGGCAGCGTCGCCCAGGTTGGCCTGTGCGATGTCGAGCAGACCGTTGACCTTGGCGGCAACCTCCATGAAGCGGACGTGTGCGGCCTGGAACGCGACGGCCGAGTCACCCTGGTGGAAGCCCTGGGCCGACTGCGCGGCCTGTTCCGCCTGGGCGATGGTGCTGCGCATCAGCGCGGCCTTGGCCGAAAAGGCCGACTCGGAGGCGACCAGCTGGGGGATGTGTGCGTCGAGCATGCTCATTGTGATTCCTCTCGGGGTTCGTCCGGATTTCTGTTGGTGGTCAAGCCTTTTGGTTCAGCTGGCTGGTTCAGCGGTCGGCACCGCCTTCCCTGCCCCAGCTACCGGGCAGCATGGGTTCGGTGACGCCGCTCCCGAAACCGTTGCCGGACAGGCGGTTCAGGCCGGTCGCCTGCTGCTCCTGGCGGGTCACCGTGCCGGTGAAGCCGATCGGTCCGGCGCCCCGGGCCGACGAAAGCACCTCGGTCCGCGGTGCCCGGTCTGCCTCAGCGTCGTCCCCGAAATCCGGATCGACCTCCGAGTTCATGTCCATGTACTCGTCGCGGACGCCGCGCTCCTTGGCCGCGCGACGACGGCGGGCGCGGCGCCGTTCGGTGGCGGCAGCTGCGGCGGCCGCGGCGGCAGCAGCCGCGATCCCTGACGCCGGCGCCGGTGCGGTCGCACCGTCGCGCACCGTCGGCGTGAAGCCGGGGCCCGGGTCGTCGATGGCCACGGCGTATGCCATCAACGGCGCTGGGGCCGCCGGTGCGGGAGCTGCGGGCGCTGCCGGTGCCGGAGCTGCGGGTGCACTGGCCGGGCTGGCGGGGGGGGGCGGCACCGTCGGGGCGGCGGCGACCCACG
>NZ_JMHT01000004.1 GCF_001905655.1 Mycobacterium sp. ST-F2
GGCTCTTCATGATTGAGGGTGTAGAACGGTCAGCTGCTGTCGGCCTGTGATTGGGGTGTCTGGTTGGCTGGGTGTGTGCCGGAGGAGAAGCGGAAGAGTAAGAGGAAGAGCGCGGTGTCCGGGGGTGGTGTGGACCTGTCGATGCTGCAACAGCTGATGGCCGATGCTGGCCGGGATTTGTTCGCGGGAGTGTTCGATGAACCGACACCCGAGGTGGGAGCTGTGCCGGAGCGTGTGCGGGGTTTCCGGGTGCGGGTCGACCTGATGTACGCCAAGCCGCCGATCTGGCGTCGTCTGGTCCTGCCGGGTGACCTCGTGCTCGATGAGCTGCATGACGTGCTGCAGGTTGCGATGGGCTGGCAGGACGGTCATCTGCATAAGTTCGGTGTCGGGGCGGACCGGCGTACCCGTGCCTACTTCGTCACCAGATTTGATCTCAGCGAAGGCGACGACGGTCTCGTCGAGGACGGTGTGCGCCTGGATCAGGTGGTCTCCGGTAAGGGCGACCGGTTGTTCTATGACTACGACTTCGGCGACGGATGGGAGCACGTGCTGGTGGTCGAAGACGTTCTCGATGATCCACCTTCGGCTCCGGTGTGCCTGGCGGGCAAGATGGCCTGCCCGCCGGAGGATTGTGGTGGCTTGGGCGGCTATGAGGAATTGGCTGCGTGGGTTCGTGGCGGGTACGACCCGCGGGCAACACCGATGGGGCTGGGTGCGCAGGAGATGCGCGACTGGCTGCCCCGAGGCTGGCACCCCGATCGTTTCTCGGTGACCGAGACCAATGACGCTCTGGCCGCGTCGAATATGCGTTGAGGACTCTTCACTGCCGAGGTGCAAGGAGCTGAGTTCGGAAGCCTCCGGTCTCGAGCAGTGACCGGGCGATGTAGTTGGTGAGGTTGCGGAAGCCCAGCGCGGATCCGCGCAGGTGTTCGAGGCGGCCGTTGATCGCTTCGGTGGGCCCGTTGGAGGTGCCGGGGCGGTCGAAGTAGGCCAGCACGTCGGCGGCACGCTTCTTCAGGGTCCGTCCCAGGGTGATCAGTTCGGTCAGCGGCTTGGGAACGCCGGTGCTCAGCGTGGTGATCAGCGCCGCCATCATCGTGCGGCCTTTCGTGCGGTCGGGTTCACGATACGCGGCCACGGTGCGCTGATACATCTGCCAGGTGGCCTCGACTTCTGCGTGGGCGTCGGCGGCGAACAAGGCGGCCAGCCGGGTGCGCTGGCGGTCGGTGAGCAGATCGGCACCGGTGTGCAGGGTGCGTCGGCAGGTGTAGAGCGGGTCGGACTTGCGGCCGCGGTGCCCACATGTCGCCAGCTGCACCCGGCGGCGGCACTCATCGAGGGCGTTGCCAGCCAGGCGCACCACGTGGAAAGGGTCCATCACCGTCGCCGCCTCGGGCAGTTCCTCGGCGGTAGCGGTCTTGAACCCGGAGAAGCCATCCATAGCAACAACGTCCACGCCGTCACGCCAGTCCTGCGGCCGCTCGGCCAACCAGTCCTGAAACGCCTTTTTTGAGCGACCCTCGACCATGTCGAGCAGCCGAGCCGGACCGGTCCCGTCACGCACAGGGGTGAGATCGATGATGACGGTGACGTACCTGTCACCGCGACGGGTGTGCCGCCAGACGTGCTCATCGACGCCGATCACCGCCACGCCGTCGAAACGGGCCGGATCGGCGATCAGCACCCGTCGGCCTTCTGCCAGCACCGCGTTGTTGGCGGTGTTCCACGACACCGCGAGCGCTTCGGCGATGCGAGCCACGGATAGATGCTGGCAGACAATGGCTTCCAGCGCCCACCGCAGAGCACGCCGCGACAGCTTGGCACGTGGTTCGGCCATCCTGGTGGTGTCTTGTCGCCACACGTGGGCGCAGCCGGCGCACCGGTAGCGACGGATGGTCACCAGCAGTGTGGTGGGGCGCCACCCGAACGGCTCATGGGCCAGAGTACGGGTGAGGCTGTCGCGTGGGATGCCTTCTTCGCCGCAGCGACGACACCACCGGTCCTCGTCGGTCACCCGGCACGCCAGCACAGCACGGCCGGGCTCAAGGCGTTGTCCGGTCACCTGCAGCCCAAGTTCGTCGAGGCGGCAGAAAGTCGTCAGGTCAGCGCAGGCGAAGCCCGCCCGACCGGTAGCGTCAGGCACGTCGAGGTCTTTCGGATGAGGAGTGTAGGAACCCTCATTTTCGAGAGACCTCGACCTCTATCCCGGCAACGACGCGCCAACCACCTCTACACCCTCATCTGTGAAGAGCC
>NZ_JMHT01000040.1 GCF_001905655.1 Mycobacterium sp. ST-F2
GAGGAATTGTCAATACCTGTGGATCGGCTTGTTTCAGGCGACCTCCGTTCCAGTTGATTCGGTCGGTGCCGAGTCCGCCGACGGGGTGATGTCGGTGGGTCGCTCGAGCAGTTTGCCTTTGTGGAAGATCGCGCCGGCCCGGACCAGAGCGACCAGGTGCGGTGCGTTGACGGCTCGCCAGCGGGCTTGCGCGGCGTCGATCAGCTTGTAAGCCATGGCCATTCCGGCGACGCGTGAACCCGGCCCCTTGGTCACCTTGGTCCTCAAACGTACCGTGGCAAACGTTGATTCGATCGGGTTGGTAGTGCGCAGATGGACCCAGTGCTCGGCCGGGTACTTATAGAACTCCAGCAGCACATCGGCGTCATCGACGATCTTGGCGACCGCCTTGGGGTACTTGGCGCCGTAGTCCACCTCGAACGCCTTGATCGCCACCTGCGCGTGGTCGATATCCTCGGCGTTGTAGATCTCCCGCATCGCCGCGATCGCCCCCGGATGAGCCGACTTTGGCAGGCAGGCAAGAACATTGGCCTGCTTGTGAAACCAGCACCGCTGCTCGCCGGTGGCCGGGAACACCTCACGCACGGCCTTCCAGAACCCCAGGGCCCCATCGCCGACGGCCAGCACCGGTGCGGTCATCCCGCGACGTCGGCACGACCGCAACAGATCAGCCCACGACTCGGCCGACTCCCGGTACCCGTCGGTGAGCGCGACCAGCTCCTTGCGGCCGTCAGCGCGCACACCGATCATCACCAGCAAACAGAGCTTCTCCTGCTCCAGGCGCACCTTGAGATGGATGCCGTCGACCCACAGGTAGACGTAGTCGGTGCCCGACAGATCACGGGCCTCGAAGGCCTTGGCCTCGTCCTGCCACTGCGTGGTGAGTCGGGTGATCGTCGTGGCCGACAAGCCGGCACCCGAGCCCAGGAACTGCTCCAACGCCGGACCGAAATCACTGGTCGACAAGCCATGCAGATACAGCAACGGCAACACCTCGGTCATCTGCGGCGACTTGCGCACCCACGCCGGCAGGATCGCCGAGGAAAACCGTTGCCGCTCACCAGTGTCCGGGTCAACACGTTTGTCATTGACCCGCGGCGCGGTCACACTCACCGCGCCCGCCGCGGTGAGCACCTCGCGCTCGCGGTGATAGCCATTGCGCACCACCAGCCGGTGCCCGTTCTCATCAAGCTCACCGGCATGAGCCTCGATGTAGGCGGCGACCTCAGCCCGCAACGCTGCGGCCAGCATCTGGCGGGCACCGTCGCGGACAATCTCATCGAGCAACGACCGCGACGAGCCAGCATCCTCGTTGGATGAATCCGCATCGTGAACTACCGTGAGCATGGGCGTACCTTCCCGAACCAGCGCGCCAACGCCGGCTCTTGATCAGACCTTCGACATTCAGATCATCCTCGGGAAGGTGCGCCCTTTCCTACGCCGCCTCGCCGAGGCTCATCCACAGGTTCTGATCATTGCTC
>NZ_JMHT01000041.1 GCF_001905655.1 Mycobacterium sp. ST-F2
ACGGAGGTCGCCTGAAACAAGCCGATCCACAGGTATTGACAATTCCTCCGAACGGTGTGCGAGAAGGCAATGCGCTGCGGCGCAAAAACAACGTGCTCGAGATCGAGGTCCGCATGAAGTTGGATCGGGTAATGAGGGTTGGTTCCTGCAGCCATCTCAGCATCGATGGATTCCGATCTGCCGTCACCTGTATGCCGGAGACGCCGGCCAGATCCGGACGCTCATCTAAGAAGTCCAGCGCCTGGGAGAAAGTCTCCGGCGGATACCAACAATTGTCGTCGGGGAACGCCACGATTGGCCCTGACGCCAGAGTGAGACCAACGTTGCGGCCGACGGAAAGTCCCCTTCGACTGGTGGCAGATCTAGCCTGCTGCCCCAACGGGTGCCTGGCCAGAACGTCCATACAGGCCCTGTCGACGCTCTGATCAACAAGGACAAACTCAACGCGCTCGGAGCCATCACACGCTGCAACCGAATCAAGAAGGACGCCCAATGCTTCCGGGCGCCCAATAGTGCTGCACACCAGGGACAGCGTCGGCTCTGTTTGCCTTTCTGGCCCTACCATTGGTTCAGTCCCCGACCTTGAACAATGCTCGGCGCGTGCCAACTACCGACACCGGAATTCCCTGGTTGGTCGCGCATTTGACGGCCACCCGCGTCGCATCAACGACATCCCGTCCGATGGCAGTCACGACAATCACCTCACTGGCACCAGAGATGACGTCCGGCAGCTCGGCGGTACGGTCCACCGATCCCCCGTCAACGACAGAACACCGCTCGTGATCCTCCAGCTGCCGATGGACACCTACGGCCTTGCCGGACACGCGCTCGCCTACGGCGGCATCCAATAGCTGTGCCACTGCTGACGACCCCGAAACGTGTGTCGCCCCGAGGACGACCACACGTCCCGAATGCGGAGAGCGCAGCTGGGCATACAAGGCGCGTCCAACCGACTCGTCACCGGGAACGTAAATCACCGGGCTCATCACAAACTCGAATTCATCGACAAGAGATGCCCGCGACGTGATCAGTCCAATCCGAGCCCGCCAGGCAAGCGCAACGGCCAACGCCGCCACCGCGCCCAAGAGAGCTCCACCAACGAGGCCAAGAGACCAAAACGGCGCGGCGGCGGGAGGCGCTGTCTCGAGGGCCGCCTGCACGACCTCAACTGCCGGACGGCCACTGTCCACCTGGATCGACCGGAGCTGGATCTCAAGCTGATCTAGGGCCGTAGACGAAGCTTCACCGGGATTGGCTTGCCGATCGGCCTGCATGCGATCGATGACGCTGGAGATGGCGTCGGCCGCTGCCTGATCGCGTTTCTGGATTCGTTGTTGAACCGCCTCGGTATACGCGTGAACTGCCGTGTCCACGATTGTGCGCGCAATATCGAAGGTGACACCATCAGCGCTGATCGCAATGAGGGGAGACTGCCCCAACTGGCTCACAGTCACACTGACTCGGTACGGCTTGCCCATGCCTTTCCCTACTGCGTCAGCAAAAGCCGGCGAAGCCAGATAAGCAATCTCACCCGACATAAAGCTTGGGAAGTCGACCGCAGGGGCATTGCCACTGACGAACTGATTCGGGTCAACCGGCGCGTGCACTCGAACGATCGCGCTGGCGATATGCCTCGGAGAACTCGACTGCGTTGCATACGCCCCGACCAATGCACCCAGTACCAGCCCAATCACGGTGACCGGCCATAACGGCGCAATCAGCCAGGCAAATACGCTATTAGCAATCTTCCGCATGGGACTCCAAGTTGTCGCGTGCAAATTCGGGTGGTACACCCGTCAGCCGACTTCGCCTGACGGCAGAGCCAAAACCGCCATCTCCCCGCAGCGCTTCGCTCCCGCGCTACTCTACGCGACGATTCGCCCATTGCGAACCCCGGCCAGCAAATTTTAGCAAACATTTGCATGACTCGTTGAGGCAGCCTTCGGAGCCCCTGGGCATACCCGATAGATTCCCCTACCCATCGGCGGGTTTCGTCCAACTGGCCATTGAAAGCGCTGTCAGCAGGCAAGTCCCGTGAAGCATGTCGCGCGTTCGGCCGAGAGCGGTAATCTGGTCACGAGTCCGCAAATTCAGCTAACACAGAAGCTTCCGATCGGGCCACCCGTACACCATCGAACAGGAGAACGGCACGTTGAGCCTCACGAGCGCCGCAACCAGCAGTCCGACCTATTTCGGCCCGGCTGAGTCTCCGCTTTTCGGCGTACTGCATGTGCCTGCGAATTGGGAAGTGCGCGGCGCCGCGTTGGTCTGCGGATCGCTCGGCAAAGACTACTTCGATAGTCTGCGCGCCCTCCGACTACTCGCAGACGGACTCGCAGAACGCGGAATCTTGGCGCTACGCTTTGACTATCTAGGTTGCGGCGACTCGTCATTCGGCCAGGTCCGCTCGAACTCGGTTAGTGAATGGCAGGCCAGCATCGGATACGCCACTGACTACCTGCGGGGAATGGGAATTGACGACATCTCAGGCGTGGGGGTGCGGGCCGGGGCACTTATCCTGGATTCCGTCCTGCAACATTCGCCTGATGTCAAACGCGTCGTCTACTGGGACCCCATGGGAACGGGACGACGTTTCTTGCGTGAGCAAACTTCCTTCTTCAAGATGGCCACCGGCGAGGACCGCGTTCCCGAAGGTGTCGTGTCAATGATCGGCGCGCGACTTTCCGCCAAGGCGGCCAAGGACTTTGGCTCGCTGCGGTTGCAGCCGCCAGTCGAAACACACGGAGTCCAACGATTGGTGATCAGCCGCACCGAAGGTACAGACCCCGGCGTAACGTCGCTATCCGGTTCTCCAGCAACCGACCTCGTAGTTATCGATGGACTTTCCGAATGTGCACAGCCGACACGACTACTGCCTCCGATCGCGTTGGACGCCGTCGATTGCACTGTCGAATGGATTGACAAGCGGGTGCCGATGCAGCGACATACGGTGTCACCCTCAGTCACAGACACTGCTCGAGTCGCTGTGGACAACGGCCAGTTCGTCGTAGAGCGAGTCGAACGGATCGGGCCGCAGTCTATGTTCGCCATCCGTTCGATGCCCATCCCCGCAGGTATCGAGGCTTCGCGTCCGACGGTGATGTTCTTCACGAACGCCAACAATTCGCATCATGGCCCCAATCGTGAATGGGTGGACCTGTCCCGAACGAGCGCGCTGCACGGGGGCGATGCATTGCGGTGGGACCGCCAAGGAGCCGGCGAATCTGGTCCGGCCAACCGCGACGGGTCCATCTTCGTCTACTCCAATCAAGGAATCGAAGACGCAAAAGCGGCGGCGCGGCACGCTGCTCTCGGTGCATCCCGACTGCAGTTCGCAGGCCCCTGCTCTGGCGGGTGGTATGCCGCATGCGCAGCTAGAGAGGTGCGCGCGGACTCCGTTGTTCTCGTCAACGAGTTGCTTTGGTCACTACGCATCGAGAAAGCCATGGGCATTCAGATCAAGCCGGGTGATCTCGACGTCACCGACTGGGAACAATCGCGGCGGGCACGTTTGCGACGCGTAGCGCAGAAATATCTACCCGCGTTTGCGTGGCGGCAGCTGGGCCGGATGGGCGTGGCCCAAGCGCCCGAAGTCCTCCTCAAGCCGCTGGCTCAGCAAGGAACGTCCGCCACGATTGTGCTGTGCCCGGCAGACACTGAATTGTTCCTTGCAAATCGTGGCGCAGAGGCTCTCGATCGCCTTCGCGCATCGGCTGCGCCGCCCCAGCTCATACCGGTCGACGTCGGAGATCACGCCGCATTTCACCAAAGCGTCTTCATCGAGCTTCGAAAGATCGTCGCCGATTTTCTCCGAGGGTCCGCCGCTCCGGGCCCCCGCGACGGGCGTGACGCCGCGACGGTCACTGACTTGTTGGGCGGGGGCGCCAGTGCGATGTCCCCCCCGACAACCCACAGAGACCCATAGCAAACACAACGCAGTTTGCGCGGACCGGGGATACACCCCATACGATGTACCCGATTCGACGACTTGGAGCAATCATGTGCCAATCCCGCGGAGCGCGCTGGTTAGGCGACGCCGCGCCGCCTTCCGACCAGCGACGGACGCACTAGTGTCCAGCGAGGATGCCGACGCCAAGCGAGAGTTGCGCCATAGCTTTACACTTCGCGTCGGTGCGGCTGCGGCAGGAATGGTGTCGACTTTTCTGCTCACAGTCATCGTGGTGCGCACGCTGAACCCGTTGGACACTGCAGCCTTCTTCGCAGTGCTCGCTGCCCTCTCCATCGGTTCGGTCGTCGGCCGGCTTGGGCTCGGCCCCAACGTGATCAGGCTCATCCCTTCTGAGCCCGATCCGCACAATCGCCGAGTCATCGCCGGAACACATCTTCGTGCCGCGATTTTCCTGACAATCCTGTCAGCGCCTGTAATCGCGCTATGTGCCACAGTGGGCCTGATTGGCCACAAGAATTTCTTGTGGTGCTTCGGCCTGACGACACTGACGATTACGGTCGAAACCGTCCGGATGATGCTCAGCGATATTTTCGCGGCAGTCGGACGTGTCCGAGCCTCAGTACTTACGATGCACTACATCCGTAGCATCATGGTGGTGCCGGTGGTCGGGTTGGTTGCCGTCACCGCCGAACGTCCCACTCTCGTCACGTTGCTCGGCACCTATGCTGCGGTCGCCACGACGCAGCTCGTCGTCGCCCTGTGGGCAGCTCGCACCAACGTCACCATGTCAGCATCTCGCGGGCTGGTCGCCGTGCGTAGAGCGATCGAAACCGGAGCTCGGCTATTCAGCCTCGACCTGACCGCGTTCGCACTCGTGTCCGGCACGATCTGGCTCGCCAACGCTGTTTTCAGCCCGGTCACCGCTACGCACTACAGCGCGGCAGCAACCATTGCGATGCAGGTGACGATCCTAGAAAGCCTGGCCGCGCTGGCGGTGACGCCACCGGCTGCACGGCTATGGGCCGCCGGACGCAAACATGAGGTTGTACGACTGCTGTCGAACCTGGCCACGGTCAACGTCGCGATAACTGTGATAATCGTCGGGGCCCTCGCGATAGTCGGAGGCGTAGCGCTTGAATTCGCATACGGACCGACAATGCGTGACGCCCATGTACTGCTGGTAACGCTCGCCGCTGGTGGCCTTTTTCAGGCCGCATTCGGCGTCGACATCTCGTTACTCATAGTGTGCGGAAAAATCAAAGCAGTTTCCCGCACCGCATTGATAGTTCTCGCTGTGGCCGTGCCTTGCTCCGTCGGGGCCGCTGTCTTCGGCGGCCCGATGCTATTGGCCATCAGTTCATCGTGCGGAGTCGCAGCGCTGTCGATCGGCGAATGGCTCACAGCTCGCAACGAGCTTGACGAGGCTCCTCGGCCCCATCTTCACATAGTGCGAGCAATTCGCGAATTGGTGTCGCAACCAAGTCTGCCCCGACGAACGACGACCCGACGGCGGACGGGACCGTGGATTTGACAGTGTTTCCAGCGTGAATCGATCATCGAGCGATCTTCGACGACAAGCCAATCGAGGTACCAGAAGCGAAACGAAGATCGTATTGGCTACCGCGGTCATCGCAGAAGCTGTCAACAGCAGCAACTGCTGCACTATTTTAATTTCGGCTTAACGCGCGCTGACTTCCACTCGACGCTCGGCGAGATCGGGCTACCACTACGACAATTATCAAAATCGCGAGCCACGCATAAGTGACTCGGCCCTGCACCCAGTAGATGTAACGCGGCATCTCGACAACGCCAGTGAAGATGACTGGGTACAGCAACACGCCCCAGAGTTGTGCATTGCAGAACCCTCTATACGCGAGCCCGATCAAGAACCCGATCAACAACAGGAACACCAGGCCGCCGAATCGGCCATAATCCACAAACGGACCAGCGTATCCACTTGGATTGTTGAATTCGGGATTTGCATACTGTTTCAGCATTTCCGCAAAGGGTGTTAGATCACTGACATTCGAATACGGCCTGGCGTGTCCACTGAGACGCTCATAACCACTGAGATGCTCGTAAAGGCCGACGTTGGAAATGCCGGGTGCGCTCCAGAAGAACTCAAGGGTGTCGAACGGCCACCTACCGGGCCACCTCAAATGGTCGATGATGAGCTGACCGTTGTTCAAAGCTGTCGTGTAGTACCCCGCGAACCGCCCCATAGCGAAGTTTGTGAACGACGTTTCCCCGTGCAGCCGGTAGAAATTCCACGAACGGAAATATTCAAACGTAGCAAATATCGGCACAATAGATACAAGGCCGACTACCGGTATTACCTGAGAAATGCGCCGACGCGCACGAGACCCGGTCGACAACTTCGCCGCAGCGACGACACCGGCAGGTATCAACAATTCCAACAAGGCGAGACGCTCGGAGTAGATGTACGCGCGCGGAACGGCTAGGCCAATGACGATCAACATCTTGGCCAGCTCGGAACGTGTGAATTCGCGGGCCAGTAGCACTGCCGAAACCACCACGGCAGCGATGCCGAGCTGCGTTAGCGTGGTGACACCCGGGATGGTGCCGATGCGTTCCTTTAGGTCGGCTCCATCATCGCTCGTTCCGGCAATCAGACTGGCCGGCGTCAGACCCGCCCTCGCGATAAGGAAGATAAAGCCGCCATAACCAACAACCGTGGCGAGAGTGAGCACGGTACTCGCTCGGCGCAACACCGTAAGGGCGTGATCGCTGAGATTCGGCCAGGGCAAGGCATAGTGCCGCTTCGGGCGGACCACAGCACCCGCGAGCAACACGCCGAAAGACATTGCCAACACACCGCAGGCGAACAACAGCAACGTGTCAGTAGTGATCCATTTCGGCGTCTTCCACAAGCTGCGAAATTGTGAATCCGCCGTAAGCGCGGTCGGCACCATCGAAGCGAGAGCGACAAATATCGACGCGGCGATCGGCGATAGCCACCACAACCGAAGTGCTTTGGCTGATTTGTCTTTTTCCAGCTGGCTGGTCAATCCATACACCCGCCCAATTTCCAAGCAAAAGCACGCATGCCCGCCGTTTTCTCCTTACACGTCATCGATACTGCCCGCGTTCCGTCGGGCACGTTCAGGAACAGCAAACCGTTGCAGCGCCCGAGGCACCTCGACCATAGTCGCCCCCATGCGAAGCATTCGCCACCGCTCGTCAGTCAGTAGTGTCGACATAGAAAACAATGCTTTGCTACGACTTTCATAGCTAACCACTTGGCCAGCCGGGCAGTCATTTCTCAAGCGTTGCCCACACCACTTACTGAAGCTAGCATGTTCTGCTATTGCAAGCACGTCAAAGTCCGACTATCTGAACCGAACTCGCAGGACAAGACGTGATCGCTCAGATATCTACAAGCAGGAAGCTGAGCACTGGGTGGCCATCCACAACCCTATTCATGGCAATAGTCGATCTAGTAGCTGTGCCAGGACCAGCTCGAGCTTCGACAACACAGAACGATGGGATGGCCACGCGTAGACCCTGTCAACCCCACCGCGCGCGGGCGGAACTTCGGGCGGTCCACTCACTGCGTAGTTCTGCCCACTAGGTTTTCGAGAGCATCCATTGCCGATGCGGTGGGGAATCTGGTCTGCGCTAGCTCACCGCGATGGGTTCGCCCTTCGCGGTCCACCCGGTGACCCTGAAGCTACTCGGTGGCGCATTCGTCGCTAGCGGCGAAAGCGCGGAATTGTCCAACCGAATCCCTGTCACCGCAACATTGTTCAGGGTGCCGCCCTCCGCGAGGATGGCGACTTCACGCTCCGCAGTGGGCGTCGTAGCCGATATCCCCACGTTCGATATCGATACGTTGCTGACGCTGGTACCAACGTTGGCCGCTGACAACAGAATTGCGCCGTGAACGACGGTGGGATCCGTATTGGCACCGGTGATGGTGCCATCGGAAATTTCGACATGGTCCACGGCGCGACTGAACCAGGGGCTGCCCTCAGTCACGACCGATACTCCAGCTGCGCTGGTATTCGCCACTGAGAAACCTCGCACGGTCACATTGTCGCCACCTACAACCGATATTCCACGCCCCCAGCGGGTACTGGCCACCGATATCCGTGACGCCGAAATGTCGTGGCTAGGACCAGGGTCGCTGGCGTACGACACGACCGCCAGCGCGTCATCACCGGTGGCATCAGAGCGCAGATCGTCTACCACACCGTTGGCCGATCCACCCGTGATGTGCACGCCATCAGCCCTAGTGCCGCTGACGCTGATATCGCGGAGGGTGAAGTTCTGGGCGCCGGTGACGAAAATTCCTGCCGCTGCTGAACCGACGATAGTCACGTGTGAGACCGTGTCGTGCTGGCCAGAAATCACCAGCTTGTGCTGATCTAGTTGGTCGCGCCGCTGACCATCAGTAGGCGCGGTCAATCGAATGTTGGTTAACTCGACGTCGTTGGCGACGATCTGCACAGCTGACGTTGAATCGTTGGTGGCTTGAAGGGTGGCACCGCCACCATCGACGCGAACACCCGGCACATTTACCTTGATCACACCGCTATGACGGTAGATTCCCGGGTCCAGGGTGAGCGTATCCCCCGGTTTGAGTGCGTCAATACGGGCCTGCAACATCGCTGTGGCATCGTTCGGCGAATCGCTCCTCGACGAGGACGAGAAAACCGGATACGCCACCACGACCAATGCCGCAGAACCTACTACAGCCAACCGCCATCCCAAACCCACTACACAGCCTTCCAACTGGGACGTCCCACTCGCCACTGAATGTACCGGTTCAGCCGGTCCCGGGAGCGAAGTCGTGCGGTGGCGTATCCGCCATCCTGGTAACCACCGACATAGCGTCTCCGCGGCGGCGCAGGTGATGGCCAACGCGAGCACAGCAACCGGTTGCTGACACCCACTGGGGGATGAACTGCCACCAGACGCTCCGCCGCCCTCCTACAACGGCAAAAGAGTTCTACACGAAATTGACCCGTTAGCAAACAAATCCCAAAGGTCTCATTCGGTATCGTTCTGCAGTTTTTCCGGCTATTTACACGAAAGGGATCAGATTTGGCGAATTTCCACTCCTGACCAGCGGAGACATCCCTAGGACGAAAATCTGCAAAAGCGTTACGCACCTCGAAAATCTCGTCATCATCATTGCCACAAAAGTTGGCCGAATCCCTCGGTAGACACACTGAGCACCAAGAGGTCTGGCAAATGGACGTGACAATGCACATCGGGCGGGTGGGCGCACTTGCAGTTGCTCTCGGAATTGGCACGGCCATAGCGGGTACCTCCGGCACTGCCCTCGGCGCACCTGACGCCACGCCGCCTTCACAACAGCACACCGAACCGAAGTCCGCTTCTGCTCCCGTGGATTCGCCGACCAACGGCAAGCGAGGGCATCGATCTAGCGCTGTTGTCAACGCGCCGAAGACACGCCCCGGCCAGACCACACCACTGCACCGGCCAACATCGACATCTACGGCGAACCCACCCGCGCCGTCGCGCGAAGTACACCCAGCATCTGCAGCGGGTACGCCGAAGACCCAGCCACTGACTCCAACAAAGCCCAAACAGCCGGCACCCACGCCACGCACCGCCGCGACTGCGCCGATCATCGCACCATCTGACACGAAATCCGTAGTGGTCCAACTAGATTCAACCACTGTTGGCACGCCCCTCGCGCAGCTGCCGGCAACGGCAAGGATGCTAACCGTGCCCAGTCCGCAGTCCAACGGCACCAAACCATCGACGCCAGTCGAATCGTTCGGTTGGGCGATCGCCGCATGGGTACGACGCAATTCCAACCAAACGCAGGCTACAGGCGCACAGGTGCCGAACTCGACGTCTGCCGCGACACCCGTCGCAACCACTGCACTGAAATCTGTGGCAGCTAGTCAGACCTCGCTCACGTCAACGACTGCTCCGGCCGCAGCGACTGCCAGCACAAACCCCCTCAGCGCCTTCCTCTCAGCCATCACCACCATCTTTACGCCGCGCAGCAGTAAGCCCCTCACACTTGCCGCCGGCACCGCATCGGTAGGTAAGCCCAACACCACAACTGGAGCAGTCACCGGATCACTGAACTTCAAGGGGACCAGCAGCACCGCGCCAACGTACTCGGTCACGACCCAACCGACATACGGCACTGTCACAGTGAACTCAAATGGCACGTTCACTTACACCCCAACCAAACTCGCGCGAGACACCTCTGCGGTGTCGGCGAACCAGACCACAGCCACCTTTACGGTCCTGGCCAGTAGCGGATCGTCCACAGCATCAGAAACTGTGACCGTTCCGGTCCTGGCGACGACCATCAACGGCGACAGCACCGCTGTTCTACAGAACGTATTCAGCAACTTGGCTCCGAACTCCACGCTCACGATGGCCGCGAAAACCTTCTACCACTCGGGAGTTCTCCGGATCGAAGCTGCCGGGATCACCATCAACGGCAATGGCGCGACGCTGCAGGCCACCAACGATGCGACGTCGGCGGTGGAGATTGTTGCTGACCACGTTTCTGTGAGCAACATGACATTCGGCGCCAACCAGACCGGCCCGCGTTACGGCGCCCTCGAGCAGCACAAGCTGGTGATCGGCGGCAACTACGACTCCGTAAGCAAGGTAACCATCAACGGCGCAGCCGGCGCAGGGGTGTTCGTCAACGGCGCGGGATGGTTCACTCTGTCCGGCGTGACCGTCAACAATTCCCGTGCCGACGGAATTCACATGACCAACGGGGCTCACGACGGCACCGTCACCGACGCAGTCACCAACAACACCGGCGACGACGGAATTGCGATCGTGTCCTACATCCCCGACGGCAACATCTGCCGAAACATCACCATCAACAACCCGACTGTCAACGGGACGATCTGGGGCCGCGGCGTGAGTGTGGTTGGCGGACAGAATATTACGTACAACAACATAAAAGTATCGAAGACGAACGCAGCCGGCATCTATATTGCCGCCGAGCCGAGCTACAACACCATGGGCGTGAATGGGGTGATCGTGAACGGCGGCACCGTGACCGGAGCAAACTACAACGCAAGCGTTGTCCACGGGGCAATCCTGGTCTACTCCGGAAATACCGGTCAACCAGTCACCAACGTGACCATCGAGAATTTGTCCGTGTCGGGAACTGCCAGTACCGCACAGCGCCAGCTCGGCCTGATTCTGGATAGCGGCGCGACGGCGAGCGCAATCAACTTCAAAAACCTCACCTTCGCCAAGTCATCGCTGTCGACCTTCTACACCAACGCCCCCAAGATCGACTACACATCGAGCAACATTTTGGTCGGCGGAACGCTGATCCAGATCTGACCGAACCTCGGCGAGCCGGCTCGCTCGATGCACGCAACCTAGATCATCCCGCCCGATGTACGGGCAAAACTCCGAGAGTCAATGTTCGCTAGAATCGGCGGCTCCTACACAATCAGCGATCGTTGAACACCACTTCGCCATCGTCGGAACGGTTACTTCGCGGGCGAACCAACATCACGACGATGTCTGAGCTAACCGATTTCACGCTCGTAAGCAGGTATGTTTCGCGCATCGTCGACGTTTCAACGTCGTCTACGCCACTTGGCGCCGAACTGGACCGCATCAAGCAAACCGACTACGGTATGGGGCACGCAGCAATCGCTGCTTTCTTTGCTAGATGTGATGATGCGGAGGCGCTGTGCCAGCACCCAACTCGGAGTTGGGGATCGTCGCCGCCCAACAACCGACGATCATCCATGTCGCCGAATCATTCGCCAGTGGCACCGCGTCGGCGATCGGCGACTTCGTCCGCAATTACCCCGAGGCCGAACATCACCTCGTCTACTCCATCCGTGACGAGGCCAGATTAAATGTCGACGAACTCAGCTATTTCGCGACCAGGACGGAGATGCCCCCGGGGCTGCTGAACCGGATCCGGTTCCTTCGCCGCTTCTTGCGGAGCTCGCGAGGTGACTTCATCGTGCACGCGCACTCAAGTATGGCCGGCGCCTATGTGCGCCTCGCCGCCCGCCGGTCAGCCACGCGCCCTCTCGTGTACACGCCGCATTGCTACTCTTTCGAACGCCTTGACGTGGCCTGGCCCCTGCGTCAGTGCTTTCGCGCCCTCGAATGGCTGCTGTCGTTCAATACCACGGCCTACGCGGCCTGCTCGCCTCGTGAAGCCGAACTGTCGCGATGGCCATTGTGGTCGCCGCGTGTCGTGAGCGTGCCCAACGTCAACCCGCCGGGTCTGCCGCCGGCCGGACCGTCGTCCGAGGCATCGGCCTTGCGCATCGTCGGCAACGGGCGCCTGGGTCCGCAGAAGGATCCTCGATTTTTCGCCGACGCGATCCGGGCTGCAGTCCGGGTACACCCACAGCTGAAAGCCGTGTGGATCGGCGGCGGCACCACGGAGGACATCCAGATGCTCACCGAACACGGCGTTGAGGTCACCGGCTGGCTACCACGGGAGCAAGCTCTCAAGGTGATGTCAGAGTGCGATGTGTACCTGCACACCGCGTTGTGGGAAGGATTTCCGATCTCGATTATGGAAGCGGCCGGCATCGGGCTGCCGGTCATTGCGCGCAGACGTCCCTATCTCACTGGCGTCGAACTACCGATCACCATCGACCGCCCGGAGGAACTCGCCACCGCGTTGACGGGCCTCCTCAAGACCGGCGCACTCGAAACCCTGCGTCTGGAAACCGCGTCCGCCCTGGCCCGCAACTGCGATACCGAACAGAGCGCAGCATTGCGCACTCTCTATACATCGTTGGGAGCACCGCGCTCATGACACGTATGCATGTGAACGGAAAATGGTTGGCGCAGAAGCTCACCGGCACTCAGCGCTACGCCACCGAAATTGTTCGGGCAATCGTGGTCGGCGATACCACCGATCTCGTGCTCCACGTACCCGCGGATGCCGAGGTGCCGGCATGGCTTCATACGCCCCGCGTGGAAGTGCGTCGGTCGCGCGCCACGGGCGTCTTGTTCGAGCAGCTGTATCTGCCCCTGGCGACGTTCGGGAAGCTGTTGCTCAATTTCGCCGGACCGGCGCCCCTCCTCAAGAGACGTCAGGTCGTGACGATGCACGACGCCACACCGTTCCGTTTTCCGCAGACATTCCGCAAAGCGTTCGTTCTGTTCTATCTGGTCTCGTACTACGGGCTCGGTCGGTGGGCCCGTCACCTGGTCACAGTCTCCCGCTTCAGCGCAAACGAATTGAATGAAGTGTTAGGAATCAGGACCGAGAAATTCGTCGTCGCCGGTTGCGCCGCGGACGCCCTCACGGCAGTCGAACCGCAGCGGCCAGAATTGGCGCCGCAAGGGCCGTTCTACCTTGCGGTGGGAACACTCGCCGTCCACAAGAACCTGCCCAGGCCCGTCCAGGCGGTGATCGAGTCTGGCCGGACAGTCGTCATCGTCGGCGCATCGGCCGGCGGCCAGGTCTTCAGCAAGGCGTCCGAGCTGTCGTCGAAAGCCGTTGTCGCCGGTCGACTTTCCGATGCCGAACTGGCCTGGCTGTACCGCAACGCGCAGGGCTTGATCTTTCCGTCCGAGTACGAAGGATTCGGTATCCCGCCTTTGGAAGCCCAGACGCTCGGTTGCCCTGTGGTGTCGTCGAATGCGGCCTCGCTCCCCGAGGTCGCCGGTGATGCCGCGCTCTACTTCTCTCCCGATGACACGTCCGCAATGCTCGCCCAACTCGAACGGTTGGAGACGGAACAAGGACTGGCCGACTCGATGAGGCAACGCGGTCTTGCGAACGCCGAGCGCTTTTCTTGGCATGATTCCGCGCATCGGATTCTCGAAAGTCTGCGCTGAACCCGACCAGGTTTTGCCAGCAAGCTGGTCACAGATTCATGTCACCGACTGTCAAACAGCGGCCGGGTGCCCAACCCCGCTGATAACGTATGAGGTATCGGTACGTGAACACTTGGGGATTCCAAATGATTGAAGTGCCCACTCGAGAGCGACTGGTCACCGAAGCCATGCGCCTGTTCTGCGAACAGGGCTACCGCGCGACCAGCGTCGCACAGATCGAAGCCGCAGCCGGTCTCGCGCCCGGATCGGGTGCCCTGTACCACCACTTCAAGTCCAAAGAAGCGCTGCTCGACGCCGGCATCGACCGGCAACTGGATCGGCGTCGCAGCATGCGCGACATCCGGATGCTGTTCCGCGGGGTCGGAGACCTCCGTACCGACCTCACGCTGCTGGGCCGCTACCTGACCGCGGTCATCGACGAGGAGCAGCAGTTCCTCACCATCGCCGCCAACACGCCCGGTAACCAATCGGTCCGCCTGACCGCGGCATACGGTGCGCTGCTGCACGGCCTGCATGCCGACCTCTCCGAACTGACCGCCAATTGGGGTCCCGACATCCCCGCCGACGATGTCGAATCCATCGCCGTCGTCGGCGTCAACGCACTGCTGGGCAACCGGGTCAGCATTCTGCTCGACGGCCGCGAGCAGTCGATCTCAGATGACAGATTCCTCGCGGAATGGACAACCATGCTCACCTGCCGGATCGAAAAGGCCATCGCGGATTCGTAACCGGTGCCGGTGTGTTCAACGGCGCTCAATCGCATTGCCACCACTCCGCTTTGCGCAGAACATCGCCTGGTCGGCGCGTGCGATCAGATCAGTCAACAACAGCTCGCAATCGGCGAGCGAAGACGAGAAGTGCGCACGCGGCACACCGGTGACACCGACACTGGCCGAGATTGCCGGATGGTCGTCCCGCAGCGCGATCGCCTCGCGAATACGTTCGGAAGTCGTGTCGTCGTGCAGCTGCTCGGTGAGATCGACGACGACGAACTCTTCCCCACCCACCCGCGCGACGAGCGCCCCATCGGGTACCACCGCGGTGATGGTGCGGGCGCAGTGGATCAGGACCTTGTCACCGGTCGAGTGGCCGTATGCGTCGTTCAACTCTTTGAATCGGTCGAGATCGATGAGCATGACCGTCACGTACGGCCCGGCAAACGGCTTGTCGCCCAGTAGGTTCGCGAAATGGAGCAGCAATCCACGTCGGTTGAGCACGCCGGTCAGCGGATCGGTGACAGATGCGTGGGCATCGCCGCGCAACGCCCAGATGCCCAACTGAATCCCCAGTGGCACGGTGAGCAGGGGCAAAGTCGCGGCCAGAATCGCAACGGCGACCGCCGTGCTACCACCGCTGTTGACGTACAGCTGCTCGCCGACGAGGGCGACGGTCGAGATGGCCGTCCAGACCATGTGAACGGCAAGTGCTTTCGGACCGTCGAAGAACATCAGATAGGTGGACAACCAAGCGAAACAGGTCAGTCCGAACAACTGGGTCGCCCAGCCCGGCCCCAGAGCCATCAACGCTGCGGCCCCGATGTCGACGGAGGCCACGAACACCAATGAAGTCCGCCGGGTCGGCCACGGTCGCGACCACCACATGAGCGACCAGTACGTCATCAGCGCGGCGAAGGCCACCACGACGCCGGCCGCCCGCATCGTGTCCGCCCCGCCCAGGGAAACCAGAGCTGCCGCGATACCGGCAGCCAGCCCCACTGCCAGGCCGATCATCGCCCGGATTGCATCGGCCAACGACCGCCGGGCGTAGTTCTGCACCTGCGCCTCGTAATCGACCGGTTCGCGCCACCACCGCGCCACCAATCGGCTCACCGACTGCACACTGGACCGCATCGCGCGCATACCAGCCGAGCTTCGAGACACCTCGCCGTCACCTCACAGGCACCTGGTAAAAGTGTCCACATATTAGCGCCAAAGTAAATACTTGGCAAACCAAAGTGGATGCTGAGGATACCGGCGCACTGCCTCCTGACCAGCAGTTGTCACCCCAAGAGGCCACAGCAGTGGCGAAAGTCGCTGGGTGTGTTGCGGTGATTCAAGCCAGGATCGGACCGCACCGAAAAGTCCGCGACAGGGTTTCCAACGGGGCGGGTCTGCCGAAGTGGTAGCCTTGGGCGAGGGAACACCCGACGTTGCGAATGCGCTCGGCCTGATCGGCCGATTCGATACCTTCGGCCACGATCCCGAACCCCGCGGCCAGACACAGCCTCATCACCGAGTGATAGAGCACCTCGGTCTCGTCGGGGTTGAACCAGTTGGTCAACGACCGGTCCAGCTTGATCAGGTCGACCGGCAGCGCCTGGAGGTACATCAACGAGTTGTAGCCCGTTCCGAAATCGTCGAGGGCGATACGGACGCCGAGCGACTGCAGGCGCCGGATCGCACCTGCGGCGTCAGACAAGTTGGCGATGGGTATCGTCTCGGTGATTTCCAGGATGAGCTGGCGCCCGGCTACGCCATATCGGGCGATCGTGTCGGCGACGGCCGCTTCGAAAACCGGATCCACCAGGCGCGCGGGGCCGACGTTGACGTGTACCGGATACCGGAATCCGGCCTCGCTGACCTCGCGACAGGCGAAATCCAACACCATCATGTCGAAAACCGCACCGAGGCCCGCGGTCTCGACCGCGGGCACGAAAACGCTTGGCGCCACCGCCTTCCCGCTCGGCGTCGTCCATCTCGAGAGCGCCTCGACGGCAACGATCGACCCGTCCAACCGGGTTATCGGCTGATAGCGCAAGCTGAACCGTTCCGGCACTCCCCCTGCCGATCCGCGCAACGCAGCCGCGAAGTCCTCCTCGTCGACGGGCGGCGGCTCGTACAGGACCGTCGTGTTCTTGCCCATTCGCTTGCCCTGGTACATCGAATGATCGGCACGCCGCATCAGTTCGTCCGCCGAGAGCAACGATTCCTCGAAGTCCGCGACCACCACGCCCATGCTGACGTGCACCGTGATCGACGATGTCGCCACGACAAAGGGCGTGCGAAGGGCGGCGCTGATGCGCGCGGTGACCGCCGCGGCAGGTGCGGCATTGCCGGCGATCAGGATCGCGAACTCATCACCACCGAAGCGGGCGACGGTGTCGTCGCGCCGCACACAGCCGGCCAACCGCTGTCCGAGGGACAGCAGCACACCGTCGCCGACGGTGTGGCCGAACCTGTCGTTCACCTCCTTGAGGTCATCGACATCGAGAAATATGACGGTGACTGGCCTGCGATCCGCGATCGCCGCTTCCAGCCGATCGGTGAACAGGCGCCGATTGGCCAACCCCGTCAGGGTGTCGTGGTTGGCCTGATACTCGAGCTGCCGCTGACCGTCATACACCCTGCGGATCAGATGGCGATTGTCGATGAGGACGGCCAGCTGTTTCGCGACCACCATCAGCACGACCGACATCGCCAGCCACGCCTCGAGTTGTTCGAGCCGGCCGTTGGCCACCAGTTGGCACACCACGAGGACACCGACTGCGATCAGGCAGGTGAACGGCAGCGCCAGCTGCGAAACGCGGTATCCGCCGAGGTTCGCGTGATGCTCCCGCTTGCCGACCGTGGCGGTGCCTAGCATCGCAAACCCGATGAACAGCGGGCCCACCACGAATCCGGCGTCGGCCCAGGGCTTCATGCTCGCGGCACCGACGCTGAACAGGTACGCGTAGATGCTGTCCGAGAAGGCCAACGCGACGATGCCCACCGTCAGGAGCCCGAAGCTGCGGCGATCCGCCGGATCCAGCTTCTTGAAGACCAGCAACAGAAGCGCGACCACGACCATCAGGAAATCGGTGACCGGGTACATGATCGCCACCCAGTCGCCCACGTCGTCAGGACGGGAACGAACCGCTTCGCTCAGTACGGCTGTCCACGCCAGGGTGAACAGGGAGGTGGTGATGATCAGACCATCGAGGGTGAGGCCCAGCGCGAACAGCACGCGTCTATCGCGTTCCAGGTGACGGCCTGAGCTGCCCGCCCCCTTGGCCGCGACGAACAGCGCGGGGAGGACGAAAACAGGCAGACTCAGGTACCCCACGTCTGCCCACGAAGGCGAGGTCAGGGCACCGTCATGCACCCATTGATTCCAGCCCCATATGACTTGCCCAGCCGACCAGCCGACCATCCCGCAGGCGACCGCAAGGCGCCAGGAGCGCTGCCGGCCCCTGCGCCGCCGGGCCCCGATACATCCGCAGATCACCGCGGTGATGCCGGCGAGCAACTGCATGAGGTTGTCGAGCACGCCCGTCAGTGCCTGGCCGGCGAAACCCGCCCCGTTGACGACGACGAGTGCGAGGGCAACCGCGACCGCCGCCGCCTGCCTGCGCATTACCTCACCCCCGCCCTTCCCGTTCTCCGCCAGTAAACCCAATATTCCCTGCGTATGCAAAGATAGCAAATATCAATATCAATCCATCGGGGACTTGAACACGACGCCGACCTCACCGACCCGATCGGTGGCTGTGAGATCGTCATTAGCAAATAGATGCAGCTCAACACCCAAATGACATGGGCACCCCCGGCGACGCACACACCGCCCGACGCTGCGGCGCCCGACCGCAAATCCCGGGCAGGCATCCGATTGGCAAATTATGAACGGATGACTGTGAAACCTGGGAGCGAACGCCGCTCCGTGGTGCTCCGGCCCCTCGGCACGCCGACCTCGAGGGCCTCACTCCTGCAACCGCTGTTCAGCGATCAAGCAAATTATCAATCGCCTTCACATCCGCCGCACACTTACCGAACCGTCTCTGTAAACAAGCTGCTGCACAGTACAATTCATCGCGAAGCGGTTAAGTCAAGATTCACTGGTCGATGTTAACAAGCAAACACGCAAAAAACATTCGGCAAAGAATATTTCCGCTACGTCGTGACGGTGATCCGAGACAACCCGCCGCGGGTCGTGGCGCTGCCCACGCCTGCCGCCACCCCAATCCCTTTGGGGATCAACCGATCCGATTCCCGAGCCACGCGCAGTCGCGACACCGGCCGTGATCTAGCTAACAACGCCTATCGAATAGTGTTTCTAATCGCTATATTCCTAATTGTCATACACCCCCGGTCAACGGCGACAATGTGGAGGCCTCTGTGATGTCGGAACACGAATCAACGACACCTGGTGCGGTCCTTGATCGGGTGTGCTTGATCCTCGACGCGTTCGACGGGTCCGGCCGTCTCACGCTGGCGCAGATCGTGCGCCGCACCGGCCTGCCCCGGTCCTCGGCTCACCGCATGCTGGAACGCCTGGTCCAGCTGCGATTCTTGCGCCGTAACGGCCGCGACTACGAACTCGGGATGCGGCTGGTGGAGCTCGGCTCGCTGGCTGTGCACCAGGACCGCATGCATCGTGCCGCGATGCCGTTGCTCCATCAGCTGCACCGCGCCACCGGCCTGGTCGTCCACCTCGCGGTGCTCGACGGCAGCGACGTCGTCTACCTGGAGAAGGTCGGCAACGCCTTGATCACCGCGGTACCGTCGCGCGTGGGCGGCCGCCAGCCGGCGCACTGTACCGCCGTCGGCAAAGCCATCCTGGCCTACAACCAGGATGCCGAGGTCGACCTCACAACCCGCAAGACCAAGTACTCGATCGCGAACAGCACGCAGCTCACGGCCGAACTGGCCAAGGTGCGCGCCCGTGGCGTCGCCGTCGACCGCGAGGAGTCCGTGCCCGGATTCGGTTGCGTCGCAGCGCCTATCGGAGGCGAAGGGGAAGCCGTCGCCGCCGTATCGGTATGTGGCCCCATGAACCGCATGGCCTTCGACCAATTGACAGCACCGGTGCGGATGATCGCGATGGGCATCTGGCGCAACGCCGAAGACGGCCCGGCCCGCGTCACGCCCGCCCTGCAACCGATCCGCCCGCTCCGGACGGGCCCCGGTCCTACCCCGCCGCAGAAATGAGCGTCGGACCCGAGGAATCCTCGGGTCCGACGCCTACTTCGCCGGTGGGCCGGCTGATCAGAACCAGTCGACCTGCGCCTCGACGGTGGTGCGGTCCAGGCTGGCCAGCAGGTCCAGCTGGGTCGTCACCTTGGGCAGCTCGTAGCGGAAGAAGTACTGCGCCGCAGCACGTTTCCCGTCGTAGAAGTTGCCGGTGTTGCCGCCGACGGCGACCAGCTGCTCCAGCCAGATCCACGCCATCACGATGTGGCCGGCGGCCTCGAGGTAGGCGGTCGAGTTCGCGAGCGTGGTTTCGGCGTCGCCCGCGGCCCACAGTGTCGCGGTCACCTCGACCAGACGCTCGGTCTGGGCCTGCAGGTCCCGCGCGTAGGCCGCGGTGGCGTCGGACTTCAGTGCGGTTTCGACGGTGTCGTTGATCCGCCGCTGCAGCAGCTTCAGGCCCGCGCCATCCTGCATGACGACCTTGCGGCCGAGCAGGTCGATCCCGTGGATGCCGTGCGTGCCCTCGTGAATGGCGTTCAGGCGGTTGTCACGGTACTGCTGCTCGACGTCGTACTCGGTGGTGTAGCCGTAACCACCGTGAATCTGGATGCCGAGGTTGTTGGCCTCCAGGCACCACTGCGACGGCCAGCTCTTGGCGATCGGGGTCAGCACCTCGAGCATCAGCTCGGCCTCGTCGCGCTCGGCGCCGGTGAGGATCTTGATCTCGTCGACCAGGCGTGCGGCGTACAGCCCGAGCGCCAAAGCGCCTTCCACATAAGACTTCTGGGCCAGCAGCATGCGCTTGACGTCGGCGTGCTCGATGATGGCGACCTGCGAACGCGACGGGTCCTTGTCGCCGACCGGACGGCCCTGCGTGCGCACCTTGGCGTACTCCAGCGACGTGAGGTAGCCGGCGTAGCCGATGGCGGTGGCCATCGAGCCGACGGCGACACGGGCCTCGTTCATCATGTGGAACATGTACGCCAGGCCGCGGTGCTCCTCGCCGACCAGGTAGCCGACGGCACCCGGCTCGTCGGTGGGCTGGTGGCTGCCGTCACCGAAGTTCAGCAGGGCGTTGGTGGTGCCGTGATTGCCCATCTTGTGGTTGAGGCTGACGAGCGCGACGTCGTTGCGGGTGCCGTCGGTCAGGAACTTCGGCACGATGAACAGCGAGATGCCCTTGACGCCGGGTCCGCCGCCGGGGACCTTGGCCAGCACCAGGTGGACGATGTTCTCGGACAGCTCGTGGTCACCGCCGGTGATCCACATCTTGGTGCCCGTGACGCGGTAGGTGCCGTCGGCGGCCTTGGTGGCCTTGGTGCTGATGTCGGCGAGCGACGAGCCGGCGTCCGGCTCCGAGAGGCACATGGTGCCGAAGTAGCGGCCTTCGAGCATGGGGCGAACCCAGGTGTCGATCTGCTCTTCGGTGCCGTACTCGGTCAGCAGGTTGGCATTGCCGACGGTGAGGAACGCGTACGAGAAGGTGGCGGGGTTCGCGGCGCGGAAGAACGCGGCCGACGACTGCGCGACCACGTTGGGCAGCTGCATGCCGCCGACGCGCTCGTCGAACGAGCTGGCCATCAGGCCCGCGCCGTTGAAGTCGTCCAGCGCCTGCTTGATCTCGTCGATCAGCACCACCTTGCCGTTCTCATCGACGAACGGCGGGTTGTGGTCGGCCTTCTTGTTGTGCGGCGCGAATCGCTTGGTCGCGATGTCCGAGCTGAGGTCGAGGACCGCGTCGAAGGTGTCGCGGGAATGCTCCGCGAAATGCTCGTGCTTGGTGAGCTCGACCACGTCGAGCCACTCGTACAGCAAGAAGTCCAGGTCGCGCCGAGACATGAAATCAGTCACGTGGGTTCCACCTTCCAAAGGGGCCAAACATTAGCGGTCGCTCATTTCCTAAGCGATTGCTAATATCGCCTATCGGCCTGGCCTGTGTCAACTGTGTGTACGATCACGTGCACATGAAGACCGACCGGACAACCGATTCGGCCGCCGCCGAACGCATCCGACGCGCGGCCATCGAGGCATTCGCCGAGTCCGGCTACGGCGGCAGTTCCACCCGCCAGATCGCCAAGCGCCTCAACATGAGCGCGACGGCCATGTACCCGCACTACCGCTCGAAGGAAGAGCTGCTCTACGCGATCGCCCTCGAGGGGCACGGCAGCCTCCTGGCGACGCTGCGCACCACCGACGACGCGGCCGCCCCGCCCGCAGAACGCTTCCATGCAGTCGTCGCGGCGTTCGCGACGTGGCATGCGGAGAACAGCAAGCAGGCCAGGGTCGTGCAGTACGAACTGCACGGCCTGACCCCGGCGCACTACCGCACCATCGCCCCGCTGCGGCACCAGGTCACCGCGGTGGTCGCCGGCATCATCGAAAGCGGTATGGCGACAGGCGAATTCCACGTCGACAACCTCGACGACGTCGTCATGGCGATCTCGTCGCTGTGCGTCGACGTGTGCCGGTGGTTCCCCTCACGCACCCACCGCGATCCCCACAAGCTGGGCGAGATCTACGCCCAGGTCGCCGCCCGCCTGGTGCGCTGACCGCACCGCACGGTCAGCGATGCAGGACGGCCGCAACCAGGTCGGCCAGCGCGGCCGGGCTGTGCACGTCGCGGCCGAACAGCTCCATGATCTGCACCTGAAACTCACCGACGATGCCACCCAGGATCGCGCCGACGGCGATCACCAGCTTCTCGTCGTCCTTGAAGATCGGCCGCAGAATCGACTCGTACTCTTCGTTGGTGAGCCGGCTCATCTTGTCGACGATGATGTTCGCCAGGTCCATCTTGTCCTTGGCGTAGTCCTCGGCGATCGCCAGTGTTTCCGGCAGCCGCGCCAGCACGGTCGACACCACGGTGTCTTTCATCGTGTTGTATCGCTGACCGCCGACCACCAACTTCACCAACGGCGCCGCGGCGCCCATCTGACTGTCGATGGCCGTCTGAATCTCCTTGGCGACCAACGCGAACAGCTTGTCGGCGCCCGGCCCGGTCAACACTGCGTTGAACAAGATGTCGGGCGCGAAGAGGTCCTGCGCAAGGATTTTGGCGTAGTCGCGCGTGATCTTCTCGCGCTGGTCATGCAGGAGTCCGCGAAACGGAAACAGACCGAGATACTTCTTCTCATACACCGGACGGAACAACATGTTCAGTGCGATGTAGTCGCTGACGGCGCCCACCCCGAACCCGAAGGCCGGCATGATCCACGGATTGTGGAACAGGCCCCACGCGACCATCTGCACGCAGCCGATGACCAATCCGAAGTAGATTCCGCTGCGGCGCATGAACGCCATCGCGTCGTCTGCGACGGTCCGCATGAGCCTGACGAGTTTCACCTTGTTGCGCACCAGGGTGGTCACCGCGATGAACTGGAAATCGAGATAGCGACTCAGATCGGAGCTGATCTCCGTCAGCATGCGAGCCACCGTGCGCGGCGTCTGTGCCTGAATCCGGGCGCGGATGGCTTCGCGGGCGGCGTCGGGCAGGGAGTCCCAGAGGCCCGGGCGGATCTGCTCGGCCAATTCGCGCGAAATCTCGTCGACCGCGCGGGTCAACGGCACCTGCAACGCCGCCATCATCTCGTCGACGTCGATCCGGCTCAGTAGTTCTTCGGGTCTGAGCAGGTTCTCGGTCAGCAGCTCGATGGTCTTGGAACCGACCTTGCCCGCCCGCCGCGGCACGATGCCCTGCCAGCCCAGCGGACCGATGCCTTTGAATTCCAAGGGCTGATACAGCATCTCGAGCGCCACGATCTTCGTGCTCCACCCGACGAACGCGGCCACGAACGGCATGGAGACGTAGACAAGCCAATTGGCCCCGAAATCGGCTTTGATCTCCGACCAGGTCTGGATCGCGAGGATGACCTCGCGGCTCACCGATCACCGTCCCGCATGGCGGCAAAGGCTATGCCGAAAGGCCATATATTGCATGATTTTTCACCGGGTACCTGCGATAACCGGCCGGTGACCTGCACCGCTCGTGATGTACTTGCTGCCGACGACAGGAGGCCCGATGGTCAACCCTCCACCGGAGGACCGCAGTGAGGTCGTGACGACAGCCGCCGCCAGGCCGGCTGCGGACGACGCACCGGCGCCTGAGCACGTCCGGCTGCGGCGCGTGCGCGGCAGATTCAGCATCCAGTCGAAGCTCATCACGATGCTGCTCGGAGCCAGCATCGTGTCGGCCGCCGTGGTGGGATTCATCGGTTACCAGACCGGGCAGGCCTCGTTGCGCAACGCCGCCTTCGACCGGCTCACCCAGGTGCGCGAAACCCAGGCCCGGCAGTTCGGGGTCCAGATCGCCAATCTGCGCAACGCCCTGCTCGTCTACACCAGTGGGCCGGCGATGGCAGAAGCAATACAGGCCTTCAGCGCCGGGTTCAACGAATTGTCTACCGCCCCAATCGATCCCGCGCAGCAACAGGCCATCGTCAACTACTACAACCAGGAACTGATCACCCCGATCGAGCGGGCGACGGGAGCCAAGCTCAATCTCGACGTCCTGCTGCCGTCTACCAACGCAGCGCGGTATCTCCAAGCCCGCTACACCGTCCCCACCGCGCAGCAGGGCGCACCGCCTCCGGCCCCGGAACCCGGCGCCTGGGCCGCCGCCGCCCGCCGCTACGACCCGTTCTTCGAAAAGGTGGTGAACCTGTTCGGCTACGGCGACGCGCTGCTGATCGACGAAGCAGGCGACGTCGTCTACTCCGCGAAAAAGCGCGCCGACCTCGGCACCAACGTCCTCACCGGACCGTACGAACAGGGCAACCTCCACGAGGCATTCGCGAAGGCCATGGGCGCTGACCGTGTCGACTACGCCTCGGTCACCGACTATCAGACCTACCACCCGGCCGGCGACCACCCCGTCGCATGGATGGCAGCGCCCGTCGTGTCGGGCGGTCACACCGTAGGTGTCCTGGCCCTGCAGTTCCCCATCACCGGCCTCAACTCGCTGATGACGTTCAACGGCAAGTGGCAGGCCAACGGTCTGGGCGCCACCGGCGAAACCTACCTTGCCGGCGCCGACAACCTCATGCGGTCCAACTCCCGGCTGTTCGTGGAGAACAAGCAGGCCTACCAGCGCGATGTCACCGCAGCCGGGACACCGGCCGCCATCGCCGAGCGGGCCGTCCGGCTCGGCGGTACGACGCTGCTGCAGCCCGTCGGCGGCCCCGCCACCCGAGCGGCCGAACGCGGCCAGTCCGGGGTCCTGATCGCGACCGACTACCTCGATCAGGAGACTCTGCAGTCCTACGCGCCGGTGACCGTCGGCCCCGACGTGACGTGGACCATCGTGGCCAAGATCGACACCGCCGAAGCGTTTGCGCCGGAACGGGTCTTCACCAGAACCATGGGCGTCGCCGTGGCGGCGATCGTCATCCTGGACTGCCTGGCCGCCATGGCCCTGGCGCAGCTGTTCGTACGTCCCATCCGCCGGCTCGAGGCCGGCGCGCAGAAGGTCAGTCGAGGCGACTACGACGACGTGATCCCGGCACGAACGCGGGACGAATTCGGTGATCTGACCAAGACTTTCAACGACATGAGCCGGCTGCTCGGCATCAAGGACGAGTTGCTGCGCCGCGAACGCAAGGAAAACGCGCAGCTGTTGAGGTCGCTGATGCCCGAAGCCGTCGCCGAACGCTACCGACAGGGCGAAGAGCCCATCAGCGAGAGCCACCAGGACGTCGCGGTGCTGTTCGCGGACATCGACGGCCTGGACGCCCTCGCCAACGAGCTGCCCTCCGACGAGTTCCTCACGGTCGTCAACGAATTGGTCCGCCAGTTCGATGATGCCGCCGAACGCAACGGCGTCGAGGCGATGCGCGTCCTGCGCAACGGCTACACGGCGAGTTGCGGATTGAACGTGCCGCGGTTGGACAATGTCGAGCGCACCGTCGCGTTCGCCATCGAGATGCAACGCATCGTGGCGCGCCTCAATGCCGAGGACAATCTGCAGCTCGGTTTCCGGGCCGGCATCGACACCGGCCAGGTCACCAGCGGTCTGGTGGGCAGCACCACGATGATCTACGACATGTGGGGCGGCGCAGTCGATCTGGCGTATCAGATCCAGGCCGGCGGCAGCGAACCCGGCATCTACATCACCTCGCGGGTGCGCGACGCCGTGCATGACACTCATCGGTTCACCCAGGCGGGACAGTTCACCGTCGGTGACACCGAGGAGACGGTCTGGCGGCTGACAGGGCGGCGGTAGTCATGTACACCTCAGGGCCGTCGTGGTTCTTGTGGGTCGCCGGCATCGCCATCGGCCTGCCGGTCAGCCTGATCGCGCTCACCGAGTGGCGCCGGTCCCTGCTGCGCAGGCATAGTCCGCTCGCCGCCCCGGTGGGTCTCCTGCGCACCTACGTGCTGCCGGTGGTGGCAGTGCTGTTCCTGCTGCTCAAGGTCGCTGTCGTCCCCGCGCGCGACATGCCCATCCGGATTGTGGCGACGGTCCTGGTGTTCCTGGTGCTGCTGCTGGTGTTGTCGGGGCTGAGCAACACCATGTTCGCCAACGCCCCGGAGACCTCGTGGCGCAGCCGCATCCCGCGCATCTTCATCGACGTCGCCCGGATGGTCCTCATCATCCTGGGTCTGGCGGTGATCTCCCGCTATATCTGGGGCACCAACGTCAAGGGCGTGTTCACCGCCGTCGGCGTGAGCTCGGTGGTCATCGGCCTCATGCTGCAGCACTCCGTGGGCCAGATCGTGTCCGGATTGTTCATGCTGTTCGAGCAGCCGTTCCGGATGGGCGACTGGCTGGATACCGCGGCCGCGCGCGGCCGGGTCGTCGAGGTGAACTGGCGCGCCGTCCACATCGAGTCCAGCACCGGTGTACAGATCACCCCCAACTCCGTGCTCGCCGGCACGTCCTTCACCAATCTGAGCCGGCTACCCACGTCGCACACGACGGTCACCACCACGTTCGCCGCCACGGATTCCCCGGATCAGGTGTGCGCAACCCTCACCCGGATCGCCACCAACCTGCCGCAGCGGGGCGACGACGTCGAACCGTCAACGGTGCCCATCGGCGACCACAAGTACCGCACCACCATCGGCCTGAAATCCCCCGGCGACGACGACGCCGTGCAGGCCACCTTCCTGCGCTGGGCCTGGTACGCCGCCCGGCGCGACAAACTGCATCTCGACGGCGTCGCCGACGACTACTCGACGCCGAAACGCCTCGAGGAGGCGCTGGACGAAGTCGCCGCACCGGCCCTGCGGTTGAACAAGGGCGACCAACAGGCGCTGATGCCCTACGCACGTCTGATCCGTTACGGCACAGGCGAACTCATCCAGGCACCCGGCGAAGTCCCGAAGACCATGACGATCGTGGTCTCCGGGCGGGTCCGGTTGACGGTGCCCACCCACGACGGGTCGGTCGCGGCGGTGCGCAGCCTCGACAAGGGCGCGCTCATCGGCGTTGCCGCCTTCACCCACCAGGCGAATCTGGCCTATGTACACGCCGTCGATGAAGTCACGCTGCTGCAGATCGAGCACGACGAGATCCAGCGGCTGCTGACCGACCGACCCCAGTTGTCGCGCGAATTCGGACGCCTCATCGACGAACGGCGCAGCGAGGCGCAAACCGCCCGCAACGCGGCAAAGAAAGCGATCCGCGCCAAGGGAATTCACGCGTCGGCGCCTAGCTCCGGCTCGTCTTGATGTCGAAGCCGACCTTCTCGCCGTCGACGCTGGTGATCTTCAGGTGCGCCTTGTACGGACCCTCCGGTCCCGTGAAGGTGCAGTCGAATTCCCCGCCGACCTTGGCGTCGATACCGGACGGGCATTTGACGTCGGTCGGGTGAAATCCGGTCTTGCTGGTGACCATGTCGGTCACCGACTGTGCGGCGCCTTCGGGCTTGATGGTCGAGGTACACGCGCTCAGCTGCAGCGTGAGAACCCCGAAGATGAGGGTCGTACCGATGAAGCCGGTGGAACGGGTCATGGCAGGAACGTAGCCACACGGAGTTGGAAATGCATTGGAGGCCGCCTTCGCGCAGCGGTCGAACACGCTTCGCAGTAACCCGGACTGTTCCCGGTCACGCCGACCCAGCTCGACGCCATGGCGGCCGCGGGCCAGGATTGTGTTGTGACAGAACACGTCTCCTGATTGGCAGGCCCGTCACTGCGATCTACGGATCCGCTCCCCCACCGCCGTGACCCGGCGCCGCACGCGCGTGACCCGCGGTACGTATTCGGCGGCACGTCGGGCCCCGTCCAGAATCGTGGCCATCGGCTGCAACGGAGCGGAGACACGGACCGGCGAGCGGTCGACCTGAGGCGCCCGATCTCCCTCCCACCACACCGGCTCGGTCAGCCGCTGCACGAACGGCACCGAACTCTCCACCGACGCGTTGCCCCACTCGATGGCACGATCGATGGCTTCCGGCGCGGCCGCCAACGTGACCGGAGACAACGTCGGGCTGAACCGGATGACGCGGTCGGCGAACGGCGCGTTGCGGACCATCTGAAGCTGCAGCGCCTGCGTAATGGGTTGCAGCCAGAGATGTCTCGGATTCCATTGCGGGTGGAAGCAGTCCCAGCCGATGTAGCACGCGTTGCGGGTGCCGAGGCGCCCGTCCTGGATGCGCTTCCACGCCAGCTCGATTGGGACGTTACTGGCCGCTCCCCCGTCGACCAGTGCGGCGACGTCCTTCTCGACGAGCAGCTGATCGAGCAGGCCCCACATCCGCGGGTCGCTGGACTCGTGATGCAGAATGCCCGGGATCGCCGACGAAAAACTCGCGGCGTCAACGACATTGAAGTCAGCGGTGAGATCGTCGCCGCCCAGCACGATCGGTTTCACAACGCGTGAGTCGATGAACGCGGCGACCTGCCACAGGCGGTTGACGGCGCCCGGTGCGTAACCCAGCTTGAGGTGCTCGAGCGCCCGTACGCCCATCAACGTGAAGTGCGACGGATGGAACTGCCCGGGCAGCCGATCGAAAGACTGTTTCCTGACACCGGCGACGACGGTCTCGTACGGGATGGCGAGGTCCGTCAGCCGCATCGGCTCACCGTCTTCTCGCGTGAACATCTCCTTGGCGAACTCGTCGAACTGCAACGAGAACAGGCCGTTGAGGCCGTGGCGGCGCCGGGTCCTGGCCGGGGCCAGGACCCCGCGGTACGTCACGGTTTTCGCCCACGCGACGTAGTCCTCGATGGGCACCGGCAGAACCCGGGCCATCACGCTGCCCACGATGGCGCCGAAGGAGTTGGTCAGCATGTAGGCCGGCGGCAGGCCGGCCGCGAGCATGCGTTGCATGCCACCGAGGTAGACGTAGCCGGCGCCACCCCCGCCACCCAACACCGCGACATAGGTCTTGTACCCGAGCTCGGTGTCGAGTTCGTCCGCCGAGAAGTCGTTGGCGTGGCGCTCCAGCAGCCGCGCTCGTTCGTACTCCACGTCCTCGGCGAAGCTCAGGAGGACGGCCTTCGCGGCATCCAATCGTTCCTGCGCTGTGGTACGCCCACGGAGCGGGTTGTACAGCGCGTCGATCACCCGCTGCCGGAAGCCGGCGGTCGCGTCGCCGACGGTGACATCCCCGCGGCCGCGGGTACCACCCGGACCGGCCGCGCCCGGCTCGAATACCGTCAGGCGCGCGAAGCTCAACAGGTAGCGCAGGCGCCGGAACTGCTCGGCGCTGAGCACGTCGGGGCATTCGAGGTCGGCACGAACCAGCGCAGCCTCCATGTGCTGCAGTGCCAGGGTCGGGTTGCTGCCCGGAAGACCAGGCGGTTCGACTTCCTCTACCAGGGCCAACTCATTGGACAGCTCGCCGAACGGTACGAGCTCGGAATTCGCCATCCGGTCATTCTTCGCTACTGCGCCGCCCCGCGTTGCGGTTGGGTCGGAAGTGGTCGGGCTCAACTCCGCTGCGGCTCTGCCAGCACATCCAGGAGCCACTTCACGACGAGTTCAGGCTGCTCATCGACGATGAAGTGACCGCAGCCGGGCACCTCGGTGATGTTCAGATCGTCGGCGTGATCCTTGAAGCCCTCCAGCAGCGACGGGTGCACCGCCACGTCGTCGAGACCGAAGAGGACGCGCACCGGCATGGCGAGCTTCTGGTCGTCATACGGACCGCGCGCGAGCTTGGCGACCTCTTTGCCGACCATGGACCGGTAGATCTTGGAACCCGCCACGCGACGGTCACGGTCTCGGAAGCAGCTGCGGAAGAAATCCACCGATTCCTGTGGCATCCCGCTGCGGCGGATGAACCACCACAGCGTCGGCGACAGGTGCGAAAGTGGCCCTGCCACAGGGGCTCCCACGACCAGTTGATACGCCAGCTTGTGCGCATGGCGAGCCACCCGGCCCGGCTCCTGCCACACCGGCGGGATGTTGAGAATGGCCAGCCGGGTGATCCGCTCCGGCGCCTTCAGCGCCACCAGCTGCGCGGTCCAGCCACCCCAGTCATGGCCCACCAGGTCAAAGGATTCCAGCCCCAGCGCGGTCGCCGCGGCGAGCACATCGGAGGCGAACTGCTCCTTCTCATAGCCCTTCGGGGTGACCTCGCTCCAGCCGGCGCCGCGCAGATCCATGGCATGCACCCGGCAGCCGGCAGCTGCCAGCGCGGGGATGACCTTGTGCCACATGAACCAGTTCTCCGGCCAGCCGTGCAGCAGCACGACCGGGCGCCCGCCCTCCGGTCCGGCCACGGCGACATGAATCTTCACATCTCCGGCCTGCACATATTCATGGGTCACGCCATCGAGAGTGGGCATGCTGCGCTGAGTCATGCAACGCATCTTACCGCGCGGTAAGTTCGGTGGCCGAGACCCATCCGCGGCAGCGGCCTCACCACGAATCTCGCGCCTCCGGCATGTTCGGCTCCGACAGCCATCTACCGATTTCATGCGGATCCGCGACATGGTCGGGTTCCACCCTGAGCATCGCCGCGTTGACCGCGAGAACGGCCTCACAGGAATCGGGGTCCTGCAGCACGACTCGCCCCCCGGCGGATTTCACCGCCTCACATCCTCGAGCGCCGTCTTCGCTTGCGCACGTGAGCAAAACCGCGGTTACCGAATTGGTCAGCTGGGCTGCGCTCGAGAACGCCACGTCGATCGACGGGCGCGAGCTGACGACCGGCGCATCCAGTGTCAGGTGGCGAACATCTGACCCAGCTCGATGACGATTGTCTTCTCCAGGGAGGCCAGGTCGAGACTGTCCTTGGCGAAGATGTTGGCCAGCCTCTCCCGTCGCCGCGTGAGGGCCAACTCCTCACGTTGCCGCGTCTCGGCAGAACGAGCCGCCCGCAATTGCTCCTCGTGAAGCTCGGCCGACTCCCTGTGCAGCCGGGCAAAAGACCGGTCCAGCTCCAGCAATGCCTTGACCTTTGCATAGAGCACCTGTCGCGACACCGGCTTGAGCAGGAAGTCGACCGCCCCCAGGTCATACCCACGATGCAGGTCGCCCTCGTCTGCCTGCCCGGTGAGGAAGATGATCGGGGTAGAAGCGAACTCGCCGGTTTCCCGGATCAGCTGCGCGGTTTCGAAACCGTCCATCCCCGGCAAGTTCTTGTCCAGAACGATTACTGCCACCTTGCGCTGGAGCAGCGCGGTGAGCGCCTCTTCGCCCGAACCAGCCTGCACGATCTCACAGTCCAACGGCGCCAACACCGCGCACAGCAGGTCGCGCAGTCGCGCATCGTCGTCGACGACCAGGACCGTCTGCCCGTCGTCGGCTGCAACATTCGTCTGCGCGGCGTCATCCTTCCGGGTCGCGATGAACGACCCCTCGCGCACACCTGCCGTGACACGCACGCCGGCTTCCCCCCACCCAAATCTTCGTCAGCTACGTACAGGCCGGTGCCCGGCCTCTACGAACCAACGGTCCCCGCCTCAAGCCATCGTGTAGCCACAAAGGCTGAGAAATTACTGTGGCAGAGCTTCACTGTGGCAGCCCGGCGTTCGACGAAAATAACGCCCCAGACGAAATAAACCCGCCCTGACCGAAGTCAGAGCGGGTTGAAACGTGGAGCTAAGGGGACTCGAACCCCTGACCCCACATCAGCAGACTCCGATCGGATCAGACAGACATCCTGTTCAAGCGCCTCCCTTGCTCAATTAGTATGCATTTCGTACCCTAAAGAAGTACGTTTCGCATACTTAAGAGGTGAACGTGGCGCAAGACCACAGCACCCCCATTCCAGCGGCGTTGGCCCAGGTCCCGCTGCGGACCATTCGGCCGCGCGATGCCACTGTTGCGTATCACCACCCTCGGCCCCAGCTCGCGCGGCTCACTGAGCACGGATTACTACACCGTCTTGCCGACGGCTATTACGTCGTTGTCCCCCAAGACATGGTTGGACGGCCGTGGATTCCGGGGCTCGAAGCCGCCGCCGCCGGGATCGGCTCTGCGATCTACGGAATAGATGAGGTCGTCGTAATGGGCATAAGTGCCGCACGCCTACATGGGGCGATTCCGCGAGCACTTGCGACCGCGATCATCGCAGTGCCACAACAACACCGGCCGATCGCACTCTCCGACCGGCCGGCGATCGTGCGATTCGTCAAGCGTCAGACGGCCGAGATCGACGCCGAGCTCATCCGCACCGAGTTGGGACCGACGCTGGTGACCACCCCTGAGCAGACTGTGCTCGATCTGGCCCACCGCCCCTCACTGGGGGACGCGGAACCCGACGTTCCCACCGCCCTGGCCGCGCTGTACGCACGCAGCGACAAGAGCCGACTACAGGAGTTGGCAACCGACCAACGTCGACTCGCGTCGCTACGCCGGGCAGAAGCCTGGGTGCACGCAAGATCATGAACATCGACGAACGTGACGCCGTGGCAACACAATTCGGCGTTGCCACCGAGCAAGTCGAACGCGACCACCTCATGTCGCATCTGCTGGCGTTCCTGAGTCGAAACTTCGGCGACCGGATCCACTTCATCGGCGGAACTGCCCTGGCGCGCACGCATCTTGCTGATGGCCGGCTGAGCGAGGACATCGATCTCATCGCCCTTGGCGACCGCAAGCTGGTCGCGCAGGATCTGGATGCTGCCCTCCCCCGCGCTGTGCCTCGTAGCCATGGGCGGCTCACCGTAGAACCCGCATTGAGTTCAATCGCAGACACTGTCCCCGTGCTGATAAGGCCCGCGGACGGCCACCCGATACGGCTACAGCTGCTGTCGTCTGAGGATCGAATTCTGTGGCCGACCGAACGCCGCGCACTGGTCCAGCGCTACGCCGATGCACCGCCAGCGGAACTGTTGGTGCCAACGTTGCCCGCTTTCGCCGCATCGAAGACTGCGACGTGGGCCGATAGGCATGCTGCCCGCGACCTCTGGGACCTGTGGGCGCTCAACAAGATCGGTGCCATCGAGCCGGCGGCTGCCGCGCTGTTCCGGCGATTCGGTCCCACCAATAGAGACCCTGGCGATTACCTATTTCGCGATGCGCCATCGGATACGGTCTGGCAGGCGCAATTGGCCGGACAGACCCGACTGACAGTGTCCGCGAAAGACGCCCTCCACGCGGTACACACCGCCTGGCGAACCGCAATCCAGGCTGCGCGCCCTACATAGGGCGACCCGCGGTTGACTGTGCGGCTACTCTCACGCCTACTCGCGCTTCTCCTGCACCGGCGCACGATGAACGCAAAAACCCGCCCTGACCGAAGTCAGAGCGGGTTGAAACGTGGAGCTAAGGGGACTCGAACCCCTGACCCCCACACTGCCAGTGTGGTGCGCTACCAGCTGCGCCATAGCCCCTTAAGTGGTGCCTGATGAAGCTACACCACCAGCACCACGGTGAACAAAACGGCTGGTCAGAGGGACCCTTCCACCGGCTCGTGGCCCAGCGGACAGATCGGGGTCTCCTCTTCGTCACCAGAAGTACGCGTTTCCGGCGCCACCAACCAGCCGACGGCCGCCGCCAGGAGGATCGCCCCGCCCACGCAGAACGCCGCGGTGAACGACACGTGCTGGGCGATCTGCCCCGCGACCAGCGAGCCGACGATGGTGCCGAGGTCGGACATCATCTGGAAGGTCGCCACCGCGGTGCCGCCCCGGGCCTGGTTGCCGATGATGTCCGCGACGGCGGCCTGCTGCGGGGAGATGAAGATGCCACTGGCCGCACCGGTCACGAACGCGATGGCCAGAAACGCCGGCAGCGACGTGGTCCACCCCAGCAGCACCGTCGAGACCGCCGACACCGACAGGCCGATGATCAGGAGCCTGCGCCGGCCGACCCGGTCGGACAGGTGCCCGCTGGGGATGACGGCACAGACGTTGCCGACCGCGAACATCGCCAGCACCAGGCCGGCCATGCCCGCGCTCCGGTGCAGCACGTCGACGACGAACAGCGGCACCAATGCCACCCGCAGACCCAGCGCGGACCATCCGGCCGCGAGATTCGACAGCAGCGCGGCCTGATAAGCGCGGTTGCGCAGCACGGCCCGCACCGACACCGTCGGCCCGGTTTCCTCTTCACGGGCAGCCAGCGGCGAGTGCCGCAGGCTGACGAACACCACGGCTGCGGCAATCGTCAGCGCAGCGCCGTAGATGCCGAACGGCACGGACAGGCCCAGCCCGGCGGTCAGGCTGCCCACCACCGGGCCGGCCACACCGCCGATCATGAAGGCGCTGGAAAACAGCCCCGCGACCCGACCGCGGGCGTCGAACGGCGACAACCGGATCATCAGCGCCAGGGACGACACCGTGAACATCGTTGACCCGGCGCCGCCGAGGGACCGGAACAGCAGCAGCTGCCAGTAGCTCTGCGCGAAGGCGCAGGCCAGCGTCGACAACGCGACGATCAGCAGACCACTGAGATAGACGCGCCGTTCGCCCAACCTCTGCACCAACAGGCCGCTGGGGGGCGCGCAGATCAAACGCATCGCGGCGAACGCCGTGATGACGAACGTCGCCGCACCGATGCTGACACCGAAGTTCCGGGCGTACGCCGGCAGCACCGGGGACACGACGCCATAACCGAGCGCGATGACGACATTGGCACCGGCCAGGATCCAGATCTCGGGGGGAAGCCGAGTCGGGCGACGACCGTCTTCGGTGACAGCACTCACGCTATGACTGTATTCACCACTTCCCGGGCGGCGGCCTGCACCTGCGCCAGGTGCTCGGGCCCCTTGAACGACTCGGCGTAAATCTTGTAGACGTCCTCGGTGCCGGACGGCCGCGCGGCGAACCACGCGTTCTCGGTGGTCACCTTGAGCCCGCCGAGCGGTGCGCCGTTGCCGGGCGCCGTAGTGAGCTTGGCGACGATCGGTTCACCGGCCAGCTCGGTCGCGGTGACCTGCTCGGCCGAGAGCTTCGCCAACCGGGCCTTCTGTTCGCGGCCGGCGGGCGCGTCGATGCGCGCATAGGTTGGGGCGCCGTACTTTTCGGTCAGTTCGGTGTAGCGCTGCGATGGCGACTGCCCGGTGACGGCAAGGATCTCCGAGGCCAGCAACGCCAGGATGATGCCGTCCTTGTCGGTGGTCCAGACCGTCCCGTCCGTCCGCAGGAACGACGCCCCGGCACTCTCCTCACCACCGAATCCGATTGTGCCGCTGAGCAATCCGTCGACAAACCATTTGAAGCCGACCGGCACCTCGACCAGTTGGCGCCCCAGTCCGGCCACCACCCGGTCGATGATCGACGAGCTGACTGCGGTCTTGCCGACCGCGGTCGAACCCGGCCAACCGGCGCGATGCGTGTACAGGTAGTCGATGGCCACCGCGAGATAGTGATTCGGGTTGAGCAGCCCGCCGTCGGGTGTGACGATGCCGTGCCGGTCGGAATCGGCGTCGTTGCCGGTGGCGATCTGGTAGCGGTCCCGATTCGCAATGAGCGACGCCATGGCATTCGGCGAGCTGCAGTCCATCCGGATCTTGCCGTCGGTGTCGAGCGTCATGAACCGCCACGTCGCATCCACGAGCGGGTTGACGACGGTCAGGTCCAACTGGTGGCGTTCGGCGATGGCGCCCCAGTAGTCGACGCTGGCCCCACCGAGCGGGTCCGCCCCGATGCGTACGCCTTCAGCGCGAATGGCATGGAGGTCAACAACATTCGGCAGGTCTTCGACGTAGGCATTGAGGTAGTCGTGCCGCTCGGCCGAGCCCAGCGCGCGCGCCAACGGCATCCGCTTCACGTCCCGCAAGCCGTCGCGCAGAATCTCGTTGGCGCGCTTGGCGATCACGCTCGTCGCGTCGGTGTCGGCCGGGCCACCGTTAGGTGGGTTGTATTTGAAACCACCGTCGCGCGGCGGGTTGTGCGACGGCGTGACGACGATGCCGTCGGCGAGATCGCCTTCCCGGCCCCGGTTGAAGGTCAGGATCGCGTGGCTGACGGCCGGGGTGGGTGTGTAGCGGTCGGCGGCGTCGATCATCGCGACCACCTCGTTGCCGGCCAGCACCTCCAGCGCCGTGACCCAGGCCGGCTCGGACAAGGCGTGGGTGTCGCGGCCGATGAACAGCGGTCCGGTGGTGCCCTGCGCGGCGCGGTATTCGACGATCGCCTGCGTGGTGGCCAGGATGTGCGGTTCGTTGAACGCCGCATCGAGGCTCGACCCGCGGTGGCCCGAGGTACCGAACGCCACCTGCTGGTCGATGTTCTCGGGATCAGGCGCCACCGTGTAGTAGGCGGTGACCACATGGGCCACGTCGATCAGGTCGTCTGGCTGGGCCGGTTGGCCGGCGCGGGGGTTGGCCGTCATGAGGTCGATTCTGCTACCGGTTCTCCCCCGGTGTCGGACAGTCGGCGGTAGGCCACCATACTTTTGCAATATGTTCGGCCACGACAATCGAGAATTGGCCGCCGTGTTCGTCGGGGGCGCCATCGGTACCGTCGCGCGCGCCGCCCTCGCCGTGTTTGCCGCGCCCCATCCCGGGCACTGGCCCTGGCCGACGTTCGTCGTCAACATCGTCGGCGCCTTCTTGCTCGGGTACTTCACGACCCGGTTGCTGGAGCGGCTGCCGGTGTCGAGCTACCAGCGCCCGTTGCTCGGCACGGGGGTGTGCGGTGGACTGACGACGTTCAGCACCATGCAGGTCGAGACGGTGCGGATGCTCGAGCACGGCGCGTACGGGTTGGCGGCGGGCTACACAGTGGCCAGCATCGTCGCCGGACTGGCGGCGGTGTATCTCGCCACCGTCGTGGTGCGCCGGGTGCGGGTGCGCGCATGACCATCGTGGTGTGGACCGGGGTCGCGCTCATCGGCGGCATGGGTGCGGTGACACGGTTCCTGGTCGACAGAGCGGTGTCCAAACGCAAGAGCAGCAGCTTCCCGTACGGCACATTCGTGGTGAACCTCAGCGGCGCCTGGCTGCTCGGCTTCCTCGGCGGACTCGCGTTGAGTCCCCACGTCGCCCTGTTGGCCGGCACCGCGTTCGTCGGCGCCTACACGACGTTCTCGACGTGGATGTTGGAAACGCAGCGGCTGGGCGAGGAACGACAGATCTGGTTCGCCCTGGCCAACATCGTGGCGAGTGTGGTGCTGGGCCTGGCCGCCGCGGCGCTGGGACTGTGGATGGGCGGCCTGGTGTGAACGACTCCACGGACTACCTGAAACTCACGACGTATTTCGGTGAGCGGCAACGCTATCGGGGCCGGTTCCTGGCCGAGGAACTACTCGATCTGTACGGCGCCGAGAACGTCGCCACGAGCGTGGTGCTGCGCGGTATCGCCGGCTTCGGGCCACGGCACCAGCTGCGCACCGATCAGACCCTGAGCCAATCCGAGGACCTGCCCGTCGCCATCGCCGCCGTGGACACCGCCGACAAGATGGCGGGCCTGGCCGAACGGACCGTGGAGCTGACGACCCGCGGACTCATCACGCTCGAACGCGCCCGACTGATCACGAGCACGGACGTCGGTGGACACGCCAAGCTCACCGTGTACGTGGGCCGCCAACACCGCATCAACGGCCGCCCGGCCCACATCGCGGTGTGCGACCTGCTGCACCGCAGCGGATTCGCCTGCGCTTCAGTGTTTCTCGGGGTCGACGGCACCGTCCGCGGCCACCGCGAGCGGGCCCGGTTCATGAACCGGAACACCGACGTTCCCGTGATGATCATCGCGGTCGGCGACGGCGCCTGCGCCGCTACGGTGCTGCCCGAACTGGAGCGCCTGCTGCCGGACCCACTGGTGACGGTGGAACGGGCCGAACTGTGCAAGCAGTCCGGGACGCTGCTCGCCCGCCCGGGCGGGCTTCCGGCCCACGATGCCGACGGAATCCCGTTGTGGCAGAAGCTGATGGTTCACACCGCCGAGGACACGTTGCACGGTGGCGAACCGGTGCACCGCGAGATCGTCCGGCGCCTGCGTGCCATCGAGACCAGCCGCGGCGTCACCGTCCTACGCGGTATCTGGGGCTTCCCCGACGGGCGAACACCGCACGGCGACAAGCTCTTCCAACTCGGCCGTCAGGTCCCGGTCACGACCATCGTGGTCGACACTCCGGAGAACATCGCTGCCGCATTCGATCTCATCGATGAGGTCACCGCCGACCACGGGGTGGTCACCTGTGAACGGGTGCCGGCACTGGTCTCCGTCGACGGCGGCCACCGGTCCGGCGGGACGGCACTCGGCCGCTTCAGCTGAAGGTCAGCGCTTGACCAGGTTCACGAGGAATTCGATGGTCACGATCGGGTCGACGGCGAGCAGACCGGCGAACGGCGCCGGCGGGTTGATGCCGTAATCGGAGAACGTGACGGGGATTTGACCGACGGCGACAGCGCCCGTACCCGACCGCTGCACCTCCAAGCGCACAGCGACCTGACGCGTGACGCCCTTGAGCGTCAGTTGCGCCGACACCTCCAGCGTCGTGGGCGTGCCGTCTCCGGCGATGGATGACAGATCGACCGGATCGAGCACCGCGAGCTTGGCCGTAGGGAACTGCGCGGCATCCATCACGTCGGTGCTGCGGAACTTGTCATCGCGGCCGTGATGCGGCGACTCCATCGTTGCGACATCGACGACGAAGCTCGCTGCCTGCAGGGTGTTGCCCGCGACGGTGGCGTCGCCCCTGACCGAATTGGTCCGGCCGGTGACGGTCACCGTTTCCCACAGCAGTTGCTGCCGGGCGCGGTAACCGGCTTGCGTGCGGCTGGCCTCGCCCTCGGGCCCCGCACTCACCACCCACTTGCCGTCGAGATTGGTGCTGGCCGGACGATGCGTCGACGGCAGGCTCAGAGCCGGAGCCGGCGCGCCTTCCATCTGGGTGCGGTAGAACCACGGTCCGGCGCACACCCCGACGACGGCGAGCACTGCCAGCAACAGCAGAAGCCTTTTTGCCACTCCCTCTATATACAGGGCGGGTCCGCCGTCAGTCGGCTGGGCGCGCCAGTGCGTACAGCGCCATTCTCCGGTTCGCCATCTCGTGTTCGCCGAGGAACTCGGCGCCGCCGTGCTCGACCAGCCGCCGGGCGCCGATGTTGCGGTGATCGGGGTCGAACATGATGCGCCGGCAGTCCGGCACCAGGTCGAACAGGCCGGCCGTCACCCGCGGCATCAGCGTCATTCCGATGCGGCGCTGCATCAGTTGCTCGTCGGCGATCGCCGCGTGGATCCCGAGGTCATAGGCATGCGCGTCGTAGCGCGGGGCGATCGAGTCCTTGGCCGCCCAGTAGACCTCGATATAGCCGATGGGGACACCCTCGTGGCTGACGATGAACGGACGCGAATACGCGCCGTCCAGCTGGGCCCGCAGGTGCCGGCTCCAGCGCGGCGCCGGCCAGTCGTACTCCCACGCCGCGGCCAGGTGCGGGCGGTTCATCCATTCGGACAACAGCTCGGCGTCGGTGTCCGCGTCGGCAAGGCGCATGGTCCACGGATCGGACAGGTGCGGAGTCGGCGGCGCACCCACGGCCTGGACCTCGACGGACACGTCAGTCAACTCGCGCGGCAGAATCGGCGCCTGATCAATCTCGGTCATTTGGTCAGCAACCCTACCGGAGCACTTAGGTTAGGGTTGCCTACTTCATCTTGTTCGAATCGGCTCCACCCGAGCGAGTAGCTGGACGATGTCTGCGCAGCCCCTGCGCAGGCCGGTGAAAATTGGGAATGCGGGCGGTGTAACGCTCAGCCACAGGCGGTCGATAGAGCTGCTAACGTAGTCATCAATCACTTTGGTCGCATCGGTTAGCTGGTGCGGGAGGGGAACACACAATGTCTTTCACCACTCGGATGATGGTCGGCGCGGGCTCTGCACTGGTCGCGGTCATGGCCAGCGGTGCCGTCGCCACCGCTCAGCCGGACCCCACCCCGATCATGTACTCGACCTGCACCTACCCGCAGGTGATCGCCGCTCTGACCGCCCTCGACCCGGGTGCCGCCGCCGAGCTGCAGGCAAACCCGATCGGCGTCGGCTACCTGCACCAGCTGATCGCCTCGGGCCCGCAGCAGCGTAAGGCGCTGATCACGCGTGCCTACAACACCCCCGGCGCCGCTGCGTACACCGACCTGGTGCTCAACGTCGCCAACACCTGCAACAACTTCTGATCCCAGAAGCCGAACACAAAGCAGCTCAATCCTTCGGGATTGAGCTGCTTTGTGCGTTCTACTGGTGCGCGACCGCCGGTCAGAATCCGCGGTTCGAACCCCGGACAGCAGCGACGGCGTCGTCGGGCCCGCTGAAGTCCACCTGAGCGGGTCCGCGACCCGCCGCGAAGAGCAGCAGTTCGCCGGGCGCACCCGTCACGGTCACCTCGGCACCACGGCCGGCCGCAGCCAGGCGACGGCCTTCGGGAGTCACGAGCACGATCCGGGCCGGCGGCTTCTTGATCCCCATACGTGCCATATTCGCCACCTGACCCGCCAACGCGGACACCAGTCGCTCGTCCAGTTCCCGCGGCTCCCAGGTCGGCTGGGCCCGGCGGACGTCCTCGTTGTGAATGAACATCTCGGCGACATTGACGAAGGCGTCGAGCAGTTTGAACGGCGAGTACAACGGCGGGCCCGCGGCGATCATGTCGACGAGCGTCTCCCAGTCGGTGGATGCTGTCACCTGTGCCTGGACCCGGTCGGTGTAGCCGGCGAGCTGCGGCACCAGGATGCCGGGCGCGGCATCGAGTCGACGTTCCCGCACCACGAGATGCGCGGCCAGATCGCGGGCGGTCCAACCCTCACACAGAGTCGGTGCATCGGGCCCGTGCGCGCGTAGAGATTCGACGAGTGCGGCACGTTCGCGTTGAGCGGCGGTCATGGCTGGAGTCTAGGTCGGACGAGGGTCGAACGGCCTGACGCGGGCATTGCGACGTGGATCACCTCCGCCGGGCAAACGCCAGGTGAACGATCGCGACGCGGTTACAGATGGGTACCCATCCGCACAGCAGAGGTCTCAACAACCTCATTGATAACTATGGTCACAAAAGCCCCATCGCTGGCGTCCGAGCGCCGCCCGCCATCCGAAAGGTGTGACCGTGTCGCCGCGTCCTCGCATTGCATCGGTGGCTTTGACGGCCGCCGTCGTTCTCGGCGGAGCTGCCGGCATCACGCCGCCCCGCGCAGCTGCCGACCCGTGCACCGGCCCCAATGCGGGAGCCACGCCGCCGCCCGGCATGCAGACAGGCGGACAGGGCGGGGTCATGCCGCCGCCCCGGGGCCACCGACCGAGCAACGCGAACGACAAAGCGCCGCTGCCGAATCTGGGCAAACTGTCCCGTTCGCTACTCAGCGCCTTCACCCAGGGCACCGTGCAACAGCAGGCCGGTGTGGTTCCCACCAAGCCGCGGGTTCCGCAGCCGCCGGTCCAGCCGCGCGCGGCGCAGCCTGCACCCGCCCCAGCTCAGCCCCAACCTGCCGCCGAACCGGCGCCCGCCATCGACGCGGGCACCACGTCCCTCGTGGGCTGGGTGACCGGCGACCAGAGCGCCGGGGGCGACACCCTGCAGCGGTTCGGCATCTCCGGCACCGATCTCGGCATCATGTGGGACAACGGCGACCCGGTGAACAACCAGGTGCTGATGATGTTCGGGGACACCTACGGCTACTGCGGTACCCGGAACCAGCAGTGGCGCTACAACACCATGTTCCGTACCAACGACCGCACGCTGTCGCACGGCGTCCATATCCCGCCGGGCTCGGTGACCAACCCCTATTCGGGCTCACCGGAGTGGCAGCCGAACCTGTCCAAGCAGACCATCCCCACCATCCGCTGGGCGCCCGTCGAGAAGGGCATCATCCCGACGTCCGGCGTCTCGGTGGGCAAGACGCAGTACGCCAGCTTCATGTCGATCAAGAACTGGGACAGCGCCGGCGCGTGGACGACGAATTACTCGGCGATCGCCGTCTCCAATGACAATGGCCAGAACTGGGGCGTCTACCCGAGCAGTGTCCGGCCGATGGCGCCGGACAGCGTATCCCGGGTCGCCTACCTGCCCGGCAATGAGAACTTCCAGCAGGGCGCGTTCCTCAAGGGCAGTGACGGCTACATCTACTCGTACGGAACCCCTTCTGGCCGAAGCGGATCCGCGTACGTCTCCCGGGTACCGCAGAACCTGTTGCCCGACATGAGCAAGTACGAGTACTGGAACAACGAGAGCCAGTCGTGGGTGCCGAACAACCCCGGCGCGGCGTCGCCGATCATTCCCGGCCCGGTCGGTGAGATGTCGGTGCAGTACAACACCTACCTGAAGCAGTACCTGGTGATGTACTGCAACAACTTGTCCGACGTGGTGATCCGCACTGCGCCGACGCCGCAAGGACCTTGGGGCCCAGAGCAATTGGTGGTGTCGTCGCAGCAGTTCCCCGGTGGCGTCTACGCGCCGTATCTGCACCCGTGGTCCACCGGTCGCGATCTGTACTTCACGCTGTCGCTGTGGTCGGCATACAACGTGATGCTGCTGCACACCGTACTGCCCTGAGCCAGTTGGGCTTTGATGCTCAGTCGAGCTTGCCCCAGAACTCGGTGAGGGCCGCCGCGCCGCGCGCCGGGTCCTGCAGCATCCACCAGTGGCCGAGCCCGTCGAGCACCGTGGTGCGCGCACCCGCGCGTTCCGCTGCGCGATACCGGATTTCGTCGGAGCCGATGTACGGATCATCGGTGGCCAGCAGTGCGAGACCGGGCCTGGCGCGCAACTTCTCGAGGTCACGGCCGACCTCGGCCATCGCAGGTTGGCGCGCCGACCGGTAGAGCGCCAGGATCGCCCGCCCCATCTCAGGACCTTGTGCGGCGGCAAGGGCAGTGGCGACATCCAGCGGCATGCCCAGTGCCACCATCTGGGCGACGCGGTCCTCGACAGCACCGCCGAGCATCGTGTCGACCAGCTGCTCGCCCTCCCCCGGCGTCTGCCACACCTGAGCCAGGTCATGCCAGACGTAGTCCGGGTCGAGTATTCCGATGACGTCGCTCACCCAACTGCGGACGAGTTCAGGCCGATGCATGACGGCCGTCAGCACGTGGCCGCCGCCCCAGTCATGGCCGACGAGTGGCCCCCAGATCGCGTCGGTCTCCGGATTGCCATGCACGAGAACGACTGTCATGAGCCCATCCTTACACCGTCACAACGGCACCGAAGCCGTTTCGATCAGGTCCGGCTGCGAATCGCGTTGCCGCCGACGCCTATTGACGCGAGCAACGCGATACAGGAACGACGGACGGAGTAGTCGCTCGGGCGGGTCGATCAGGCTGGCGGTCAGGAAGAACTGGGCGGCAGCGGCCGGATCCGTCTCGCAGGCACTCAACACCCAGTCAGCCAGCCGGTTGTTCAGCCGAACCTTCAGCGGGCGATATCCGTCGACCTCCGGAAACGCGAGGTCGGACCCCGCGGAGAGGTCCCATGCGATGTCTATCGCCTTGGCCGCGGCCCTGAAGTAGCGGCGAGGAAGGTCAGTCATGCCGCCGCGCAATGCATCTCGAAGCGAGAGCGCATCGAGCGCTGCGACCGACATGCCCTGGCCGTAGATCGGATTGAAGCTGCACATCGCGTCCCCGGTGACGATCAAGCCCTCGGGGAAACGCCGCATGGTGTCGTATCTGCGCCGCTGACTCGACGGCATCCGATGCTGAACGACGGGCGCGAGTGGCTCACCGCCGCGCACCGCATCGAGCAGGTGCGACGGCGCGTACGCCCCGGCAAACGCGAGCATGTCGTCGAGTTCGTGGGGCGGCTCCGTTCCGGCCATGCCGAAAACGGTGAAAATCCAGGTGTCGTCCTCGTAGCGCACCAAGAACATCCCCGCCGGCCGCCCTGGCGCCGGACTGATGTTCACAAGCACCTCGTGGAGCGTTCCCGGCCGAATCCGCACCTTCTGGCTGACGTAGGTGGTGCGCATGGGGATGTGTTCTTCGATGGGCCGGCCGTACCCGAGACGCTCCAATAGGGCCGGCGTGTGCGCACCCCGGCCCATGGCGTCTACCACCAGATCGGCAGACAACTCGTGCACAGTGTCCTTGTCCCGATTGATTACTCGGACTCCGGTGATTCGGGTGTGGCCGGGCGACGGCGTCAGTTCCGCGACGTCGTGGCGGTCGAGGATCGTCACGTTCTCACACGCTGAGGTGCGTCGCCGGACGTGGTGTTCCAGCAGCGGCCGGCTCGGTTGGTACATGGCGATCGCGTTGAGACCATCAAGAGCCTTGCCGGAACGTACGGTCAGATGGCCGCGGAACGAGGTGTGCACTTTGGACAGGTCGCCGTCATTCCACACGGGGGCGCCGTCGGCGACCAGCTCGCCGAGAATTCCGGGGTACAGCTCGTCCAATATCAGCGCGCCGCGACCCAGCAGCGCATGAGGGTGCCGGCCCTGCGGCACTCCCCGCCTGCTGTCGGGACCGTCGGGCAGCTCGTCGCGCTCGACGATGGTGACCGCCCTGAAGCGGTCGGCAAGGACGCGGGCAGCGAGCAGCCCACTCATGCCCGCGCCCAGGACCACCGCATGCTCACCCAGCAGGTTTGTTCCCATGCGTCACGAAAACATCCCCACAGGATTTACACATCCGTCAAATAGATGAGGTTTGGCGCCGCTTCCACCCCGCGACTCGACGCCGGCCAATATGCGCATATTCCCTGGTCAAATACTCGCACTTTAATTGACGTCGACGTAATCTAAATGCATCCGCTTTATGCGTCATTTGCAATTCACAGTCAGTGCACAGGAAAGGAACAGCTCCCGTGAACAAGAAAATTGCGCGAATTGTCGGTGGAACCGCTATTGCGGGCGCGCTGTTCGCAGCGGCACCGATGGGGCTCGCGTTCGCCGACGACTCTGTCGATTCGCTCAACCACGGCCAACTCAACGCCGTGAACAACATCAACAAGACGGCGCGCTCGATGGGCTGGGACGTTCGCGAGGCCACGGCAGGTTGGGACGTCAGAAAGGGAACCATGGGCTGGGATGTCAGGACGCACGGCGGCATCGGCAACAACAACGTCCTGATCGCACTGCTCAGGCCGGCGCCGACCGGGTAAGCCGGGTCAACCCACCCGAGTTGGAGGACAGATCGGGCCTTCTGATTCTGCCGAGAAAGATTCAACGGCTCGTTGAAAATTGGTGTGAAGCCACCAAATCAGATGGGCTCATTCCTGCCCATCTCGATTGCCTTTCTCGGGCATTCACAGAGGGCAGGAACATCCCCCTTCGCGGTGGCGGATAGCGTTGCCGCACGCAGGCGTGGCAAAGATCGCCGGCCCGAAGCCACTACCGGCCCGAAAGTGGCTTCGGCATCGGTGGTGCGGTCGCCGCCGGGCCCAACAGATCAGCGCTGCTGTTCGACGACGTGCGCCGCCACCGCCCGTACAGCGGCAACTCCCGCTGTGACTGTCCGCCGACGGACCAGCGACGGGCGGCGAACCGGAGGACCGTCCGCACGTGGCGGTTGGTATCCGAGTACCACCGCCATTCGTACACGCGATCGGTCTGCAGCCAGTGCGCGAGTGCTTCGGATTCGACACCCTGCAGGTACGGCCGTACCCACGTGACCATCGCGCACGTCTGCGCCGCCACGTCGTCGGGCAGCCGAAAAGTCCACTCGAGCGGATCGTCGCCCGCGATCATGGTGTGGCGCAACGCCGGTGGCGTCGGTGCGACATCTTCCGGTGGACCGAACAGTTGCACCGTCACGTTGTGAAAGACCGCCGGCCCGCCGACCTGGAACCGCACCGTATAGCCGTCGGCGCCATCGCGATCCACAGAGAACGCCGCCAACCCGCCGACGGCGACATAGCGCGCGAACACCAATCCGCTGACGACCATCACAACTCGGCGCACGGCAAGCAACACCGTGAACGTCGCAACGGTCAGCGCGACGACGCGCCACATCAGGTCCACGTGCACAGCGTGTCAGAGCGTCAACGACACGTCTCGGCAATAGCCGAGACGTGCCGCTCAATCAGCCGCCTTGGCCTTCTCCAGTTCACGCAGAAGCGACAGCGACAGGAACGTCATCGGCCCCGCGTCCTCGAACTTGTCGGCGACGTTGCCCGCAATGCCGCCCTCGACGGCGAGATCGCTGATCAGATCAAGCTTGAGCTGCGGGCTACCCTCGCCGAAATCGAGATCGGCCAGATCCACCCACACGATGTTCGGTCGCGTCGTGGACTCATAGACGTACCGCTTGTTGGTCAGATCCAGCACCACCTGCCAGATGGTCTGCGAGGCGTCGGGCTTGCCCGGGTCGGGAATCCGGAAGGGCTGCGCGGCATTTCGGATCACCGAGAACATGCTCGCGATCGCTTCGACCTGGCTGGACGGGTTCGGCAGCCGCCCAACGTAGTACGTGGCCCGGGCGAACCTGTCGGAGGCCAACGTCGAGCCCGGCAACGGTTCGGTGCCGCCGAGGCCCTCGAAGTTCTTCACCAGCTCGAGCTGCTGATCGTAGGTGGGCGAGTTGGTCATCACCCGAAAGTTCTTGCTGTGGTACACCTTCGGCTGACCATCGAGATACTCGATGATCGCCGAGTCGCCGGTGGCATCATCGAGCGCCAGATGAATGGTCGGCGGGTCGCCGCCGGTGGGGTCGTCCATCTGGACCACCTGCACGTCGGTCTCGCCGATCCACGCGACCGCCTCGGCCACCGTCGCGAAGTTGTCGAGGAAGTACTGCAGCCAGATCGCCTGACTCAGTTGCGGCCGCGCGTCATCTGGTGTGCCGTAGGTGGATTCAGCCAGCCACAGCACGTGCCCGGCCAGGCCGGCCTCGTTGATGCCGTCCACCGAGATGATGTCGAAGGAGGTGGCGATCACGCTGCCGAACTTCGAGGTCCAGGTCAGCTTGCCGGTGACGCCATCGTCGCGGGTCACGCCGCGCGGCTGCTTCCACAGGTTGGTCATGAGGTCTCGGTGGAAGTCCATGTTGCGGCCGACCAGGACCGCGTCGCCCGCGTCAGGCCAGATGACTCGTGTGCACACCGGAGCAAGCCTAACTTTCCGCCGCGGATACAACCGCCGAATTGTTTGCTATCAATTGCGCCGCGCGAGTGGGATGCTCAACAGACAACTGTTCCTCACAGGGAACTCGCAGCTGAATGCAGGGGTGAGGAGGTCTTGCCGGTCAGCCGATGGTTTGCGGCCATCGGTAGCTATTCACCCTCTGAGAGGAAGACCCATGAACATGTTTCGTCCTACGACGGCCGTGCTGATCCCTACCTTGCTGCTGACGATGTCCTGCGCCCCGGGAGACAAAGGCAAGGATCAATCCGCGCCCACTGTCACAACGCTGCGTTTCTATGAGCACGACACCGGGCAGACCAGCGTCGATCTCGGAACTCCCGGCGAGGGTCCCGGCGACCAGTTCATCTTCTCCGGCGACGTTTTCGATCGCCAAGGTGGCACGAAGCTCGGACGCACGGCAGGGGTGTGCACGACCGTCAGCGGAGACGCCACGTCAGGTGACGTCTCGTGCACCGAGACCTTCATCCTGGATGGCGGTCAGATTTCGATCCAGATGCTGGCCGACCGAGCCGCGGTGTTCAGCAAGGGCGAAACGCTGCCGGTCTCGATCGTCGGAGGCAGCGGCAAGTACAGCAAGGCCCGCGGTGACGGCACCGCGCAGGTGCCGCCCGAGGTACCCAACCAGACCGACGCCAACTTCGTGCTGAACGTGGTGACGGACTAGGCCTCAGGCCCAGCGGTTCGCCAGCAACTTGAAACTCGGCATATCTTCCAGCGACGTGAGCGCCTCGTAGATGCGCTGGTACCCGGTGCCGGCGATCCGCCACACACCGTCCTCGTCCTTGCGGTAGGTATCCGAGTAATAGCCCGAGCCGCGGATCATCGCGTGCCCCGGCACGATCACGGTGTCCTCGAACACCCACGAACCGTGCGCCGTGGTGTCGGAGTCGATGTCGATCTCGGGGTGGCTGGCGATATGGGTCGTGATGATGCCGTTGTCGAGGTTGGTCCGCATGAAGTCGACGACGGCGTCTCGTCCCTCGTAATGCGCCGGCTCACCCATCGCGTGTGTGCCGTAGCGGGTGACGACATCGGCAGCGAGGCAGTCCCCGAAGGTGTCCCACTCTTTGAGGTCCAAGGACCGGAAGTACCGGTACTTGAGCCGATGAATGTCAGCGATCGCCTCCAGGTTACCCATGAAAGCGAGACTAGAACGTGTTTCATTTTCTGTCACGGGTATTCGGAATCCAGCTCACCACATGGCGGTATCGAAACTACGAAGCGTGTCATGTGCACGGGGGGTTGACCTCAACCTTGGTTGAGGTTCTAGCGTGGAGTGCATGTCCTTCAAACCACACGAAATCGAATTCATGAAGGCAGCAGACCTCGGGCGACTCGCCACGATCCAGCCCGACGGCACGCCGCAGGTCAGCCCGGTGGGCTTCACCTACAACGAGGAACTGGGCACCATCGACATCTCGGGCTACAACATGGCCAAGAGCCAGAAGTTCCGCAACCTCGCCCACCACGACAAGGTGTCCTTCGTCGTCGACGACATCGCCTCTCGCAACCCATGGCGCGTGCGGTGCCTGGAGATACGCGGCACCGCCCAACAGGCCGTGACAGCGTCAGGACAACATGGCCCCGCAGGCGATGCCCTCGATTCCGCGATCATCCGCATCACGCCCCGTCGCATCATCAGCTTCGGCATCGACGACACCGATACCGAACCCCATCTGCTCAAGGCGGACATCCGTAACGTCTGAACCCAGGGGATTGTGGGGTCTGCGGTGGGCCCGACTGTGGCCCCACCGGCATGTTGATGGCCAAGCTGTGCCAGCGTTGCGGCGAGCGCTTTGAGACAGGCAACGGCCGCCGCCGCGTCTGTGATCAATGCCGCAAGCCTCGCCGCCCGGCCGAGATGAGGCCGCTTCGAGCGGATGGCGGTCGAGGCTCGTTGAACGCTACATGTGAAGCGCACCGGGATAACGTAAAGTCCACCAACTCGTGGGCCACTACCTGAGGTGACACCCAGCGAACAAGGGAGCTGAAGTCGTGGCAAAGAAAAAGCGCGACAAACCGACCACCCGACCAGGCTGGGATGAAGACCTTTGCACCGAATGCAAATCACGTGCCGAAAGGCGAGAGCGTTCCTGCACAAAGAGCCATGTGAGCAACAAGGCTTTTCGCGGCGAGGAGCGAAACATGGTGCTACCCACCTGGTTCTCGGAATTTCCAATGGGTGGGCCGCGCCGCTAGGAAGCGGCAGTCGCACCACCGCCCTTATCGGCGCCGTGAGTGGCTCGGCAGGCCACCACACACGACCGTGATAGATGAAGGTCGCTCTACGGCGCCACGAGTCTTGCCGGGGCACTTGCGATGCTCGCCACTGGCAATCGTCTTGTAATGCCGCACAAGGAAATCGTCGTCGCCAACGTCCACGTGCGCGCCGCATTTCGGGCACCAGCGCCGGGTACTCATCTGGGGATGCTATCGCCGCGGCGCCGCTCGATGTCGTAACACTGGCGGCAGCGACTCTTGCGGCGGCTGCTCACCACTGCCTGCCACTCGTGCCCGCGCGCACAAAGCCACCAGGCCCGCACACCGCTCGCTGGCCGCAGCTCATTCGGCCCCAGCGCACCGTTTCGTGTGGGGTGCCACTCGCGTGCGGCTTCGGGGAACAGGTCAGCGAACGACCCGCCCGGCGGCGGCTGCGTGCGCTTGCGCGCCACAGTGCGGTAGCCGCATTTCGGGCAGCCGCTGCCGGTGGTGCGCAGTTGCACCGCCGTCGTCCACTCATGCGAGCACTGCGAGCACGTCCACACAAACTTGGTGTGCGTGCCGGGGTGTATGCGGTCGGCGGTGATCCCGTGGTTCTTGTCGGCGTGCAGCTCAGCAGCGACGACCGGAAACTCACTGGCGAGGCTGATGGTCCGGTGCTTGTGGACCGCCTTGTTCGCCTCTGCCTCGCCCCACAGTTGCGGATCGCTGATGTACTCGTCGAGGCGCTCGGCGGTGTAGCCCATATTCTCAAGTGCGCGTAGCACTTTCACGCTGACAGACTTGATTAGCTCGGTTGGGGTTACGAACACCTCATGCCCGCCGAGGCTGTGCAAGGGCAGCTCGCGTACCCGCAGCACAGTCCACCCGGCAGCGATGAGTGCAGCGGTCTGCGAGCGGTCGCGCTTGTCCAGTGCGGCATGGAACCTAACGCCGTCGTACTCGACGACGAGGTGCAGCCCGGGCACGACGATGTCGGCACGGACCGGCCGACGCCCTGTGACAGGTATCGCCGGGTGGCCGTGCGCGACAGGCAGGCCCGCCGCCGCCAGCTCGTACTCAAGGCGCACCTGGCGGGCCGAAACGCCAATCGTCGAGCAGTCGGGGCAGCCGTCGCCCCGGTCGACGCGCTTGTACGGTGGCGCCGCCCACACATGCCCGACAGCCTTGCACTGCCACCAACGCTTCTGTCTGCCACCAGGATTCACGTCAGCAGCCGTGGTCGGCTCGTTGAGCGTTGGGTGCCATTCGGCGGCAATGTCGGGGTGCAGGTCGGCGAGTGATCGGCCAGGTTTCGGTGTCGCCTTTTCGATGGCTCTGCGGACGTCGTCGCACTCTGGGCACTGCTCGCCTCGGGTGCGATTAGCGGGCGATACGTCCCATTCATGCCCGGCAGCGCACCGCCACCAGACACGCCTGTTGCTCGATGGCCGCACATCGAACGCGGTCAGCTCGCCGTTGCGCGAGGGGTGCCATTCTTCGGCGGCGTCGGGGTACTCGTGAGCAAAGCTGCGGCCAACTTTGGGTGTGGCGCGTCGTATTCCGAACTGCACGCCAGCGCATTTCTGGCAGCCGATGCCGACGCGGCCACGCTTGTTGATCGCGGTCTGCCACTCATGCCCGCACTGCGAGCATTTCCACCAGGCCAGCTTGCCGCTACCAACGCGGACTGCCGCCGGGATCAGGTCACCGTTGCGGGTCGGGTGCCACTCGGCGGCGACCTCGGGGGCGGCCTCGGCGAGCGACTCCCTCGGCTTTGGCGTGGCGTAGGCCGCTGCTCGGCGGGCCACAGAGCACTTGTGGCACCCCTGCCTTCGCCCCGTACGCCGCCACACCTTGGTCGCCCACTCATAGCCGCACTGTGAGCACCGCCACCAGGCCCTCAAGTCACTGCCAGGGAACACGTCGGAGGGCGTCAGGTCGCCGTTGAGAGCCGGATGCCAGTCGGCAGCGACAAGCGGCGCTACCTCGGCCAGAGAGCGCCCCAGCGGCGGCTTTGCACGCATGCGGTGAACGTACAGCCAGGCAACGACATTCGGCGGAGCGTCGGCGACATGTCCGACCGGTAGTAGACCGCAAAGTAGAGGCTGCCGTCTTTGCGTGTGCGGGTGTGGATGAACGCCATAGGGCCGCGCCATACGCACGCTTTTGATGACGTGGGTGATGACGCGGCCCTAATGACTCTTTAAAACCTACCCTGAACTGCTGTTTTATTGTGGGTCGAACTGTCATGTTCAAAGTGTCTTCCGCGTCATCTGTACGCC
>NZ_JMHT01000042.1 GCF_001905655.1 Mycobacterium sp. ST-F2
AGTGCGTGTAAACAAGACGAAGAACATTGCACATCGTGCCCGCAACCACATCCACACAACGAGTCAAACAGACCACACCCCACCACCAAATCAACCCAACAGGGTCAAAAGCCGGTGGAGGCGTAAAAATAAATAGAGTTACGGCGGCAACAGCGGCAGGGAAACGCCCGGTCCCATCCCGAACCCGGAAGCTAAGCCTGCCAGCGCCGATGATACTGCCCTGCACGGGCGGAAAAGTAGGACACCGCCGAACACAAATTAGGAATCACCCCCCACATTTATGTGGGGGGTGATTCTATTTGAGGAATTTCCACTTCTCGGCCCTCGAATTTCGCCCTGGGCGGCCCCGATTGGTTCGGTGTGGCCCTCAGATGGCGAGCTTCGCGACTGGGGGCCGTATTCTGACCTGAGATTTCGTAGCGAAAGGTTCTAGTGGTCGACAACAGGCAGGGCGGCGATCGTCGCCCCTCGCGCAGAGACGACGGCGACGCACGGCGGGGACAGCGGCCTCAGCGCGACCGCACGCAGGCACCCCGGCGGCCCGGTTCCGATCGGAACGGCCGGCCGCCTCAGTTCCGTGATGCTGACCCGAATTCGGATCGGCCCGCTGGTCCCCGGCTGCCCGACGATGTCGAAGCAAAGCAGCTCTCGCCCGAGGTCCGTCGTGAACTGACGACGCTGGACAAGGCCACAGCGGACTACGTGGCCAAGCATCTGGTCATGGCCGGCGATCTGCTGGAAGAAGACCCCGAAGCCGCTCTCGAGCATGCGCGTGCGGCCCGGAACCGGGCGTCGCGCATCGCGGCGATCCGAGAAGCCGTCGGCATCGCGGCCTACCACTGCGGTGACTGGGCGCAGGCCCTGTCCGAGCTGCGGGCGGCACGACGGATGGGAAGCAAGTCACCGCTACTGGCCCTGATTGCCGACTGCGAACGCGGCGTCGGCCGTCCGGAGCGCGCCATCGAGTTGGGCCGCAGCCCCGAAGCCGAACAGCTCACCGGTGACGACGCCGACGAACTGAAGATCGTCCTCGCCGGGGCGCGGTGCGATCTCGGTCAGCCGCAACAGGCACTGGCGCTGCTGTCGACCCCGCCGCTGGATTCCACCCGGACCGGCCAGACGGCCGCGCGGCTGTTCTACGTGTACGCCGAGACGCTGCTCGCCCTCGATCGCACCAACGACGCACTTCAGTGGTTCCTGCATGCGGCCGCGGCTGACCTGGAAGGCGTCACGGACGCCGAGGACCGCGCCGCTGAATTGGGCTGACGTGTCCACGCTGGCTCAACTGCACGACTGCTTGCTCCTGGACCTCGACGGCACGGTCTTCCGTGGGCATGAGGCCACAGAAGGCGCTGTTGGCGCACTCGCCGCGGTCTCGGCACGCAAGCTCTACGTGACCAACAATGCGTCGCGCACCCCGGCAGAGGTCGCTGACCACCTCGATGCGCTCGGCTTCTCCGCACACGCCGACGATGTGGTGACCAGCGCTCAGAGTGCGGCACATCTGTTGACATTGCAGCTCCCACAAGGAGCGAAGGTGCTCGTGATCGGAACGGACGCGTTGGCCGGCGAGGTCGCCAATGTCGGCCTGCACCCGGTGCGGCAGTTCTCCGACGATCCGGTTGCGGTGGTGCAGGGACATTCACCGCAGACGGGCTGGGCCGACCTGGCCGAGGCGGCGCTCACCATCCGGGCCGGCGGGCTCTGGGTCGCGGCGAACGTCGACAAGACGCTGCCGTCGGAACGTGGCCTGCTGCCGGGTAACGGCTCGATGGTGGCTGCGCTGCGGACCGCCACCGAACAGGTGCCGCAGGTCGCCGGCAAGCCGCAGCCGACTCTGATGAACGACGCGCTGGCACGTGGCCAGTTCGAGACCCCGCTGGTGATCGGGGACCGGCTCGACACGGATATTGCCGGAGCCAACGCGGCCGGTCTGCCGAGTTTGATGGTGCTGACGGGCGTGAACTCCGCAGCGGACATGGTGCACGCCATCCCCGCGGAACGCCCTGACTACCTGGCTGCCGATCTGCGGTCGTTGGATGCCCCCGCGGAGACGTTGCGCATCGCGCCACACCGCGCCTGGAAGGTGGAGGCCTCGGGCGACGAGGTCATCGTGCACGCCACCGGCGAACCCGTCGACGACGCGCTGTCGGTCGTCCGCGCCACGGCCTGCGCCGTGTGGGCCGCCGCCACCGATGGGCGGGTACGCATCGTGGCCGGGGACGACACGGCACGCTCGGCATTGGATCGGTGGTCGCTGCGCGGCGGCACCGATCCGCTAGCGTGAACATCGCTATGAGTACCGATCCTGACCAGATCCGCGCAGATATCGCGGTCCTGCTGTCCCACCTCCCGGATTTGTCCGGCGAGGGTGACGAGACCCTGGACCTCGAGGCCGTCGCGGCGGGTTTGGACCACGCCCACAATCTGCTGGTCCGGGCGCTGGAATCGGTCGAGAAGGGCTGATCGCACGTGACGCGACGCGCACGTGTTGATGCTGAACTGGTCCGCCGGGGCCTGGCCCGTTCTCGTCAACAGGCTGCCGAACTGATCGAAGCCGGCCGCGTGACCATCGACGGCATGCGGGCGTCGAAGGCATCGACAGCGGTCACCCCCGCCGCCAACCTCCTGGTCGCCGAATCGACCGAACGCAGTTGGGTGTCCCGCGGCGCGCACAAGCTGATCGGAGCACTCGACGCGTTCCATGTCTCGCCGGAGGGTCGTCGCTGCCTCGATGCCGGCGCCTCCACCGGCGGTTTCACCGAGGTGCTGCTGGACCGGGGTGCGCGCGAAATCGTTGCCGCCGACGTCGGCTACGGGCAGCTGGCCTGGTCGTTGCGGTCCGATGACCGCGTCATCGTCATGGAGCGCACCAACGTCCGGGAGCTGACGGCCGAGGCCATCGGCGGGCCGGTTGACCTGGTTGTGGCCGATTTGTCCTTCATTTCGCTGGCGACGGTCCTACCGGCACTGACCGCATGTGCGTCGGACGTAGCCGATATCGTTCCCATGGTGAAGCCGCAGTTCGAGGTGGGCAAGGATCGGGTCGGGGCCGGTGGTGTGGTCTCCGATCCGGAATTGCGTGCCGACGCGGTGTTGACCGTCGCACGGCGGGCCGCCGAACTCGGCTGGCATGCGGTGGACGTCACTGCCAGCCCATTGCCCGGCCCGTCCGGCAACGTCGAGTACTTCCTGCGACTGCGGACCACCACTGATCAGCCGCTGAAGGACGACGCCCTCGTCGCAGCCGTCGGCCGCGCGGTTGCCGAGGGGCCGCAGTGACGCGCGAACGAACCGTCCTGCTGGTGATCCACACCGGCCGCGACGAAGCCACCGAAACCGCGACCCGGGTCGAAAAAGTGCTGGGCGACAACGGAATCGGTTTGCGAGTGCTCGCCGCCGAGGCCGTCGACCGCGGTGCGCTGCACCTGGCACCGGACCACATGCGGGAAATGGGTGTCGACATCACCGTCGTCGATCCGGACAGCCACGCGGCCGAGGGCTGTGAGCTGGTCCTGGTGCTCGGCGGGGACGGCACCTTTCTGCGGGCCGCCGAATTGGCCCGCAATGCCGAGATCCCGGTGGTCGGAGTGAACCTCGGACACATCGGGTTCCTGGCGGAAGCCGAGGCCGAGGCCATCGATCACGTGCTCGAGCGCATCATCAACAAGGACTACCGGGTCGAAGAGCGGATGACGCTCGACATCGGGGTGCGCGTCGACGGCGAGATCGTGCAGCGCGGCTGGGCGCTCAACGAAGCCAGCCTGGAGAAGACCAGCCGGTTCGGTGTGCTGAACGTGGTCCTCGAGGTCGACGGCCGCCCGGTGTCGGCGTTCGGCTGCGACGGGGTGCTGGTTTCCGCCCCCACGGGCTCGACGGCGTATGCCTTCTCGGCGGGCGGCCCGATTCTGTGGCCGGACCTGGAAGCAATCCTGGTGGTACCCAACAACGCTCACGCCCTGTTCGCGCGTCCGATGGTGACCAGCCCCGACGCATCGATCGCGATCGAGGTCGAAGCGGGCAACAATGACGCCATGGTGTTCTGCGACGGCCGTCGCCAGATGGTGGTCCCGGCGGGCGGCCGGCTGGAGGTCACCCGGTGTGACACCTCGCTGAAATGGGTTCGTCTCGACAGCGCCCCGTTCTCTGATCGTTTGGTGCGCAAATTCCGGTTGCCGGTGAAAGGGTGGCGCGGCCAGTAATGCTGACCGAGATTCGCATCGAGGCGCTGGGCGCCATCAGTGCGGCCACTGCCGAATTCGGCCGTGGTCTGACTGTGCTGACCGGGGAGACCGGTACCGGTAAGACCATGGTGGTCACCAGCCTGCATCTGCTGGGTGGCGCGCGCGCCGACCCCAGCCGGGTGCGGTCGGGATCGGCCCGCGCCGTCGTCGAAGGCCGCTTCACCACAACCGAACTCGGCGACGGGGTGTCCGAGCGGGTCGACGAAATTCTGGAGGCCTCCGGCGCGGACCGCGACGATGACGGCAGCGTCATCGCTGCGCGGTCGGTGAGCAAGGACGGGCCGTCGCGCGCGTACCTGGGTGGCCGCAGTGTGCCGGCGAAGTCGCTGGCGACGTTCACCACTGAGCTGCTGGCCCTGCACGGACAGAACGACCAGCTGCGTCTCATGCGCCCGGACGAGCAGCGCGGCGCGCTGGACCGCTACGTCGACGTGACGGGGCTGCTGGCCAAGTACCGCAAGCTGCGGGACGAATGGCTCACCGCCCGAAGGGATTTGATCGACCGACGCAACCGTGCGCGGGACCTCGCCATGGAGGCCGACAGGCTGCAGTTCGGTCTGGGGGAGATCGACGCGGTCGCGCCGGAGGCCGGCGAGGACGACGCATTGGTGGCCGATATCCGTCGGCTGTCCGAATTGGACGCGCTGCGCGACGCGGCGCAGACCGCACGCGCCGCGCTGTCCGGGGAACTCGGCGACGGTCCGTCGGATGACGCGGCGTCGGCGCTCGATGCCGCGGCGCAGGCCAAGTCGGTGTTGTCGGCGACCGACGACGCCGTGCTGCGTGCGCTCGGCGACCGGTTGAGCGAGGCGCTGGCGGTGCTCGGCGACGTGTCCGGCGAACTCGGGGATTACCTGTCCGAGTTGCCCAGTGATGCAAGCACTTTGGAATCCAAGCTGGCGCGCCAGGCGGAGCTGCGCAACCTCACCCGCAAGTACGCCGCCGATATCGACGGGGTACTGCAGTGGGCCGCCGACGCCCGGCAGCGGCTGTCCCAGCTCGACGTCTCCGAAGAGGCCCTGGCCGAACTGCAGAAGCAGGTCGACGAACGGCACGACAAGGTCGTGCTCGCTGCCGCCGAGGTCACCAAGGCCCGCACCAAGGCATCGAAGTCGCTGGCGAAGGCCGTCACCGCCGAGCTCGCCGGCCTGGCGATGGGTGGCGCCGGATTCAGCATCACGGTGTCGCCGTTGGAGGCACGCGCCGACGACAGCGCACCGCTGACGCTGCCCGATGGCACCGCCGTGCACGCCGGCCACGATGGCGTCGACGCCGTCGAGTTCGGTTTCACGCCGCACAGCGGTTCGGACGTGCTGCCGCTGGCCAAGAGCGCGTCCGGTGGTGAGTTGTCGCGCGTGATGCTGGCGCTCGAAGTCGTGCTGTCGGCGTCGGCCGAGGGCACCACCATGGTGTTCGACGAGGTCGACGCCGGTGTCGGTGGCCGCGCCGCCGTGCAGATCGGCAAGCGCCTGGCCCGGCTGGCCCGCACCCACCAGGTCATCGTCGTGACGCACCTGCCGCAGGTCGCGGCGTACGGCGACGTGCACCTGGTGGTGGAGAGCGGCCCGAAGTCGAGCCGCGTGGTGCGCCTCGAGGACGACGACCGGGTCGCCGAGCTGGCCCGCATGCTGGCCGGACTCGGCGACACCGACAGTGGTCGCGCGCATGCCCGCGAGCTGCTCGAGGCGGCGCAGCAGGAGCACGCCGCGCCGTAGACGTCAGGCAGGGTTGGCGGGCGAGAGCTCTGCCTGACCCCACCGCAGCGGACTGACGTCGCTCAGCTCGACCACTTCGTCGACCGTGAACTCGACCGAACACTGTGGGCCGTCGTCCCAGATGATCTCCGCGGTGCCCGTCAGCTGCAGGGCGGTCCCGGTCTGCCAGTCCGGGATCAGCAGTCCACAGCGAGGATTGGCGCTGATGTTGCCCAGCGTCATGAACATCGAGTTGCCGCGGTAGTCCGGCCACCGCAGCCGGTTCGGCGAAAGCACCTGCAGGAACCCGGGATTGCCGCCGCGGTGCGACGCGTCGGCGTTTCCGTCAGGATCGGCCGATCCGATGAAGAAGGTGTCGGTGCGGCCGACGATCTGCTGCAGGCGCTCGTCGAGGATATCGGCGTGGCGGACGGCCGGGCGGTGCGTCGTCTCGGCGACACCGTCGATGTGCCGGCGCGAGATGTACTTCGGGCAGTTCGAGTACACCTGGTCGGGATGGATGCGCAGGCCGTCTCCGGTGGGTCGGGCCTGCCCATTCACCCGCATGCGGCGGCGGGTCTGCGGTTCGATTGCGATCATGCCGACCTGTTCATCCGGCCGGCGGAGAACCTCGTGGAGCGGGTCACCCGGCACCGGCAGAGCGCCGACCGCGATGGTTCCGTCTGCGTCGGCGTGCATGAACCCGGCCGGACCGGTGACCAGGCTGGCCCACACCCGGCCCGCGTCGTCGGTCGCGGCGAGCACGACCATCGGCTGCTCGGCCAGGAAGGCCGCCCCGGCGGCCGGAATCTCCGTACGGATCATCCGGCCGACGCGGACAGCGATCTCCGCCTGGCCCATGCGCCGCTGCACTTCCAGTTCACCGGCGTGGTAGGCAGTCACGGCGCGACTCAGAAGAATCCGCAGGTGGGGGCGGCGCCGCTCGGTGCCGGCGCGCTCTCGGCGCCGTTGGGCGCGTAGATCTCGAGCCGGATGCCGTCGGGGTCGGTGAAGAAGATGCCGCCCGAGGCCGCGCCCTCTCCGTGTGCGACCACGCCGTCGTGCGCGAACGTCACGCCCAGCTCTTTGAGCGCGGCCTCCACGGTCTGGACCTGCTCGATGGTGTCGACCTGGAAGGACAGGTGGTGCAGGCCCGGGCTCCGGGTGGAGAACGCGCCGTCACTCTGCTGCCACAAGGTCAGCCGCAGGGTGCCTTCGGAACCCAGGAAGGCGAAGCGGTGGTCGCCGTCGTCGCTGATACCCAGTTGTTCGAAACCCAAAGCGCGCCGGTAGAAGTCGACGGATCGCGATAGGTCTGTGACGTTGAGCCCGACGTGGCCGGGGGCGAGCTTGGGTGTGATGGCGGTGGTCATCGATTCCTCCGTTGTAACTGGGTATCTGACATTTGAAGGTTAGAATCGGAGTCGCAACGTGTCAACCACTAAAATGAAAATAGACGGTTAGTGGACTATCGGGAGGCTGTCGATGCAGGAGAGGCGGTTAATCTCAGCTATGCGTGATCCGCGCCCGCACGTCGGCGAACCTCTGGCGCTGGACCTGCTGAACACCCGGTGGATGTCAGCGGAGGGGCCGCAGGATCTCCTGATCGACGTGGCAGGACTCCGATGCTGGCTGGTGGCCAACGATCTCGATGACCGTTGCGCAGCCGATGAGAAGACCCGCGCGGCGCTGGTGCGGGCGCGGGAGGCGATCCTGCAGGTGGTCACCGGTGGCTCGGCCGACGACGTGAACGCAGTCCTGGACCGCGGGCGTATCCGGCGTTCGCTCACCGACGCGGGGCCGCAGGATGATGTGGATGTGTCGCGATCCGAATGGTTGCCCGGCTGGCTCGCCGCCGACAACCTCCTGCAACTGCTGGCCGAATCGGCCGGTCGCATCAAGCAGTGCGCGCATCCGCACTGCGTTCTGTGGTTCTACGACACGTCGAAGAACGGCACGCGGCGCTGGCACTCGATGACCACGTGCGGCAACCGCGCCAAGGCTGCTCGGCACTATGCGGCGAAGCGAGACTGAGACCATTCGGCTGTTACGGATGTGACAAAAGAAAACTTCTGAGGCTGTTGTTACGGCGCGCCTCCACCTCTACTTGAGGGTTCATCGACAGAATCGACGCATGAAGATGGCAGCGCTGCTCACCCGAAATGCCGGACCCAAGCCGGGCGTGACTGGAACCGCCCGCGTTGACCGTGACATCGACCGACTGCTGCGACGCGTCGGTCCGGGGGACATCGTCATCCTCGATGCACTCGACCTCGACCGCATCACCGCCGACGCGCTGGTGGAGGCCGAGGTCGCCGCAGTCGTCAACGCATCGTCGTCGATCTCCGGCCGCTACCCGAACCTCGGGCCGGAAGTGCTTGTCGCCAACGGGGTTACGTTGATCGACGAGACCGGGCCCGAGGTCTTCAAGAAGGTCAAGGACGGCGCCAAGGTGCGGCTGCACAACGGCGGCATCTATAACGGAGACCGCCGCCTGGTCCTCGGCAACGAGCGCAACGACGAGCAGATCCACGAGATGATGCACGAGGCAAAGAGCGGCCTCGTCGCGCACCTGGAGGCCTTCGCCGGCAACACCATCGAGTTCATCCGCAGTGAGAGCCCGCTGCTGATCGACGGTATGGGCATCCCCGACATCGACGTCGACGTGAACCGCCGGCACGTCGTGGTGGTGACCGACGACCCGAGCGCCGAGGGCGATCTGAAGGCCATCAAGCCGTTCATCAAGGAGTACCAGCCGGTGCTCGTCGGTGTCGGCGCCGGCGCGGACACGCTGCGCAAGGCGGGCTACCGGCCCGCGCTGATTGTCGGCGATCCCGAGGACATGAGCGCCGACGTGCTGCGGTCGGGCGCCCAGGTCGTGCTGCCGGCCGACGCCGACGGCCACGCCAAAGGCCTTGAGCGCATTCAGGATCTGGGTGTCGGTGCGATGACCTTCCCGGCTGCCGGCTCGGCCGCCGATCTGGCGCTGCTCCTCGTCGACCATCACGGTGCCGCGCTGATCGTCACCGCCGGCCACCGCGCCAACATCGAAGAGTTCTTCGACCGCACGCGGCAGTCGAGCACCCCGTCGACGTTCCTCACCCGCTTGAAGGTGGGGGAGAAGCTCGTGGACGCGAAAGCCGTTGCGACGCTGTACCGCAGCCGGGTTTCCGGCGGCGCCATCGCGCTGCTGGTGCTGGCGATGCTGGTCGCCGTCATCGTCGCGCTGTACGTCGCGCGCGCCGACGCCACCGTGCTGCACCTGGTGACCGACTACTGGAACCGCTTCCTGCTGTGGGCCCAGGGTCTGGTGAGCTAGCTCCGGACGATGATCTCCCTACGCTCGCATGCGATCTCACTGGCCGCGGTGTTCCTGGCGCTGGCCATCGGGGTGATGCTCGGTTCCGGTCTGTTGTCCAACACGCTGCTGTCGGGGCTGCGTGACGACAAACACGAGTTGCAGAACCAGATCAACGGTCTCACCGACGAGAAGAACGCGCTGAACCAGAAGCTCAGTGCGGCAGGCGAGTTCGATGCCCAGATGTCGCCGCGTATGGTGCGCGACGCGCTGGCGGGCAAATCGGTCGTGGTGTTCCGCACCCCGGACGCCGCCACCGACGACGTCGACGCGGCCGCGAAACTGATTGCGGCCGCAGGGGGTTCGGTGACCGGGACCATCGCGCTCACGCAGCAGTTCGTGGACGCCAACGCCTCGGAGAAGCTGCTGTCGGTGGTGAACTCGCCGATCGTGCCGGCCGGGCGCCAGCTCAGCACCCGGACCGTCGACCAGGGCTCGCAGGCCGGTGATCTGCTGGGCATCACGCTGCTGCGGGACCGTAACCCCGCGGTCCTGCCCGTCGACGACATGCAACGCGACACCGTGCTCGCGACGCTGCGTGACACCGGGTTCATCACATATGGCTCTCAGCGCATCGGGGTCGCCGACAGCGCGCTGATCGTCACCGGCGGCGCCCTGGGTGACGACGCCGGCAACCGCGGGGCCACGGTGGCCCGCCTGGCCTCGGGTCTGGCGCCGCATGGCGCGGGCACGGTGGTGGCGGGCCGGGATGGCTGCTCGTCGGGCACGGCGGCCGTCGCCGTCGTGCGCTCCGATGCCGGGCTGTCCGGCGCGGTGGGCACCGTCGACGACATCAACAGCCAGGCCGGCCGGATCACCGCCGTCCTCGCCCTGCAGCAACTCATCGCCGGCGGCCATCCGGCGCAGCTCGGGATCGGTCGCGGCGCCAGCTCGGTGACGGTCCTGCAGTAATCCGAACCGCGGCGAGCCGTGGTGACCGTCACCGGCGCGTCAGTCCCGGCTCGGGCCGGTCGGTGATAGGGTGAAATTCCGTGGGTCGGCAGGCCCCAGGTAGCTCAACCGCTACGTTGCCCCATCACCACGGAGGTCCTTCTTGGCATCGCTACGCAGGCACCCACAGGCCGCGACGAAGCACATTTTTGTCAGCGGCGGGGTCGCTTCCTCGCTCGGTAAAGGTCTGACCGCCAGCAGTCTCGGCCAATTGCTCACCGCGCGTGGTCTGCACGTGACGATGCAGAAGCTGGACCCGTACCTCAACGTGGATCCGGGCACCATGAACCCGTTCCAGCACGGCGAGGTCTTCGTCACCGAGGACGGCGCCGAGACCGACCTCGACATCGGCCATTACGAGCGCTTCCTGGACCGCAACCTGTCGCGGTCGGCCAACGTCACCACCGGCCAGGTGTACTCCGAGGTCATCGCCAAGGAGCGTCGCGGCGACTACCTCGGCGACACCGTCCAGGTGATCCCGCACATCACCGACGAGATCAAGAGCCGCATCCTCGAGATGGCGCTGCCCGACGCCAAGGGCAAGCGCCCCGACGTGGTCATCACCGAAATCGGCGGCACCGTAGGCGATATCGAGTCGCAGCCGTTCCTGGAGGCGGCCCGCCAGGTTCGCCACGACGTCGGCCGCGAGAACGTCTTCTTCCTGCACGTGTCACTGGTGCCCTACCTGGCGCCGTCGGGCGAGCTGAAGACCAAGCCCACGCAGCACTCGGTGGCCGCACTGCGCAGCATCGGTATCACGCCGGACGCGCTGATCCTGCGCTGCGACCGCGATGTGCCGGAGCCGCTGAAGAACAAGATCGCGCTGATGTGCGACGTTGACATCGACGGCGTCATCTCGACGCCCGACGCCCCGTCGATCTACGACATCCCCAAGGTGCTGCACCGCGAGGAGCTCGACGCCTACGTGGTGCGCCGGCTCAACCTGCCGTTCCGCGACGTGGACTGGTCGGAGTGGGACGACCTGCTGCGCCGGGTGCACGAGCCCAAGGAGACGGTGCGTATCGCCTTGGTGGGCAAGTACATCGACCTGTCCGACGCCTACCTGTCGGTGGCCGAGGCGCTGCGAGCCGGCGGGTTCGCCCACCACTCCAAGGTCGAGATCCGCTGGGTCGCCTCGGATGACTGCGAGACCGACCAGGGTGCGGCCGCCGCGCTCGGCGATGTGCACGGCGTGCTGATCCCGGGTGGCTTCGGCATCCGCGGTATCGAGGGCAAGCTCGGCGCCATCAGCTACGCCCGACGTCAGCGGCTGCCGCTGCTGGGCCTGTGCCTCGGGTTGCAGTGCATCGTCATCGAGGCCGCCCGGTCCGTCGGCATCAGCGGCGCCAACTCGGCGGAGTTCGACGAGCACACGCCTGACCCGGTGATCGCCACCATGGCCGACCAGCTCGACGCCGTGGCCGGCGAGGCCGACCTCGGCGGCACCATGCGCCTCGGCGCGTATCCGGCGGTGCTGCAGGCGGATTCGATCGTGGCCAAGGCCTACGACGCGACCGAGGTCTCGGAACGCCACCGGCACCGCTACGAAGTGAACAACGCCTACCGCGACCGCATCTCGGAGAGCGGGCTGAAGTTCTCCGGCACCTCACCGGACGGTCAGCTGGTCGAGTTCGTCGAGTACGACGCCGATCTGCACCCGTTCCTGGTCGGCACGCAGGCGCACCCGGAGCTCAAGAGCCGCCCGACGCGTCCGCACCCGCTGTTCGCGTCGTTCATCGGGGCGGCGCTGGACTACAAGGCTGCCGAACGCCTGCCGCTCGAGGAGATCGACTCCGAGGTGCACGGCGCCGGATCGCATGCGGAGGGTTCGGACGAGGATGCCGAGCAGCTGCAAGAATCCCGTGGCTGATCACGATTTCGCCACGCTGTCGAGCGAAACCGTCTATGTAGGAAAGATTTTCGCGTTGCGGGCCGACGAGGTCGCGATGCCCGGTGGTGGCTCGGCGCGCCGTGAGGTGGTCGAGCACTACGGGGCGGTCGCGGTCGTCGCGCTCGATGAAGACGGCAACCTGGTACTGGTGTACCAATACCGGCACCCGATCGGGCGGCGGCTGTGGGAGCTGCCCGCCGGGCTGCTGGACATGGGCGACGAGCCCGCGCACGTCACCGCGGCGCGGGAACTCGAAGAGGAAGCCGGCCTGGCCGCCGCACACTGGCAGACCCTGATCGACGTCGACTCGACGCCCGGATTCAGCGACGAGAGCGTGCGGATCTTCCTGGCCACCGGGCTGACCGAGATCGGGCGGCCGCATGCGCACGACGAAGAAGCCGACCTGGTGGTCAAGCGGGTGCCGCTGGCCGATGCCGTGCAGATGGTGTTCACCGGTGAGATCGTCAATGCCCTTGCGGTGGCCGGGATTCTGGCCGCCGCGCACCGGCCGGCCGACTTGCGGCCGGCCGATGCGCCCTGGATCGACCGCCCGAATGCCTTCCGTACCCGGCGGGAACAGTGCTGATGACGCCGGCGCCGGCGGGGGTCCGGTCACGGCTGGAGGTGCAGGTCCAGGGCTACCTGAACCACCTCAGCATCGAGCGGGGCGTCGCGGCCAACACGCTGAGTTCCTACCGGCGTGACCTTCGGCGGTACACCGCGCATCTGGCCGGCCGCGGTATCGACGACCTCGGCGCCGTGACCGAGACCGACGTCAGCGAGTTCCTCGTCGCGCTGCGTCAGGGTGATCCGGACAACGGCGTCGCCGCGCTGTCCTCGGTCTCGGCCGCGCGGGCCGTCATCGCGGTGCGCGGGCTGCACAAGTTTGCCGCCGCCGAAGGGCTCGCCGACATCGACGTCGCGCGTGGCGTGAAGCCGCCGACGCCGGGCCGGCGGCTGCCCAAGAGCCTCAGCTACGACGACGTCATCGCGCTGCTCGACGGCGCGGGCGGCGACAGCGACGCCGACAATCCACTGACATTGCGCAACCGGGCGCTGCTGGAGTTGTTGTATTCGACCGGGGCGCGCATCTCGGAGGCGGTCGGCCTCGATCGCGACGACGTCGACACCGAGTCCCGGTCGGTCATGTTGCGCGGCAAGGGCGGCAAGCAGCGGCTGGTGCCCATCGGCCGGCCCGCCGTCACGGCATTGGATGCCTATCTGGTGCGGGGCCGGCCCGAGCTGGCGCGCCGCGGCAAGGGCACGCCCGCCATCTTCCTCAACGCGCGCGGTGGCCGGTTGTCGCGGCAGAGCGCGTGGCAGGTGCTGCAGGATTCCGCCGAGCGGGCCGGCATCACGGCCGCGGTCTCGCCGCACACGTTGCGCCACTCGTTCGCCACGCACCTGCTCGAAGGCGGCGCGGACGTGCGCGTCGTGCAGGAACTGCTCGGCCACGCATCGGTCACCACCACGCAGATCTACACGCTGGTGACGGTCAGCGCGCTGCGCGAAGTGTGGGCCGGGGCGCATCCGCGCGCCAGGTGAGGATGACGATGGGCCGGGGCTAGCATCCGGTCATGGCGTTCTACGACATCATCGAGACGACCGGCAAGGTGATCGACGCCGTCGGTGTCGCGGTGATCGTGGGCGGTGCGGTGCTCGCGCTGGCCGCGACGGTCGGCCGGATCCGCGGCGAGGGCGGTGCCTATGACGCGTTCCGGCGGCAGCTGGGCCGCTCGATCCTGCTGGGCCTCGAATTTCTCGTGGCCGCCGACATCATCCGCACGGTGGCCGTCACGCCGACTGCACAGAGCGTCGCAGTGCTGGCCGGCATCGTCGCGATCCGGACCTTCCTGAGTTTCTCGCTGCAGGTCGAGATGACCGGCTCGTGGCCGTGGCAACGCCCGCTCAAGCCGGCGGACGACGCTCAGCCCAAGTAGTCGGACTCGAGCACCAGATCAGGCAGCGTCTTCTGGTATTCGACGTGGGTGGGGTGCTCGCGGGTGTGCCAGAGCTTGCCCTCCTGGTCCCGCATGTACACGCGGTACGCCGGAGCGCCGGGCACCTTCACGTTGTCCGCCACGACGACCGCACCGCGGCGCAGCCAGCCGCGCGCCAGGATCGACTCCAGATCCTTGAGGTAGGCGGCCTTGTCGTGGTCGATGAACACGAAATCGAGGTTGCCCGGCCCGAATCCGTAGCCGGCGAGGCGGTCCAGCGTGGTACCGCCATCGCCGATGGTGCCGACCACGCAGGTGATCCGGTCCGCGACACCGGCGTGGGTCCAGATGCGGCGCGCGATCTCCGCGTTGTCGGCCGACAGTTCGACGGTGAAGACGTGTGCGTCCGGCACGGTGCGGGCCATCAACAGGGCGCTGTAGCCGCAATAGGTGCCCAGCTCGAGGATGCGCGACGGGTTGGCCCGGATGAGCGCGGACTCGAGGAGTTGACCTTTTTCGTCGCCGACGTTGACCAACATCGACTGTTCGCGGGCGAACGTGTCGATGGTCGCGAGGACATGATCGATGTCGCCGCGGCGGGCGTTGGCTTCCACGTAGGCCGCGGCGGCGGCCTCGCGGCCGTCGCCCCACTGTCCGGTCTGGACGAACTTTCTCATCCCCAGCGCCATCCGGACCAGTGACCACCGCTGCTTCCAGCTCATGGCAGTCACATTAGGACAGCGGGTCTGCCGTCGTCAGCGGCGTGGCACCGTTAAACTTGCCCGGATGTTCGCTATGGGAGTCACGCCGCTGATCGGCGACGCATGACCGAAGTCCCAACAGGCGTGGGGGACCTGAGCCCGGTGGAGCCGGTTTCGATGCCGCTTGATGTCGATGGCGCGTCCGCGACCGCAGATCCGGAACCCGCGATCGGCCTGACCGGACGTCCCGCGCGACACATCCCCGAGCCCAAACCCAAGAGCGTGCACGGCCCGGCCAAGGTCATCGCGATGTGTAACCAGAAGGGCGGCGTCGGCAAGACCACGTCGACCATCAATCTGGGCGCCAGCCTGGCCGAATACGGCCGCCGCGTGCTGCTGGTCGACCTCGATCCGCAGGGCGCGCTGTCCGCCGGGCTCGGCGTCCCGCACTACGAGCTCGAGCACACCGTGCACAACCTGCTTGTCGAGCCGCGGGTGTCGATCGACGATGTGCTGATCAACACCCGGGTCAAGGGCCTGGACCTGGTCCCCAGCAACATCGACCTGTCGGCCGCCGAGATTCAGCTGGTCAACGAGGTCGGCCGCGAGCAGACGCTGTCGCGCGCGCTGTACCCAGTGCTGGACCGCTACGACTACGTGCTGATCGACTGCCAGCCGTCGCTCGGACTGCTCACGGTGAACGGCCTGGCGTGCGCCGACGGCGTGATCATCCCGACCGAGTGTGAGTTCTTCTCGCTGCGCGGCCTCGCGTTGCTGACCGACACCGTCGACAAGGTCCGCGACCGGCTGAACCCCAAGCTCGACATCAGCGGCATCCTGATCACCCGGTACGACAACCGCACCGTCAACGCGCGTGAGGTCATGGCCCGGGTGGTGGAGCGCTTCGGCGATCTGGTGTTCGACACCGTCATCAGCCGCACCGTGCGCTTCCCGGAGACCAGCGTCGCCGGTGAACCGATCACCACCTGGGCCCCGAAATCCGGTGGCGCCCAGGCGTACCGGGCGTTGGCGTGCGAGGTCATCGACCGGTTCGGCGCGTGATTGCCGAGGCCGACAGCGCAAGCGAGGAGCGATCGGACGCAGTCGCTGGTGGTGAGGTGGCCGATCAACCCGACGAGAAGAAGGCCGGGTTCCAGGTCCGCCTCAACAACTTCGAGGGTCCGTTCGACCTGCTGCTGCAGCTGATCTTCGCGCACCGGCTGGACGTCACCGAAGTCGCGTTGCACCAGGTCACCGACGAGTTCATCGCCTACACCAAGGAGATCGGCAGCCAGCTCGAACTGGATGAGACGACGGCGTTCCTCGTTGTCGCCGCCACGCTCCTGGATCTGAAGGCCGCCCGGCTGCTGCCCGCTGCCGAGGTCCACGACGAGGACGACCTGGCGTTGCTCGAAGTGCGCGACCTGCTGTTCGCGCGGCTGCTGCAATACCGGGCGTTCAAGCACGTCGCGCTGATGTTCGCCGAGCTCGAGGCTGCCGCGATGCGCAGCTACCCGCGGGCCGTCACCCTCGAGGACCGGTTCACCGAGCTGCTGCCGGAGGTCATGCTCGGCGTCGACGCCGACCGGTTCGCCCAGATCGCGGCGGCGGCGTTCACACCGCGTCCGGTGCCGTCGCTGCGCGTCGATCACCTGCACGTGCAGGCGGTGTCGGTGCCCGAGCAGGCCATGAAACTGATGGGGCTGCTGGAGAATCGCGGCGTCGGGGAGTGGGCGTCGTTCACCGATCTGGTCGCCGACTGTGACGGCGGGATGGAGATCGTCGGCCGGTTCCTGGCGCTATTGGAGCTCTACCGCGCCAAGGCGGTAAACTTCGAGCAGATTGAACCGCTTGGAGTGCTGCAAGTTTCGTGGACCGGTGAGCGGCCGACGAACGAGCATCTGGCAGCGGCGGTGGAAGAAGACCAATGACAGACAACGACGCGGTGATTGCCGCGGATAGCAGCGTGGGCGAGGACGTAGAGCCCGACGCCGGTGTGACCGACGCGGCCGCTGTCGCCGAAGGTGACGAACTCGACACCGACGCGGTTGCCGGTGAAGACGAGATCAACACCGAGATCAGCGATGACGAGCTCGGATGCGCACTGGAAGCCCTGCTGCTGGTCGTCGACACCCCGGCGCCGGTCGACTCTCTGGCGTCCGCGCTGGACGAGACGATCGAGCGGGTCGAAGACAAGCTGCGCCGCATGGCCGCCGAGCTGGCCGAGCGCGGCAGCGGCATCGACCTGCGCGAGGCCGGCGGCGGCTGGCGGATGTACACCCGCGCCCGGTACGCGCCCTACGTCGAGCGGCTCATTCTCGACGGCGCCCGGTCCAAGCTGACCCGGGCCGCGTTGGAGACGCTGGCAGTGGTGGCCTACCGGCAGCCGGTGACGCGCGCACGGGTGAGCGCGGTGCGTGGCGTGAACGTGGACGCCGTGATGCGGACCCTGGCGGCGCGCGGGCTGATCATCGAAGCCGGCACCGATGCCGACAGTGGCGCAACGACTTTCGCCACGACGGAATTGTTCCTGGAGCGGCTCGGTTTGACCTCGCTGAGTGAGCTGCCGGAACTCGCCCCGCTGTTGCCTGATGTCGACGTCATCGACGACATCACCGAGACGCTCTCTGAGGAGCCGCGTTTCGCCAAACTCGGCGGAACCCCTGCGCCGGCTACGGAGCCGGCCAAATTCGACGTAGATCGGGACTGACATGGCCAACGAAGAAGGCGTGCGACTGCAGAAGGTGTTGTCGCAGGCGGGAATTGCCTCTCGCCGCGTCGCCGAGCGGATGATCCTGGACGGGCGAGTGGAGGTCGACGGCCAGATCGTCACCGAGCTCGGCACGCGGGTGCACCCCGATCGGCAGGTCGTCCGGGTCGACGGCACCCGCGTCCTCGTCGACGAGAACCTGGTGTACCTCGCGCTGAACAAGCCAAAAGGCATGCACTCCACCATGTCTGACGACCAGGGCCGTCCCTGCATCGGTGACCTGGTCGAGCATCGCGTGCGCGGCAACAAGAAGCTCTTCCACGTCGGCCGGCTCGACGCCGACACCGAAGGCCTGATCCTGCTGACCAACGACGGCGAGCTGGCGCACCGGCTGATGCACCCGCGGTACGAGGTGTCCAAGACGTACCTGGCGACCGTGCAGGGGACCGTGCCGCGCGGGTTGGGCAAGAAGGTGCGCGAGGGCGTGGAATTGGAAGACGGGCCGGTCTACGTCGACGAATTCGCGGTGGTCGACATGGTCGCCGGCAAGTCGTTGGTGAAGATCGTGCTGCACGAGGGCCGCAATCGGCTCGTGCGCCGACTCATGGCCGAGGTGGGTTTCCCGGTGAAGGAACTGGTGCGCACGCACATCGGCACGGTGGCGCTGGGGGACCAGCGCGTCAACAGCCTGCGGGCACTGACCCGCAAGGAAGTCGGCGAGCTGTACCAGGCGGTGGGCCTGTGAACGCCCTCGTCATTGCCATCGACGGCCCGGCGGGAACCGGGAAGTCCTCGGTGTCAACGGGTTTGGCGCACGCCCTCGGCGCCAACCACATCAACACCGGTGCGATGTACCGGATCGTGACGCTGGCGGTGCTGCGGGCCGGCATCGACCCGGCTGACGCCGACGCCGTCGTCGCGGTGTGTGAGAAGACCGAGTTCTCCGTCAGCTTCGACCCGGATCACGACACGTCCTACCTTGCGGGTGAGGACGTTTCGGACGAGATCCGTGGCGACGCGGTGACGCTCGCGGTATCGGCCGTGTCGGCGATCCCGGCTGTGCGGACGCTGCTGGTGCAGCGGCAGCGCGAGCTGATCGCGGCGGCGGGCTCAGTTGTCGTCGAGGGCCGCGACATCGGAACCGTGGTCAAGCCCGACGCCGATCTCAAGATTTTCCTGACCGCCTCGGCCGAGGAGCGCGCCCGTCGGCGCAATGCGCAGAACGTCGCAAACGGCTTGGGCGACAACTACGAAGCGGTGCTGGCCGATGTGCAGCGCCGCGACCATCTGGACTCGACGCGCGCGGTCTCGCCGCTGAAGGCGGCCGACGATGCGATCGTCGTCGATTCCAGCGATCTGACCCAGGCCGATGTGGTGGCACATCTGCTGGATCTCGTGCAGCAGAAGGTAGGTGTGCGTCAATGAGCGACGACGACGGTGTGTGGTTCGACGAAGGTGACTGGGAGATCGGCTCGGAGGGTTTCGAGGCCGAGCTCGACGAGTACGCCGGACCCCCGCCCGTGGTGGCCGTGGTCGGCCGCCCGAATGTCGGTAAATCGACTCTGGTGAACCGCATCCTGGGCCGTCGCGAAGCGGTGGTGCAGGACATCCCGGGCGTGACCCGCGACCGTGTGTCATACGACGCGCAGTGGGTCGGGCGCCGGTTCGTGGTGCAGGACACCGGCGGTTGGGAACCCGACGCCAAGGGTCTGCAGATGCTCGTCGCCGAGCAGGCCACCGTGGCCATGCGCACCGCCGACGCGATCATTCTCGTGGTCGACGCGGTCGTCGGGGCAACCTCGGCCGACGAGGCCGCGGCCAAGCGGCTGCAGCGCTCCGGTAAGCCGGTCTTCTTGGCGGCCAACAAGGTTGACAACGAGAAGATCGAATCCGAGGCGGCGGCGCTGTGGTCGCTGGGGCTGGGACAGCCGCACTCGATCAGTGCGATGCACGGCCGCGGCGTGGCCGATCTGCTCGACAGTGTGCTCGAGGTACTGCCCGAGGTCTCCGAGACGTCCGGCGGGACGGGCGGCCCGCGCCGCGTCGCGCTCGTCGGCAAGCCCAATGTCGGCAAGAGCTCGCTGCTGAACAAGCTGTCGGGCGACGAGCGGTCCGTCGTGCACGATGTCGCCGGCACCACGGTGGACCCGGTGGACTCGCTGATCGAATTGGACGGCAAGACTTGGCGTTTCGTCGACACGGCCGGCCTGCGCCGGAAGGTCGGTCAGGCCAGCGGGCACGAGTTCTACGCCTCGGTGCGCACGCACGGCGCGATCGACGCCGCCGAGGTCGCGATCATGCTGATCGACGCCTCCCAGCCGCTGACCGAGCAGGACCTGCGGGTGCTGTCGATGGTCATCGAGGCCGGGCGCGCGCTCGTCATCGCGTTCAACAAGTGGGACCTGGTCGACGAAGACCGGCGCTACCTGCTGGACAAGGAGATCGAGCGAGAGCTCGTGCAGGTGCAGTGGGCGCCGCGCGTGAACATCTCGGCGAAAACGGGTCGGGCCGTGCAGAAGTTGGTACCGGCGCTGGAGTCCTCGCTGGCGTCGTGGGACGCCCGTATCCCGACCGGGCGGCTCAACACCTTCCTCAAGGAGATCGTGGCCGCCACACCGCCGCCGGTGCGTGGTGGCAAGCAGCCGCGCATCCTGTTCGCCACGCAGGCGGCCTCGCGGCCGCCGACCTTCGTGCTGTTCACCACGGGCTTCCTGGAGGCCGGCTACCGCCGTTTCCTGGAGCGCCGGCTGCGTGAAGAGTTCGGCTTCGAGGGCAGCCCGATCAAGATCAATGTGCGGGTGCGCGAGAAGCGCGGGGCCAAGCGCTAGCCGCCGACGCGCCGCCGGACCCGTTTAGGGTCCGGCGGGAGGTCTGAGGTAGGCTTTCCAACCGTTGCCGGTTCGTCCGGCAGCGCCGCGGGCTGTGGCGCAGCTTGGTAGCGCACTTGACTGGGGGTCAAGTGGTCGCAGGTTCAAATCCTGTCAGCCCGACAAAGAGAAGTAGGCTTGACCTGCCCTTTAGCCGGAGGAGGCCAGGTGGGTGCCGGGGGTATTGGGACCACCTTGGGACCAGATTGGCCGACCCTCGGTGGGTGCGCTGGTACCTTGGCCACCACTCGTCCGGTTTGTAATCGGCATTCGCTATCGCGGCGGGGACACTAGGGGACGGTATGTCAGACGACCTGGCACTCGACCGTCCGCTGGGTATCGACGGGCAGGCGTGGGCCGCGATCGTTGGTCACCGCGGTCGCTTGGCCGAAGCTAGGCCTGGTGCCGACAGGTCACTAATTCTTGGGCGCGCTAAGGAACTTGCCGAATCTGTCGCAAGAGTCGTGATCACTGAGCGCGGGGAAGTGGCTCCAGCTTCAACAGATTTTCCGGCACTCATCGATTCCGCTCATGCGGTGCTCAAGCGCCAGCCGGGAGCGCATCTCAGCAACGATCCTGACCTACGCAACCTCGTTCAGAACGCGATGAAGATCGTCAAGAGCGTCGGTGTCATCCGCAACACCTTCGGCTCCGGTCACGGCCGCGCTCGCGAGCCTGTGGTCGAGCAGGAGATGGTCGATGTCGTTGTTCCAGCGACGATGCTGTGGGTGCGCTGGGCTCTGCGCCGACTGGCGCCACTGATCCTCGGCCAACCCGCAACTTTGATCAGTGACCTGCTCGACGGTGCGGTCTTCTACAAAGGAAACCTTGCAGAGCGACTACGGGCTGCCAACATCGCCGGCCTCGACGCGGCGATCCAACAGAAGCTCGGGAATGCGGTAGGTATTCGTGCAATGCGCGATACCGTGCTCGTCCAGGTCGAGGGCGTTCAAGCATGTGCGAATTCTGATTCGCTCGACGACTGGCCGGCGCACTACCGGCGCGGTGTGGTGGACGGCCTACTGTTCGACGAGAACGGCAACGCGCGACCTACACGGTGGGCCTTCGAGCGCGTGCCTGGCGTTCTCGGCCCGATCGAGGACCAGGCCGTCGAGCTGGACAGGCTGTGTCGGCTTCTTGGCAACGAGCATTTCGAAACTGGCGATTACCCAACGGACTATGAGCTGTGGTCCTTCGCTAAGGGACTTAGCGAACGGTTTGGGCTGTCCGCTCGCTCGCATTGGTCAAACATCGTTTCGCTCTTTGATCCGGGCGCGCCATTCTGACCCGGTATTACATCGGGGAGCGGTCTAGATTGCCCGCAGCTTGCGCCCAGCGGTCGACGACAGATGGCGCGTGAGCAACTCACCGGCATCAGCGACGGATTGCCGATCGGGATGTAGGTAGCGCTGGGTGGTGGTGATGCAGCCGTGGCCGGCGATCTTGCGCAGGCTGTGCAGTGGGACGCCAGCATCGGCCATCCAGGTAAGGCCCGTGTGTCCAAGGCCGTGCCGTTTAAGCTGGTCGTAGCCCAGCTTGGTGACCACCTCATCCCATGAGGTCGCGTCACGCAGGGTGGCAGTGGTAATGCGGCCGCCCCGCGGGCCGGTGAAGAGCCGGGCATCCGGCTCGCCGTTGGCGACTTCGATCCGCCGCCGGACCAGATCGCGGATCGACTCGATCAGCGGCACCTGGCGTGCCCGTCGGCCTTTGGTGTTCTTGTCGACCAGCCCGCCACCAGAGGCGCTCGTACCGCAATCTTGGAGTTCACCGGGAGACGGCGTGGTCTGACGACACACGGTCCAGACCCAGTTGTCAGTGTCGATGTCGCGCACCAGACAGCCGGAAACTTCACCGATGCGCGCGGCGGTGCAGGCCTCGAAGATCACGGCGTCGCCCCAGCCTTGGTACTTGTCGGCGGAGTTCGCAACCAATGCGTCAGCGAGGCTCACGAGAGCGGACCAGTCCGGTAGTGCCAGGGCACGCGGGTCGTCGAGCTCATCCTCGGCGAGCTTGTACTCGCGCTGCCATCCGCTGATGCGCGCCGGGTTCCGATCGATGATGCCGTCACGGTGGGCCTGCTCCATGACCCGCACCAGCACGGCGAGACTGTTCTTCACGGTCGACCGACTGCAGTCGTCGGCGATCCACGCGTGGACGGCCCGATCGACCGCTCCGTTGGTGATCATGGCGAGAGGCAGATGGCCAAGCGACGGGACGACTCGCTTGCGCCACCCGGCGAGGTAAGGATCGGTGGTTTTGCTTTCGAGGCCACGCAGCGCCAGCTTCATGTTGCCTGTGCCATAGTCGGAAAGTGTCGTGGTTGCCGCGTTCGGATCGATGCCGCGGCCGGCGGACTGACGCATCCGAGCGATCCACTCCTCGGCGGCTTCGCGCGCGGCGAACGTCTCGGATTTGGAGACTCGCTTTTGGGCCGCCGGATCGACCCACCGGACACGTGCGCGGTACACTCCGCCGGAGCGCGGTTCGATATCGGCCGATAACGAAATGCCCAGTGGCAGGGTAACTTTGTCGGCCACTACGCCACCTCGCTTGGATCGAAGCGCCGACTGGCGAGCCACTTCTCAACGTCGTCCGAGTTGTACATGAACACCCGACCAGATATTTGAACGAATGCCGGGCCCTGCGGCGGTCGCGCGGTTCGCCAACGTCGGATGGTCGACGCGTCGACGTGAAGGAGTTCGGCAAGCTCGTTGCTACTGTACCAACGCCCATCCACAAGCATCGTTGGTTCACGCCCCTTCCTTCAATGCGCTGCGCCCGGCGAGCCGTTGCTCACGAGCGCGAGTAGAAGCCGAAACGACCAGCAGGCGGTCACCGACGTTGTCGTAGCCCGAGCGGTCGAACTCCCACATCAGCGGCTGGACGGTGGTGCCCTCCGATCCCGAGTCGGCCTGCTCGCGGCGCCAGGCAGCGCGCTGGTCACGCAGCGCCTTCATGGTCGTCGAAAACTGTCGGGACTTGCTCGTCACGTGCCCTCGGAAGCCGAGGGTGTGCAGCCAGAGGACCATTTCCTGATATCGCTCTTCGCGGGCGACGGAAGCGATCGTATGGAGTATGCGGCGCACATGGTCCGTCACATCGATTTGATCGATTCCTTCCTCGCTCAGACGCCGGGCATCAAGGCCAAGATCTGTCACGGACTTGGTGACGTACTTGGCCAGATAACCGGCAACGCGGCGGTTGTGGATATCGGTGTCAGTGCCGGCCATACCGGCCCCGCTGATGCACTTGATATCCAATTGCTCGCCGAAGCGCAGAACGGCCTCGTTGCCGATCGCGAGCTTGGTGTCGAACGCCGCCCGCCGCACCAACTCGACGAACGCGCCCATCTCCAGATTGGCGTCCGGAGGAGAAAGCGCTTCTCCCGGAGGCGACGCCGCATCCAGTCGGATGACGGCGTGGAAGTGAGGAACGCCCCTTCGTTGTAGCTCAACAACTTTGACGAAGGACGGCCGTGTACCCATCGGATCGACTCCGCGGGTTCTCAGTTCTTGGGCGAGGAATCGACGGAGACGAATCGTAAATCGACGCCAGAGTTCGGGAGCGTGCCAGGCGAACAGAACGTGACCCACGTAGTCATAGCAATCTATGCATATCGGCTGGCCCACGGCGGGGTCCTCAGCGTGATGAGCGCAGTCGCATCGGACGATTCGTCCATGACCGCACTGTGTCGCCTGCCGACCGCCGGGATGGCACTGCCCGTTGTGTCGGATTGTGTGGACAGCGCCGAAACTCGGCGCGGTGAGCGTGACGAACAACTGGGGGTGGTCGGCCACGGTGTTGGGAATACCGTGATGGCCGCCGTCGAGGCCGGCGTGGATCAGCTGCCAGATGTCGCGGGCATACAGATCAGAGCATGACGGGCACGCCAACGCGCGACGGTTGTTACACCTCGTAAGTACGTGATGCTGTCGGCCGAACTCGTCGGAGGCCTCCAGGCGAATTGGGCTCGCGCAGAACCCGGACCTCTCTGCGGTATCCCACCAGGTGTCGAAACCAGGAGACGAAGCCCGCCGCACCATCTGTGCCAGAAGCGCGGTTCCGTCGACGTCGGCCTGTGCCCCTGGCAGCGTGGGGATGTCCGCAGCGAACCTATTCACCGTGCTGACTTTCCAGGGCAGGGACTGAAATGCTCAGCAAGATAGTCGATATCGTCGTCAGTGACATGGAAAGCGCGCACCCTTAGCGGTTCGGCGCGCCCGTCCTGACAGACATACGCCACACCAGGAGTCGCCGTCGATATCTCATCGCAGAGCGCTCCAGCGTCACGGGCAGCGGCGCCCAGGACCATCGTTGTCTGCGTGGTCTCGGTCATCCGCATCCCGACCCGAACGGAGAACAACTGCCGGATCGGTAACACGTCCTTCGAGGGGTCTTGCACTGCCGCGACCACGGAAACACCAACCGCGCGACCCTGAGAGAGCAACAACCCGAGGAGTTGCTCGACTTCGGAACGAACTTTGCGATCGCTGATATAGGCAGTCAGCGAGGCGATCTCATCCACCACGACCACGAGGAGGGGCGCAGAGGTTGACGGGGTGTGCAAGCGGGTGTGCCCGCGAAGGCGCTGCGCCCGGTGCTGCATGACCTGGGCCGCCGCCCGCAGCAACGCGAGTGTGCGTTCGCCGTTGTCGTAGGCGAATCCGGCGAACAGTCGCTGTCCACGACCAAACTCCATGCCTCCCTTGGGATCGACGACCAAGATCCGGACGGTCCCGGCCCGTATTCCTGGGGCGAGGCCGGAGATGAGCGACCAAAGAACTGATCCTTTACCCGCGCCGGTGGCGCCAGCGACCATAATATGGTGGCCCAAGACCGGTATACGCCAAGGCTTTCCGGACTCGATGATGCCGATATCGATGTTCGTGAGGTCAGCACGGGATTCACGGATCGGCCGTCGCAGCCGGATGGAGACGGCCAAAGCATCGCCGTGATGCACGGTGATGTTGACCTCGCCGGGTTTGTGAGAACGAACTGTCACCCGCTCGGCCCGGAAGGCTTCGGCGAGCGCGAGCGTCTTTTTCTGCCAGTCGGCCGCCGACTGCCCGACAAGAATCTGAACGACAACGACGTCACGGGTCGCACCAATCGATACCGACCGAAGCGTCGGCACTAGCGTGCGATTGGCCATTGAGGCCGTCAGACCATGCAACGTGCAGATGGTCTCCCAGCGGTGTCGATAGATCCACCAGGTCCGCCATCGCGACCGCATCCTGGCGGTAATCCATTCGTCGAACGACTCGGGTGAGAGGCATGCCCACGCCGCCAGAGTTGTCCCCGATGCGACGGCGACGAGCAATCCAAGGATCGGCGCGTACTGAATTCCAACCCAGAGGCTCACGAGCAAGGGCAGGCTGATCATCGGAAACAGCACCGACCACCAAATGAGGACACCGAGTCCCTTCGCCACACCCGTGAGGATCAGCGTGATGGTCTCGTCCCACTCGGACTCAGTGCTGCCTGACGCTTTCGGCTTACGGGCGTTCGAGGAATCAAACATTGCATTCTCCTTCGAGAATCGGGGACTGCATCACCGCTTGACCGCGGTCGATGACGCAGTCCCCGACCAACTCGCTCAGGCGGCCGTCTTGCCGGGACCGGCCGGCGTTCCTGATGGGGGCGCCGATCTCGGCGGGGCGACCACCCCAGATAGCGGTGCACCGGAAGCGCGGATGGCGTCTGCCCGGTAGGCGACACCGCTGCGCCCGTCTTGGTTCCAAGGGGACGCGATGAGGCCGTCAACCTGAACGGGCTGGGCAACGCTCACTCCGGGGTCACCGGCGACGGTGACGGCGATGACCTCGGCACCCGAAACATCGAGCGCCATCAGCTGCACCTGCCACAGCGGCTGGCCGGTCTCGCGGTCGATCCGGGGTTGCCCCGTGTCGAATGCCACGCGCTGCTCCGGTGCCCGCGTGCAGACGAACGACACCCCGGTTGTATCAATCTTCAGTTTCATCGGATTTGCTCCTGACCTGTTATTTGTTGTGGCGATCGCCACTAGGCCAGAACACCAGCGGGCTGCCGATCGGTGTAAGGGAGCTGCAGGGAGACGGGGGGAGACCGAAACCGCGCGCAAAGGTGCAGCTAGCTGTCCGGTTGATCAGGCAAAATCGGAATGTGGCCGACGCCGCAGCTTCACGACCAGCAAGCGCACAGCGACTTCGTGCTGCGCGCGCTGATTGGGGCTGGAGTCAGAACGACCTGACCGCTGAAGTTGCGCGGGTTCGGGCAAAGCAGCGGCTGGAACCCATCGACCCTGATTCGCTTCGGCGGCAGATCGTCGAGTTCGAACGGGGGCGTCAGCCAGGCCCACTGTGGAGGGGGCTCTTGGCCGAAGCGCTTCAGGAGGATGAGGACCGGCTATTCGGTTTGGCCGTCGACACGAATCTTCCGCGTCCGCTGCTGGTTCAAACTGAGTTCGACAGCGACGTGCTCGCCGTCATCTTGGAACAGCGTGCGGCGCACATCAGGGCTGAACACCTGTTCGGACCCGCATACGCCCGAGAACTGGTGGACCGTGACTTGACCACGATTGAGGAACTGATCCGCACTGCTCCGCCAGCCATACGCCCCGAGATGCGTCGGGCCGCGGGGCGCATCGCTGAGCTTGGTGGCTGGATTGCCCAGGACAGCGGTGATGGGCTGAAAGCCCTGGAGCTGACGACACGAGCAGAGGATCACCTCCGGTCTGCGGACCCCTCGTTGCAGGCGACCATCCTCATGCGCCGCTCCAACATCGTGCTGCACTCCGATCCAGGTCTTGCGCTCGAACTGGCAGACGCCGCGGCGCGACTCATCAGCGGGATCTCCGTAGGGCGGCTCGCGGCAAGCATCGCGCGCCAGCAAGCGCTGGCAGCTGCTGCCGATCGCGACCGGCGGGCCTTTGCCCGGCTATCTGCGCACGCAATCCACGTCGCACAGATCGAGCCGATTGCCGACGATCATGCGATTTATGCCTCGCCTGCCTACGTTGCCGGCGAGATCGCCTCGGGGTTGATGATGTTCGGCGATGCGGCGAATGCGTTGGAATTTCTCCGCGAACACCATCGGAGCTGGCCTAGCGGCCAGCATCGCGATTTCGCCGTGGCCTCGGCTCGGTTGCTGCGAGCGACGATCATGCTCGGGGACTACCACAGCGCGGTCGAACAGCTTCCGCGGACGGTCAGCGCGTACTTGTCGGCACCGTCAGACCGGACACGGCGCGAACTACGCCAGTGCCGCAAGCTAATTCGTGACCGATCCAGAGCGGCAACGACTCTGCCTCTGCAAACGCTGCGCAGAAAAATCGAGGATACTTTGCGAGGAGACCTAACCCCGTGACTCACAACCAAGGAGAGTTCGGTTTGGACATGCCGACGACGACAACTGAGGACAGCAGGACGAAGGCCCCAGTGGCGCTGCTTCCGATCGGATCATTCGAGCAGCATGGCCCCTACCTTCCCCTTGTCACCGACACACTGATTGCGACAGCCATCGCCGATTCGATCAGCAGCCAGCACAGCGTTTTTCAGCTTCCCGTGTTGGCCTTCGGGTGTTCGCATGAGCACGCGGACTTTTCGGGGACGGTGAGCATCGCCGCGACGACGTTGAACAGTATCGTCTTCGACCTGATCGACGCACTCAACAGTCAGGGAACCCGCGGCCTCGTCATTGTCAACGCACACGGCGGCAACTATGTGCTGGCGAATGCGGTCCAAGAGGCCAACACCAAAGTCGGGATCCGGGTCGGGTTGTTTCCGAGTCGCGAAGACTGGACAGAAGCGCGAGAAGCCGCCGGTATCACCAGCACGAATCATGACGACATGCACGCCGGCGAACTCGAAACGTCAATCCTGCTCGCCACGCATCCCGGCCAGGTCCTCGACGGATGGCAGACCGCCGATCACAGCGCGCCCGACCGTCGGCACCTAGCCACCCTCGGCATGAGCGCGTACACCGATAGCGGCGTGATCGGCTACCCCTCTCTAGCCAGTGCGGAGAAGGGGCAAGCGGTCCTCGACCATCTCGGCAAAGCAGCTGGCGACCTGATCACGGTGCTTTCCGAGCCGCGAACCTGACGTCAACGCCGTGACGGCTCCCGTCCGCTGGCGCTCCCGTCCGCCGCCACGGACCGAGCTTTCGTGGCTAACAGGAGACCGGTTCCGAACGTCGGCTGACAACAGTGGTGAGAATTTTCTTTACTGGGATCAAGACGGAGGTGGTGACGGCCATTCGGGACGGTGGCACCGACAAGCGGCACGGAGCTCGGCCTACATCACAATGGTCTGGACCTGCGAGTGTGGGCCGTCGTCGTCCTCCCATTCGACCCGGAGTTCAACGCGATCCAGCACGCCAGACATGACCGACAACGCGAATTCGACATGTCCCCCCGCGACCAGCGAATTGATCGGGGCATCGAACGCTCCGTGGACCAGCGGAATGCTGTTGCGGTCTTCGGCAGGGTGATCCCACGCCAACTTGACGTTCCGGGCGTCACCTTCGCCCTTGTTCTCCAGGATGAGGTAAGTGCGCCGATCAACCTTCGGATTGCCCCGTGAGTCAAACCGCTGGCTTTCCCGGCGCTCGACGCGGGCAACCGGACGTGCCCGCTGCGAGGTGGCAACGGGCTCGGTCACCTGCGGAAGGTTGAGTTGGTCCCGTACCGTGGAGAGAAGGTCGCGGCGGGCGTGTTGGACCAGTTCCTCGACCCCCGAGTACTCCCGGTAGATACCCCAGGACTTCGCACGCTCCTTGAACTTCTGGACCTGCTCGAACTGCTCATTGTCGATCGACCCGGGGATTACGGGTGTGTTGGAGAAGTACAGCAGCGCTGGCTTGCCCGCCGCTACGAATCGTTCCAACTCGTGGACGCTTGCAGGGGTCGCGCCCTCGAGTAGCTGTCCGATCCGCGTCCAGAAAATGCCAATGGCGATGTCAGAGGAGTCGACGATCTGTTCATCCAGGATGTCCTGCGGCGCCGCGCCCAATCGAGGCGTGCTGTTCTTCTCCCACGTGCGTGGCAGCAGCACGACCTTGTTGGCCGGGGTGTGCTCGTCGTTGAACTCCCAGATTGCCTCACGGAGGGCTGTGCGTTCGGCAGCAACATCGGAGGGCGACGCGATCAGCACATGGACGACATGGGCGGGGTAGACCATGCCAACAGTCTGATACCTGGGTCCGACAACAATGTGCTCGGACGGTGCGTGTCGTCCAGCAACTAGTGCGACGTCCTGCGCCGCTCAGGTCGGGTCGGTCTCGGAGGTATTTTCACGAACCGAATACTCATCGATTGGTTGTCGGGATTGTTTTCGTCGGCCGTCCCAATTACCTGGTCGATGACCTGCATGCCCTGCGCCATGAGCGGTCCGAGCTGCTTGTAGCGGAAACCGTGCTGATCGAAATACACAAAACTGCTGCTGTGAGAGGGGATGTCGGTGCCATCGAGGTTGCTCATGACGATTCCGTGGCCCATCTGGGTGGATGGAATGGTCACGGCCTGAGCGTCGGCCCCCACCAGCGGATCCTTACGGTGGACCCGCCGCTGGTTCTCCACCAACAGCTTGATCGCACGGTTGTGACCGTTGGCCTTGTCCTTCCGCAAAATGCGCGGGACGTAGCGAGAGAGAAGGCGCTGTTCAAGGTCACCCAGTCCCGCTCCAACAGAGTGGCTGCCGGTCGTTCGTCCGGGCGGAGGCTGGGCATACCTCAGGCGGAAGCTGTCCGGGTCATGGGTGACGTTCGTGGCTGTGTCGAAGTTGGCGATCTCGGCAACGAGGGGAATCTGCCTGAAGTCGAACCCAGCGACGACGATGGCCAGCCTCTTGTCGGCCCAGGACAACTTGGAGACTCGGCTCTCCGCCTCCAGGCGAAGTGCCTGTACACCGGGAACGAACGCTGTGTAGTCGCACAGCACTTCGGCGATCCATTCCGCCGTCGACTTCCTAGCACGCCGGTCAACACGAGCGATGCCGGTGAACCCCGCCGAGAACGTCTGGTTCCAGCAGACTAACTTCGTGTACTCATCATCGAACACCGCCCCGTTCAGAGTGAGTCGGCGGTCCGACACCTGGATGATGCGGTCTCCAGAAAAGACGGTCTGAAGCAGAGTCACCCTTGTTGGTTCCGATCAAGAGCTTTGAACTGCTTGATCTGCTTGCGCCGAGTCATCGGCTTGGTCTGGATCGCATCCAAACCACTTACAATACAACGAATTTCACGGCGTAGAGCGGTGAAATGGTTGGTCAGGTTCGCGCGTTGTTTCGCCTGATAGCGGCCATCGAAGACTTCGTCGCTCGTAGGCGGTATTCGGGTCTCGTCGAATGCGGCGCGGGCCGATTCGAAGGTGTCGATCAGAGTTTGGAGCTGTCGGGGCGTGGGGGCGACAAAGCTGCCCTTGGTGAGAGCGATGGACTCACTGAGCTTGCGAAGCTCGTCACCGATGTCGGCGGCTGGAATCCGGTCCTGAAGCTGGTTGAGAATCTTCTCAATCCGCCAGTAGTCGAACCGATGCAGGTTGTTCCGCAATTCATTACGCAGCGGGGTCTGTAAGTCGCGGACGTACGCGTACCGCGTGTATTGGTAGTTCACGATGCCCAGGAAAAGGGAGCCCAGGCTGATCAGGATTGCCGCGTAGGACACGATCACGGCTCGACGACCGCGGTCAGAAACGGACTCGGCTCGCCGTGCCACGTGACGAGCAACTCCTCGCGCGCCCGCGTGCAGGCCACGAAGAGCAGGCAGCGTTCGCGTTCCAGGTCCTGCTGGTGCGTCTGCTTGTCGTCCTCGATCGGGGTGACGGCGTTGGTGGCGGGCACCGTCGTGGCGCTGACCCCGGCGACGCACATGCATCGGAACTCCAGGCCTTTCATGCGGTGCATGGTGCCGACGCGCACCGCGTCGTCGGCATCGGCGGCCTTCGCGAGGTCGACGCAGTCGATGCGGGCCTTTCGCAGGGCGCTCTCGATCTTTGATGCCGACCACTTCGCGCGCACCGCGATCCCGATCTCAGATGGCGCGATTCCGCTGTCGATCCAGTCCTGCACCGTCTCGGCGATGAAGGCGGCCTCGGTGTCGGCGCTGTCTTGCCCGCTCAGCTCTGGTGGCTTGCCGTGCACGTGGGACTTGCAGCCGGCGATCGAGTCCAGTCCGCCTTCCATGTCGTCGATCGGTTCGCCGCGGAGCAGACCCAGGCTCCATCCGAGGATCTCGGCGGTGGTGCGGTAATTGATGTTCAGCCGCGAAGATCGACCGGCGATGTTGATGCCGACCTCGCGCAGGCTGACTCGGTTGTCGTAGATGCGCTGGTGCGTATCGCCGGCGATGAAGATGTCATCGGGTGCTTCGGCCACCGCGGCGCGTAGCAGCCGGCACTGGTCGGGGCTGAGGTCTTGCGCCTCGTCGATGATGATGTGCCGGAACGGTTTGTCGGTTGATTCGTCCAGCAGCCGGGTCGCCTCACGCCGGATGGTTTCGTGCGTCCACATGCCCTGCCGGGCCAGAGTCTGCTCGAACTCCGAGATGGCCTGCCAGACCTGCGCGCGTTGAACCGATCCCAGGGCGCGACCGCGGCCGGTCCGTTTGGCAGCCAGGTAGGCGTCGGCGGTGCTGATGCGCCGCGCGAGCACTACCTGTCGCCATTCCTCGGACAGGAACACCGGGTTGAAACTGAGCCCGAGCTCGTCAATCAGTCCGGCCCACAACGCCTTCTCATCCTCGGTGCCGAGCAGGTGCGGTGCGCCGTAGGTCTTGCGGAAGACACGGTGGGCGATGCGGTCGACGTGCGACACCTCGATGCGGCTCTCGGCCTGCTCGTCGTCGACGAGCATGTCCAGGCCGGTCTGCAGCGTCTCGGACAGTGTCGAGGTGAAGGTGGTGACGAGCACCTTGCCCTCGCCGCGTTTGGCGAGCATGTGTGCGCGGTGCAGGGCGACGACGGTCTTGCCGGTGCCCGGCCCACCGGTGACACGGGCCGGTCCCTTGTAGGAGGCGTCGACGACGGCACGCTGGGTCGGGTGCAGGTACACCCGCCAGGTGGCGAACGGGTAGGCAAAGACATCCATCAGTTCGTCGGGTCCGCTGACGAGGACGACGCGGTCGCTGCTGCGCAGGATGGCGGCGTCGATGTCCTCCGTGTCGACCGGTTCATCGAGAATCTGCGCGCCGAGGTCGGCCCACACCTCCTCGGCAGTGAACCCGGCGGCCAGGCCGAACAGCACATCCCACTGCGTCTCGGGCAGAAAGGATTTCGCCGCATCCAGTTGTGCGGCGTCGGTGACGGTCCGGGCGAACGCGAGCACCTTCTCGTCGATGCCCAGCTTGGTCAGCTCACCATCTTTGACGTGGGCGAAGATCGGGGCGCCGGCGGCCTTGGCGGCTTCTTCGCGTTCGGGGATCTGGCGGTCGAGTTCGGCTTCGTCGCGGATCTCGATGCCACCCGTGGCGGAATTGACCGATACGTTGCTGCGCTGCGCCCACGCGTAGGCATCGTCGTGGTGCAACACCTTCAGCAGGGTGTAGACGTCGCCGGTGACGGGAGCGAGCACGATGCCACGCCAGGCCTGGTCGATGCGGATCGACCGGTAACGGGGGTTGCGGGCATTGTTGATCTTCTCCAGGTGCAGCCCGGTGTGGGTGGCGGAGTCGAACTCGTCGAAGACCTCGGCGACCCGCTTGGCGACGGGCTTCTCCATTTTGGCGAGGTCGGTGATGAATCCCTTGTCGATCGCGAGTGTCGGCATTGTTCTTCCGTTGCTTGTCTATCCGGGGTGACGGGGGCCGTGGCCGGCGGGTGGATAGGCGAGCGGCTTCCAGCCCTTGCCGCCGTTGGCGATGGCCTCGGCCATGCGGTCGTAGGCCTCAAGGACAAGGCGTTTCGTGCGGAATTCACCGAAGTCGCGCTCGTCGTATTTGCGGACGATGGGAAACGAATCGAGTACGTGTTCGGCCTCGTCACGACTGAGACCGTAAACGTGCAAGAAGCAGGCATCGAGATCGGCGCGAAGTTGTGCTCTGCGCGGGGGTTGCCAGCGGAAGGGCGCTCCGTTGTCACCAAGGTCTTTGGCATAAGGCTGCAACCGCGTCGACGTACACGACAACTCAAGCACGTACGGAATCAGCCATTCGCCGAGTGAGTCATGTGGTTGCCATGGTGCAGGCTCTCCGAATGCGCCTGGTGCGGGCGTAGCGAGCTGGTGGATGACAGAGTAGGTCATATGTGTACCACTCAGCTTCTGGCGTGAAATGTAGTCGAATACGATGCTTGACCAGAGCCCGTGAAGGTATGGAGCACGGGACGCATCCTTCGGGAACACGAGTGGGAAGACGTGCCCTACAGCGGATAAAGGTAATACCGCCGGAACGAATGTGCGCACCTTCTCCATGCCCGTAATATCGCGCCAACCGAGAAGCCATTCGGCTTCCCACCTGCCGTCTACTTTGTCCGCAAGTTCTTTTGAAGCAACCCAGTATCGTGCGAGTGACTCAAGATCTGGATCGTCGTGTTCGTTGTCAGTGATCCGCGGCAGTGTTTGCATCCTTAACTGAGCTGCCGTTGCACCCCTGTAGGTCGAGAACCGATGGTCGAAGTGCCACAGTAGTTTTCCCTCGTACAAAGGAACGTAGTTCGTCCCGCCGCGCCTGTAAGCCCAACCGTCGAATGTCGCGCCGGCAAGATCATCCGCTGAATGAAAGAGTTCAGAGTCCGACGACATGTTGAAGAGCCCTTGGCTGAACGAGAGGCCCCACGGGTTGCCGTCGGGGTCACCCTCGCGGATGAGCACGGGATGGCGGGAGTAGATTCCAAGCGTGATATCCGCGTCCTTGCGGCTGCGGAACATCGGCAGTGTCCCGGTATTCGGGTTCAGCGTCAGAACTTCCTTGGCTGCCAGCTGAAATCGCTTGTCGGGTACATCGGAGAGGTGGCGGCTGAGGAATGCAAACTTGGTACGTTGAACCTTGCGCTGAACTCCAGTTATCGCTGTGACGGCAAATCGGTAGGCGTGATGTACATCTCGAAAGACTTTGGCTTCGTTCTCGAAATCATAAAAAGCATACAGGCGGTGACTGCTCAATGTGTCTGCGAAGAATGATGCCGTGTTGCTGTCGGTAGCAAGGCCGGTCGGAGTGATCACTCCTGCTATCCCGTCGGGGCTCACGACTGTGCGCATCGTTTCGGCAAAGATACTGTAGGTGTTGATCTTTCCCTGTGCAGTGAGCGGGTACCGACCAGCGCGTACCAGATGAGTGGTTGCATCTGACTGACGGCGAGCGCTGTTGTAGAGCTGATACAGTTCTGGATCATTGTCCGCGAGCTTCGCGATCATCTTTTTGCGCGCATCAGCGTTCGCGGCTTTTTCTATGTCGGTTCGCCCAAGGTTGCCAAAGAATTGTTTGTCCTCCAGTTGAAGTGATTCCCACGGTGGGTTACCGACGACGCACGAGAATCCGCCCGTCCATCCGGTACCGGCGTCGGCGCTGCCATCGTCGGGGACAGTGAAGATGCCAGGAAATTCCAAGTGCCAGTGGAAGAACCGGTACTGGCGGGCCAGGGAATTGACCTGGTTGATGATGGTGTCGGGCACTGATTCCGGGGTTTCGGACAGCGCGCGCACGGTGGCGTGAGTGATGCCCTGGCCCGACGTGGTCGACCCGGTCTTGGGTTGCACGAAGGCTGCGCACCAGGCGTCGGCCACTAGTTTGGCGGCGATAAGGTCGGGGTCGGCTTCCAGTCGTCGCCAGGCGTCGGCGCGCGCCCGGAGCGCTGCAACCGTGGCGACGGTACCGGTGTCGGCCTCGTGGGCAGCTTTGGTGAACTGGCTGGTTTCGACGTTGAGGGTTTCGGGTCCGAAGCTGAGGGACAGCTGATTCTCGTCGGTTTCGCGTTCCTTCTTGTTGCGTTTCTTGAGCAGCGAAGTCCACTCGCTGTCATCGTCGCCCAACACTTTGAAGGCCTCGTCAGGAATGTTGTGCCGCAACAACTCCGGGGTGGTGCCCAGCAGAGCGTTGCCAACACGGAAGTGCGCGTCGAGGAACGGGAACGGCCGGTCGGCGTCGAAGGCCTCCAGCCACAACGCCACCTTGGTGATCTCGATGGCCAGGTCGTTTAGGTCCACACCGTAGACGCAACGTTCGATGACGTCGGCGGTGGCCGCCCGCAGCGCACCAGGGGTGGGCTCGGTTTCCCCGGTCCGGACAGTGGCCAGCGCACTGGCGATCCGCCGGGCTGCGGCGACAGCGAAATGTCCACTGCCACAGGCGGGATCGACGACTGTGAGTTCTAGGAGCGCCTGTTCGGGATTTGCTTCGCGGAAGGCTTCGTCGATCAGCGGGTCGAGTGCCTCGTCGAGCACCAGCGCGATCAGGTCCGAGGGGGTGTAGTAGGAGCCGGACTTCTTGCGGTCGTTGCCGGTGGCGACGTCGAGGGTGAACGCTCGCTCGTCGGCGTGGTAGCGCGGTGTGTAGGCCAGCAAGCCCTCGTACATTCCGCCGAGTTCTTCGCTGTCGAGGTTGCGGTAGTCGACCGGGCGCGGCAGCCCTGTGACGGGGTCGTCGATCTGGGCCAGCGCGCGCACCGCGGCCAGTAGTGCTCGGTTGGGTAGCTTGGCGCCGTAGAGGATGCTCAGCGCGTCGCGCGAATACAGGCTGGCGCCAAGGCCACTCAGTCCCAGGGTGGGTAGCCCGTCACCGGCGAGCGCGTCGGTGACGATCTGATGCGCCTCCCACAGATCGGTGTGCCAACCGCCGATCGGCGCAGCCGCCAACCGACGCAACCGGGCCGTGGAGAAGTAATCCGCATACAGGGTGCGGGCGGCTTCGGGGACATCGGAGCGGTGCAGAAGATCGCGGTCCTCGACCACGAACAGCACGATCAGCCGGTACGCGATGCGCAGCAGGGCACGTTGCAGGTCGCGGTCGGCATCGCTGGCCGCGGCCAGCGTCTCCCGCAGCGCGGTGTTGGCGGGGTGCGCGACGAACCCGGTTCCCAGTTCCTGCAACGCGGCCGCGACGCCGTGCTGCAAGTTCAGCAGCGCGCGGGCACCGTCGTCGATGGCGGTGGTGCGCCAGCGTTCCAGCCAGCAGTTGTCGAGTTTGGGTTCGGCCTGCTCAACCTCGGTGTCCCCCCCGGAATCCTCGTTGTCGGCAGCGGCTTTGGCCGCCTTGTCATCGAGGCGGGGCGCGAACCGGCTGGCGTGGACGCTCAGGAACAGAATGCGGAAGTCGGCGTAGAGCTGGTCGGTGAAGATCGCGTCGAGGTCGAACTCGACAAAGGACTGCCGGGTGAGGCTGGAGGCGTCGCGCAGCAGCCGCAGCAGATGGCCGTTGGAGACGACGGCCCACAGTGCGTGGTCTTCCCGGTTGAGATAGTCCTGCACCATGGCCTGCGGCGCCCGGGCGGTCACGCCAGTGGTCTTGGTGTCCAGGTCGACGCCGGCACCGATCAGGTGCAGCGGCACCCAGGCGGTGGCGTTCGCGGCGTCCGGCCAGGCTATGCGATGCGAGATCGGGAAGTGCGGAGCCTCGGTCTCGCCGAGGCCAGGCGGCACGGGCAGCCCGCCGCTGACGACATCGGGGCGGCCCCATCCAAGTTCGTACATCAGCGGCAGTAGCCACTTGTCCCGGGTGAGTTTAGTGGCGGCATCCCCCTCCGGTAGTCGCTCCAGGGCGGTGCGCCAGGCGCGGTGTGCGGCGAGCATCGCCTCCCAGGCGCGGGCGATGGCACCGTTGACCGCCATCCCCGGCGACAGCTGATAGGCCTCGGCGGTCTGACCGGGCATCCGCAGTTCGTTGGCCCGCGGGATCGCCTCTGCGGGCAGCGCGGTGCCGACCGTGCGGACGGCTTTAAAGACATTCAGCGCGGTCATCGGGCACCCGCTTCCGGCAGGAAAACGTAGATGCCGAGGACATCGGCGGGGGGCAGGAACCGCACCGTCGGTGCGCGGCCGCCGGCCTTGGAGGCGCTGCGTACCGCCTGATGTTCGGACACCAAATCCTTCGCCGCGTCTCTACCGGTCATGGTGAGGTGCTCGGTAAGTGCGTCCAGGCGGCCCAGTGCGCGACCCAATTGCATTCGGGCCAGCGAATCATCCACGTTTCCCGACGGTTTCAGTGTCAAGAGCGTGTCGACGTCGGCCTGCGGCAACCAGGTGAGGGTTTCCCCGGTCGCGGTGAACGCCAGGAACTTGGCTTCCTCGGCGACCTGGGTGACGGTGGTGGCCGAGCCTGAGATGGTGATCTCCAGCCGGTGGCGCACCATTAGCAGCGTCGTCACCTTGTCGACGTCGCGGGTCCGCATCACCCCGGCGCGGCGCGCGGGCCGGGCTGCCGGGTCGAGCCGGGAGTCAAGCGCGGCGTCGAGGACGTAGCGCGACAGGGCATCCACCGTGGTGTCGGTTCGGGTCAGCACGCTGTGCCCGGTCGGTACCGGCAGTGAGCGGTGGAAGTGCAACCGACCACGCTTTGCCGGTGGGAGCTGGTCGCGCACCGCGGCGGGCAGGGTGTCGATCACGGCGGTGAACCCGTCGCCGGTGTCGCTGACTGGAGCCCCCAAGAGAGACAGCGCGGTGCGGGTGAAGGTTTCAACGTCAGCTGGCCCGCCCAGAGCGCGTCGCACCTCAGTCAGAGCCTGTTCGACGGTGTCGGGTTTGAGGCCGGCTTGGCGGAACCGCGAACGCGAGACTTTCTCCCGTTCGGCGGCGTTGGTCCATGCGACCTCGACCTGATCGGCCAGCGACTTGGAGGTGGCCGCGCCGAAGTCCAGGGTGAGCTGTTCGGCTTCCTTGCCGCGCAACAGCAGCGACTCCCAGATCGCCTTCATCACGGTGGTGGAATCGACAGGAATCGGCACCGCGACACCGATGCTGCGCTTGATGTTCTCGTGGCGGCGGATGAGGACCTCCAGCACCAGGCCGTCGATGCCGTTGTCCTCGCCGTAGTAGGTCACCGTGCGCACCGTGGGGGCCTGCTGGCCGAACCGGTCGACGCGGCCTTCACGTTGCTCGTGCCGCGTCGGGTTCCACGCCAGGTCGTAGTGCACAACTGCGGTGAAGCCGTCCTGCAGGTTGATCCCCTCCGACAGACAGTCGGTCGCGATAAGCAGGCGGGGGCCGCCGTGGGCGCTGAGGGTCTCTACGCGGGCTTCACGCTCCTCGGGTGGCAGCGTCCCGGTCACGGCGTCGATCTTGAGGTCCTTGACCTTCGATAGAGCCGATCCCAGATGCTCGGCGAGGTAGTCGGCGGTAGGGATGTAGCGGCAGAAGACGATGGGGTGGTAGCCCTGGTCGAGCAGTTCCTTCAACAGCGGGATGAGGCGTTTCAGCTTCGCGTCGGAGCGCGGACCCTTCAGGGCCGCCGCTTGTGCCCCCAACTCGCGGAGCCGCTTTCGTGCCTTGGTGTCGGTGTCGTCGCCCTCGCCGGTGTCGGCGCCGACGGTGACGTCCTCGGCTTCCAGCGTGTCGTCGAGGTCGGTGTCGAGCACGCGCGGTTCGGCATAGGTGTCCACCTCGTTCTGGTCGTCGGCGGCGGCAACCGCGGAGCGGTTGAGCATCGTCTGCTCGGCCGCGGCCGGGCTGGATGCTAGGCAGCGCAGCAGCGCGATCGCCGACCACCAGCGGACCCGTTGGCGCACGGCGCTGAGCTTGGGGTCGGTGACCTGTTCGCGGACGTAGTCCATCACGTCGTCAAACAGTTGGCGGTATCCGGCGGTGAGTTTGTAGGCGGTTTCGGTGGTTTCGCGGTCCGGGAACGGGGTGTCCTCGTTGAGGTATTCGCGGATGTCGGCGCGCTGGCGCTGGATCATGTACTTGGCGAGCAGCTTGCGGTCGTCTTCGCGGTCGCGCCCGGACAAGTCGGCGGGTAGGTCGCCAAGCCCGTCGTCGAGCAGTCCGATCAGCGACTGCCAGGCTGTGTCATCGCCGCTGTGCGGCGTCGCGGTCAGCAGCACCAGGTGCCGATCCTTGTTGTCGGCAAGTTTGCGCAGCAGGGCGTAGCGCAGGTGGGCCTGGCTTGATGTGCCGACCCCCGCCGCCGCCACGCAGGTGTGGGCTTCGTCGACGATCACCAATTCCGGGCAGTGCAAGGCGAACTCGTCGCGCCGGGTTTTCTGTTTGATGAAGTCGGTGGAGATCACCAGATGGGGGTGATGCTGGTAGAGGTTGGAGCCGAACGGGACGCTGCGCATCAGCCGGTTGACCGTGGACGGCAGCAGCAGTTGGGCGTCGATGCCGAACTTGTGCCGCAGCTCGCTTTGCCATTGCGGGGCCAGCTGGGGGGAGCACAGTACTGCCAGGCGCTGGGTTTCGCCGGTGGCCAGCAGCTCGGCGGCGATCAGTCCGGCCTCGACCGTCTTGCCGATGCCGACGCCGTCAGCGATCAACAGCCGGGTGACGTCCTGGTTGGCGGACATCATCAGCGGAACCAGCTGGTAGTTGCGCGGTGTCACGGCCAGGCGCGCAAACGACCGGAACGGGCCGCCGCTGGCACTGAAGGAGAGCCTGAGCGCATCGCGTAACAGGCGGGCCCGGCTGGCGTCGCCACGGTCATCGACGGTGGGCGGTTCGAAGGTGGCGGCGGCGAAGTCATCGATGTCCGGCAGCAGGACGGTGGTTTCGTGCTCGTGGCCGCCGAGGGGGCGCACCAGCAGCGTGCCGTCGGGGGAGCCGGGCAGCACCAGCCAGTCCCGGCCGCGGGCGTTGACCAGGCTGCCGGCCGGGTAGTCGAGAGTCGTCATGCGCTGGCCTTGGCTTCGCCGAAGACGCCGCTATGTTCGGCGATCGTGTTGAGCCAGCCGGTGTCGGCGTCCTGGTAGGGGAATCGCAGCACCAGCCAGCCGGCCTCGTCTTCGAGCTTCATGCGTGCCTGTTCGTCCTTCTCCTGCTGATGGGCTGCGTCATGGTGGGGGCCGTCGACAAAGATGGCGACGTCCATACCATCGACGTGGTAGGCGAAATCGGGCCGGACATAGAAGCCCGTAACGATCTGTTGGGCGTCGTCGGGCAGTCGGTAGCCGTGCTGCACAAGCAATGTCAGGAACTTTTTCTCCAGTTCGCTGTCGCAGGCCTCCTGCAGGCGCTCGAGTTGAGTGTCCGGGGCTTCGCCGCCGGCGCCGACGGCGACGCTCGACGCGGCGAGCCGTTTGAGCAGATCCAGGACGCAGTGTCGGTCCAGGTGCTGGTGGTCCCACTGGTTGCTGTAGGACAGCAGGCAGTCGTAGCACGCTTGTGCGCAGTCTTCGGTCGCGTGTGGGGCATGTTTGACGTCTTCACCGGTGTCGGGGTCGAAGTGCATAATTTCCAATGCTTTTCGTGCCACCTGCGTGAGTTGTCCATCCTCTGTTGCCAGGCGCCGCAACACGCCAGCACCACCTTCGGCGGCTTCGAAGAACAACAGCCGCGACCAGGCGTCGTCTCCGGTGTTGGAAGGCAGGGCCTCGACCGCGAGTTCGGAGCCCTCCAACTGGTAGACGGCTTCGATTCCGCGCTTGAGGGCATACATCGCGGCCATCCGCTGGTCGGTGCCGATCGATGGGTCCAGGTGCAGCAGCAGCGCGTTGCGGTGGTCCTCCACATACGGGATCACCCGCTGATACCGCGGTGCCTCACCGTGCACGTTCTTGGCCAGGTCGGATTCCTTGCACCAGCGGCCTTCGACGGTGTCCAGCACGTAGCCACGGACATCCTTGTCCTTGCGGCGGCGCAGGCCAACATTCATCCGGCGAATCAGCGCGGTGTCGCCGTAGGTCATGGTGCCCAGGTCGTGCCCGTCCTCGGTGATGGTGCTGGTGAGTTGTCCGGCCCGAACCCCGTGCGGCACAAAGCGAATGGTCGTCACGATCTCGTGCCCGGCGCGCTGGCGTTCCTCTTCATCGGCGCTGATGCGGTCACGGCGGCGGGTCTTGACCGACAGCAACCGCATCAGGTTGCCCATGGTGCTCTCGATACCGAATGGGCTGCCGCAGTGCTGGCAGAGGTCCGGCTCGGTGGATTCGTGCAGGTACCCGCAGGCGCCGCAGCGTTTGATTTCGCTGATGTGCACGCCGGTGCCGTCTTCGCGGGCGGGCAGGCTGACCCGGTTGACCTCATACCGTGCGCCTTCGTGGTAGATGAACGCACCGGGCCCGAACTCGCTGATCGCCATGAACCGTGGGCGCTGGATGAAATCTCCCTCCCCGCCACTGCGGGTACGGCGTTCGGCCGGAATGAACGCCGACAGCGGGAGTCGCGGGAAGGAGTAGCCGGGCAGGAAGCCTTCCGACGCGAAATAGCGATAGGTGTAGAAGTCGCCCTGCAGCACGTCGTCGACCTGGCCCTTGAGCAGGTCGAGAGCGGCACGTGCCTCCGAAATACGCCCCCGCGCACGCTGTTTGGAGGCTTCCGACGCGCCGATGGTCTTCAGGGTCTGGTTCGCCTGGTCGAGCTCGTTCTGGGCTTCGTTGTACAGGCCCCGCCAGCGCGCGGCGGCGTTATTGAACCGGGCCGTCGCCTTGTCGACCGTGTCGGTGACCCAGGTTTCGGTCCACCACGGGGCGCTGGTGACCTCGGTGGCGGCCTCCAACACCGCGGTGATGGCGGTGATCGCCTCGGCGCGGCTGGATTTCGATTCGATGGTCGCGAGCACCTCGGCGCGCATCGGTTGTCCCGGTTGGTCGATCTCCAACAGGTCGACCATGCTGGCTTTGAGGTCCAGGCCGCATTTCACCAGCCAGATCGAGTGGGCGTGGGCGCGTACCAGATCCTGGTTGCCAAGCTCCAGCCGCGGCGGTGCGACCGCTCCGGCGACCATGTCCTGACTGCGCCGGAAGTAGTAGGCGTCGTGCGCGTTGCCGGTGGCGCAGTAGGTCAGGGCGATGGCCGGCTGACCGGACCGGCCGGCTCGTCCGGAACGCTGTGCATAGTTGGCCGGGGTGGGCGGAACATTGCGCATGCCAACCACATTGAGACTCTTGATGTCGACGCCGAGTTCCATCGTGGGGGAGCAGTACAGCACCGGAAGCCGGGCGTCGCCGAATTCTTCTTCGCGCTTCTGGCGTTTCGACGGCTCGACCTGCGCGGTGTGTTCACGGGCCTCCAAGTCGAGGAGTGATTTGGCGGTCTCGGCATAGAGGGATTTGAAGTACGGGTTGACGCGGCCTTCGGTCTGATTGCTGCGGATGGGGTCCGGCGCCCGGTGCTTACCGTCGCCGGGAACCCAGGCGATGAGATCAGCGCGCAGCTGGTAGCCGGTTGGCCGCTTGGGCACGGCGATGCGCACCAGAATGCCTGCCTTCGCCATGACCTCCATCAGGTGCTCGATGATCACCTGGGCGTCGGCGGTCTTCAGCGCATGCTGAAACACGGGGAAACGATTGGGACGGCGCAGCCAGCGCCCGAACGCACCCAAGCCAGACAGGTGCAGATCCGCTCCGATCCCAGCCACGTTCTTGGGACGGCCGCCAGGGTAGGCCAGACCGCTGTATGTCCCGGCTTCATCAGAGATGGCCCACGGGTCTTTCAGCCATTCCCGGCTGGCCCTGCGGACGGCGTCGAACTTCTCGTCGGTGAGGAACTCGGTGTCGATGCACAGGTTTCGGCGCAGTTCGTCGAGGAGGACATGCATCACCTCGCGTCGTGTCTCGGTGCCAGCGCCTGCCAAGGGTTCTCCGCAGCTTGCCCATTTGTCGTCGTTGGCGGCAAGCTCGTCCACCCCCTCGTAGGCCAGGCGTAGCTGCCCGGTCTGCTCCAGGTTGGGCATGGTGATGCGCCAGCCGCGCTTGAGGTCGGCCCACAATCGGTAGGTCACGACATCGCGCAGCGCCCGGGTGATCTTCTTACGGGGGATGGGTTCGTCGGCGGTTTCCTCGTCGCGGGCGAAAAATTTCAACCCCTTGCCGCTGAGGGCTTTGACGACTTCGGGTCCAAGGTTCTCATCGGTAAGGGGTTCGCCCTCGCGCTCCTCGTGGTCGGCGGCCGCGCGGAAGAGAGCGGAGCGAATCATCCCGACCAACACAAAGTCGTTGAAGTGACCGGCCTGCAGGCTCGCGTCCTGGCGATTGTCACTGAACGCCAAGAACTTTTGCGCTTCGTCATCGAGATCGTCTTCAGTGCGCAGAGTCCGCACGACAGATTGGGACAGCACCGTCACGGCACTGGCGCGGCCCTCGGTGCCGAGGCTGGCCACCCGGGAGAATTGCGACTGGCGGGTACTTTCGTAACTGGTCTTGCAGGATGGGCAAAATTCGAGGCGCTCGAAGAACGCCACCGGCATCCCGTCGTCGGTGATGGTGCCGAACTCGTCGACACGTAATGAGTTGGGCAACTTGGGAACCCGGGCTTTGTCCAGCACCTGGCCCGACCCGTTGGATACCACCCAATCCTCCGGCACCAGATCGAGCAGGGCCGGATCACTCGGGTCCGGCCACGGCTCCTTGGTCAGGAACAACAGGCCTTCAGCGTCGGGGTGCTCGACCAAATCGGAGTTGGGGATACGGGGGCTGAAGTTCTCACCGCCGCGCTCCAGGTTCACGACCAGGAACTCCTGACCGCACTCGCGGCAGAACGCCAGTGGGAACAGGGGTTGACCCAATGGGCGGTTGGGCGCGCTGCGCTGATACTGCGTGGTGAGGTATCGCTTCTCGGGGGGCTCCAGCGTGGTGTAGACGGTGTCGCCTTTACCGATGAACTGATGCAGCTTGAACGCGAACAGCGCGCGGCCCTGCGGATCGCGCGCGCGGGAACCTGCAAGCAGCAACTCCTGCAACTTCTGCTCGCAGGCAGTTTGGTCTACCCCTGTTTCGGTGTGCAGTTTCTTGGCCGCGTCTTTGAGCTTTGACGGTGGGCGTCGTGCGAGCTTGCCCTCGTCGTCGGTGTGCAGGCCGAAATGGTGTTCGGTCCAGACGGCCAGGGGGTCGCACTGCAGTGCTTGCCAGTCCGTCGGCGCCGATTCGGCCAGGCGGGCCGTGAGCGCGGCGGGGTCTGTGTCGCCGGTGGTCGCGCGGCGGAGGGTTTCCCCGACAATGTTGGCGGCCGGGATCGGGACACCGAAGATTCTGGTTGCCAACTCGGCGACTTGCTGGCGCTGCTCGGCTTTGGTGCCCGGGCCGGCGAGTGTCGCACTGGTGCCGATGCACTGGATGTCGTTCGATGTGACGGCGCTGCGCAGTCGGCGGACCAGCATCGCTACGTCGGCGCCCTGGCGGCCGCGGTAGGTGTGTAGCTCGTCGAGAACCAGAAATGACAGGTTCGCCGCGCTGCTGATGAGGTTCTTGCGCTCCTTCGGGCGGGTGAGCATCAGTTCCAACATGACGTAGTTGGTCAGCAGGATGTCCGGGGGAGAAGCAAGCGTCTTCTCACGCTCTTCCCTGTTCTCCTGGCCGGTGTACCGGGCGAAGCTGACTTTGGGGTTCGTCTTGCCCAGGAACTTCTCCAGCTCATTGCGCTGGCTGTTGGCCAGGGCGTTCATCGGATAGACGATGATGGCCCGCACGCCTTTGCCGGAGCCCTCGCACAGCACCCGATCGACGATCGGAACGATGTAGGACATGGACTTGCCCGACCCGGTTCCGGTGGTCAGCACGTAGGACTCGCGGCGGTTGGCGATCTCGAAGGCGTCGGTCTGATGGCGGTGGAAGGCGATCTCGTTGCCGGCCGGGTCACGGAAGATGTTGGACGACTCGGGGTCGAGAACACCCTTCCCAGCCAGTTCGCTGACCGTACCGCCGGACTCGAACGCCGGATTCAGGGCGAGCCAGGGTTCCGGCCAGAGCAGGCCGTCGGCGATCTCCTTTTCGACCTTGCTGCGGATTTGGCCGTCCTTGATCTCCAGGAAGCCCTTGACGAAGTTCTCGTAATCGCCCAACACCTCGTGCAGGACACCGAACGCGTCCATACGGCGCCCCTTTCCTAGACGTCAAGCACCAAACGAAGCTGACCTTACTTTGCGGGGCCGACAGTGCGGGGGATTGTCACGCTGCCGGTTGGCCAGTTTGTGCGAGCATCGATCCTTCGCTAGTCATGTGTGGTAAGTCTTTGGTTTGTGTGCCGAAACGTATCTAGTTGATACGATTGCGCACATGGCAATCTGGGATCAGCTTGTTGAATTTGCTGCCGAGCGGCACGGCTACGTGACGACTCGTGACGCTCGGGATATTGGTGTGGACCCCGTGCAGCTTCGTATTCTGACGGCACGCGGACGTCTTGAGCGTGCCGGTCGCGGTGTCTACCGGGTGCCAGTCTTGCCGCGTGGTGAATACGACGATCTCGCAGCTGCCGTGGCGTGGACGTTGGGACGGGGCGCGATCTCGCATGAATCGGCCCTGGCGCTTCACGGCCTTGCTGACGTGAACCCTTCGCGCATTCACCTCACGGTCCCGCGCGACAACCATCCACGCGCGGCAGGGGGTGCGCTGTACCGGCTTCACCGTCGCGGCCTCCGGAAAGCCGACATCACGTCGGTCGACGCCATACCCGTGACAACGGTTGCGCGCACCATCAAAGACTGCCTGGACACGGAGACTGATCCCTATCAGCTTCGGACAGCGATCGAGCGGGCCGAAGCGGAGGGCACACTTCGTCGTTCGCCCGCGGCTGAGCTCCGTGCCGCGCTCGATGGGTACACCATTGGGCCGACCTGTTCCCAGTGTTGATAGTCGATTCTGTCGGCTCTGGTCGCTATGGTGCTGGCTAAGGCCGCGTTTGCATGGTCATGCCTACCTCTCCAGTGTGCGAACCTGCCCGAAGACAGTGATGCGGAGGCGTAGTGTCCGACCAGACCACGAGGTCTCGGAATGATCAACTTAAAATCCAGGAGCTGGTACAGCTCGTCGGTGAAGGCCGCATCCGAGTTCCCGAGTTTCAGCGTTCCTTTCGGTGGGCGGCTGATGACGTTCTTGCCTTGTTCGACAGCATTCTCCGCGGCTACCCGTTCGGGAGTCTGTTGTTATGGAAGCGTCCCGCCCCTGCGGCGCACCTCAAAGTTGGCGCTCTCGCTATCGATGCCCCCGCGGTGGCTGATGCGCTTTGGGTGGTCGACGGGCAGCAGCGAATCACCAGCCTGGTCAACGCGGTAGATCCCGTCGCCGGTGACCAGGACGAGCGATTTCGTATTGCCTACTCCCTTAACGAGCGGAAGTTTGTCTCGCCGAGAGATCTGAAGGGGTCTTTAGGAATCCCACTAGCAGATCTGTTCGATCTAAGTAGGGCGTTCGCCTGGCTGCAGAAGAACCCCGATGCGGCCGAGTACGCAGCCGAAATACAGCGGGTGACGGGGCTACTGCGCGATGTCGAAGTTTCGGCATCGGTCATTCAGCAAGCCGACGAAAGCGTCTTGCGAGTAGTGTTCGACCGGATCAACTCCGCGGGTAAGCGGCTTCGAGGGTCAGAGATCTTTGATGCGATCCACGGTTCAACCGAGTCAGCGGACGGGCAGCCGCTGACGGTTGGCGCAATCGCCGACAGATTGGACCAAGCAACCGACTTCGGCCGTCTAGATGAGCAAATTGTGTATCAAGCTATTCTGGTTCGGCGCCACCCGGATGTAACGCGCGACGCGCATATGGAGTTCAGTGCGGAGCGAGCAGCCGTTTCTCCGTTCGGTCATGAATCGAAGTCGGACGCCTATGAGAGGACTGAGGCTGCGCTCGAACGTGTCATTAGATTTTTGCAGGACAGAGCGGGAATTCCGCACTTTACTTTCGTGCCGTTCCGGTTTCATCTACTCGTTCTCACTCGGTTCTTCGGGCTATTTGAGTCGCCGACCGCGCGTAACCTTGAGCTGCTGAGTCGATGGTTCTGGCGTTCCACTGCTGCAGCACCGCGACTCGGCTACACGGGTTCGACAGGCGACATACGAACACTTGCGGGCCTAGTTGCAGCCGGCGATGAAAGTGGATCTGTGCAGCGGCTGTTGGCTGCGACAAACCCAAGTGAACCGGTGCCGACGCCTGCCTTAAATAAGTTTCGTACTAACCATTCTTCAGGCAAGGTCATACTGGCCGCACTATGGGCACGAGGTCCGATTGATCCGGCCACTGGTGAGACGTTGACCATCGGAGACCTCGCACCCTACCTGTCCGGCGAAAGTTCTCCGTCGGCGGTGGCGTTGGAAATCTTCCCCCGAAGATCTCTCGACTCTGAAGCATCCAGCGCCGCGAACCGGGTGATCGCAACTGTCGACCGAGATGTCTTTGTCGGAAGCTTGGATACGCCACACAAACTGGAGAGTCTGCTTCTCGATGATCAGATGCTCGATGCGATCAACAACGGCGATCACGTGTCATTCATCAGTCGTCGGACCGAAATTCTTGCGGGCTACCTGCGGTCGTTTTTAGACGACAGGACCGGCGCCGGGTTTGAAATCACTCCTCCGTTGTCGGAATTCGATTTTGATGATGATGTCTCAGATGGACTGATAGATGACGTGGTTATGGTTGATGGTGATTCCGGTTGATCGAGGCGGTCCATGCTGTTCTGCTTAAGGGCAATCGAATTGGTTCGATCCTCCAGCGCGGGGACGTAGCTCGGTTCATCTTTGAACCCGGCTATTGGGACGATCCGAATCGGCACGTATTGGGACTTTGGTTCGAGGACGACCCCCGTCGTTCCCCGAAAGCTGCATTACGGCTTCCGCCGTGGTTCTCGAATTTGCTCCCGGAAGGGACGCTGCGCGACTGGATTGCACGCGATCAGGGCGTGTCAGCTGACCGTGAACTTCAGTTGCTATTGAGAATCGGCCGAGACCTCCCGGGGGCTGTAGAAGTCGTTGCCTCCGATGCCGTGTTTGATCCGGACCTGCTCAAGGAGCCTCACCGGTCAGCAACGCCAGAGGTCGGTCGAAACGCTCGATGGAAATTCTCCCTGGCGGGGGTTGGTCTCAAATTCTCGCTTCTGAAGCAGAATGAACGGCTGACCATCCCGGCCTCTGATGAGCTCGGTGACTGGATCGTGAAGCTGCCGGACGCTCGCTACGCGGATGTCCCCACTAACGAGTTCGCCACGATGACCTTGGCGCGCGCTGTCGGCATCGACGTTCCCGAGGTTGCGCTCGTTCACCGTGACGAGTTACCGGTGTTACCAGCACGCGCGTGGCCAAGTCCTGAGAAGCTAGCGTTCGCGATAGCTCGCTTCGATCGAACTCGTGACGGGGAGCGCGTTCACATTGAAGACCTCGCTCAGGTACGGGGCTTTTACGACAACGCGAAGTACACGGGGAGTTTCGAGACGGTCGGGGCGCTGATCTACAGAAACCGTGATCTTGACAGTTTGCGAGAGTTCGTTCGGCGCCTGACATTCAACGTGCTGATCGGTAACGGTGATGCACATCTGAAGAACTGGTCTTTGATATACCTCGATGGGCGTGTTCCGACTCTGAGCCCTGCCTACGATCTGGTATCGACCTCCCCGTATGCGAGCCCACACGAACCAGATGATTTCGGATTGAGCTTCGGCGGCACGAAGGTGATGGACCGGATTAGCCGCACTACGTTCCGGCAATTTCAAGACAAGCTAAGTCTCGGCGCAACCGATGTTCTTGATGTCGTCGATGAAACGGTTGCGAGATTCCAGACGGCATGGCCTGACGCGCGGCCGATCTTTCCCACGTTTGTCGATCACTGGATCGAAGGCCGGCGTTCGGCAGTGATAGCGCGCCTGGCGTCGTCATGAGCAATCCATGTGGCCCCTTCGAAGGCTGGGACCATGTTGGGACCATACGTCATGCGCGATGCCGAACGACCTGCGCGTCCATGAACGACATGCATTTCGCTGCCGGCGCGAGAATTGCCAGCGACCTGGGAAAACGTCCTACCGCTGCTACCTGGGGGTCAAGTGGTCGCAGGTTCAAATCCTGTCAGCCCGACAAAGTTTTTGCAGGTCAAAGGCCTCGCGGTGGCCCGGATGGCGCCGTCTTACCGCCGCACCCACCCGAGGACACCTTGATGGCGATCGCCGATATCTCTGCCTACGTGCACCTCAGCCGTGAGGACGTCGAAGAGATCGGCTACGAGCTCGACGTGATCCGCCGGGACGTCGAAGAGTCGCTCGGGGCGAAGGACTCGGCGTACATCCGGCGGGTGATCCATTTTCAGCGGGCGCTCGAGGTCGCGGCCCGGCTGATGATCGCCGGGAGCCGGTCCAAGGTCGGCTGGGTCGCCGGCACGTGCGCGCTGGCGTATGCGAAGTCCGTCGAGAACATGGAACTGGGCCACAACATCTCGCACGGCCAGTGGGATTGGATGAACGACCCCGAAATCCACTCCAATACCTGGGAGTGGGACATGGTCGGGCACTCCGCGCAGTGGCGGTACTCGCACAACTATCGGCATCACCTCTACACCAACGTGCTCGGCATGGACGAGGACATCGGGTACCGCCTGCTACGGGTGACGGCCGACCAGCCGTGGCGGTGGGCGTACCTGTTGACACCGCTCCGAAACCTGGTGCTGGCAGCCACGTTCGAATGGGGTATCGCCCTCCACGGCCTGCACTCGGAGCGGCTCCGGGACGAGACGCCAGACGCTGTCGCGGCGGAGAGGCGGAAATTTCTCGCCAAGAGCGCGCGCCAGTTGGGCAAGGACTATGTGCTCTTCCCGGCGCTGAGCCTGCGCCGGTGGCGTCGCACGCTGGCGGCCAATGCCACCGCGAATGTGCTCCGGAACCTGTGGGTGTACGTGAACATCATTTGCGGGCACATCCCCGACGGCGCCGAGACGTTCGACCCGGCGGTGGTCAAGGACGAAACTCGCGGCGAATGGTATCTGCGACAAATTCTCGGGACGGCGAACTTCAACGCCGGCCCGCTGCTGGCGTTCTCGGGCGGGCACCTGTGCTACCAGATCGAACATCACCTGTTCCCTGATCTGCCGAGCAACCGGTTGCCCGAAGTGAGCGTCCGGGTGCGGGAACTGTGCGAGAAGTACGACCTGCCCTACAACACGGCATCGCTTCCGCGCCAGTACTTTCGGACGCAAAGGATCATCCACGGGTTGGCGCTGCCCACCTGGCTGCTGCGCGTGGGGCGGCGGCGCGACTGACGCCATGACCGTGAACTCGAAGGTTTCGCGCTCCTGGCTGCTCGTCAACCCGTCCCGCGAACCCGACCTCGGGGCAGTCCTGGCGACCACGAGCTGTGACGAGGTGATCCTGGACCTCGAAGACGCCGTCGCGCCCGATGAGAAGGAGGCGGCTCGGGACCGGGTCGTCGAATTCCTGAATGCCGGGGCGCAGGCGTGGGTCCGGGTCAACGACGCGTCGAGTGATTTCTGGTCTGCCGACTGCCGTGCCCTGGCAGAGTGCCGCGGGGTGAAGGGTGTCGTGCTGGCCAAGACCGAGGGCGGAAATCACATGTGGGACACCGCGAACCGGCTCGGCGGCGAGTCGCCGGTGATCGCATTGATCGAGACGGCGCGGGGGCTGGCGCGCGTGCACGACATCGCCGCGGCGCGACCCTGTTTTCGCATCGCGTTCGGCGTCAACGACTACACGCTGGACATCGGGGTCGAGCAGGATCCGTTGGCGCTGGCCTACAGCCGCTCCCAGCTGGTCATCGCGTCGCGCGCGGCGCACATCCCGGGGCCGATCGACGGGCCGACCCGCGATCCGGAGCAGCTGGCCGAGGGCGTCGCGCTCACCCGGCAGATGGGTATGACGGGCAAGCTCGCGTTGCGCTCGTCCGATGCCGAGACCATCAACACCGGACTGAGCCCGTCCGAATCCGACATCAGCTGGGCCCGCGAGTTCGTCGAGCAGTTCAACGCCCGCGGCGGAAAACCGAAGGACGGCAGCGACTTACCGCGGTTGAACCGCGCCCGGATCATTCTCGAGAAGGCGCGACAACTCCGGCTGATACCGAACTGAACGCCGTCAGGTCAGCGGCACCCATCCGCGTGGGTCGACGTCCGTGGGCACGGCGCGGACGTAGAAGCAGTTGCTGAATCCCATTGCACCTTCGCAATGGTTGAAGATGCCGTTGCCGTCGGCTTGCCCGTCGCAGTATCCGCCCCAGGGGGTGTTGAAGCATTGTCCTGGTGTGGCGTGGGCTACGCCGATGGGGCTGAGTGCGAGCGCGGCGGCAGCGATTGCGAGTGCGATTTTCATCAGCCCATCCCTCCTTCTGTCATGAGGTTTGATCTGTCGCGAGGCTCTGGTGAGTGGCCGTCACCAGGCCCATAAATTCCGATGGTAGGCCGACTTTTGGAGTGCTGGCACCGTTATGTGGGCAGGCAAACAGCTATCCCGATGGACTGCCGAGGCTGGTGTGGCGCATGAGATAGATGGGGACGTTGTGCCGGTGTCAGTGCGCAATTGCCCAAGCCGCCAACAGGTTTCGGTGCGGCGCCGTCTGCTGCTCGATCACACCCAGTTTCGGTCACGCGGCCCGTCAAGACCTACGCGGAACCCGCTACCGAGGGGTCGCGTACGTTCTTAGAGAATTACAGCCGAGTACCCAGCCCAGCATTCGACGAAAGCCATCATGTCCCAGGATCAGAACACAGACGTTCCACCGAATCACCTCTCCATCGATCCGCGCAGCCCCTTCTACAACGAAGAGGCGCTCATCCGTGGCGTGGGGATTCGCTTCAACGGCGCCGAGAAGACCAACGTGTACGAGTACGACGTGGCCGAGGGTTGGGTGCGGGTGGAAGTACCGACCGCCAAGGATCGCCGCGGCAACCCGATGGTCGTCAAGCTCAACGGCACCGTTGAACCGTATTTCCGCACCTAGCAAATAGCTGAACCCGGTGGATATCTCTGCTGCGCCCACGATCACGGCGGCGGTCCCTGGGTCCTTCGAGTGGGACGTGTTCCATGAGCGTCATCCAAAACTGATTCGTCAGGTACTGGACTCGTCGCCGTACACCTCGGCAGAAGAGGCGAAGCTGCAACAGCTGCTCGACGAGAGCACCACCGGCGTCCTCGCGCCGCTGCCCGAGACGGCGCACGACCGGCAGGAGTGGCTCGTCTGGGGCGAGCACCTCTACGGACGACCGTGGGGTGAGGTGCCATTCCTCTGGAGCGAGAGCTATTTCTACCGCCGATTGCTCGGGGCTGTCGGCTACTTCGGGACGGGTGCCTGGCGCGGCATCGACCCGTTCGCTCCGGTAAAGAACGCCGAGTTGACGGGACCGGAGGTCGACCGAGAACTGAGCGCCTTCGCCGACCTGGCGGACGCGTCGGAGGACCGGCGGCACGAAGCATTACTGGTCGCCGCGCTGTGGGGTAACCGCGCCGACCTCAGCTTCCAGCTCCAGCTGAACACCGACGGCGCGGACGCCCAGTCGGAGGGCATCCTCGTCGACGACAGCGCCTTGCTGTGGTCTGCCCTCACATCGCGGGACAACGCTGTCGTCTGCCTGGTCGCAGACAATGCCGGACGCGAGCTGCTGGCGGATCTCGTCCTGGCCGACAGTCTGCTCGGTCAGCGCTTGGCGGCCGAGATCGTGCTGTACGTCAAGCCGCACCCGTACTACGTGTCGGATGCGACCATGGCCGACGTCCTGTCGGTCATCGGGCGCCTGCGGGCCGAGTCCCGTCTGCAGCTGAGCGCGATCGGTGACCGGCTCTGGGCCGCTGTGCGTAGCGGCCGACTCCAGGTGCGTACCCACACGTTCTTCTGCGCGCCGCTGGCCTTCCACGACATGCCCGACGAACTCGCCGCGGAATTCGCGACCGCCACGATGACGGTGATGAAGGGCGACCTCAACTACCGGCGCCTCGTCGGAGACCGATACTGGCCCGCGACAACACCGTTCGAGCACACCGTCGACTATTTCCCGTCTCCGGTCACGGCGCTGCGGACGTTGAAATCGGAAGTTGTCGTGGGCCTCACGCCGGAGCAACTCACAGAACTCGATGCCGGTGGAGAGCGGTGGCGGACGAACGGCAGGCACGCGTTGATCCAAGTTCACGTGTAGTAGCGCGCCGCATACGCTGGCCGATGTGACCGAGGACCAGAACGCGGACGACGACAGTGACTTCCAGATCAGCGGCCCGGTGCAACTCCGTCGCGAGCGGTGCGCCACCACGACCGCCGATCAGCGCCTGCTGGACCGGCGCGGACCCAGCGATTGGGTGCACACCGATCCGTGGCGGGTGATGCGCATCCAGGGCGAGTTCGTCGACGGTTTCGATGCCCTCTCGGAGATGCCCCGGGCCGTCACGGTTTTCGGGTCTGCTCGGACGACACCCCATTCGCCCGAATACCGGTTGGGTGAGGCGTTGGGCGCCGCACTGGTGCGGGCCGGTTACGCGGTGATCACCGGGGGCGGTCCGGGCGCGATGGAGGCGGCCAACCGTGGGGCCAGCGAGTCCGGCGGCTACTCGGTCGGTCTGGGCATCGAGCTGCCCTTCGAGCAGCGCCTCAATCACTGGGTCGATCTCGGGATCAACTTCCGCTATTTCTTCGTGCGCAAGACCATGTTCGTCAAATACGCGCAGGCGTTCGTGTGCCTGCCGGGCGGATTCGGCACCCTCGACGAACTGTTCGAAGCCTTGACCCTCGTCCAGACCCGCAAGGTGACGGCGTTTCCGATCATCATGCTGGGCGTCGACTACTGGTCGGGCCTGATCGACTGGATCCGCAACACGATGCTGGCCGACGGCAAGATCTCCGAATCCGACCTGGACCTGATCCACTGCACCGACAGCGTCGCCGAAGCGGTGGACATCATCGTCGCGTCAGCGCACTAGCCGGGCCGTCCTCAGTCGCGCTTCGTCTCGTAGCGCAGCAGGACCGTGCCGCAGGGAAAGGTGCGGTTCTCCAACAGTCGCAACGAGATCCACGACGGCAGCGTCGGGAAGAACGGGGTGCCGCCGCCGACCGCGGTGGGCACGAGCACGATCCGGAACTCGTCGACCAGCCCGGCCTGCACGACGGGCGCGGCGAGCGTCGCGCCGGCCACCTCCAGATTGCCGTCGGTCTCGGCTTTGAGTTTCGTCACCACCTCGACCGGGTCGCCGCGTTCCAGGCGGGCATTCCAGTCGACGGAATCCAGGGTGCGCGAGAACACGACCTTCGGCATGGCGCGCCAGATGCGGGCGAAGTCGACGATCATCGGCGCGGCGTCGGGGTCGGCGTCGGCGGTCGGCCAGTACGCGGACATCAGCTCGTAGAGCCGCCGGCCGTAGAACGACAGGGCCGTCTCGCGCTCGAAGTCGTTCCAGTACTGGTGCAGTTCTTCGCTCGGTTCGGACCAGTCGATGCTGCCCTGTGCGTCGGCGATGTATCCGTCCACCGACACGTTGAAGCCATAGATGAGTCTGCCCATGTAGATCAGACTGCACCCGGACGCAAGACTCATCGGTCGGGAACGGGGCGTGTCTCAGCCGAGTAGTTCCACAGACCTCTGGAGGTCGGTCACCAGGTCTCGGTAGGCGGCGTCGCGGTCGGGCGACGGCAGGCGCAGGATTGACGAGGGGTGCGCGGTGGCGATTGCCACGGCGTCGTGGTCGGGGACCGTGTCAGGCGGTAGCGGCAGCGTCTCGCCGCGATGCTGCGTGAGGCGAAAGTCGTTGCCCAGCAGCGACTGTGCCGCTGTCGCGCCAAGTAGCACGACCACGTGGGGTTCGACGGTGCGCAGCTCGGCCAGCAGCCACGGTCGGCAGGCGACCACCTCGGTTCGGTTGGGCTTCTGATGGATTCGGCGCTTGCCGCGATCGGTGGCCTTGAACTTGAAATGCTTCACCGCGTTGGTCACGTACAGCCGGCCGCGGTCGATCCCGGCGTCCCCGAGTGCGCGGTCGAGAAGGCGGCCGGCCGGACCGACGAACGGTTGACCGCGACGGTCCTCCACGTCACCGGGCTGTTCGCCGACCAACATGATCGCGGCTGCGTCGTCGCCGGCGCCGAACACGGTCTGCTGCGCATGCTGGTACAGCGTGCATCCGTGACACTCGCCGGCCGCAGTCCGGAGCGCCGGGATGTTGAGCACCCCAGGGAGATAATCGGCTGCGCTGGTTTCGGGCATGCTCTTGATTACCCGGGCTCGACCGCGCCAATCGTGCCGTTCCGACGGCACGGCTGGCGCCTACTGGATGGACTCGGCGCGCTTCTTGACGCCGTCGGTCATGCCGCCGAAGCCCTTCTTCAGGGCGCGACCCATGATGCCGGCGACGATCGGTGACACGGGGCCGAACAGCTGGAAGTGCGAGTCGTACCGGGTGCGGCCGTCGGGCAGCGGTGTCAGGCGGTGCGAGCGTTCGCTGCGGAGCAGCCCCAGCGGGGCGGGCTTCATGTTGTAGCTGAACTCGACGCCCGGGGTGAAGGTGTTGATGAACTCGCGCTGCTTCTTGGGCGGACCGATCAGCACCACCTTCATATCGATGGGGCTGCCGGGCTCGAACGTCGACGAGCACTCGGTGACGAACGGATTCCACTCGCCGTAGCTGGCCCCGTCGGTGAGCACCTGCCAGACCACCTCGGCCGGTGCGTCGATCTCTACTGACCTGTCAATCGCGAAACTCACAGACACACCGTACGGGAGCGGGTGTACACCTGCCGACAACTGTCCACTCATCGGCCCCGCTGCCGCAGAGGTATGCGAACGGCCGGGGTCTGGCCATCCGGCGGGGCTTCGGCACCGAACCACTTTTGACGGCTCGGTAGAACGGGAAGGAGCGTGATGTGCTGAATCAGATGCGAACGTTCACTACGCAGTTGTTGGGGCCAGTCACGTCCACGGTCGGGATTCGGAGTGGGGTCGAGGAGCCACCCTACGATGCGGAGACGTTGGCAGGTGAGGTGCAGATTCGCAGGTACGGCCGTCGAATCGCCGCTCAAATCACGGTGGACGGAGATGAGGAAGACGCGCGCAGCGCGGGATTCCGCAGATTGGCCGCCTACATCTTCGGCGCCAATTACCAGGGCGATCGAATCGCGATGACCGCGCCGGTCGGGCAGCGTGGCAGTCCGGCCGGCGGTTGGGTCATCCGGTTCTTCATGCCGGCAGGATCGACGCTGGGGTCGCTGCCGGTACCCGAGGACGAGCGCGTCGAGCTGGTGCAGCTTCCGGCGGAAACCGTTGCAGTGCTGCGCTTCAGCGGCGATCGTGGGGTCGACAGCATCGCCCGGCACACCGATCAGCTGCGCGACACGCTCCGCGACTACGGATTCGCAACGGCCGGCGACCCGTCGGCCTGGTTCTACGACCCGCCGTGGACTCTGCCGTGCCGGCGTCGCAACGAGATCGCGATTCCCATCGAAACTTGACCGCGCTGCAGCCTGCCCGATTGACCACGTCCTCAACCCACCGCACAGGAGCCTCAGACCATGAAACCGAAAACCATGGGCGCCACCGCCGCTGCTGTCCTTGCCACCGCCGTTGCGGGCGGAGCGGCATCGGGCCCAGCTGTTGCCTCGCCGTGGTACGCGCGCCTGCGCAAGCCGAGCTATCAGCCGCCCCGGCAGGCGTTCCCCATCGTCTGGCCGCTGCTGTACGCGGACATCGCTGTCGTGTCAGCCGACACGCTCGACCGCTTGAGCGACGAGGAAGACACGCGAGCCGCCCGCCGTTTCGGTGCCGCACTCGCGGTCAATCTGGGGCTCAACGCCAGCTGGTCGTGGATCTTCTTCAATCGTCATCGGCTCGGTGCGGCGGCACTGACCGCTGCCGCACTGACGGTCAGCAGCGCCGATCTGACGCGTCGCGCCGTTGCGGTACGGCAGCAGCGCGCGGCGCCGCTGGCCGCCTATCCGGCCTGGTGCGCTTTCGCGACCGTACTGTCCACGCACATCTGGTGGATCAATCGGCGCCGCTGACGTAGCGGCAGTCGTTAGGCGGCGCGGGTCCGCTCCTTCTGCGCTTCGGCCGCGATGTTCTTGATCATGCCGGTGAAGATGATGCCGTGAAACGGCATCAGGGCGTACCAATACAGCCGCCCGGCAAGGCCTTTGGGAAAGAAGATGGCGCGTTGGTGAAGTCGGGTGGAGTTCCCGTGGGCCTGTAGTTCCCATTGCAGCCAGGCTTTCCCGGGGGCGCGCATCTCGGCGCGCAGCCGCAGCAGGTGCGGCCGTTCGATGCGCTCGACGCGCCAGAAGTCGAGGGCGTCGCCGGTGTAGAGGGTGTTCGGGTTGCGCCGGCCGCGCGCGAGGCCGACGCCCCCGGTCAGTACGTCGAGCCACCCGCGGATGGTCCAGGCGAGCGGAAACGAGTACCAACCCCGTTCACCGCCGATGCCCTCGACGACCCGCCACACCTGGTCGATGGCGGCGTCGCTGTCGATGCTGCGGTCGTCGGTGTAGATGGCGTCGCCGGTCCAGCTGGGATCGGAAGGCAGGGGATCGGCGGGTGCGCCGGTCGGCGAGGCGTTGGCCCACGTGGTTTCCACTTCGCCGTTCTTGATGCGCCGCAGCGCCAGCCTGACGGCTTCGCGGTATCCGGTGGTGCCGCCGGGCGGGGGCGGGATGACGGCATCGATATCGTGCTCGGCGACCACCGCGTCGGTGCTCAGGGACTCGATCAGGGCGCGGCCGATCTGCGGTGGCACCGGGGTCACCAGCCCGATCCACAATCCGGCGAGTTTGGGTGTGAGAACCGGCAGGACCAGGATTCTGCGTTTGGCCAGTCCGGCGATGTCGGCATAGATCTGCATCATCTCGCCGTAGCGCAGGACGTCGGGTCCGCCGATGTCGTAGGTGCGGGAGCGCGGCAGCTCGGCGGTGGCGGCGGCCAGCAGGTAGTACAGGACGTCGCGGATGGCGATGGGCTGGATGCGGTTGTTGACCCAGCGCGGCGTTGTCATCACGGGTAGCCGGTTGGTCAGGTGGCGGATCATTTCGAAAGAGGCCGAGCCGGAACCGATGACCACGCCGGCCTGCAGCACGAAAGTCGGGACTCCGGAACTGATCAGGATTTCTCCGACCTGGCTGCGGGACCGTAGGTGGGTGGACAGCCGATCAGATTCGGTGTGGAGTCCGCTGAGGTAGACGATGCGTTTGACGTTGGCGCAGCGCGCCGCGGACGCGAGATTCTCCGCGCTCCGGCGTTCGGCTTCGGTGAATTCGCCGTGGTTACCCATCGAGTGCACGAGGTAGTAGATGACGTCGATGTCGCGGCAGGCGTCGCCGAGGGTGTCCGCATCGGTGAGGTCGCCTCGCACCACCTCCACATCGGCCGCCCAGGGCACGTCACTGATCTTGTCCGGATTGCGTGCCATCACGCGCACCCGATGACCGGACTCGATGACACGCGGCACCAAACGCCCGCCGATGTAGCCGGTGGCGCCCGTGACCAGTACGCGCAACGACGGGGTGTGTTGATTGACGTCTGTCACTGATTCTCCTCGGCTACGGCTTCACGTTGCTGTCATGGCATTCCCCGAAACTGCCCGTTCCTACCCAGTGATTCGGAGGCCGGCCGCGCGCGGATGGCCGGCATTCGACGCCGGATTGTTTACTCCGAACGCGGATGGGGCATTCCGGTGCGGACATGCCGTAGGTGCGGTGTCCGTCTTGGAAAGGTCCGGCCATATGACGATCGATTACGACAGCCCGCAGCAGCTGGTTCGCACGCCGCAGCAGGTCAATGAATTCATCTGTACCCGTTGCATTCACGTTCGACAGCTCAGCGAATTGGCGGCTGATCGATCGCTGGGCCGCATTTGTCGCGAGTGCGCCTGATCGAGATCGCCTGGGCGGCCGACTCGACCCACCCGCGCTAGCCTGGCGACCATGTCCAGCACGTTTTTCGACAACCCGGTCGCGCGAGCTCTCAACAAGGCGGCGGTCGGTCTGACCACGGTTCCCGTCGTCGGTGACATCGTCGGCCGCAGTCTGGTAGAGATCCGCTACACGGGTCGCAAGTCGGGCCGCAGTTTCCAGACTCCCGTGAACTACCGGCTGTCCGGTGACGAGGTCATCATCGGCGTGATGTCCCCGGACTCCAAGAGTTGGTGGCGCAATTTTCTCGGCGATGGCGGCCCCATCACGCTGCTCAACTTTCGCGGCACCGACCGTGCCGGACACGCGATCGCGTCGCCCGACGACAAGGGACGGGTCACGGTCCGGGTCAAGCTGGACTGAGCGTCGACTCGACGCCCTCAGTTGACCGGAGCGCATGAACGCCGCGGCGGTGGAGTGGCATGATCCCGGTGTCGACATCCGCAGGAGGCGAGAACGTGCCGCTGGCTCATGTCCCGGGTACCGCCGGTCTGGCGATCGGGATCGGAGACCCCGCCGGCGATGACGCCGAGGTCTGGTTGCAGCAAGCGACTTTCACGTTGGTCGACCGCCCATGCGCGGACCGCAGAACCGTGCAGGTGCCCGATGTCGACGCGGCGCTGGCGCAGATCACCGAACGCGTCGAGTCGTGGCCGCAGACGGCCGCGGTGTGCGACGACGTACTGCGGGCGTTCGACCCAGCAGCGCCGACGTTCGCCGGGATCATCACCGAATCGCTGGCGTATTCGACGATGCAGTCCGGCGCGGAGTTCGCCCGTTGGCTGGCCGAGCGCGGACCGAAAACCGTTCCGCTGCTCCCGGATCCGGTGGTGTCGGACCGCGACGGCGACACGCTGCACGTGGCCTTCAACCGCCCGCAGCGGCACAACGCGTTCTCGACCGATGCGCGGGCGGCACTTCTCGAGGCGCTGGAGGTCGCTCGTCTGGACACCTCGGTGACCGCCCTGGTGCTCACCGGGAACGGCCCGTCCTTCTGCAGCGGCGGCGACCTCGCCGAATTCGGGACGTTCGACGATCCGGCGTCGGCACACCTGGCCCGCACACGCTTCAGCCCGGCCCTGGTACTCGACGAGATCACCGCGCGATTGGGCGCGGCGTGCCAGGCCGTGGTTCACGGCCAGGTGCTGGGTAGCGGCCTGGAGATGGCCGCGTTCTGCGGGCACGTCACCTGCCACCCGGACGCCACCCTCGGCCTGCCGGAGCTGGCGCTGGGACTGATCCCCGGCGCGGGCGGCACGGTGAGCATCACCCGCCGGATCGGCCGCTGGCGCACAGCGTATTTGGTGCTGTCCGGGGCGACGATCGACGCGGCGACGGCGCTGGACTGGGGCTTGGTCGATGCGGTTCGTGCGTGAGTGACGAGGCGGCGCGGGACTGGTCGGCCAGCGGGTTGGCCGCGCTGACGGGCCTACCCGACGGGCCACCGGACGTCAGTCGTGCGGCGGTATTGAGTCGGGCTGGGGCGGTCGCGTCCACGCTGTCCGGGCAACTCGGCATCGCGGTTGATGCCGCGGAACTCCTCGCGGGACGGGCCGCGTTGTCGGGACTGCACCGGCGGGGACGGATCAGCGCCGGGGGCGCCACGCGGCTGATCGCCGGCAGGGACGGCTGGTTCGCCCTGACGCTTGCGCGGCCTGACGACGTCGCTGCGGTGCCGGCGCTCCTCGAATCCGAGGTGCCGGTTGAGCATGTGTGGTCGGCGATCATCGAGTGGGCCGGTCGTCGCCAGGTCGCCGCTGTCGCCGAGCGCGCACGTCTGCTGGGCCTTCCGGTCGGCGTGCAGGCGGAGACCACTGCCTCCGCACCGGTGGTGCGTCGACACGGCGCCCGAAACCCATTCCAGGACTACGGCCGGTTGCTTGTGGTCGACCTGTCCTCGATGTGGGCAGGCCCGCTGTGTGGGCAGCTGCTGGCCCGGGCCGGCGCGACGGTGATCAAGGTGGAGAGCCCGTCGCGGCCGGATGGCACCCGGCAGGGCGAACCACGATTCTTCGACTGGATGAACGCCGGAAAGCTTTGTTATGCCACTGATTTCGGCCAGCCGGCGGAGCTGCGACAGTTGTTGTCCGTGGCCGATGTGGTGATCGAATCGTCGCGCCCGGACGCACTCGTGCACCGGGGCCTAGGGCCGGAAGACGTCCCGGCGCGGGATGGCCGGGTGTGGCTGCGGGTCACCGGCCACGGTACGGAAGGGGCCCACGCCCACTGGGTGGGGTTCGGTGATGATGCCGCGGTATCCGGGGGTCTGGTCGGCTCCGATCCAGCCGGCAGCGGACCGGTGTTCTGCGGTGACGCGATCGCCGATCCGCTGACGGGGATGCATGCCGCGCTTGCGATGGCGAAATCGCTGCGGCGCGGTGGTGGAGAGGTCATCGAGATCGCCCTGGCAGCGGTGGCGGCCGAATACGCCGCGCTACCGCTGACCGGTGGTGACTGCGTAGATCCAGTGGTCGAACCGATGGCGCCCGTGCTCTCGTCGCACGCCCGCGAGTTGGGCGCCGACAACGCGCAGGTTCGGGACATCGTGCAGGAAAGGGCTTCCGGGGCATGCTGATTCAACGAGCTACGCTGCTCGACGGCCGGACGGTCGATATCCGGCTGGGCCGGCGACTCGATGCCATTGCGGACAGTCTCGAGCCGATGGCAGGCGAGGACGTTCTCGACGCGGCCGGCGGCACCGTCATCCCGGGGCTCCACGACCATCACGTTCACTTGCGTTCGGCGGCAGCGGCATTGACGTCGGTGCGAGTCGGCCCCGGAGAGGTGCGCAGCCGCGACGCGCTGCGTGCGGTCCTGGCGCGGGCCGACGTCGGCGTGGACGGTTGGATTCGGGCGGTCGGCTATCACGAGGCGGTCGCGGGTCCGCTGGATCGTGCGGTGCTGGACGAGGTGTCACCGCATGTGCCGGTGCGCGTCCAGCACCGCAGCGGAGTGCTGTGGACACTGAACTCTCCGGGGCTGATGGCCGTCGGCCTGCCCGACCACCCCGACGGCCGGTTGCGGAGCGCGGACCCGGGCTGGACGCACGCGTTGCAGCGCAACGACGCCGGGCTCGGCGAGATCAGCCGGCGTCTCTCCGCGTTCGGTGTCACCGGTGTCACCGACGCGACCCCCGACCTCACCGCCGAGGATGTGTTGGACTTCGCCGAGGCGCGCCGCCACGGCGAACTGCGCCAGCGCGTCGAAGTCCTGGCACCCGCCAAGCGCATTCTGCACGACGACGATCTGGACCTCGACGCACTCGCCGACTGGATCGCCGCTCGGCACAGTCAGGGCGGAATCGTTGCGCTGCATTGTGTTACGGCCATGCAACTGGTCGTCACGATCGCCGCCCTGCGACAGGCGGGGGCGCGCGCCGGGGATCGCATCGAGCACGGCGCCGTCATCCCCGACGACTGTCTGGGCGAGTTGCGTGACCTCGGCGTGCTCGTCGTGACCCAGCCGAACTTCGTCGCCGAGCGCGGCGAGCAGTACCTCATCGACGTATCCGCGGACGAGCACTGCCAGCTGTGGCGCGTGGCGTCGCTGTGCGGCGCGCAGATACCCGTCGCGCTGTCCACCGATATGCCCTTCGGGGATGCCGATCCGTGGGCGGCGATGCGTGCCGCGGTGCACCGCAGCACGCCCGCCGGCAGCGTGCTCGGGGCGAATGAAAGCATCGACGCCGCAACGGCATTGGGCATGTTCCTCGGCACACCCGAGCAGCCGCACGTGCCCCGGCAGCTGACGGTGGGCATGCCTGCGGACCTGTGCCTGCTGGCCGCCCCACCGCGCGACGTCCTGGCCGCGCTGGACGCCTCGCTGGTGGCGGCCACTGTCTACGACGGCGCGGTGGTGTACCAGGCGGGCTAGTGCGCCGGTTCGAGAACCTCGTCGTCGAGCACTCGGCTCAGCAGGTCCTGGCGGGCCTCGACGTACTGCGTCTTCAAGGTTTCGACCAGCTGCGCGACGGTGAGGCGTTCCTTGATGCTGCCCACACCCTGACCGGCGCCCCAGATGTCCTTCCACGCCTTCGCGTCGGTGTTCCCTCCGGAGCCGAAATTCATTGCGGAGGCGTCGGATTCGGGCAGGTTGTCCGGGTCCAGGCCCTGAGCGACGATGCTGCCGCGAAGGTAGTTGCCGTGCACGCCGGTGAACAGGTTGCTATAGACGATCTGGGATGCGGTGGAGTCGACGATCATCTGCTTGTACTCGGGCACCGCGTTGGCCTCGTCGGTGGACAGGAAAGCCGAACCGACATAAGCGAAGTCGGCTCCCGCGGCGAGCGCGGCAAGAATGGACCGGCCGTGGGCGATGGCGCCCGACAGCAGCAGCGGACCGTCGAACCACTCGCGGATCTCGCGGACCAGCGCGAACGGGGACTGAGTACCGGCGTGGCCGCCGGCGCCGGCCGCGACGGCGATGATGCCGTCGGCGCCCTTGTCGATGGCCTTGTGTGCGAACTCATTGTTGATGATGTCGTGCAGCACGATGCCGCCGTAGGAGTGCACCGCGTCGTTGATCTCGGGCCGTGCGCCGAGCGAGGTGATCACGATCGGGACCTTGTGCTCGACGATGACGCTCATGTCGTGTTCGAGCCGGTCATTGGACCGGTGCACGATCTGGTTGACGGCGAACGGTGCGACGATGGCGTCGGGATTGGCAAGTGCGTAGGCGGCGTTCGACTCCTCGATCTCATCCAGCCAATCGCCGAGCAGGCTCGAGGGCCGGGCGTTCAGCGCGGGAAACGAGCCGATGACACCGGCCTGGCACTCCGCCTTCACCAGTTCGGGTCCCGAGCACAGGAACAACGGCGACGCGACCACCGGCAGGGACAGGCGCTGTGCGAGGACGGGAGGCAGACCCATGGTGATAGCCCTTCGAATCGGAAACCGTGGTTGTTCGGGACTTTAGCTGCGCCAACTTGTTTATGCAACTAGTGGCATAATACTGGGTGGGTGTCCGCCCGCGCGTTGCCGCGGTTTTCGAACAGGTTGGAAATAGGTCGATTTAGGGAAGCGTGGAGCGGCCTCGCCGGCTCCCATCGAGATTTTGTGCAACAGATTGGATGACGGTCGTGACAGGACTCTTGCCGCCGCGTTCCGCCGGCGGAAACCCCACTGGACCTACGATCACGCCATGTCGCTGCAATTCGCCATCCTGACCGCGCTCACGGAGCGGGCATCGACCGGTATCGAACTCACCCGCCGGTTCGATCGGGCATTCGGCTACTTCTGGCCGGCGACGCACCAGCAGATCTACCGGGAACTCGACAAGCTCAAGAACTCTGGGCTCGCCGAGGCCTCGACTCCCGACCGCCCCGAGCGCGGCCAGCCCAAGCGATTCAGCATCACGCCGGCCGGCCGGCGGGCTCTCAGCGAATGGCTGTGTGGCATCGATGATCCCGCGCCGGAGCGCATGGCCATCGCCGTTCGCGTGCGCGCAGCCGCAGCGCTGGGGGAGACCGGGGCCGTGCGTGCCGGGATCGCCCACCACCTTGCCGTGCACGAAGCGATGCTGGCCAACTACCGCGAGATCGATGCCCGAGACTTCGCGGCCCCGGTCGCCGACGCCGACGTCCTCCGCCACCTCGTGTTGAAGGCGGGCCTGCGCACCGAACAGGCCTGGGTGGACTGGTGCCGCGAGGCGCTGGACGTGCTGGACAGGCTCACGTCATCCGAAGCCCGCACCTGAGGGCTACGCGGCGGGCTTCTGCCAGAGCAGTAGGTAACGCCAGAAGAGCAGGCGCCGCACATGGGCGCCCGGAAGAAGCTCGGCCGTCTGTGCGGTGACTTCGCGCGTCGTCAGCGGTGGATCCAGGACCACCGGCATCACGTTGTGATCGGGCGTCTTCGCGAAACCCGTACCGGTCTTCAGCAGCCGTTCCGCGCCAAACCGGACACCGAGCGCGCGATGCGCGAGCGCGGCCGCGAGCTCCTGCGGCCACTCATGCCGCAGGTCGGTCCGAGGCAGGGCGATCGCCGCGAGGACACCGCCGGGCCGAAGCGCTCCGGCCAGCTTGGGCAGCACGGTGTCGAGTGGCATGTGGTGCAGTGCGCTGATGGACACGATCGCGTCGTAGCCGGTCGCCGGCAGCCCGTCGGTCAGCACGTCGGCCTGAACGCAGTTGACGTTCGTCGGCGTCCGGCGCCGGGCTTCGGTGATCATCGCGGCCGAACGGTCAACCGCGTCGACGCGGTCGCTGCGCTGGGCGAGCTGGACGGCGAATCCGCCGGCTCCGCAGCCGACGTCCAGGACACGTCGGCACAGTGGTGGCAGGTGCCGGAGCAGCAGGCGCTGGTAGTAGGCGTTGTGGTCCCAGTCGAGCAGGCTTCGCGCGTTGGCCACCGCCGGCATCACACCCGCGCGGCGACCCGAACCGGGATGGGACCTTTGGCGACCGTCGTGTACGGCGATTCGAGCGGGAAGTCGTCGTGCAACGACTCGATGCGGTTCGACCGCACGATGGTGGCCAGCGCGAGCGTCGTCACCAGCATCGCGAAATGCTCACCGATGCAGGACCGCGGGCCCGCGGCGAACGGGATGAACTGCCACCGGTCGCGGGTCTTGGCGTTCTCCGGGCCGAACCGGTCGGGGTCGAAGGCCAGCGGGTGGTCCCACAACGTCGGGTCCCGGTGCACGGCACTGATGCCGATGGCCACGATGCTGCCGGCTTCGACGCGGTGGCCGTCGACCACGATGTCCTGCATCGCCGTCCGGCCGACACCGGCCGCCGGCGGGCACAGCCGCAGCGACTCGTTGAGTACCTGCGCGGTGTAGGGGAGCCGGGACACGTCGTCGGGGGTCAGCTCCCGGTCACCGATCGCGGCGACCTCGGCCGCCACGCGATCCTGCATCTCGGGATGACGCCCGAGCTGCCACAAGGCGTACGTCAGCGTCGTCGCCGTCGTGTCGTGGCCCGCCAGCATGAAGATGAGCAGGTCGTTGCAGATGTCGTCGTCGGACAGCTGCCGGCCGGTGTCGGGGTCCGAGGCCGCGAGCAGCGCCTTGACCAGCGGCGCATCGCGGTCCGGATTCGCGCGGCAGTCCTGCAGGACGTCCATGGTCATCTTGCGCATCCGGGCGACGGCGGCACGCGCGCGACGGCGTCCCGGCGTCGGGAGCCACTTCGGCGCCTTGATCGGTCGCAGGGCGCGATCGGCCGTGTAGCGCGAGGCCACGTGCATGTTCTCGGCGATGGTGTTGCTGTGCTCGTTGATGTCGAGACCGAGAATCGAGTAGCCGAGGGAGCGCATGGCGAGCCGGCGGCACTCGGCGTCGAGGTCGACGTCGCGAGCGTCACGCCAGCGGTCGGCGATCGACTGCGCGGCCTGGGACATGTGTCCGCCGAACCGGTCGACGTGCTGCTTGGTGAACACGGGCTGCAGGGCACGCCGGCGCGGCGGCCAGGCGCTGTTCGGCAGGACGAAGAGATTGTCGCCGACCACGTTGCGCACTTCTTCGTGGATCGTGGAGCGCTCGGCGAGGTTGTCGGTGCGGCCCAGCACGTCGCGGATCCCGGCGGGGGAAGTGACGAGCACGATGGGCGGCGCGACGCGCTTGGGTACGACGGCGATGCGGCTGACGGGCCCGCCGGCTTCACTCAGCAGGACCAGCCCGGTGTGCAGTTGCCGGGTGGAGAACAACTGCCGGAACGGCAGCGGATTCTTCGGCGCGAGCGGCAGCGTGCCCACGTCGCGGGCGTCGATGGTTGCAGTCATGTCAATAAGAATTATGCCGCGCCCGGTGCCCGTGGTCGAGAGATTCTTCGGACCAGTGCTGCCGAGTCGTCGGCCCGGCAGCGACCCCGCCGACTCCCGGCCGGTGAGTGACTTTTGGCCGTAGCACCGGGCAGTCGGCGTCCGTACCGTTGAAGGTGTCGGAATTGCACCTTCGTCTGGAGCGGACACCATGACCGAGTTATCTCCTCGCCCTTACATTTTGGTTGGCATCGATGGCTCGCGGTCATCGTTGGAAGCGCTGCTCTGGGCCATCGGTGAGGCACAGCTGCGCAATCTGCCCTTGCGGCTGGTTCACGCCGTCGACTACGGCAATTTCGTCATGGGCTTCAATCCGGGCGCCTCCGAAAGCTTCTTCAAATTCGTGGAGACGTCGGGCCAGAACTTCCTCAACGAAGCCAAGGAGCGGGTGCAGGCGCTCGCGCCCGAGGTGGAGGTGTCTGTCCACAACCTCGTCGGCCGCCCCGCACAGTTGCTGGAGGAACAGTCGAAAGACGCCTTCCTCACCGTCGTCGGTTCCAGTGGGCTGCACGGATTCACCGGGCTGGTGGCGGGGTCGGTGGCGGTGTCACTGACAGCGCACGGCCACAGCCCCGTCGTCGTGGTTCGCGCGCCCGGACAACATGCCGGGGGACCCGTCGTCGTCGGCGTCAGCGGTGCGCCCGACAGTGAGGAAGCGATCGGCTGGGCCTTCCAGGAGGCGTCACTGCGCGGTGCGAAACTGCTCGCCGTTCTCGTATCGAGTTATGTGCCGGCCTATTTCGACTACATCGAACCGACTTGGGAAGAGCTGCCGGGGCCGGCCCGTGAGGACCAGCAGGCGATGCTGCTGGCGGAACGGCTGGCCGGCTGGCAGGAGAAGTTCCCTGAAGTCGCGGTCCGCCGCGTGGTCGCTGCCGGCCACCCCGGGCACGTCCTGCTGGGCTATGCGCAGCGCGCGCAGTTGATCGTCACCGGTACTCGCGGACACGGAAACGTGGCCGGGTGGTTCCTGGGGTCGACGAGTCACCGGCTGGTTCAGCATGCCGAGTGCCCGGTGCTGGTCGCCCGCCCGCAGGCCCGGTAGTCAGACCGTTGACAGGGCAGGTGGCCGTTCGCGGTCACCTGCCCTGGGCGTGCGGAACCGTAGATGTGTCATCGAACCCTCACGCGGGTAAGCACTCGGGGTCGACGGCTTGGAGCCATGGCGACTGTTCACTCGACGAGTGACTTTCGGCCATAGCCGCCGAGGGGTCGTGCTCGTACCGTCAGGGGCATCGGACAAGCAGCGTCATCGGAGGACAATGTGAGCGAATCATCGCCCCGCCCTTACATTTTGGTTGGCATCGACGGATCGAGTTCAGCGCTGACCGCACTGAACTGGGCCGTCAACGAGGCGCAGCTGCGCAATCTTCCGCTCCGGTTGGTGCACGCCGTCGACTTCGAGAGTTTTGCGATGGGGTTCAACCCGGGTGCCTCGGAGAGCTTCTTCCAGTACCTCGAGACGACCGGCCAACGTTTCCTCGACGAGGCCCTGGATCGCGTCCAGACGCTGGACCCTGATCTGGAGGTGACGTTGACCAGGAAGGCGGGCCGGCCGGCCCGGGTGCTCATCGACCTGTCGAAGGGCACATTCCTCACTGTCGTCGGTTCAAGTGGACTCAACGCGTTCACGGGGCTGTTGGCCGGCTCGGTGGCAGTCGCACTGACCGCGCACGGCCACAGTCCGGTGGTCGTGGTCCGCGCGCCAGGGGTACCGGTGACGGGGCCCGTCGTGGTCGGGATCAGCGGGGCGCCGGACAGTGAGGACGCGATTGCCTGGGCCTTCGAGGAGGCCTCCATGCGCGGGGCAGAACTGACCGCGGTCCTGGTGTGGGGCTACCTGCCGGTGCATTTCTACGATGCGGAACCATCCTGGAATGACCTGACCGGCGAGGCTCGCGAGGAGCAGCAGGAGATGCTGCTGGCCGAGCGATTGGCCGGATGGGAGGAGAAATTCCCCGAAGTCGCGGTCCGCCGTGTCGCGGCAATCGGCAATCCGGGGCACGTTCTGCTGAGCCACGCGCAGCGCGCCCAGTTGGTCGTCACGGGAAGTCGTGGCCGCGGAGACGCCACCGGACTGCTGCTCGGGTCCACCAGCCACAAACTGATTCACCAGGCGAATTGCCCGGTACTCGTTGCTCGGCCGCACGCTCGCGAGTCCACCCGATGACCAGCGCCACACGTCAGTTGAGCGATTCGTCTCCGGCTACCCGCCTGCGATCGGTCGACGCGTACTGGCGCGCGGCGAACTATCTCACGGCCGGTCAGATCTACCTGATGGGCAATCCGCTGCTGCGTACACCATTGGCCCAACAGGACATCAAGCCGCGTCCGTTGGGCCACTGGGGCACTTCGCCTGGGCTGAACTTCATTTACGCGCATTTGAATCGCGCCATCATCGAGCACGATCTCGACGCGATGTACGTCATCGGCCCCGGTCATGGCGGGCCCGCGCTGTTCGCGAATGCCTGGCTCGAGGGCAGCTACAGCCGAACGCGTCCCGACATCGCCCGTGATGGCCACGGGATGGCGACATTGTTCCGCGAGTTCTCTTTTCCCGGTGGCGTTCCCAGCCACGTGGCGCCTGAAGTTCCGGGATCCATTCACGAGGGCGGCGAGCTCGGGTACTCCCTGGCGCACGCCTATGGTGCGGCTCTCGACAACCCGAACCTGTTGGTGGCGTGCGTAATCGGCGACGGCGAAGCAGAGACCGGCCCGCTCGCGGCCAGTTGGCATTCCAACAAGTTCATCAACCCGGCTACCGACGGCGCCGTCCTGCCGATCCTGCACCTCAATGGGTACAAGATCGCCAATCCGACGGTGCTGGCCCGGATCACCGACGCTGAACTCGACTGCCTGTTGCGGGGATACGGGCACTACCCGATCTACGTCAGCGGTGACGATCCGCACCAGCTGCATCAGGACATGGCGGCGGCACTGGATCGCGTCGTGGCGATGATCGACGAAATCCAGACTGCCGCGCGCATGGTCTCGGCGCCGCCGCGCCCGCAGTGGCCCATGATCGTGCTGCGGACACCGAAAGGCTGGACCGGACCACGATGGGTCGACGGCCTGCCCGTCGAGGGCACGTGGCGTTCGCATCAGGTGCCCCTCGCCGACGTCCGTACCGACCCCGAACACCGTCGACAGTTCATGGACTGGCTGCACTCCTACCGCCCCGAGGAACTGTTCGATGAAACCGGTTGTCCCACAAAGCTGGTCACCGACAACGTGCCGGCGCCCGAACATCGGATGGGTGCGAACCCACACGCCAACGGTGGCCTGTTGCTGACGCCGTTGCACCTGCCGGTCGCCAAGGAATTCGCCGTGTCCACGGTCGGACCCGGGGATACGATGGCCGAACCGACCAGGGTGCTCGGCCGGTATCTGCGCGAAGTGATGGTGCGCAACGCCGGCTACCGCAACTTCAGGTTGTTCGGACCCGATGAGACCGCGTCGAACCGGCTCGGTGCGGTGTACGACGTCAGCGACAAACAGTGGAGCGCAGCGGTTTTGCCGAGCGATGAGCATCTGGCTCGCGACGGGCGCGTGCTCGAAGTCCTGTCGGAGCACATGTGCCAGGGTTGGCTGGAAGGTTATCTGCTGACGGGGCGGCACGGTCTGCTCAACAGCTATGAGGCCTTCGCCCACGTCGTCGACTCGATGGTGAACCAGCATGCCAAGTGGCTCAAGGTAAGTCGGCAGTTGCCGTGGCGTGCACCGATCGCGTCACTGAACTACCTGATTACGTCACATGTGTGGCGTCAGGACCACAACGGCTTCTCGCACCAGGACCCCGGTTTCATCGACCACGTCGCCAACAAGCGCGCCGAGATCGCCCGCATCTACCTGCCGCCGGATGCCAACACCCTGCTGTCGGTGGCAGCGCATTGCCTGGCCAGCCGGGACTACATCAACGTGATCGTCGCCGGGAAGAACGACGCTCCGGTGTGGCTGACCGCCGAACAAGCCGCGGTGCACTGCGCACGCGGCGCGGACATCTTCGAATGGGCCAGCACCGACGGAGGCTCGGTGCCTGACGTGGTGCTGGGCTGTGCGGGCGACGTGCCGACCCTCGAGGTGCTCGCCGCCGTGTCGATACTGCGAAAGCACCTGCCAGAGATCAGAATTCGCGTCGTCAACGTGGTCGACCTGTTCCGTCTGCAGTCGAACACCCAACATTCGCACGGCATGACCGATGCGGAGTACGACACACTGTTCACCACTGACCGGCCCGTGATCTTCGCCTACCACGGATACCCGTCGTTGATTCACCGGCTGACCTACCGTCGCCGCAACCATCAGCACATGCACGTGCGCGGATATCTGGAAGAGGGCTCGACGACAACGCCTTTCGACATGCTGGTGCTGAACAAGATGGATCGCTTCCAACTGGTGATCGACGCCATCGACCTGATGCCCGGACTCGATGGCCCGGCGGTACGCACACTGCGCGCGGACATGGTTGCGGCTCACGATCGCCACCGAGAGTGGATCCGGACGCACGGTGAGGATCTGCCCGAGGTCACGGACTGGCGTTGGGAGCCCATCGGTGGCTGACGGTGCCAGGTCGTCGGTCGCCCATGACGACCCGCAATTCAGCGCGGCAGCGAACTGACCACCGATCGTCGAGTGACCGGGCTTGTGGTGCGCGCGACGACGAAAGTCAGCGTCAGGAGAAACGTGCCGACGACGGCAACGTGGATGCGCTCGAACAGCCCCGTCCAATCTGTGTCCGCGAGCGCAGTACCGATTTCGATGCCGCCGAGTATCGCTCCGATCGCTGCACAGGTGAGGCCGGCCGATCCCAGATGACGCGTGGCCGGCCGGCTGCTCAGTGCAATGCCGTACGCCGCCATCGCGAACAGGACCGCGGTGAAACCGACGACGCCGGAGACGGTGTGCAACTCAGACAGCTGCGTCGACAAGGCGGCGTGATCGGCTGCCCAGCACCGGGGATCAACCGACGGGGCGCAGCTCATGGGGGACAGGGCGTCGACGATCGAAGTGGCGGCCGCAACCGCCAGCGCCGTGCTCCCGAGCCGAATTGGTGACGAGGGGTGCCAGATGACCAGGACGCCCGCGAGTATCGCGAGGCCGATGCCGGCGACCAGGTCGCCGATCCGGAAGACCTGGTAATACGGTTGGCCGGCGACCGCCAGTTCACTGATGTAGGACCGGCTCGGGCTGAGCGGAGATCCGACGACCCATTGAAGCGGGAAGTCGCAGTAACCGATGAGTCCGACGAGCACGGCGACAGTCCAGGGTCGTAGTGCCGACCGGAACCTGGTGTAGGTCACCGTCGAAGCCATACCCTCAGCCCGATCTCGAGAAACCTGGTTAGGCCGCAGCTTCGGCAGTGTGTGTCTTCGTCATAGGACGACTGTGCGCTCAGCGGGCTGCGGCGGCTAGGGTCTTGGGTCCTCAGCTTCTGGGTCTAGCCGCTGAGCAGCATCAGGTTGCCGAGTCGGCGGGTATGCGTCGCAGCAGACGCGACGGTGATCAGGTGAGCGATTCCGTGCTCGATGCCGCGGGCGAGATCGTCCGTCTCGAGTTCGGCGTCGTAGTCACCGATGACGCCGAACGTCAGGCGGTCGGCGTAGCTCATGATGGCGATACCGGTACGCATGCCCATCGCAATCGGGGGCACCGGGACGAGCGCGGCGATCTTTCGGCCCATCAAGCGCATTGGCCGATTCGGGCCGGGGACGTTCGTCGTCACGGCCACCACGCCGTGTTGCGGCAGCCGGCCCAACAGCCGCACGGCAGAAGCCATTACCGGAAACGGAATCAGGTTGGCTGCGGCAACCACGAAGGAGCCGGCTTGGCGCTGGCCACTGCTTTTCGCCGTCGTCAGCCTCTTGTGGACCAGCCGAAGCTGTTCGAGCGGATCCGGTCGATCGACGGGTAGGTCCGGCAGCAAGACTGAAACCCGGTTGTCGGGCACGTGGAGTAGTTCGGCCGGCCGGACGGAAACCGGCACGACGGTGCGGATCGGCCCGGCCGAAGGTTGCATGTCGTGCTGCAGCATGGCGGACCGGAAACCGTCGGTGATGGCAGCCAGAGCCACGTCGTTGACCGTGACGCCGAACCGTTTGGCGACCATCTGGACATCCTGCAACGAGACTTCGACAGCACTGAATCGGCGCATATCGCTGAGCTGACCGTTGAGGGGTTGGGTCGACGTGGTGAGCACGCCGGCCACGAGTTGAGCGGCCCCGAACGCCATCCGCACCCCACTGCGCGCCGTCGACCGCACCATCCGCCACGCATCGGTGCCGAGCGCGATCGGATTGAAGGCGCGCGACGGACGCCGGTCCGATACCGAAGGGAGGCTGAGGATTTCATCGCGGTCCGCCCACTGGTTATCGCAGATGCCCGCGAGCATCGCTGTCGCCGCGACCCCGTCGGCGATGCAGTGGTGCAGCTTCACCACGATCGCCCAGCGACCGTCAGCCAGACCGTCCAGCATCCACGCTTCCCACAATGGCCGGGATCTGTCGAGGCGACGCTCCATCAAGCTCGCCACCGCGCGATGAACCGCGGTGTCATCACCGGGCGCTGTCACCGTGAGCCGGCGGACGTGGTGGGTGATGTCGAAACTGGGCGCCGGTACCCATTCTGGAGCGCTGAGGTCGAGCGGATAGGAGTGCAAAACCTGTCGGCAGCGGGGGAGGGTGGCCGAGCGCTCGTCGAGCACCGCCTGCAGTTCGGCGAAGTCCGGTGCCGGGCCCTCCATGATGGCCACCACCGCGACGGCCAGATTGGCATGACTGTCGGAATCCTCGGCCTGCAGGAATCCGGCATCGAGAGCGGTGAGCTGGTTGTCGTTCATCGGTGTCCCTTGCCGTTGGCGCGCATCAAGATTCGGAAGGCACGGTGACGGACGGGGTTGATCGCCGGTCCGGCGACCACCCGATGACGGTGAGATACAGGCCGGCCAGTCCGGTGACGATCACGCCGGCCTGCCACCACGGTGCGCCGGCCAGCACATCCTGTCCCGTCGTGAGGTACGCCCCGGGGAACGTCATCAACGCCACACCTTTGAGTACCGTCAACCAGCCCAGCACCGACACGGTAGCGGCGGCAGCTCCCCTCCAGTACGGGTGCAGCGTGACGACGACCAGTCCCATCGGTAAGACGAAGGCGCCGGTGATCCAGGGCCATACGGAGTTGTCCCCGAACGTGTGCAGCAGTGTCTTGACGTAATCGGCCCGGGTGACGAGTGAAGCGGCCGCAACGACGAGGTAGGGGCCGAGCACCCGGGCGAACATCCGGGTGCGGTGCGCGATCATCGATCCACCTCCTCGTCGTCAGTGGGCTGTGAGCCCAACGCCGGGTCGTCGTCGTGCAGCAGGGAAACGACGTCCGTCAGCGCGCGGCGCGGGGTCGCGGGCAGCGGGTCGGCGTTGAGGGGTGCCCAGCCGACCCGGATGAGCATCTGCGGGAACAACTCGTCGCCGAAAACGTCCGACCGGACGATGGCTCGGCACTCGGGATTTTCCAGCGCTTCGGTGACGGGACACGTGGAGAGCCCTTGTGCGGTGGCAGTGAGCAGAACTGCGCTCGTGGCTTCGCCGGCCCGCAATCGATCAATCGGGGCGTCGGTCGAGGTACCGAGCGCCAACAGCGAGCCATTGTCGTCGGTGGCCGTCGCACCCACGGGCTGGTTGAGGACGGGGGCGGCGAAGATGCGGCTGGGGAGGGCGGCGCTGTGGTCGGGCGTGGGTGTACTACGTGCAGGTACTCCGGCGACCGATGCGTAGCGCCCGCTCCAGACCGTCAGTTCGGTGAGGTAATCCAGATCATGCACATGCTGCGAAACCGCTTGTCGTAGTGCAGTTGTGAGGACGTCGTTGAGCTTCACTCGGCGTAGCCCGATGCCGAGACGGGCAGCGCGGGCGGTCATCAGAGCGATGTCCCCGAGCGGGACGGGCCAGCCGCTGTAATACCGCCGGTCGGTTCTGCGCCGCGGAATCGCCGCGGCAAGGGCGATGTCGGGCTGCTCGGGAAAACAGGGGCTCAATTCGATTGCGGCGAGGTGATCAGGCTCGGCCGGGTTGGGGAATCGTCGCACTGTCGGCTGCCAGCCCAGCGCGTGGAAAGCCACGGTCGCGTGGTGCAGTGCCGCACCGCAACTGATCAACAGGTCGCGGCCGTCGGGATCGGTGTGGATCAGGTGCAGTGATGATTCGGCGTACAGGTGCACGCTGTTCGAGCCGATCCGCCACCGCCACGGTTGCGTGTTGTGGACGGAGGGGGCACGCGTCGCCAGCGCCATGGCTGCGCAAACCGTCTGATGGTCGGGAAACGTCTCGGACATCTGATTCACCTCACAAACTCGTTGTCGAGACCGAGCGGTGCGCTCTAGGGAGCGCACACCGCTCGTTTCTCATACAGCGATCCTGCAGGTGATCCGACCTCACCGACAGAGCACTACGTCACTTGCTGCAGGGTTTTGCCCGGTGCCCACGTGCCGGCCGAAGCCGGGCGTATCGTCGTTGGACGCCAGGGACATTGGTCCCGCGCGCCAAGTCGCCCGTCAGGGCAGCGGTGCCCACCACCGCAGGACGGTGCCGGCGTCGGCGCCGGGTTCGACGGACATGTCACCGCCGGTGTCTCGTGCCCGTCGGCGCAGATTCGCGAGGCCACTCTCGGTGATTCCGTCGGACAAACCCTGGCCGTTGTCGGCCACCTCGATACGCAAGTCGTTGTCGACGTTGATGGTGACGCTGACCGCGCTGGCGTTGCCGTGGCGGACGGCGTTGCTCACAGCTTCCCGGACGACGGCCTCGGCGTGATCGGCCAAGTCAGGCTCGATGACCGAAAGCGGGCCGTCGTAACGGACCGTGGTGTGCAGTTCGTGGCTGGAGAACGAGGCGACAGCGGCATCGAGTCGCTGTCGTAACCGGGTGGTGGAGGCTGTGCTGCCGTGGAGATCGAAGATCGCCGTACGGATTTCGGTGATCACTTCCTGGAGGTCGTCGACGCAGTCGGTGATGCGACGCTGCACATCGCTCGACTTGGCGCGTGGGATCGCGCCCTGGAGCGTCAGACCGACTGCGAACAGTCGCTGGATGACGTGATCGTGCAAGTCGCGGGCAATCCTGTCACGGTCCGCCAACACATCCAGCTCACGCTTCTGACGCTGGCTGGCCGCAAGCTGCCAGGCCAGCGCGGCCTGGTCGGCGAACGCGGCCATGGTGTCCAGCTGATCCGGCGTGAATTCCTGCCGGCCCGCACGCCGCAGCACGATCAGGACTCCGATGACGCTCTCGGTGGTGCGCAGTGGCAGCACCAGAGCCGACGCCATGTCGGCTGCTATCGCTTCAGGCAGGTCCGGTGCCCGACAGATCAGGGGCGTCCGATGGTGAAACGCATGGCCGATGGGCCCGTCGGCCACCGGCGCCTCCAGCGATGATGCGTGGACGTCGCCGACGACGTCGATGACCTGGAGTTCGGTGATCTCGTTGCTCGGAGCATCGTCGTCTTCGGGAACCGCTATCAGCGTCGCGTCGGCGTCCGTCAGGGCACGTGCTTGCTCTGCGATCTGGCGGAACACCTGAGCCGGCTCGGTGCCCGACAGCAGGGCGGTACCGATATCGCGGGTGGCCTCGATCCAGGCCTGGCGTTGCTGCGACTGGCGGTAGAGCCGTGCGTTGTCGATGGCGATGCCGGCCGCTGCGGCAAGCGCCTGCGCGAGCACTTCGTCGTCTTCGCTGAACGGCTGCCCGGATGCTTTTTCAGCCAGATACAGGTTGCCGAATACTTCGTCGCGGATGCGCACCGGCACACCGAGGAAAGTGCGCATGGGCGGGTGGTGCTCAGGAAATCCCACCGAGGCAGGGTGCGTGCGAATGTCCTCCAGCCGAATGGGTTTCGGTTCGTCGATCAGCACTCCGAGTACGCCGCGTCCCTGAGGAAGCGGGCCGATTTTGCAACGGGTCTCCTCGTCTATGCCCTCATAGACGAATTGGACGAGCTCGTGGCCGGTGCCCCGCACTCCGAGGGCGCCGTACCGTGCGTCGATCAGCTCGATCGCAGTGTGGACGATGGTGCGCAGCGTCTCGTCCAGTTCGAGGCCGGACGTGACAGTGAGCATGGCCTCGACCAGACCGTCGAGCCGGTCACGGCCCTCGATGATCTGTTCGACGCGATCCTGAACCTCAGTGAGAAGTTCACGCAGCCGTAGTCCGGCTAGCGGCGCTCGCAGCGGATGCTCAGCGCTGCCGTCATCGCGTGTCACACGCGTGATTCTGCCATCGACGCAACGGTGCGCCAGGAAATTGACGCCGGGTGCACATCAGTCGTCCGAGCGGCGCGGTCGGTCCAGCTTCGACACGAATACCGCGGCCTGCGTGCGGCGTTCCATGCCGAGTTTGGCCAGCAGACGTGACACGTAGTTCTTGACAGTCTTCTCCGCCAGGAACATTCGCGCGGCAATCTGCTTGTTGGTCAGCCCTTCCCCGAGCAGGTCCAGCAGCACCCGCTCTTGATCGGTCAGCCCCGAAAGCGGGTCCGACCGCTCGGCTGCGTTGCGGAGCTTGGCCATCAATGCCGCGGCAGCGCGATTGTCCAGCAGGGAACGTCCGGCGCCGACGGCTTTGATCGCCTCGGCCAGTTCCATCCCTTTGATGTCCTTGATGACGTAGCCGCTCGCGCCGGCCAGGACCGCGTCGAGCATGGCCTCGTCGGAAGTGAACGAGGTGAGCATGAGGCAACGCAGGTCGGGCAGCCGGGACAGCAGATCGCGGCAGAGTTCGATGCCATTGCCGTCAGGCAGGCGAACGTCGAGGACCGCGACATCGGGCCGGAGCGCAGGAATCTGGGCCATGGCATGTGCCACCGTGCCCGCTTCGCCGATGACTTGGAGGTCGGGGTCGGCGCTCAACAGATCGATGAGTCCGCGCCGCACGACTTCGTGGTCGTCGACGAGAAATACGGTGACCATTCACATGCCCTTCCGAACACCGACGCCGGCGTGTGGGTGTTCAATTCTCACTCGCAACGATAGGTCAGTCATCGACTACAAGCGCTGATTATGCTGGCAGATCAACACGCTGCAGTTGACCTGGCCCGGAACTGCGCGCGCGGTCCCGACGATCTCACCCATACCGGCCCGGCGATGCCTGCTGGTGACCAGCAATTGGATCGAATCGGCATGGTGCTCAAGATAATTCATCGTTGAGCCATTGACCGCAACCGGATTGAAATCGATGTCCGGGTTTGCCAGACGGTAGCGCGTCAACCGCTTGTCCAAACGTGTGAGGGTTTTGTCATCCGGGATGTGCTCATGCACATCCGCCAATTTGGCTTGCCATGTCGCGAGCACCGTCAGCGGCGCACCGCGCAGCCGGGCTTCGTTGATCCCCGCGTCGAGAACGTTGACGCTGTCCGGGCTCTCATCGATTTCCGCGACCACGTGCCGAGGCTGCGTCGACCAATGCCGGCCACCGCTGCGAATGATGGCAACCGGGCACAGCGCAGAGGTTGCCAATGCCGCTGCGGTCGAGCCGAATCGCGACCCCGTGGCATGTGCGATGCCGAGGGAGCCCATGCAGAACAGGTCGGCAGATCGGGTCGCGTTCGACAGCACCCTGGTCGGTTGCCCTTGTAGAACTTCCCACTCGATCTTGACCGGCTTCTCGGTCGATTCGACCGCGACCAGGGTCCGCCGGACCGAGACTTCGGCGCAGGCCAGGTCCCGAGCTTCCTGTTCGGGATCGATGTCGCCCTGCCCGCGAGGCGCGACGACGTAGAGCAGCCGCAGGGGCACATCGCGACTGACGGCCTCGTCGACCGCCCACAAGGCGGCGTTCACCGACCACTGCGAGCCGTCGATGCCGACTACCACGGCTGACGACGGCGAAGCTGATTTGTACATCTCCGCACTCTCCTGAGATCACCGAGCTGACTATTCGTCGACGGTATGTGTCGTGACGGGGGCTGCGGCAGGGGAATTGGTCCCTAGTCGTCGGTCACACCGACCTGCGGTCGCGGGACGGTTGGCCACGACGTCGGGTCCATATGCCCTACACGGCAGCCTGGTGGTTCGTCATCGTCGTTGACATGAAGAAACGGTTGGCTACCGGCATCGTGCTTGCCGCCGCGCTGTGCGCGGCGGGATGGTTGATACGTAGGCATGGTGCGGCCAAACGGGGATCAGGCGCCCCGGCCTCGTTCCCGATCATGCGGGCGCTCTGGCCCGTGACGGAAGACATCCGACAGTTGGCGCCGCGGTGTCGGTGGCGGGACGTCATCGAGGGCCGGCGCAGTGCCGATACGGACCAGCACCTGCGGCAGCCGATGCCCGGTGAGTGAGCTGATGATGTCGCTGGTGGCCGCGTGTTCGGTCACATGCGTGAGCGTGCTACTGGCTAGGCCCACGATGGTGGCCTCGAGCAGCACCGCGGACAGTGTCTCGCCGCACGCCAGGATGTCCTCCCGGGTGTCGCCGAGCGCGGAGATCACCACAACGGTGGCCTTGTCGTCCCCGGCTTGTTGACGTCGCTCCCTGGTGTGCGTGACCGGGAACGACCGTCCGACATCAACTCGGTCGCTTTCTGCGGCCGATACCAGGGCGCTGTGTGGGATACCGGTCGTCGCGCCAAAAGGTGTGGTCCACCAAACCAATTCGGCGTGATAGGCGGTGTCGTACATCCTCAGTGCCTCGGCGAGATGCGAGGCCTCGGCCAATTTGGTGCGCTGTCCGGCGTCCAGCACGTCAAGCTGGGTCGGCCGGTCACCCACGGCCAGCCGCAGCAGCTTCTCGAACGCCGGCCAGTCCTCCACGGCGCCGAGGGGCAATCGGTCGGTTCGCCGGCACAGGATGGCGTCGGCCGCCCGCCGTTGTGCCGGTGTCACTCCGGCTGCAGGCCGGCAGTCGATATCGGCGAGGTGGTGAGGATTGCTCGGATTGGGAAACCGGTCGACGAGTGTCGTCCAGCCGGCTGCCGCCATGGCCACCCGCAGGTGGTCCAGTGCCGCGCCGCAGCTCAACATCGCCTGACGCCCGGAATCGTCGGTGGCCACCAGCCAATCGGTGTCGAGAAACAGTTTCAGCGTGGCGGATTCGAGAACCCACTTCCATGGCTGGCTGTTGTGGAACGACGGTGCGCGGCAGGCCAGATGTACCGCATCTTCTATCTCTCGGAGTGACATGGTGGTTTTGGTCATGAGATGTCCTTCTCGACGGGGCGAGGTCTACACCGACGCTGCCCGATGCGGTTGTCGCGCGACAGAGCCAGAAGTCATCAATACGCGTCCTTGTGACCATCGGCGGTCACAAGGACGTCTGCGTGCGGCGAGGGACTTTGGACACTAGGCCTGGGAGTCAGAGCGAGGTCAGATGTATTGGAGATCAATCGATCTGGAAGTTGTCAGCGGATGGAGGAGCGACATGATCGCGAATCGGGAGGTCCAGCAGCGCACGACAGCCACCGCGAGGCCCGTCGTCGTCGGCATCGACGGTTCCAAACATGCCCGGCGCGCTGCTCGGTGGGCTGCAGTCGAGGCGGCAAGCCGGGATGCCACCCTGAGGCTGGTCTACGTCATCGACTCGGCTGATGGCGATCGACAGGAGGACATCGATCGCGCAGAGCGTGCATTGCACAAGGCATGGAAAGCGGTGAGCGACACGCACATCGACGTCAAGCTCGAATCGGAGATTGTTGTGGGCGACCCGGCAGAATGCCTTGCCAACGAGTCTCGTGGTGCGTCGATCGTCTGTGTCGGAGACCGTGGAAACGACGACACTTCGGACGCTCCTCGCGGATCCACGGCTGTCGAGATTGCCCGGACGGCACCTGGTTCGGTGGCGATCATCCGTCGTGCGCACCGCGACTTCGACCACAGGAAGTGGATTCTGGCCGTGTTGGACGAATCAGACTCTGCAGTCGCCGTGTTGAAGGCCGCGGAAGCCGACTCGGCATGGCGCAACGCTCCAATTGTGATTTTGGAACCGTGGTCGCACTCCAGTGGGCCGGTCGATGCGAGACATCCGGTGCATGCCGCCCTGGAACGGTATTGGGAGGACGTGCAAGACCGTCACATCCGGTCGGCCACTCTGGCGATGCCGGAGCACCTGAGCAGCCTGTTGCGCCAGAGTGCGTGCATCGACCAGCTTGTCATCGTGCCCGGAGACCACCCGAAGTTGGTGGCGGAACTGACCAGCGACGAAGTGTGCAAGACGTTGAAGGATTCAGACTGCACCCTGCTGTTCGTCCGGCCGGCACCGCCGGCAGCTCGCGGTGGTAATGGCTATGGCAGTGCCCGCCCACAGATTTCGATTGATCCGGTGGCAGTAGGGCGGCCATGACGCAGGTATTGAATGAGCCGGCTCAGGTGGCCGAGGTCGCGCCCACGAGGCCTCATTCACGGGACTGGATCGTGGAGGTCGCCGGGAAACTCGCTCGCCGCGAGGGCCGCGACGATATGGCACGGGAAACCGAGATCACGCGGTGGTGCCGGGAGGCTGCGATGCGGTTCGCAGACGCCCCGATCCAAGCGTTCGTCCCACTCTTGGTCGAGCGCATCGTGGCTGATCGAATCCGTCGCGAACGCCGTCAAATGGCGAACGCCGCTGCGGCTATGGATCATTGCGTCGCGGCTCAGGTGCGTCCGGCGACGTCGTGACGAGGGCGTGCAACCGGGTCTTTTCCAGGAGGCCGACAAGTCTGCGCAGGATTGGCCGGGCAAGCAGATATCCGGCCAAGCTGACCACACCGCCCAGGGCAAGGCCTGCCAGCACATCGCGCGGATAGTGAGCGCCCACATAGACGCGGGCGAACGCCATCAAGCCCGCAGCCAATGCAGCCACGATGCCGAGACGACGGTTCACCAGCCACAATCCGGCGGCGGCAGCAGCCGCGACGACGGCGTGGATGCTCGGGAAGCCGCCGTCGGTGTTGCAGTGCAAGACGACGATGTCGCGGAGTGCATTGCACGGGCGGGTCTCGTTGACAGACAGGGCGATCGGGTCATAGACCAGCACGGCCGCCAACACACCCAACGGTGCCCACAGTGCTGCAACCATGGCCATCGGGTCAGGGCTCTTCCGGGCAATCCACCATCCGGCCAACAGCAATGCGGCGAACACGAGAACCCCGTCGTTGGCGTACGACGCGAGCAATGGATGCAGCCACGGGGTATCGCGCGCGAAATCGTTGATGGCGTGGAAGATTCGTAGGTCGAGGTTCATCGCCGAAGCTTTCGGGTCGCCGGTCGTGGTTTGCAGCCAGCGTCAATGATGCCGCTCCGCGGTCGGCGATGGGATGCTAACCGGAGCGCCTGACGACCAGCAGCACCTTCCCGACCGTCTTGTCGGAGTCGAGCAGTCGGTGCGCTTCGGGGGCCTCGACGATCGGCACCTCCGCCGCGACGACCGGCGCCACGGCACCGGCGTCGATCAGCGGCCACAGGTGCTGCCGCAGGGCGGTGATGATCTCGGCCTTGGAGCCGGGGCCGGTCTCGGGCCGGCGACGCAGGTTCGTCACGTGTATCGAGCCGCGTTTGAACAGCAGCGCACCGAGATTCAGCTCAGCGACGGATCCGCCCTGCAGCCCGATGATGGTCAGGTGCCCATTCTCGGCCAGGGCTTCCACGTTCTTGCCGAGGTAACTGCCGCCCATGATGTCGAGAATGACGTCGGCCCCGGAGTATTCGGCGTTGACCACGGCGGGGAAGTCCTGGTCGTGGTAGTTGATCAACGTCTGCGCGCCGAGTTCGCGACAAGCGTCCAACTTGAACTGGGTGCCGGCCGTCACCGCCACGTTGGCGCCTAGCGCGCGGCCCACCTGTATTGCGTGCGTGCCGATTCCGCTGCCGCCGCCATGGATCAGCAGTGTCTGTCCGCTCTGCAGTCCGCCGGTCATGACGATGTTCGACCAGACGGTGGCCGCGGTCTCCGGCAGGGCCGCCGCGGCTGTCACACTCACGCCGTGCGGAACCGGCAGTACCTGGGTCGCGGCCACGTTGACCCGCTCGGCATAGCCGCCGGCTGCCAGTAGGGCACAGACCGCATCACCGGGTGCCCAATCCTGCACTCCGGCACCGACTTCGGCGATGTAGCCGGACACCTCGAGGCCCGGGATGTCGCTGGCGCCCGGTGGCGGAGGGTAGAAACCCATGCGCTGCATGACATCCGCGCGGTTGACTCCCGCCGCCACCACGTCGATGGCGACCTGGCCGGGGCCCGGTGCGGGCAGATCCTCGACCTCGGCCCATTCCATGACCTCTGGGTCGCCGTGGCCGTTGAGGGTGATCGCGTACATGCTACTTGCCTCCAGGGACGGGGAATTGGGCGCGCATGGCCAGGTCCCAGAACTTGTCCGGGGTCAGCTGACGTTGCAGGATGCTCAGCGTTGCGCTCGGGGTGACGGTGTAGCGAGCTTTGGGGCTCTTGGCTTCGATCGCCTTGCGGACCACTTCGGCGACCGAATCTGGGTTGCCGCCGAGGAATTTGGCGACGTGACCCGCGTAGATGTCCGCGGTGACTTTTCCGACCCGGGCGTTGAACTCTGCGTAGGGCCCGTCGTTCAAGCCGTCGACCGACCCGACGGCGGTGTCGGCGAAACCTGTGGTGATCAGCCCGGGTTCGATGAGCACGATCTGGACCCCGAACCCCTGGACCTCGAACCGCATGGCGTCGGAGATGGCTTCGACGGCGTACTTGGTGGCGTGGTAGATGCCCCCGCCGGGAAAGGTGAGCTTGCCGCCCATCGAGCCGATGTTGATGATGCGTCCGCTGCCTGCCGCCCGCATGCCCGGCAGCACCAGCTGGCTCATGCGGATGAGCCCGAACACGTTGGTTTCGAACTGTTTTCGGATGTTGTCGAGCGGAATCGACTCTACGGCGCCCGATTGTGAGTAGCCCGCGTTGTTCACCAGCACGTCGATGGAACCGGCTTCGTCCTCGACGGCGGCCACCGCCGCCGCCATCGACTCTTCGTTGGTGACGTCGAGCGCGACGGTGTGGCAGCCCTTGTCCGCCAGGGCTTTCAGGGTCTCAGGACGCCGCGCCGTGGCATAGACGGTGTGGCCATGCGCCACCAGATCGGCGGCGGTGGCCTCGCCGATACCGCTCGAACAACCGGTGATGAGTACAACAGACATGCGGTCCTCCTGGGTTTGGTTGTGACTAGTGCGTTCGGTTCGGCTTTGCGTACGGTGTTCGGCGGGCCAGGTAGGCGCGCGGGCTGGAGCCGTTCCAGCGATGGAAGGCGTGCGAGAAATTGCTGACGTCGGTGTATCCCAGGCGGTTCGAGACCTGCTCGACGGTCATGCCGCTCTGGAGCAACTCTGTGCCGAGGTGATGGCGCACTTCGTCGAGCAGTTTCCGGAACGACGTGCCCTCGGCCTCCAACTGGCGCCGCAGAGTCCGGGTGCTGCAGGACAACCGGTCCGCCACCTGGGCCAGGCTCGGTGGGTTGGCCGGGTCGGCCAACAGGAGGTCGCGGACCAGACCGGCGCGACCGGTGCGAGCTTCCCGCTGTTCGAGCAGCAGGCGGCATTGCTGCTCGGCGAGTTTGGCGGTGTGGCTACTCGCCTGCGGCAGAGGGACGTTCAACAGGTCGGCGGTGAGGGTGACCGAGGTCTCTGCGTCGCCGAATTCGGGTGCGGCGCCGAACATCTCTTCATAGAACGACACCGCCGACCCGGGATCCGGCAGGGCGAATGCGATGCGGCTCGGTGGCGGCTCGGCGCCGAGGACCTCGCGACACAGATTGGGGATGGCCGCGGCGTCGCGTTCGAGGACGAACCGGCGGATCGATGCGGGCACCGCGCGGGCGTCGATGACGATCGAGAGGTCGTCACCGTGCCGACGGGCCTCGAAGGTACAGAAGGCGTAGCTCAGCTGGACAAATCGCACGGCGACGTCGATCGCTTCACCCACGGTCGGACTGGTGAGGATGGCGAATCCCCACACCCCGAACGCCGTCACCGGATAGCGTGCTGCGGCCTGCAGCCCGAGTCCTGGGCGATCACCCAACGAGGCAACGATGTTGGCGATGGCCTTGAGTTCCTGCTGGGCGGTGACCTCGGCATCGGGGACGCGAATCGCGGCAGGCGTCGTCCTGGTGCCGGCGAGACATTGCTGCGGGGTCAAGCCGAGTTCGGTTGCCCACTCGACCATCAGTGCCAAGCTGGCAGCTGACCGTTTGGACTGCAGATCGAGCGTCGTCATCGGTCACGAGCCCGCTCACGATAGTCCCGCGGCCCCATGCCTTTCCACCGCCGGAACGCCTGGGTGAAACTGGAGGTCTGCGAATAGCCAAGGCGTTCCGCGATTTCCGCAACGGGCATGCCGTCGGCGAGCAACTCCTCGGCGAGTGCTTCCCGGGTTTCTTCCTGCAGATCACGCAGCGACACGCCCTCCTGGGCGAGATGCCGCCGCAGCGTGCGGGCACTGACCGTCAGCTGCCGGGCAGCGTCATCGAGCGTCAGCACGGGCGACGGGTTCGACAGCATCATGTCGCGGAGAAGCCCCGCGACGCCGGCGCGTGCCGACCTCTCGCGCAACAGTTCGACCGCTTGCTTCTCGGCCATCGAGCGGGCGTATTGATTCGCTTGCGGTAGCGGCTTGGTCAACGACTCGAGGCTGATGATGAGGCAGTTCTGTGGTGCGCCGAACTCGGGTTCGATGCCGAACACGTCGACGTACTTCTGTACGACGTCCTCCGAGGGGCGCGCCATGGTGTAGGCGACCTGTAGTTGCACGTCGGATGACATCAGCAGATCGCGTTGCAGAGTCTGGATGCCGGCGCTGTCGCGTTCGACGGCGAACGAGCGGATGTCGGAGGGAAGGTGAGACGGATCGAGAATCAGTCGGCCGTAACTGTCCCCGGCGTCCGCAGAGACCGTCAACCGGCACAGGCAGAAACTCAGCGAGGCCAGCGATACGCCCACTGCCAGTGCGTCGCCCAGGGTGCGGGAGCTCATGAGCGCCAGGCCCCAGATTCCTGGCGACGCGGCATGGCACCGGAGACCGGCCTCGATGCCCAAGCCCGGAACATCAAGACCGCCAAGAATATTCGAGATGATCTTGAGTTCGTCCCGAAGGTGGACCTCGGCGTCGAGATCTTCGAGCGTGGTCCGGGTCAGCGGGGTGCCATGCAGAGAATCCACGTCGGCCATGCCGTGGTCCGCAGCCAGGTCGACGAGCAGCGCCACGCCCGCGGGTGAACGAAGAACATCGTGACTACTCACATGGTCCTCAATCGGCTGTGTCGAACGGTTTGCTGTCATCCTGCGGTACCGAGCCTAGGTCTGGTGGCTGGTTGCGCAATAGGTGATGGATGGCCAACAAGTTGTGAGAAGTGGCCACTTTCTGGCGCCACGGGTTCGGCTGCGGAATTCTGGCCGCATGACCAAGCGCATCCTGAACGTTGTCACCAACGTCTCGCACTACGAGGACCCGTCCGAGCCCACCGGCTTGTGGCTGTCGGAGCTGACCCACGCCTATCACGTCTTCGCCGAGGCCGGCTACGAGCAGACGATCGTCAGTCCGCAGGGCGGGCTCTCCCCGCTGGAGCCGCGGTCGCTCAAGTTCCCCAACTACGACAAGAGCGCCAAGGCGTGGAAAGCCGACGATGCCAAGATGGCGTTGTTGGCCAATGCCGCCGCGCCCGCGGACATCGACTCGGCGGACTTCGACGCCATCTACTTCACCGGCGGTCACGCAGTGATGTTCGACTTCCCGGACAGTGAAGGGCTGCAACGTATCTCGCGAGAGATCTTCGAACGTGGGGGAGTCGTGTCCTCGGTCTGCCACGGCTACGCCGGGCTGCTGAACACCACGCTGTCGGACGGGTCGTTGTTGGTGGCGGGCCGCAAGCTCACCGGATTCTCCTGGACCGAGGAAGTGGTGGCCCGCGTCGACAAGCTGGTGCCCTACAACGTCGAAGAGGAGATGAAGAAGCGCGGCGCGCTGTACGAGAAGGGGCTGATTCCCTTCGCGTCGTACGTCGTTGCCGACGGTCGCCTCGTGACCGGCCAGAACCCGGGGTCGGCCAAAGCCACGGCGAAGAAGGTTGTCGAAGTCCTCGGGGTCTAGTGTCCTGCCGAGCCGGGCAGGATCCGGGTCGAGGGTGCGTACAGATCGTCAGAACCATGGTTGAGGCGCGCTGATTGCACACTCGTGGCCTGATGTTGTTCACCGACTTTGGCGAGTGTGCAGTCAGACGGACGAATCCGTGAAATCGACGATCTGGCGGCACAGTCACGAGTCTCCGCCTGCTGGGCATTCGACAAGCAAATGCCGGCTCTCGGCCCGGACGCGCTACGGGCGGGGCGAGATCTCGATGGCGAACGAATTCTGCTGACGGCGGGTGATCCAGACGCCGAACTCGCTGAGCGGTCCCATGAGCCAGTACTTACGGTTGAGGATTCGCCCGTCCGACGGCATCCCAATCAGTACTCATACCTCCACCATGCCGCATTCCTTGGCACCGGCGACGAGTTCGTCGAGCCCGAACGCTTCGACAGGCCCGACGACGCCGGGCGTCTTGCCGGCTCCAGAGGCCAATTGGTCTGCAGCCCAGGCCATCAGCTCACCAGTCAGTGAATAGGGGCTAGGGCCCTCGACGTGGACCTCGGAGACCGCCGTGCCACGTTGATCACGCGCCACCGCCACGACGTGGCTGAGGGTGCGGGCCCGCTCGGCCGCGTCGGGGCCGCCGCCGGGGCCGACGGTGCGGGCCGAGATGGCGTTGACCAGGTCGCGGCCGCGCGGCAGCTTCGCCGTGGCGTTCGCAGCGGCAGAGACGAGTTGGATGCCGCGGCTCAGCGGCGGGAACCAGCCGTTGTAGACCGTCACCGACTGCAGCCCGGGTACCTGCGACGGCAGGAACAGCACCTCGGTGCCCGACACCAGGAATGCACTCCTTCGCTTGCCGCGCACACTGAACTCACGCACCTTGTGCGCGGTCTTCTCATCGACCAGGCGGCCGTCGCGCCATACCGGAGCAGGCAGAATCAGCCCCTCCGCCATGGTTTTTCGGGTGCCCTCGCTCAGGCCGTTGCGCAGCGAGCCGATAGCGAAGTAGCCGACGTCGATCGAGTGGACCGCGGTGGCGGCGGCCCGCGCGGCGAGGGCACCGGCCAGGATGCCGGGCACGTAGTCGTACCCGAATGCCGGCGCGATGATGGCCCCGGCCGCCCGGGCCAGGGCGTCGTGCCGCTCCCACACTTCGCGGACGAAGCCGACCTCGCCTGTGGAGTCGAGGTAGTGGGCGCCGGCATCGGCCGCTGCCTGCGCGACCGGATGGCCGAACTGCTCGAACGGGCCGACCGTCGTGACGAGGACGTCGCCCTTGTCGACGAGGGCGCGGACGCTGGCGGGGTCGCCGACGTCGGCGATGCGGTAGTCGAGCCCACCGAACTGCTGCGCCAGTGCGGCCAGTCGTTCGGCGCCACGTCCGGCCAGCACCGGTCGCACTCCGCGCCGCACCAGCGCCTCGGTCACGAGACCGCCGGTGTACCCGGTCGCCCCGAAAACGATGATCTGATGGGTCATTCGTTGCTCATCTCGGTTCGCAGAGCACAACCGGGATGTCGCGGCTGGTCCGTCGTTGATAATCGGCATAACCGCGGTAGGCGGAGACGATCTTCGGCCACAGCTCGGCTTTTTCCGCGGCAGTTGCGGTGCGGGCGCGCATCTGATGTCGCTGACCGTCGATCACGACCTCGCAGTCGGGGTTGGCCTGGAGATTGCGGTACCAGTCCGGGTTGCGGTCGTCGCCACCTTTGGATGCAACCAGCACCACGCGCTGCGAATCGTGAACGGGTGAAGTCAGATAGCACGAGCGCGGCAGCCCGGATTTACGACCGGTCGTGTGCAGCTCAACCAGTGCCATGCCAAAGGGTTTGGCCAGCAATCGGTTTCCGCTGAGAGTCAGAACAGCGCGGTGGGCACAGTTCATCAATTTGGCGCCGGCGTCGCTCAGGGTGTTGCTGTTCATTTGACGCCCGGGATTCGACGGAGCAGGCGTATGCCTTTGGTCATGACGCGGGCGTAGGTACCCGCGCCGAGCCAGGTGGGTGCGCCGACCGGCAACAGCCGCTCGACCGCAATCGTCTGGGACTCGGTGTATTTGAGGATGCCGTGCTCACCGTGCCGGCGGCCCATGCCGGACGCCTTCATGCCGCCCATCGGCGCGTCGACCGATGCCCACGCGGCCGCATAGGCCTCGTTGACATTGACCGTGCCCGCCTGCAGTTTGGCGGCCACCTCGCGCCCGTGCTTCGGGTTGGACGTCCACACACTGAAATTCAGGCCGTACGGGCTGTCGTTGGCTTTGTCGATGGCCTCGGCCTCGCTCTCCACCCGGTAGAGCGAAACCAGCGGACCGAAGGTCTCGTCGGCGTAGACGATCATGCCGTCGTGCACGCCGGTCAGGATGGTCGGTTCGTAGAAGTACGGTCCGAGGTCGGGACGGGGCCGCCCGCCGGCGAGGACGACGGCGCCCTTCTCCACCGCGTCGTTGACGTGGCGGGTCATGGTCGTGAGTTGCTTCTCGGAGATCAGTGATCCCATGTCGGCCGAATAGTCCAGCGCGCCGGAGAGTTTCATCTTCTTTGTTGCAGCGGCGAACCGGGTGGAGAACTGATCCCACATCGCCGCCGGCACGTAGATGCGCTCGATGGAAATGCACAGCTGGCCGGTGTTGGAGAAACACGCCCGGATCGCGCCGTTGACGGCCTTGTTCACGTCGGCGTCGTCGAGAATCAACAGAGCGTTCTTGCCGCCCAACTCCATAGAGCAGTCGATCAGCTGCTCACCCGCCTGTGCGGCGACCGTGCGCCCGACCGCCGTCGATCCGGTGAACATCAGGAAATCCGACTGCTCGATGATCGACGTGCCCAGCTCGGCACCCGAACCCGTCACCACCTGCACCAAACCCTCTGGCATACCGGCCTCTTCGAGCAGCCGTACCGCCCACAGCGTGGCGAACGGCGTCTGCTGGTCCGGTTTGGTCAGCACCGCGTTGCCGGCGACGATCGCCGGAATCGAGTCACTGATGCCCAGCGTCAGCGGGTAGTTCCATGGCGAGATGACGCCGACGAGGCCCTTCGGGTGATGCAGTTCCCACACCTCGGTGAGGGCCAGCTGCGCACCCTGGCGGCGTTTGGGCTCGAGGTAGCCGGCAGCGGTGTTCGCGTAATAGCGGGAGACCATGGCGACGTCGATGATCTCCTCGAAGGCGTGCCGTCGTGCCTTGCCGTTCTCGAGCTGAATGAGGTCGAGCACCTCGTCCTGGCGGTCGAGCACCAGATCATGGAAACGCATCAGCATGGCCGCGCGTTCCTCGACAGGTGTTGCGGCCCAAGTCGGTTGGACCGCGCGGGCCCGGGCGGCGGCGGCCGCGACATCGGCCGGGGTGCACCGCGGAACGTCCGCGAGCACTTGGCCGGTCATCGAGTTGAGGACGTCGAGGCGCGTGCCGGGGTCGAGAGCCTGGACCCGGCCGGCCAGGTCCTTCAGCAGCGCGCTGCGGGTGCCGGCCACGGGTGGGGTTGCGAATGTGGTCATGATGTCTTCTCCTGCAGGGCGGCGCGCAGCGTGTCCTGCGCGAGTTTGATTGCGGCCGTGGCCGCGTGGGTGGACCGGAGCGTGTTGAGCATCATGAAGTCGTGGATGATGCCGCCGAAGCGCACCTGCACGACGGGGACGCCTGCTTCGCGCAGCTTGGCGGCGTAGGCTTCGCCGCCGTCGCGGAGGACGTCGGCCTCGGCGGTGATCACCAAAGCCGTTGGTAGACCGGAGAGTTGGTCGACGGTTGCCCGCAGCGGTGACGCGTAGATCTCGTCGCGCTGTGCGTCGTTCTCGGTGTACTGGTCCCAGAACCACTTCATGCCCTCGCGGCTCAGGAAGTAGTGCTCGGCGAACTGGTGATAGGACGGTGTGTCGAAGTCCGCTGCGGTCACGGGGTAGAGGAGCACCTGGTGGCAGATGGTGACGTCGCCCCGGTCCTTGGCCATGAGCGTCAGCACGGCGGCCATGTCACCACCCACCGAATCGCCCGAGACCGCGAACCGGGAAGCGTCCAAGCCTTTTTCGGCACCGTGGACGAATACCCATTGTGCGGCAGCGTAATTCTGCTCGATGGCCGTCGGGTACTTGGCCTCGGGGGACAGGTCGTATTCGGGGAACACCACGGCGGCGTCGGCCCCGACAGCCAACTCCCGGACCAGGCGGTCGTGCGTGTGCGCGTTGCCGAAGACCCAGCCCGCACCGTGGATGTAGAAGATCACCGGCAATCGGCCGGTGGCTCCTGCCGGTTTGATGATCCGCACCTTCACCGAACCCGTCGGCCCGCCCTCGACGGTGATCCACTCGTCGTCGACGTCCGGCATCGCGACGTCACCGGACTGCACCTCGTCGACCGTCTTGCGGCCCTCGGCGGGCGGCAGCTGATAGAGGAACGGCGGAGTGTCGGTGGCCTCGCAGAACGCGACGGCTTCGGGTTCCAGGACGGGCTTGATAGCGGTCATGGTGTCTCCTCTTGCTCACGGGTTGGCACTGCTCGATGAGGTGGGACCTGATTGATCGTTGTCCACCTGCCTGCGGCTGACACCTGTTTGGCCACTTCTCACAAGTTATTGGCCATCCGGCACCTGTGGAGCGCGGCGGCGTCCTGTCAGCCTTGAGCTGTCAACCCCTACGGAAGGACGAGGTCCATCACCATGGCTACGCAAGTCACCGAGGTCGAATTCGCCGGCCAGACCGTCGAGGTGCCGAAGGGCGGCTACTACGACCGCTACCGCTCGAACCCGAACCTCGACGAGGTGGCACAAGACCCGGCCGTCGGAAACATCGACTGGTTCCGGCGCATCCCGAAGGTTCAGGTCGATTCGCGGGTAGGGCCGCTGTGGGCACCGAACTTCTACTATCGCGCGAGCATCGTGCAGGCGAATCTTCTTGCGCCGCTGGACCGGTTGGCCGCGATGCTGCCCGCGCCACTCGAGCCGCTGCGTGCCGCTCCCGGCTACGGCATCGCCGCGCTGACGTTCTTCTCGTACTCGGTATGCGACAACGATCCCTACGACGAGGTGTCCGTCGCGGCCGTCATCCGCAAGCCCGGTGACCACGGCCTCGTGTCTGGCATCCTGCCCGAGCTCGAACTGCTGAATGCCCTGCGGCGCAGGAACTTCTACGCGCACGTCCTCGCGCTCCCGGTGACCACCGAGATCGCCCGGGTCCGCGGCGTCAACGGGTACCAGCTGCCCAAGTGGCGCACCGACATCAGCGTCGACATCGGCGACACCGTGCGCGCTGAAATCGCCGGTCCCACAGGGAAACCCGACGTGATCCTGACGGCGCCGCGGCCCGAGTTCACCGACGTGCCGTCGCAGTCCCGCATGGGCACCAACACCATGATCCATCTGGTCGACGGCCAATGGCACCAGACGTCGGTGCAGTCGAACACCTTGTCCTACGCACAGCGCAGCTTCCCGCGCGACGTCACGATCGACCGCAACGGCGGTCCGCTGAGCGACCTGCTCGACGGACTCGGCGCCTCCCGAATCCTGAGCTTGGATGTGGCGAGGGACGCGCAGCTGGTGCTGAACCTGCCGCGGCCCCTGAACACCTTCGGCTGAGCGGGATCCCGGCCAGCGGTCACGCGCCGGCCATCCGCCGTGCCCGGAGGCTAATTTCGGGAAATGGCAGGGCTTCTCGCGGGCAAGACCGCATTGGTAACGGGTAGCAGTCGCGGCATCGGGCGAGCCATCGCGCAACGCCTGGCGGCCGAAGGCGCCACCGTCGCGGTGACCGCGCGGGCGTACACCCCGTCACCCTCGGTGCGTGCCGGGGTGACGCAGGCCATCCCCGGCTCCATCGAGGAGACCATCGCGCTCATCGAAGAGGTCGGCGGTTCGGCCTTCGGGCTGGCGGCCGACCTCGAGGACCCGGCAGCGCGCGACGGTCTTGTCGAGGCCGTCGTGGCGCGCACCGGGCGGCTCGACATCCTGGTCAACAACGCCGGGTACGCCGACTACTCCGTTGTGGACGAGATGACGCTGGAGACCTTCGACCGCACGGTGGAGCACTACCTGCGCACGCCGTTCGTGTTGGCGAAAGCCGCTGTGCCGCATATGCGGAAGCAGGGCGCCGGCTGGATTGTGAACATCGGTTCGGTGACCGGCATGGACCCGGAACGGCCGTACCGCGACTACAACAAGACCGCCGGCGACGTGATCTACGCGTCCTGCAAGGCGGCGCTGCACCGCTTCACCCAGGGGGTGGCGGCCGAGCTGCTCGGCGACAACATCGCGGTCAATGCGGTGGGACCGTCGACGGCAATCCGCACCCCTGGTGCGGCGTCCCTGATTCCGGACAGCTTCCCGACCGAACCCGTCGAGTATCTCGCCGAGACGGTCCTGGCCATGTGCCACGTACCCGCGCAGGAGCGCACCGGCCTGGTCGCATTCAGCCTGCACTACCCGTGGTCCCAGCAGCTGCCAGTGCACTCGCTGGACGGCCGCACGGTGCTGGAGCCGCTCGCGCCACCCGCGACGGCGAACCCGAACATCAAACCTGCGGGGCTCTAGAGAACCGGCGCCGGCAGCTCACAGAAGCTGTGGCACAACCGATCTCGCACGATCACATCGGTGGTCTCGGGGTCGAACCAGCGATCCACGACGGTCCAGTGGATCGGATGCATGAGATAGGGGCCCAAGAGCCCGTCGACGTCGGTGAACTCCTGCTCGAACACATGCGTCCACGCGCTGGAGCCCATCGAGGTCTCGACGCGGCTGAGCTGCCAGGCCTTGATGGTGGACACGAAGCCGGGCATCGACATCAGTTCGCCTTCGAACCGGGCCACGGTCGCGGCGTCCGCTGCCGGGTCGACGCGGAGCAACAACGCGCGGTAGACGGTGCCGGTGCCGCGGCGGTTCGGTGTGCCGCGGTAGGTCGCACCGTTGACGTGGGTGACGGCCGGGTCGGCCAGGCAATCGTCGAAAGTGCTTTGTTCCCAGACAGCTTGAGAAGCGAACCGCAGGTGCACCAGGAGGTCGCCGCCGTTGCGGGACCCGGGCAACGTCGGTTCCACGACAAACGACGCGGCCCCGCTGCTGCGCGCAGCAGAGCGGAGGGTTTCCAGCACGCGGCGCCGCTCGGGTTCGGCGGCGTCGACAAGGCGCGTCACGCAGTAGACGGGTGCCTCCGGCGCACTCGACACGACGACTTCTGCTGCGGGGACGGCATTTTCGGGTGCGGCGGCGACGCTGCGCTCGCGCGAGACGATGAGATCGGTGATGCTGTCCCACCATTGCGCCAGCGTGGGGTCGGAGCGACCGTGCCACGTCATCTGCCACCATGCGGCGGCATCGCGCAGTGTCCAGGTGATGGTCACGACGTTGGTCTGGTCGTCGAACCAGATCGGTGGACTCACCAGAACGTCCCGCAGGGTCATGCCTCGCCCGCGGGCGCCCGGGGCGTAGCCGGCCAGGTAGGCGTCGATGAATCGCTGGGCGCATCCGGGAGCGGTCACCACACGGTCGACGACGAAGACCTCGTCCATGAGTCGACGCTATGGTCCGGGGCTACGCGGCGCGCGGTGCGCTCCCGGCCATCGGGAGGGCGCCGCCGTGGTTCGGATCATGCTCCTTGCGCTGTCCGCCGTTTCGCCTGGTACAGCTGTGCATCGGCGGCCGAGATGGCGTCAGCGAGCGCGGTATGCGGGCTAGCGGTGGCGATGCCGAAACTCACGGTGACGGGGGCGGTCTCGGCGAAGTGGTTGAACGGGGCCTTGGCGAGTTCACGGCGGATGCGCTGCCCGACATGCAGAGCGTCGGCATATGTCGCCCCGTGCAGGAATACGGCGAACTCGTCGCCGCCCAACCGGCCTACCACGTCGGACCGGCGTCCCGCGGACTTCATGACCGTCACGAAGTTCCGCAACACGTCATCGCCGGCGGCATGCCCGAGACGGTCGTTGACGGGCTTGAACTTGTCCAGGTCGAAGACCAGCAGTGTCGACTCGGTGTGATCATCGGCGGACGCCAACATCCGTTCCACTGTCGCCTGGAACCCGCGTCGGTTGAGAACACCGGTGAGAACATCGGTGTCGCGTTCCAGGCGGAGAGCGTCGCAGTATTCCCACAGTTCTTGGACTGCGAGAATCGCCACCAGTACGAGCACCAGCGCAGCCCACGCAATGACATACGGAGGGGTGAATGCGGCGAAGCCGGGGCGGTGCCCGGTCCAGAGCGCGTCGTGATCGAGGCCGACCCAGGATCGAATGAGGAAGTACACGAAGGTGGCCAGGACCATCACGCCCAGAAGGCGATCTCCGCGTCGCTCGCCGACGAACAACCGTCTGCGGTAGAGGACACACAGGCTGAGTGCGGCGGCAGTGAGGTCCTGGATGTGGACCTGCCATGCCAATTGGTGACCGTGCCCGTTCAGCACCACACCGACGACGCCACAGATTCCGGCCGTCGCGATGACGAACGGCACCGATGACGAGCCTGGGCGGGTGCCCCGACGTGAGACGCCTTCCTGCGCGAGGAAGAGGCCGATGATGAAGGCGATGGCCGTGGCCGCCACTTGGTGGTTGACAACCAGTGGCACATCCACGGCGAGGAAACTCAACGCGATGACCGCCGCTGCTGCGCCGAGCATCAGCAAATAGGTGTGCGCGCGCTCGATGAGCCAGATGCCCCACATGATCGCGGCGCTGATGATGAAACTGAGTGAAACGACCTGGGTCCACACGTCCGAGACAGCATCCATCCGACCTCCCGAGTGGCCGCATCCGGCGGTTGGCACGCCTCTGTTCAGCAAACTCTAATTCGCCATCTGCCACCACCTCAAGTGGTGGGGAGCAAACATGTTGCGGTTTTCCCGAGAACAACGTGGTTTCGCCGGGTGCGTGGGTGGTTCCGCTGCGTCGCCTGCCGCCGTGCGGCGCCATCCTGCGGCATTTGAAGAGTCGGTTGAAATTCACTGAACATCAATATGACAGCGGTTGTTGCATTGTAAAGGCAGTTATTGGTTGATCGGAGAGGTTGCTGCAACGGGTGCGAAATGTCTAGGCTACGTGCGTGGGGGAGCGAAGGTGTCGTGTCCGCTGGCGGGACCGGATATCGCAAGTCTGCGTCGTCGTCGTCATGCTTTCGTTGACGCTCTCCGCCATATTGGTCACCCGCCACCACATCCGTGGCGTCGACACGCAGCGGCTGTCATTCCACGCGGCGCTTCTCGATGCCGCTATCGAACGGCGGTTCCGAGCGTATGAGCAAGTACTCCTCGGTGTTGCCAGCCTCTTTCAGTCGTCGCCGTCCGTCGGCCGCACCGAATTTGATGAGTTTGTCGCGGGGCTCCATATCGACGAGCGGTATCCCGGAATCAAAGCGGTGTATTTCGCCCCGGCGGTGGCTGCTGCTGATGTCCCGGCCTTCGTCAACTCCGTTCGTCGGCAAGACCCCATATGGGCGGACTTTCACGTCCATCCGCCCGGTTTGACGCGAACCAAGACTTCTTCCTTTGCCGCGCCGGTGCTCTACATCGCACCTTTCTCGCGCGTCAACAGCAGTGTGCTCGGCACGGATCCGCTGCAGGAGCAGACGCGCGGTGAGGCGGTGGAACTGGCGTGGAGTCGGCCGGGTGTACCGGCGTGGACGACGCGGTTGGACATGGGCATTGAGCGTGACGACGACGGCCGTGTCGGGTTTCTGTGCTTTCTGGCGGTGCAGGTCAACAACAAGCTCATCGGTTCAGTCGGCGCGGCGTTCTGGGCCGAGCCATTCATGGCCGGCTTGGTGAACGACGGTGACACCTCGGTACGAATGGAGGTGAGCGACCGGAGTGGCCAGCTGCTGTACTCAACCGATGGTGTGACTGCACGGGGTGCGCCCGTTCCGCTCGGGACGCAGGCACGACCAGGTCCTGAGGTCTCGACCGTCGTCCCCAATGTCGACTGGCATGTGCGCTACATCGCCGCTGACGGGTTCAGCAGTGATACGACGGCTGTGGCTCCGTGGCTGGTGGCGGGTATGGGCCTCCTCGCCACATTGCTGTATCTCACGCTGGTGTCAGCTCTCGCGCGGTGGCGCCGATACGCAGGTGTCCTTCAGTTCACGGAAAGCCAAGTCCGACATCAGGCGACGCACGACTCGTTGACCGGATTGCCCAATCGGACCGTCTTCATCGACCGCCTCGCGGGACTCATAGCTGCTGATGAGCCGTTCGCGATCGCGTACGTCGACATCGATGGCTTCAAACCTGTCAACGACTGTCACGGCCACGTCGTCGGCGACCAATTGTTGATCGCCATCGCCCAGCGCATGCGGACTCGTACCCGGGCCGGCGACACGGTCGCGCGGATCGGCGGCGATGAATTTGCAATCCTCCTGACGGAACCTGATGGCGCTGAGTCCATCGCCGAGAAACTCGTCGGCCATCTGAGTGCGCCGTACTGCCTCGGGGAACAAGGTGTCGCTGTCACCGCGTCGATCAGCGCGAGCGTCGGAATCGCCAACTATCCGAACGACGGAAACTCCGCGGACGAGCTCATCCACGCAGCAGACACTGCGATGTTCGTGGCGAAGCGAGCCGGCGGCAACCGGTACCACCCCGTTGGCGCCGAGGAAGCGGTCGACGCGGCCGGTTCTGGCGCTGACCATCGTCACTGACTCCTACCAGCGGCAAACTCGGCGCCATTTTCAAGCGAATGACAGCTTCTCGGCGATAGGGTGCGCGTGCGGCGATGCGCACCAGCGACTTTGTCGAGCTATCGCCATACCGACACTGGCCGCCAAGTCCCTGGGAAGGACGGAAGATGAAGGTTCTGGTTACCGGGGGGACGGGCTTTGTCGGTGCGCACATCGTCTCCGCGCTGATCCGCGATGGGCACGATGTGCGGATGCTGGTCCGTCGTTCCGAGCAGGTCCCGATATCGCTCGGACCGCTCGAGGTTTCGGTCGACGACCTCGTCGTCGGGGATGTGCTCGACGCCGAGGTCGTGGCTGCCGCGCTCGACGGCGTGGAAGCGGTGGTGCATGCGGCCGCCGTCTTCAGCCTGGACGCGCGCCGGGCCGCGGAGATCACCCGCACCAACCTGCGGGCGACGGAGTTGGTCGTCGGCGGAGCGGTGGAGCGCGGACTCGATCCCGTCATACACATTTCGTCGACCGTCGCGCTGACGTGTCGTGATGGCGGCGGTCCCGACCTGCCGCTGGGCGACGTCGACCTGCCGTACGCCAAGTCGAAACGTGAGTCCGAGGTACAGATCCGGGCGTTCCAGTCGATCGGGGCGCCGGTGGTGTCGGTGTACCCCGGTGGGGTGCTGGGCCCGCACGATCCCTACGTGGGAACACAGGCCGAGCTCTTCAAGTGGATCGTCAAGGGACGCTTCCCGATCTGGCCGAGCGGGGGCGCGCACTACGTCGACGTCCGCGACGTCGCGGACGTCGTCGCCGCCTGCATGGCGCAGGGTTATGGACCGCGACGCTACGTGGTACCCGGGCATCATCTGGACGGCGACTTGATGAACGGCACGCTCCACAAGATCACCGGCCGGTGGCTACCTTTCATCAGCGCACCCGCCATGGTGGCCAAGCCGTTCACCCAATTCGCCGAATTGGTGAACAAGGTCCTGCCCGGGAACATGCACCTGCCCGCGGACGCGGAGACCGTCGAACTAGCCGAGCGGGACACCCGCTTCGACACGTCGCTGACCACAGAAGAACTGGGCATCGAGGCCCGCCCGTTCGAAGAGACCGTTACCGACACCCTGCTGTGGCTCATCGAGATCGGTGCGCTGGGAACCAGATACGCCGGCAACCTGCGCTGAGCTACGTCGTCACCTTGGATGCGGCCGCCCGGTCGGTGAGCAGGTCGTAGATCGGGCGTGAGCCCAGAGCGATGGCGACCAGCAGAGCCGTCGCGCAGGCGCCGAGCATCGGTGGCAGCTGATTGGTGCTCCCGGTCAGTTCGGTGGCGAGGATGAGGCCCGTCACCGGCGCCTGAACGGTTGCGGTGAAGAACGCCGCCATCCCGACGAGAGCCAGGGCGGCCGGGCTGGGCGCGGAATGCGGCGCGACGTGGGCCGCGATCAGACCGACGATCAACCCGACGTCGGCCCCGAGGACGAGCATCGGGGCGAACAGACCGCCCGGGGTCCCCGCGGCATACGACACGACACCGAGCACGAACCGCAGGATCAGCACCGCGGTCACTGCCCCGATGGCCCCGTGTCCGAGCAGCGCCTCTTGAGTGAGGTGGTCGCCTCCGCCGGCGAGATCAGGGGAGTACCAGACCAGGACCCCGACCCCGGCGCCGATGAGTGCGGCGCGGACCTCGACCGGCCACCGGCTGGTGTCTGCCGTGCGCAGACCGAACATGATGGCCTTGTTGTAGAGCACGCCCAGGACACCGGTGAGCACGCCGACGGCCAGCACCCACCCCGATTCGGCCAGCTGTGGATCGGCCAAGGACGGCACCTGGAATTCGCTGCCCGAGTGGACGAACGGATAGGCCGCCATGAACCCGGATGCCGACGCGACCAGGGTGGCGACCGTGGTGCGCGGGTCGAACCGCTTTACCAGCTCCTCCAGGACGAAGACCCCGCCGGCGATGGGCGCGTTGAACGCGGTCGCCAGGCCGGCGGCGGCGCCGGCGGCGGCGAGGACGCGCAGATCAGCCTGGGAACGCCGGGTCGCCGAGGCGACGATGATGGCGATGGAACCACCCATCTGCACCGACGGCCCTTCCCGTCCGAGGGCCAGGCCCGACCCGAGGGACAACAGCCCGCCGAGATATTTGATCGGCAGGATCCTGAAGCGCCCCGGCTCGGCGCGGCCGGCGACGACGGCTTCGACGCGTGGGATGCCGCTGCCTTCGGCGTTGGGCTCGACGCGCCGCACCAGCGACGCCGCCGCCGCGGTGCAGACGGCGCAGATCGCGATGACGACGAAGGGACCCCACCAACTGCCGTGCGACCAGTGCGACAGCGAGGCGCGCCAGAGCGTGGCGTGGTCGAGCAGTACCCGGAAACTGGCCGCGGCCAGTCCCGTCAACGCGCCGACGACGGCCGCGGCGAGGACGAACCCGACGACGTCGCTGGCGCGGCTCTTACCCATCACAGACCGCCGCGCGCGACCAGTTGCGCTGCGATGACGTTGCGCTGGATTTCGTTGGTGCCTTCGCCGACGATCATCAGCGGCGCGTCGCGGAAGTAGCGTTCGACGTCGTATTCGGTGGAATAGCCGTAGCCACCGTGGATTCGGACCGCGTTGAGCGCGATCTCCATGGCGATCTCCGACGCGAACAGCTTGGCCATGCCCGCCTCCATGTCGCATCGTTCGCCGCTGTCGTAACGCTCGGCGGCATACCGTGTCAGCTGGCGCGCGGCCGTCAGTTTGGTGGCCATGTCCGCGAGGTAGTTGCCGACCGACTGGTGCTTCCAGATGGGCCGGCCGAAGCTCTCGCGCTCCTGGGCGTATTTCAGCGCGTCCTCCAACGCCGCGGTCGCGACGCCGAGGGCGCGCGAGGCGACCTGAATCCGGCCTGTCTCAAGGCCTTTCATCATCTGACCGAAGCCCTTGCCGGGCTCGCCGCCGAGGATCGCCGATGCCGGGGTCCGGTAGTCGTCGAACGTCAACTCGCAGGATTCGACGCCCTTGTACCCGAGCTTGGGCAGATCCCGTGACACCGTCAGCCCGGGTCCGTGTTCGACGAGCACCACCGAAATGCCTTTGTGCCGAGGCTCGGCGGTGGGATCGGTCTTGCACAGCAGCGCGATCAGGCCCGACCGGCGCGCATTGCTGATCCACGTCTTGGACCCGTTGATCACCAACTCGGAGCCGTCCGGGCGCGCGGTGGTCGCCATGTTCTGCAGGTCCGAGCCGCCGCCGGGTTCGGTCAGCGCCATGGTCGCGCGCAGTTCACCCGTGGCCATGCGCGGCAGGTATGTCTGCTTCTGCTCTTCGGTGCCGAACAGGCCGATCAGTTTGGCCACCACGGTGTGCCCGCCCATGGCCCCGGCCAGGCTCATCCAGCCACGCGAGAGTTCTTGTGTCACTTCGACATAGCACGGCATCGACACCGGAGACCCGCCGTACGCCTCCGGGATGGCCAGTCCGTAGATGCCGATCTGCTTCATCTGCTCGATCCACGCCTCGGGATAGGTGTTGGCATGTTCGACGTCGCGCACCGAGGGCTTGACGTCCCGCTCGATGAACGCGCGCACGGTCTCGACGAGCATGGCCTCTTCGGCCGTCAGATGTGTGGACACGGGCACTACCTTGCCAGGGCGGTGCCGCTCTCGAAGCCGCTCGCGCTAGGCGAGTTTCCGGTGCGCGGCCTGCTCCACGAACAACGGGATGAAGTCCCGCACCGCGTGATCGTGGAAGTCGGCGTGAATTCGGCGGACGACGGCCGTCACGGTCCGGGGGTCGATGTTCGGATAGGTGATGGTCAGTTGCGCCACCAGGGCGTCGATGGCGGCGTATTCGGCGGCCCGCGCTGTGGTCAGGTCCATTTCCGCGTCGCCCGGCTCGGTGTCCAGATGCTCGATCGCGAACGCGTCGAACGCGGCGACGACCTGCTCCGGGGTGGCATCCGGGTGCTCGCGGGCCAGCGCGTCGAGCGCAATCCAACAGGTCGGGCCCAGAATCGTGGTGGGTGGCGGCCGGTGTCCCCGCGTGATGGCCGCAGTGAGCAGATCCTGGAAGGTCTGCTCGGCGAGGCTCGTCGGTTCATCGGGCATGACAGCGACTGTACGGATCGTTGGTTACCGCCAGGCGACGCGCACGTGAGATCGACTTTTCGCGTCACGGGGTGGGACAGGCGCCGTCAGCGGCCACTGTTTCTGCCCACAATCGGCGGCGACGGTCAACGAAGGAGTACGGATGTACCTGCACATCGATCCCACCCAGGTCCCACCTGTCGTCCAGGTACGGGAACCGGACGACTTCACGGCGTTCAAGGTGGTTGTCGAGGTGCCTGAACACGCCTGGATCGCCCCGGACGTGCTGACCGAACTTGCCGGCCGCGGCGGTGACGACGAGTGGAAGCAGAACCTGGCCGGGATGCTCGCATACGCCGCGAGTAAGGGTTGGTGCGACGAGGCCGGACGGGTGCGGGCACACGTCGAGACGACTATCGCAGTACCGCACCAGGATTGAGGATGCCCAGGGGATCCAGCGCGTCTTTGATGCGCTGGGTCAGGGCCATGACGTCGTCGCCCAGCTGCGCGGGCAGCCAGTCTCGTTTCAACCGTCCGACGCCGTGTTCGCCGGTGATGGTGCCGCCCAGTCCGATGGCGAGCTCCATGATGCGGGCGAACGCGCGTTGGGCGCGGTCGGTGGCGTCGGGATCCGTGGGGTCGTACACGATGATCGGATGGGTGTTGCCGTCCCCGGCGTGCGCCACCATGTAGACCTGTACATCACAGGTCTCGGCGATGTCCTCGACGCCGGTGACCATCGCCGGCAGCTGCGGTATGGGGACACCCACGTCCTCCAACAGCAGGCTGCCGAGCCTCTCGACCGCCCCGAACATGCCGCGCCGCGCCGCGGTGAAAGCGGCGCCCTCGGCGGGATCGTCGGTGGCGAAAACCTCCGTGGCACCACACTTTTCGCAGTGGGCGATCATGGTCGCCACTTCCCCGGCGGCGGCGCCCGGGGCATCGGACTGCATCAACAGCATGGCGCGGGCGGACCGGTCCAGGCCCATCCGCATGTGGTCCTCGGCGGCGTTGATGCTCGCGTGGTCCATGAATTCCAGCATCGCCGGGCGGATTTCGCCGGTGATGGCCACGACGGCGTTGGCGGCATCTTCGACGGAGTCGAACAGGGCCACCACCGTCGAGGCCGGCGGCTGGGCGGGAATCAACCGCAACGTGAGCTCGGTGATGACACCCAGAATGCCTTCCGATCCGATGAACAACTTCGTCAACGGCAGTCCCGCAACGTCTTTCAGGAGCGGGCCACCGAGCCGCAGTGCGGTGCCGTCCGCGAGCACGACCTCCATGCCGAGCACATAATCACCGGTGACGCCGTACTTCACGCAACAGAGGCCGCCCGCGTTGGTCGCCGCGTTGCCGCCGATCGACGAGATGTCGATGGAGGAGGGGTCCGGCGGGTACCACAGGCCGTGTTCGGCGGCCGCCCGCTTGACTTCGGTGTTGGTCAGGCCCGGCTGTACCACCGCCGTGCGGGTGCCCGCGTCGATCCGGATGTCCCGCATGCGTTCGGTGCTCAGCACGACGCACCCGTCGATGGCGTCGGCGCCGCCGGACAGGCCCGATCCGGCGCCCCGCGGCACCACGGCGATGCGGTGGTCGGAGGCCCATCGCAGCACCTGCTGCACCTCGGCGGTACTGGCCGGACGGACCACCGCGAGCGGGGTGCCGGCGTTCGGATCGGCCGCCGAATCACGGCGGTAACGCTCGATGATGTCGGGGTCGGTGATCAGCGCGCCGTCCGGCAGAGCGTCGGCCAGACGGTTGAGCGCAGCGGCGTGCATCGTCGGACTGTATCGACCCGGCAGCCGCGATGGACCGACTTGGTCCGCTGGGTGGATTTGGCGACGTTGCCAGCGCAATAACCGCCGCGGGCCTACGATTTGCCCGTGTTGCTCACCGAGGGTCAGGTTTTCGCCGGCTACACGATCCGGCGGAAATTGGGCGCGGGCGGAATGGGCAGCGTCTACCTGGCCTCGCATCCGCGGCTGCCGCGCCTGGACGCCGTGAAGGTGCTCTCGGCCGAGCTGACATCGGATCCGGAATACGGCCCCCGGTTCATGCGGGAGGCCGACGTGGTCTCGACTCTTTCGCACCCCAACATCCTCGGTGTGCATGACCGCGGTGAGTGCGACGGCCAGCTCTGGATTTCGATGGACTACGTGGCCGGGACCGACGCCGCCCGGCTGTTGCGTGACCATTACCCATCCGGGATGCCGCCGGAGGTCGCGCTGCCGATCATCAATGCCGTCGCCTCGGCGCTGGACCACGCGCACCGGCGCGGGCTGCTGCACCGAGATGTGAAGCCGGCCAACATCTTGTTGGACGCCGAGACCTCCCGCATCTACCTCGCCGACTTCGGGATCGCCCGCCCGATGAACGACTCGTCCGGCTTGACCGCGACGAACATGGCGGTGGGAACGGTGGCGTACGCGGCGCCGGAGCAGCTCCGCGGTGAGGCGATGGACGGTCGCACCGATCAATATGCGTTGGCGTGCACCGCCTTCCAACTGCTCACCGGCAATCCGCCGTACGCCGACAGCAATCCGGCGGTGGTCATCACCAAACACGTCACCGCGCCGGCACCGTCGTTGGGGGAGCACCGGCCCGAACTGCGCGACCTGGATCCCGTACTGGCGCGGGCGATGTCGAAGACGCCCGCCGGCCGTTTCGGCAGTTGCAGCGAATTCGCCCATGCCCTCGAGCAACAGGCGCTGCGGCCGGCGCCGATGGCGTCCAACGATTTCCGCAACTACCCGACCATGGCTGCGCCGGCCCCGACACAGCCGTACCCGCCGACGCAGCTGAGCCCGCCCCAACCGGCTCCATCACCACAGTTCAGCCCGCCGCCGACGCGGTCGTCGCGCTCCGGTGCGCTCATCGCGGTCCTGGCGGTGGTGGCCCTGCTGGTCGTCGCCGGCGGGGTGTTCGCCGGAGTGAAACTGCTCGGGCGGGACGATCGTCCGGCCGCAAAACCCGCCGCACCCGGTCCGACCGCGACGGCGGCAGGCAGCGGCTTCAGCGGCAGGTACCGCGCCGATTACGGTCCGGCCACCGATCTGCAGGGCACGGCGATTCCCGGCGGACCGGCGATGACGGGCCAGTGGGATGTGCGGTCGTCGTGCGGCGCCAACGGGTGCATCGCCACCGCGTCGTACACCGGCAAGAGCGCTGTGCCCGTGGTCTCGAACATGACGTTCGATCAGATTTCCGGCGACTGGGTCGCCGTCGGGACCGGAGCGGTGAAGTGCAGCGACGCGCCCAACGAGGCGCCGACAGAGGTGTGGGTGGTCTTCACCTTGACGCCCAAGCCCGACGGCACGTTGACCGGGGACACCACCCGCAGTGCCGTCAACGGGTGCAGCAGTGTCAAACGGACGGTCACGTTCACCCGCACCGGTGACGGCGAGGTGAGCGGTGTGCCCGACCCGGCCGGGCTGCCGCCGCGCACCACTTCACCGGCCTCGACGCTGCACGGCCGCTACCACGAGAACATCGTGTACTCGGTCGGTGGCTTCGCGCCGGGTGCGCCGGATCTGCAGGTCCGAACACAGTGCCTGCGCACGGGTGATCGGTGCATCAGCGCATTCCACGCGATGGACGGTGTGGTGACATTGATCTTCGCCGGCGGAAAGTGGACCCGCACGGAGGAAGGAACCGTCCCGTGCGCGCTCGGCGGGACCACGCACGTCAAGATCACCGCTGAATATCCGCTGCCAACGGATCTCCAGGATCCGATCCCGACGCTGGAAGGCCGAGGTACCAATACGTCGACCGGCGGCGAGTGCAAGGGTGGCGATTTCACCGACAAGTTCGTCCGCACAGGGGACTAGCGGCAATTTGTCAGATAGTGCGGATCGGGAGGCGGATCGGTCCGCCCCGAATTAAGCTGACTGCCAGCAAATTCGCCCAGATCATCCGGGCACCGCGTGGTGACGACTTCTCGGGGAGCTGACCATGGCTGAGCCTCCGGTGATCGAGGTCCGCGAATGGGGCAAGCCGCCGCGCCGATTGACCCTCAGCAGGCCGCTGCTGTTCGGGCGGGAGTGCGACGGCATCAACCTCGCGGACAGCGAGGTGTCTCGCCGCCACCTACGGCTGGTTCCGACTCCGACGGCGCTGTCGGTCGTCGACCTGGGCAGTAGCAACGGCAGCACCGTCAACGGCGTGCCGCTGGCCGGCCGGGGCACGCTGTCGACCGGCGACGTGATCCGGTTGGGCCGCACCGAGATCATCGTGCTCCACGCTCCCAAGCCACTGGCCGCGGATCAACCGCCGGTCGCCGATGCGGCCCACGACGCCACGCGCACCATGCAGATGGTGAAGCTCCTCGACGTCCCGGTTCCGGCGGCAGCGGCCGCAGCGAGTGCCCCGAGGGTGAGCCTGGCCGAGCGGGCACTCGGCATCGATCCGACGGGCACCCGGGATCTCTTTCCGCCGTATACCGAACTGCCGCACAAGATTTCACGAGGGGTTTGGCTGGGCGTCCGCGTCGGCAGCGTCCTGGCGTATCTCGCGGTGGTGGTGCTGCTGTTTGTGCGGCCGGCTGCGGGACTTTTCGTCTTCTTCCGGGTCATCGTTCCACTGTGGCCGGCGTTGTTCTTCATCGCACCGGGCGTCTGGCGCAACATCTGCCCGCTGTCGGCGTCGAATCAACTGCCGCGGGTGGCCGGGTTCAGCCGGGCGGCGACGGCGCCCGGTTGGTGGACGCGTAACAGCTTTCTCATGGCCGCGGCACTGTTCTTCGGTATCGCCGGCGCACGGCTGATCGGCCTGGACCGCAACGGCCCGGCCATGGGCGTGGTGTTGGCGGTGATCATCGCGTCGGCATTCGCCGGTGGATACCTGCTCAAGGGCAAGAGCGGCTGGTGCTCCAGCATCTGCCCCCTGCTGCCGCTGCAACGTACATACGGGCAGACGCCCTATGTCACCTCACCGAACAGTCACTGCGAGTCCTGCCTGGGCTGCGCTAAGAACTGCTACGACTTCAAACCGCGGGCGGCCTGGCAGGCCGACATGGCCGATCCGGAACCGAGCTGGAGCGCGCCGCGCGTGCTGTTCGCGGCGGCATTACCGGGATTCATCATCGGCTTCTTCACCGTGCACGCCCAGCACGGCGGGACAGCGACCGAAAAATACGGTGTACTGGCGCTTTTCGTGTTGGTGAGCGTCGGGCTCTGCTACGTGCTGCAGGCTGTCACCCCCTTGAGTCAGGCCATGGTGACAGCGGTTTTCGCGGCGGTGGCGATCAACGCCTACTACTGGTTCTCCGGCCCCATCATCACCGATTCCCTGCGCCAGATCACCGGCGTCGACGCACCCTGGTTGCGGTGGCCCATCACCGCCTCGATCGCGGTCCTGACGCTGTGGTGGCTGGCGCGCACCCGGGTCAGCGAACTGCAGTTCGCCTATGTCACCGGTGCCCGGTCAGAACCGGTGCTGCTGAACTCGCCGAAGATGCCACCTGCCGCGGCGGGGTCCGGCGCCGAAACCAGTGCTGTGCGAGTGCGTTTCGAACCGGGATCGGAGCCCGTCGGGGCGGACATCGGGATGAGTCTGCTCGACGTCGCGGAGAGCAGCGGGCAGCCGATCGAGGCGGGCTGCCGGATGGGTGTGTGTGGCGCCGACCCGGTATCGATCGTCGACGGGATGAACTGCCTCTCGCCCGCGGAAGCCGACGAACTCAAGACCCTGAACCGCCTGGGTCTGGGCAAGTCCAGCCGAATGGCATGCTGCGCACGGATTCAGGGCGGAGACGTCACGGTGTCGCTGACGCCCGAACGCGCCGACGCCGCCGCGAGCAGGCCCGTCAGGTACGACCGCTCGATCGTCAGCGTCGTGGTCATCGGCAACGGCATCGCGGGTGTGACGGCCGCGGACTTCCTGCGCCGTGGGCACCCCGACTGCGAAATCCATGTGGTGGGCGCCGAACCGCACGGTCTCTACAACCGGATGGGCATCTCGCGGTTGGTGTACGGGCGGTCCGCGATGCAGGGGCTGTACCTGCTACCGGAGCAGTGGTACGACGAGCACGGCGTCACGGCCTGGCTGAACACCTGGGCCACCGGAATCCATTTGCGTTCGCAGCTGGTGCGTTTGGGCACCGGTGAGGCCCTGCCCTACGACAGGCTGATCCTGGCGATGGGGTCCAGCGCGGCGGTGCCCGACATTCCCGGGCTGAACCGGCCCGGCAGCGTCGTGCTGCGGTCGGCCGCCGATGCGATGCGGATCCGTGCGTACGTGCAGGAGCGCCGCGCCCGGCATGCGGTGGTGGCCGGCGGTGGCCTGCTGGGGCTGGAGGCGGCCTACTGCCTGCATCAGCTCGGGCTGCGGGTCACCGTGCTGGAACGCGGCACCCGGCTGCTGAGCAAGCAGATCGACGCGCGTTGCTCACAGCTCGTCTCCGAGCATTTCGCCCGAGCCGGAATCACCATCGCGCACAAGGCGGAAACGGCAGAGGTGCGCGGCGATCCCGCCGTGACCGGGGTGCGGTTCAAGGACGGCCGGATACTGTCGTGCGAGGTGTTCCTCGCGGCCACCGGCATCCGGCCCAACATCGAATTGGCCAGGGACGCCGGGCTTCCCGTCGGAAAAGGCGTGCTGGTCGACGACCGCATGCAGACCCGGATACCGGGTGTCTACGCGGCCGGCGACGTGGCAGAGCACGGTGGCCGGGTGCTGGGTCTGTGGCCCGTCGCCACCGAACAAGCCGAGGCGGCCGCGGTCAATGCGCTCGGCGGGGACCGCAGCGTCCCGGTCGAGACGCCGCCCACCATCCTCAAAGGTGTTGAGCTGGAGCTATTTTCGATCGGTCCGGTGGATCCGGCGCCAGGCGACCAGGTGGTCGTCATCGACCGGCCCACGGTGCCGTCCTACCGCAGACTGGTGGTGTCGCAGGGCCGTGCTGTCGGCGCCACGGTGCTGGGCCACCACCCGGCCGACCTGGCCGCCGCGCAGAAAGCGGTACGTGAGCGGCGCCGGGTCGGGCCCGAGGCGCTGAGCGTCCTGCGAACGGGCAACTGGGGCATCCTGTCCGACCCCGACCGGCTCGCCTACTGAGCTGTCGCGGACATGTCGTAGGTGAGGATCTTCTGGCCGATACGCAGGTAACAGCCGGGCTTGAGCTCGACGGGTCGGTCGCCGATCTGCGTCCAGACCTGATCTCCCGGCGCCGCGATGTAGGTGCCGCCGGCGGTTTGCGCGTCGCGCACCATCACCAGCCCGCCGTGCACCGTGACGTGGGCATGGACCCGGGACACCTGCGGATCGTCGGGCAGGCTGATGGGTGACGCTGCCGCGTTGCTCACCGCGGGGTCGATCATCGGATTCCGGCCGATGACGTAGGCGCGATCCAGGGGATACACCGCGCCGTCGTCGGCGACCAGTGCCCCGGTGATCGGCCGGCCGCGGGTGGTCGCGGCCGGTTGCGGTGACTGCTGCGCGGCCGCCCCGACCATGCGTGGCTGCAGGACGAATCCTGCGCCGGGCACGACGCCGGCGACCAGGTCGGTGTCTGCACACGGCACGAATGTCGTTGTGGCGGTACAGATGGTGATCCTGTCGAACCACGGGGCCACCGTCTCGTCGACCAGCGGCCTGCCGGCGCCGCTGACTCGGCGGTGACCGCCGCCGGCCTCGATGTCGGCGATCACCTCGCCGCGCACGATCAGGTGCAGCGCGTCGCCGGCGGGGACCAGTGCCCCGAAATGTGGCACGGCATCCAGCTCGGGACCGCCCACCAGGGCGGCGAGCGCGTGGGGCAATGTGTGTGGCGGGGTCGAGGCCAGGAGCTGTAGAAGGGGCCGGCCGCGGCCGGCGTCGGCGATGTACATCAGCACGTCGCCGAATCGGGCGACCAAACCGTCGCCGCGGCCGATGGCCACGTGGTGCCGCTTCTGTTCCATGGCCGCCGCCTCGGTAGTTTGCCGCAGGTGCTGATGATAGGTCAGCGCCTGACCCCCTGCCATACGGATCGGCGGCTGAGTAGTTCACTACTGCAAACGTGGCGGGCGCCGTGGACACGACCGATGGCCGCGCAGCGTCTTCCAGCTGGCTGCAAGAGGGGACGGGTGCCTGCAGGAGCGACAACGGTGGAGGTCAGGCGCGACGATGGAAGCGCAGGCCCGGCTCCGCCAGACCAGTGTTTCCGCCTTCCAAGGGTTTTCGGTGAAGGCGGTATCGAGGGGTGACACTGGTAGGGAGCCGGGCTGTTTCGACTGTGGTGACGCGGGTTCAGGCGATGAGGGCGCGGATCGCGTCACCCGACAGATCGAGCTTCGGCAGGAACCTCGGAGTGGAGCCGGTAGTGAGATCCGCTACGGGCAGCTCGGTGAAGGTCGAGGTGAGGATGGCGGTGACGCCGGTTGTGTCGGCGCGGGCATGCAACTGGTCGACGAGGTCGAATCCGCTTTCCTCGCCGAGATGTACGTCCACCAGCGCGATGTCCGGTTGCAGGCGTTCGACCGCGTGGATGCCGTCCGCGACCGACTGCGCCGTGGCGACGACCTCGATGCCGCCCTGTTGCAGGAGCGCGGTCGCCGCGGCCAGGTACTCGGTGTTGTCGTCGACGATGACGCAGCGCAACGGCACACGATTCGTCATGTATTGCATTGTCGCTCAAGGATGCTCGGTGGTCATTCCTGCTAGCCGGTATCTGTGCCGACGGCGAGACCGGCGTCTGTGATGGGCATCTCGGCGACCAGCGCGGTGCCGACACCGATTGTGCTCGACAGCCGCAGCGTGCCGCCGAGCGCGGCCACCCGGTCCTCGAGGCCGCGCAGTCCGCTACCGGCATCGAGGGACGCCCCGCCGACGCCGTCGTCGGTGACCGTGATGCGCAACGAGGTGGTGTCGGTATCGACGTGCACAGTCACGGCGGAGGCCTGGGCGTGCTTGGCGGCGTTGGTGAGTGCCTCGGCGACGGTGTAATACGCGGCGATCTCGACGGCCTGCGGAAGGCGCACCGGAACGTCGACGTGGACGTCGACCGGCAGCGGTGCCCGCCGGCCCAGGTCACGCAGCGCCGGGCGGAGCCCACCGCGGGACAGGATCGCGGGATGAACGCCGTGGGCGAGCTCGCGCAGCTCGTCGCTGGCGGTGCGCAGGCCGTCGCCGATGGCAGCGATGCGGGACCGGAGTTCGGCAGGATCCTCCGGGATCGCCATCTGGAGCGTACGGGCCTGCAGTGCCAGGGTGACGAGGCGCTGTTGTGCGCCGTCGTGCAGATCGCGTTCGATGGCGCGGCGCGCATTGTCGGCGGCGGTGACGATGCGCGCGCGTGACGCGACCAGCTCGGCGCGTGCTGCCATGGCTTCCCGCCAACTCTCGTGCGCCTCGCGGGCGCGGGTGCGCAGTTGCCAGCCAAGGACATTCGCGAGTCCGGCGATGGGCAGAAACACCGACAAGGTCAGCGCATCGATCGGCTTGAGAGGCAGCAGCGGCCCGCCGTCCAGATGCACCTGCAGGTAGGCGAAGGCGCTGGCGATGGTGGTCAGTACCGACAGGCCGAGGCCCCAGCCGGCGCTCATGATCAACACCCCGAACATGAACACGATGGCGTAGGTGCTGTGCGGCGGGGGATCGCGCAGTAGGCGGACCACCGCGACCTCGCCGGCGATCAACCCCGCGGCGACCAGCAGCCCGACGTACCACGGCGGGGTGGAGACGGCCGGATTCCATCGTGCCGGGTTCATCCGCCGCCTCCCCGCCTGGTCGTCTGATTCAGTCACCGACCCTAACCGTGGTCAGGGCGGTACCGACGGCAGCTCGGCCGAAGTGTCAGAAGGACTGATCGACGTGGCCCTGCGGCGCATTCGTGTCGTGATTGCCGTTCTGGTACTGGCTGTGGGAATCGGTGCCGTAGTGGACGGTCGGGTTGGTGTCTGCGCTGGCCACGGGGGCCACGATGAGTGCCCCGCCGACCGCGGCGATGGACAACCACACGGTGACGCGCTTGAGGGTGTTCTTCATGATCGGTGCTCGCTTTCGGGTCCGGTGGGCGGGTTCGGGTCAGATCAGCTCAGTGGTTGCGGAACAGCAGGAAGCCGTAGTCGTAGCCGAAGGGCTCCTGCAGCTGCCCGGCTTCCTGGGCAGCAGGACCCGGGGTTGCCACGATCTGGGCGTTGCCGTTGCTCTGGCTGACGGTGGCTCCGGTGGGCAGGGTGGCCGCGGCGGCGGTCGGTGCGGCGACGATGGCCAGGGCCGCGGCTGCCGTCGCGGCCAGCGGGATGATCCGGGTGCGGGTGATATGCATTGTCCTCTACCAACTTTCGGTGTTCTGGTGACTCCGGTGGGCCGTGTCCGGCTGGTATTCACATTGCTCCGCAACATCACCGGTGTCGCCACTGCTGCCCGCCAAATCGGAGGTAGGGCTAGCTGCTATGCCCGCCCCCTGCCAGCGGGTCGGGGGCCAATTCACAGGACCGCGCGCGACACCGACCGGCCGCGGGGCAAGATGAACGCAGAGAACGGCATGTCCGGCGTCTGACGGCCGCGGCGGCTGACGGTTCGAGACGAACAGGACGTACGTGGACGCAGTGCAGGAGGGGACGCGCGTCGTCGTCGCCGATGACGATGTGCTGCTGCGCGCAGGCGTGGCGAGCCTGCTGGCCGGTGCGGGTTTCACCGTCGTCGGGCAGGCCGGCGACAGCGCGGAGCTGCTCGCGTTGGTCAGAGACACCGTCCCCGACCTGGTGGTGACCGACATCCGGATGCCGCCGACCCACACGACCGAGGGCTTGGACGCCGCCAAGGTGATCCGCGGCGAGCTGCCGGATGTCGCGATCCTGGTGCTGTCGGCGCACGTCGACGTCGAGCATGCGATGGAGCTGTTGAGCGGCGGCCGGCGCATCGGCTACCTGCTCAAGAGTCGCGTCATCGACGTGGCCGATTTTCTGGAGACGCTGCACCGCATCACGGGCGGCGCGTCGGTGGTGGACCCGGCTCTGGTGCAGGAACTGTTCGCGGCGCAGCGTCGCGAAGACCCGCTGGCGGTCCTGACCGAGCGTGAGCACGAGGTGCTGGCACTCATGGCGGAGGGCAGGTCGAATGCGGGCATCGGCCATCAGCTGTGGGTGACCGAAGGCACCGTCGAGAAGCATGTGCGCAGCATCCTCAGCAAGCTGAACCTTCCCGACACCGGTGAGGATCACCGCCGCGTGTTGGCGGTCATCGCGTATCTCGACGCGCGCTGAGCGCCGGTGCCCACCGGGGCCCTGCATTTTTTCGACGTTTCGACGCTCGAGGTTTAGCGCCGCCGGCTTCGGGGTAGGTGAGTCAGGAGGGCAGCACGCGTGCCCCCAACTGACGGAGCAGAGCCACGGAGGGAGCGGTCCTTGCCGGACCCGATGAACAACTCGATGCGGACGATTCGCCTTGCTGCGGCGGTCGGTGCGGGAGCGACGATGGCGGTAGGGGCCCTCGCCGTGATGGTTGCCGCGCACCAGGTTGCGTCGTTGCGAAAGGGTGAGTACAGCATCGTCATCGCGTGACCCAGCTGCCAATCAGGCAGTGGCACAGACAAATTGACAAGGTTAGTCGGCTACCGCGACGGGCGGTAGCCGACTAGCCGGCTGCAGAGCTGCGAAATCCATTGGGAATCAACGGAGAACTACAGTCGATGTACCCGCCGTCGGGTGGTATTTGCCCGACCGTCAATCCGGTCGCTGCGGAGTCGGCGAGCAAACATATTGCAGCAGAGCATATTTGACCGATCCTTACGTCTACGGTGAACATCGGGTACGGTGGAACCGGGAGACGTCCACCAAGGGAGCTGACTTTCCACCATGTGCGGCATTGCCGGCGAAATCGCCTGGGGCCGTGGTGCTGATCTGGCGGCAGTGGCCGCCATGACCGATCGTTTGGCATCGCGGGGCCCGGACAGCAGCGGCTTGTGGGTCAGGGACGGAGTGGCGCTCGGCCACCGGCGCCTGGCCATCATCGACCTGTCCAGTCACGGACATCAACCCATGCACGATCCGGAGCTCGGGCTCACGGTCGTCTTCAACGGGTGCATCTACAACTATCCCCAACTGCGCAAGGAACTTTCGGGCAAGGGATATCGGTTCTTCTCGCACAGCGACACCGAGGTCGTGCTCAAGGGCTACCAGGAGTGGGGCGAACGGGTCGTCGAGCACCTCTACGGCATGTTCGCGTTCGCCGTCGCGGAAATCGAGTCGGCCGGGTCCTGCTGGCGCGCGACCGGCTCGGCGTCAAGCCGCTGTACTGGTGTGAGGCCACCGGGGGAGCGTTGCGGTTCGCCTCGTCGCTACCGGGTCTGGTGGCCGGCGGCGGAGTAGATACCGAACTCGATCCCGTTGCGCTGCAGCACTATCTGAGCTTCCATTCGGTCGTGCCGGCCCCACGCACCATCCTGCGGGGCGTGCAGAAGCTGCCGCCCGGCACCATCATGCGCATCGAACCCGATGGCACGCGCACCCAAACCACCTACTGGGAACCGATTTTCGAGCGCTCGCTCGAACGTGCCGACTGGTCGGAGCACGACTGGCGGGACGCCGTCCTGGACTCGCTGCGCACCGCGGTCGAACGCCGTCTTGTCGCCGATGTCCCGGTGGGATGCCTGCTATCGGGCGGCCTGGACTCCAGCTTGATCGTCGGGCTGCTCGCCGAGGCCGGCCAGCACGGACTGGCCACGTTCTCCATCGGCTTCGAGTCCGCCGGTGGTGAGGAAGGCGACGAGTTCAAGTACTCCGACATCATCGCCCGCGAGTTCGGCACCGATCACCACCAGATTCGCATCGATTCCTCGCGCATGCTGCCCGCGCTCTCGGGCGCCATCGACGCCATGAGCGAGCCGATGATGAGTCACGACTGCGTGGCCTTCTACCTGCTGTCGCAGGAAGTCAGCCGGCACGTGAAGGTCGTGCAGTCGGGGCAGGGCGCCGACGAGATCTTCGCGGGTTACCACTGGTACCCACCGATGGCGAGTGCGGCGGACAACGATCCAGGGGACGCGCTGCGTCGCTACCGGGCCGCTTTCTTCGATCGCAGCCATGACGCCGTCAACGCGCTGCTACAGCCGCCGTGGCAGCTCGACCACGATTCCGCCGGTGCGTTCGTCCTGCAGAATTTCACTCATCCCGGCGCGGCCACCGCGACCGACCGGGCGCTGCGGCTCGACACGACCGTCATGCTCGTCGACGACCCGGTGAAGCGCGTCGACAACATGACCATGGCCTGGGGACTGGAGGGCCGCGTGCCCTTCCTCGACCACGAGCTGGTCGAGCTGGCCGCGACGTGCCCGCCGGAGTTCAAGACCGCGCAGGGTGGCAAGGGCGTGCTGAAAGACGCTGCGCGCAAGGTTGTTCCGGCCGATGTCATCGACCGCCCCAAAGGATATTTCCCGGTGCCCGCACTCAAACACCTTGCCGGGCCCTACCTGGACCTGGTCCGCGATGCACTGCACAGCCGGGCCGCGCGCGACCGCGGCCTGTTCTCACCGGAGGTGGTCAGCGCCATGCTCGACGATCCGAACGGCAGTCTCACCCCGTTGCGCGGAAATCCGTTGTGGCAGATCGGGTTGCTGGAACTGTGGCTCGCCCAGCATGTCGACGGGCCGGCCCGGTCATGACCACGGGAAAGGGGAACGCCGGCGGCGACAGTGTGGGCGTCGTACAGGATTTGGGGTGGGGGCGGCTGGTCTTCGGCCAGACGTTCGGCGACCCCGACGAATTCGGCGTCGCCTTGCGGGAGGAAGGCAGTGGGCGTCGCGACATCGGGATGTATCTCGAGGCGCCGCACGTCTTCGTCGCGCTGCATCCGCACGAATTCTTCATCGACCCGAGCTTCACGTACCGGCTCGACCTGACGAAGCCCATGCACTACCAGCCTCCGGACGTCCCGGGACTGTCGGTCCGCCAGGTGAATTCGCTCGAAGACTGCGTCGCGATCAATCACATCTACGCGCGGTGCCACATGGTGCCGGCCGACAGCGACCTGATGTGGGCCAACAGCCGATCGGCGCCGCAGGTGGTGTACCTGGTGGCCGTCGACGATGAGAGCGGCCAGATCGTCGGCACGGTCACCGGCATCGACCACACCCAGTTGTTCGGGGATCCCGAGAACGGCTCGAGTCTGTGGTGCCTGGCCGTCGAGCCCGCCGCCGCGCGTCCCGGCACCGGGGGACTGCTGGTCCGCTCGCTGATAGAAGAGCTCATCCGGCGTGGCCGGGCCCAGATGGACCTGTCGGTGCTGCACGACAACGACGGGGCCATCGCGCTGTACGAGCGCATCGGCTTCACCCAGGTGCCCGGTGTGCTCGGGATCAAGCGCAAGAACGCCATCAACGAACCGCTGTTCGCGCCGGTGAAGCCGGAAGAACAACTGGCACAGCTCAATCCGTACGCGCGCATCATCGCCGACGAGGCGATTCTGCGGGGCATCGCGGTGGACGTGCTCGACGCGCAAGGCGGCTACCTTCGGCTCACCCATGGTGGCACGAGCATCGTGACGCGGGAGTCGTTGTCCGAGTTGACCAACGCCGTGGCGATGAGCCGGTGTGACGACAAACGCGTCGCCAGGTCGGTGGTCGCGGACGCGGGGATCCGGATACCGGAAGGCTGCACCGCGACTTTCACCGATGAGGACTGCCGATTCCTGGAGAAGGTGGGGTCCGCCGTCGTCAAACCGGCCCGCGGCGAACAGGGCGCGGGTATCACCGTCGGCGTCACCGGTGCCGACGACCTCAACCGCGCCATCGGACTGGCCGTGCAGCACTGCCCCGACGTGTTGATCGAAGAGCGTTGCGAGGGCGAGGATCTCCGCGTCGTCGTCATCGACGGCAAGGTGATCGCCGCGGCCGTCCGCCGGCCACCTGAGGTGATCGGCACGGGCACCCACACCATCCGGCAGCTGATCGAGGCGCAGAGCCGCCGCCGTTCGGTGGCCACGCACGGTGAATCGGTGATCCCCTTGGACAGCATCACCGATGACACCGTGCACAAGGAAGGCTGGCAGCTGGACGATGTGCTGCCGGCCAACGAACGACTGATCGTGCGTCACACGGCCAATCTGCACACCGGCGGGACCATCCACGACGTCACCGACGAACTCAACCCGATGCTGGCAAGGGTCGCGGTGGAGGCTGCGGAGGCCATCGAGATTCCGGTGACCGGCATCGACCTGATCGTGCCGACGGTGCGTGGCGAGGAGTACGTGTTCATCGAGGCGAACGAGCGCCCGGGCCTGGCCAATCACGAGCCGCGCCCGACAGCGCAGGCCTTCATCGATCTGCTGTTCCCGCGCACCGCGGCCACACCGTGGGCCTGGCATCCCGATCCGATCGAGCAGCGCTGAGTGCTCGAAACAGATCGAATGTGGTTGTTGGACAAGGTAGCGGTGAACTGGAGGGATGATGACTGAGCCCGACGATGCCGAAAATGTGCGGATGTCGCCGGACGACCGGGGCTGGATGGTCGACACACTGTTGGCGTTGCTGCAGACGCCGAGCCCGTCAGGGCGCACCGATGCCGTGATGCAACTGATCGGCCAGATTCTGACCAAGCTCGGTGTGCCGTTCACCCTGACCCGGCGCGGCGCGCTGATCGCGGAGTTGCCCGGGCGGTCGCAGACCACCGACCGGGCCATCGTGGTGCACGCCGACACCATCGGCTGCATGGTGCGCGAGCTCAAGGACAACGGCAGACTTTCGCTCGTTCCGGTCGGCACCTTCTCGGCGCGATTCGCCACCGGGGCCCGGGTCCGGATTCTGCCCGACGACACCGATCGCTTCTTCACGGGAACGGTGATGCCGCTCAAGGCAAGTGGCCATGCGTTCGGTGATGAGATCGACTCCCAGCCGACCAGTTGGGACGATGTCGAAGTCCGGGTCGACCGCAACGTCGACTCGCGTGCCGATCTGGAGCAGTTGGGCCTGAACGTCGGCGATTTCGTCGCGCTGGTGGCCAGCCCGGAGCTCACCGAGGACGGCTTCGTCGTCTCCCGTCACCTCGACGGCAAGGCCGGCGTGGCCATCGCGCTGACGCTGGCCAAGGTCGTCGCCGAACGCAATATCGTGCTGCCGCACCGGACCACGCTCATGGTGACCATCACCGAGGAGGTCGGCCACGGCGCCAGCCACGGACTGCCACCCGACGTCGCGGAACTGGTATCGGTGGACAACGCGGTGTGCGCGCCCGGCCAGCAGTCCCTCGAGCACGGCGTCACCATTCCGATGGCCGACATGCACGGACCGTTCGACTACTACCTGACCCGCAAGCTGTGCCGGCTCGCCCAGGAGAAGGGAATTGCCCACGCGCGCGATATCTTTCGTTACTACCGGTCAGATGTCGCGGCGGCCATCGAGGCCGGCGCCGCCACGCGGGCGGCCCTCGTGGGGTTCGGGCTCGACGGCAGTCATGGCTGGGAACGCACCCATCTCGATTCTCTCGAAGCGACATACCTGCTGCTGTACAGCTGGCTCCGCACACCGTTGACGTTCGCGATGTGGGATGCGCAGCCGTTCGGCGATCTGGAAGATTTCCCCGCCGAGCAGCCGGCTGCCAGCGAGCAGTGGGTGCCGCTCTCGCGCGGCGACTTCGCGGACCCCGGAGCCGCGTCTCAGGGGCATCACTGGCCACCCGAGGACGGCAGCGGGGACGTATCTCCGCAATAACGGGCGAAATTGGGACCGATATCGGGGTTTGGCGTGCCGCGAATTGGGTAGCAGTACCGGGATACGCCGTGCCGGACAACCGTGGAGGGGGAACTCATGACACCTGTGTCGACGACTGGCAACGATGACGTCATCGACTACATCAAGGCCCAGCACCTGGCGACGCGTGAGCTGTTCGCCAAGACACTGCATGCAGTGGACCTCACGGAGCGACGCCAGCACTTCGCCGAACTGCGCGCGGCGCTCACCGCACAGGAAGTGAGCGAAGAACTGCTGGTGCACGCACGAGTCCGGCGCGGCCGGGTGGTCGAGTCGCTGCGCGGAGAGGCGGATGACACCAAGGAGCAGCTGGACCATGTAAAGCAGTTGGATCCGACCTCAGCAGAATTCGAGACCGCGCTGACGGACCTGCAACAGGCCACGGAGGACCACACCCAACGCGTCGAAGCCGAAGAATTTCCCCTGCTCGCGGACCGCTGATCACCGCGGCGCGGCCTGCTCGATGCGTGGTTGTGCCGGAGCGTAGCCGAGCTTGCTCATCACGAATTGTGCTGCCTGATCGGTCATTCCGTTGTCCGAGTACGCGACGTGGGCCGCGTTGTCGCCGCCTCCCGTGGAACACACCGGATCATCGACGATGCACAGGTCGAGGGTCTTGGACACGTACCGCGAGCCCACCGTGATCGGGGGCGCACCCGTGTACACCATCTGCAGGAAGCCAGAAGACGGCTTGCCGAACAGCACGACCGCGGCGACATGGTCGGCGACGAACGCCGGCAGCGGTCCGGTGATGCCCATCGGCAGGGTGACACCGGCCGGAACGGCGTCCTCGGTGATGTAGGCCGCGACCGCCGCGCCCTGTGAATACCCGCCGAGCACGATCTTGGTGGTGGGGCAGATGGCTGCGGTGCTCTGGACCCGGTTCGCCGCGTCGACGACACCGTCTGCGGCCGTGGCGAAGTCGAGTGAAGCCGGGTAGTTCACGGGTGCCACGTCGACGGTCCGTCCCGCAGTCCGTGCGGTGAGCGCATCGACGAACGCCTGGCCGGCTCTGCCCACTCCCGGCGGTTCCATGGTGCCCCGCGCGAACACCACTTGGACATCCGGGCAGGGTTGCGCCGATGCGGGTGCGGTGACGGCAGGCGCAGCCAGCATCAGGGAGGTCAGGGGCACAGCTGCGGCAAGGCAGCGCGTGATGGTCTTCATGGCGGAATCCACCGATCTTCGGCTCACCTGTCGGGTCGCACCATTGCGGTCGACGAATACGGCCTGGTTACCCCCCGCGCTCACGGTCTAAACCATCGGCGCCATCAGTTGCCCGGGACGGGTCTGATCGAGCGGTCGCCGAACTGCCAACGGTCCGTGTTTGCCGACGGCTTGCCGTCGTGGTCGCCGGCCTGAACGCAGTGTTCGCAGCAGTACTGGTGGCCGTCGATTCTCCACCCGTGGCCCAGGATGCGGCATCCGCAGTGCCGGCACATCGGCGCCACCATGGTGGCCATGCATTCGATGCAGTCGAAGCTGGCGCTCCGACCGTTCCAATGGACGGTGAACGACTGCTCGGAATCTGTGCCACAGGTAATACACACCGCCACGAAAAACGCGCTTCCTGTCGAGGTTTTCGATTGTCTCGCTATCGCCGATCCGGTGCATACCCTGGGGCGTTATCAGTCAAACCTGTTCTGGCAGACAAGTTTTTTGTGGTCTGACCAGCCGTTACGGGTGGCTGCGGCCGCGCAGCGGTGGTGCCTCCATCTGATCAGCGGTATGGTCGAGTCAGCGTCCAAATGACGCAGTTGCTTAGACCGAAGCGACGGCAGCTGAGCGCTACCTCTCCGGTATGCGGTCGCGGTCCAGATCAGGGCCGGGCTGGGTGAATACCGTAGGTCGCGGTCGGCGACGGCAGATTGCCGGTCCACCTGACGGGTGGAAACAACGCGCGTGTCACGGCGCCGAGTGGTGCTCGGAGTGCCGATTCTCCCAATGCGCGTTGTGGGCCTGGGGAAGGCACGTTCAATGTCAACTTCGTTGCTGGAGAAGCGCTTACCCGATAACGCTCGATACTCCGACGAGTACGCGGATGTCCCGGAGATGGTGGCGAAGCTCCGCACACTTGCAGCCGAATCCGAAGAGTTCGTCCGTCAGCGCGACGACATCGTGCTGCGGTGCTGCCCATTGGCGGACCGGCTGGCGCGCCACTTCGACGGCAGAGGCGAGAATCTGGATGACCTGGTCCAAGTCGCCCGCGTCGGCCTCATCCAAGCGATCAATCGGTTCGATCCCGACAACGGCGCCGGCTTTGTCGCCTTTGCCGTACCGACGATCATGGGCGAGTTGCGGCGTCACTTCCGTGACTACGGCTGGAAAGTTCACGTGCCGAGGAGCATTCGAGACATCCGCCAGCAAATCAAAGGCGTGACAACAGAATTGACTCAGCGGCTGGGCCGCTCGCCCAATACCGGAGAACTCGCCGAGGCGTTGAGTGTTGCGCCCGAACAGATCACGGAAGGGTTGTTGGCGGCCAATGCCTATCAGCCGCAGTCGCTCGACACGCCCGTCGTCGACAATGACGACAATCCGCAGTCACTCGCCGACCTGCTCGGTGACGTCGATGACGGATTCGAGCGGATAACCGATCGGGAAGCGGTCAAGCCGGTGCTGGAAGCGCTGCCGGTGCGGGAACAACGGATCCTCTACCTGCGGTTCTTCGCATCCAAGACCCAACGCCAGATCGCGGACACCATCGGCGTCTCCCAGATGCATGTCTCGCGCATCCTGGATCGGACCCTGCGGGAAATTCGGGAGCAGGTGGTGCAGACCTGACGGTGCTCTGGCGTCGCGAGTTACGATGAATCAGGCCCGGATTCACGGGCCTGGTACGTCTACGCTCGAGCGCTGAGTGACGGAGATGACTGATACGCCTGTCGACAGTCAGGAGTCATGGGATGTTGCCGCCGTCTTCAGCGGTGGAGAAAATCCACGCGTCGGCAGATTCCAGTACTTCGTTGCCGAGCAGCGCTGGGTGTGGTCGGACGAGGTGGCCCGGATGCACGGATATCAACCCGGGACCATCGAGCCCACGACCGAATGGCTGTTGAGCCACCAGCATCCTGATGATCGCGCGAAAGTGGCGGAGATCCTGGATCGCGTCAAGACGGGCGGACAGTTCAGCAGTCGACACCGCATCATCGATGCCGCAGGGAGCACGCGCTGGATGGTCGTTGTCGGTGATCGGATGACCGACAACGCCGGTCACGTCATCGGCACCGAAGGGTTCTACGTCGACGTCACCGACAGCGTGCAATCGGACGTCACCAAAGCCATGTCCGGCGTCGTCGAGGCGCGTGCGCTGATCGAGCAGGCCAAGGGCGTGCTCATGGTTGCCTACGGCGTCGATGCGGACCGCGCTTTCGACATCCTCAAATGGCGGTCCCAGACGACGCAGGTCAAGCTGAAGACCGTGGCCGCCCAGCTGCTCGATGCGTTGATGCGGCAAGGCCTTTCGCCTGAGAGCACCAGCGTCGTCGACCGGCTCCTGGTCGCCCAGACGGGTCTCACCGACGACTAGCCGTGGCCGCCGCCGCAGCCCACGCCGGGAATGCAGCCGCTACCACCGGGCACTCCGCCCGGGCCGGCGTTGACGCCACCGGAACCGCAGGCCGTGCCCCATTGGGTGGGGATGCAACCGGCACCTCCCGGGCCGCCTCCAGGACCACCGTTCACGCCGCCGGAACCGCACTGGCCGTCGATGCAACCGCCGCCGCCCGGGCCGGGGCCGGGATCGTCGGCGGGCTGCAGCGGGTAGCTGGTCAGTACCGGATGGCTGCCCACGGTGCTCGGCACGAAATCGGCTGATACGAACGAGGCGGCCACGCCAGCCGATGCGAACGCGCCGGCCGCCAACAGGGGAATCACCTTGTTACTGAACATGTCCAGTGGATTGCCGGCGATCGACGTGATCAAACGTCGTAATGACCGATAGGTCATGCATTCGGTGGTCCGGCCGCGCGGTTAGGCGGTACTACGTTGTGTCGTAGGTCACCGGGTGCAATACTTGCATCAATCATGCTTATTTAGATAGCCTGGTTGGCAGGTGAAATCGGGACATCCGGTCCAGGTCGCGCCGGTGCGTTCTCACAACGAAGTGAAAGGTTCTGCCATGTTGTCCACGGTCCCGTTGGCGCCTGCCCACGCCGAGATTGTCAAAGCCACGCTGCCTGCCGTCGGCGCGGCCATCGGCGAGATCACGCCGATCTTCTACCGTCGACTGTTCGCGGCGCATCCGGAACTGGAGCGGGATCTGTTCAACCGCGGCAACCAGGCAAACGGTTCGCAGCAGAAAGCTCTGGCCGGATCGGTCGCGATGTACGCCACGCTGCTCGTCGACCCGGATGCTCCCGGCGCGGAATTCATCGAGCGCATCGCACACAAGCACGCGTCCCTCGGCGTCGCGCCGGAGCAGTACCCGGTGGTCTACGAGCACCTGTTCGCCGCGATAGTCGAGGTGCTCGGGTCCGAAGTCGTCACCGCGGAGGTCGCCGAGGCGTGGACGGCTGTCTATTGGTCCATGGCCGAAACCCTGGTCGGACGGGAACGTGAGCTGTACGAGGCGGCCGGGACCAGTCCCGAACACGTCTGGATGCCCGTCAAAGTGGTTGAGCGGGTGCAACAGTCGCCGCTGACGGTAGCGTTCGGGCTGGCCGCCGTCGACGGCGAACTTCCCGATTTTGCTCCGGGCCAGTACATTTCGGTCGCGGTACAGCTGCCCGACGGTGCCCGTCAAATCCGGCAGTACAGTCTGTCGCACGCCGGTGCCGACGACCGGTGGCGGATCTCGGTGCGACGTGAGGGGGCGGTGTCGTCGTACCTGCACGAGTACGTATTCGAGGGCGACGTGCTGCAGGTGTCCCACCCGTTCGGCGACATCACTCTGGACAGTCCGGCGGAAACCCCGCTACTGCTGATCTCGGCCGGCATCGGCATCACCCCCGTGCTGGGGATGCTCTACTTCATCGCGGCCGAGCAGCCGGCGCGCCCCGTGACCGTCGTGCACTGCGACCGCACCCGTGCGAGCCACGCGCACCGCGCGGAACTCGCCGATCTGGTCGGGCAGATTCCCGGTGCCGCCCTGCATACGTGGTACGACGGGCTGCCCGAGGGTTATCCGTTGAGCGAACCCGACCGCAGTGGCCGAATTGACCTGAGCGCCATCGCGTTTCCGTCGGATGTCAACGTCTACATCTGTGGTCCGACACCCTTCATGGAAGAGACGGTCCGCCAGCTCGGGACGGCCGGCGTGGCGCGTGACCGCATCTGGTTCGAAGCGTTCAGCCCGCTGACCGTCTAGACGTCCGCGCCATGAGTACGCCGACTGCGGTCCAGGTCGCCATCACCTTCGTCTGGTTGGGGATGGTGCTCGCCATCTCCTTCCTGGAGGCGCCGCTGAAATTCCGGGCGCCGAACGTCACGCTCCAGATCGGGCTCGGCATCGGCCGTCTGGTATTCCGGGCCCTCAACACTGTCGAGATGGTGTTCGCGGCAGGAATTGTGCTGGCGGCCTTGATGAGTCGGCCGTCCACGGTCGTTGTTACTGCGTTCGCGGTGGCGGTGGGGGCGTTGGTGGTGCAGCTGGTCGCGGTGCGGCCGCGGCTGAATCGTCGGTCGGATGCGGTGCTGGCCGGACGCGTCGGTCCCCGTTCCCACGGTCACCACGTCTATGTGGTGCTGGAGCTGATCAAGGTGGTGGCCCTACTGGTCGCCGGTGTCTGTCTGCTCGCGAGTGTCGGAGGGGCTCCGTAGCCTGGGGGCATGAAGCAGCAGTTGCACTTCTTCACCTTGGCCACCGTCGACCTGGAAGCCACCCGGGAGTTCTACAGTGCGCTCGGCTGGACGCCGGCGCTCGATGTGCCGGGGGAGATCATCTTCTATCAGAGCGCGCCCGGACAGTTGCTCGGGTTCTTCCTCGCGGAGAAGTTCAACGAGGATCTCGCGCAGGCGGCCGACCACTCTCAGGTCAGCGGAATCACGTTGGCGCACAACGTCGACAGTCAAGACGAGGTCATCGAGCTGGCGGCCGCCATGAGTGCCGCCGGCGGCACCACGCTCAAACCGCCGCAGCCCGGGCAGTTCGGCGGAGTGTTCCACGCGCACATCCAGGACCCCAACGGGGTGATCTGGGAGATCGCGCACAACCCGAACTGGCGCATCAACCCCGACGGTACCGTGAGCCTGGGCTGACCCCTACATCTTGATGGCAGGCAGCAGCCGGATGAGGTTCCAGGTTCGGTTGCGGCGCGCACAGAGGCTCGAAATACCCAGGGCGCCAATCCAGATGCACACCAGCACGATGATGGCCTGCCACAGCCGGCCGTCGATACCGCCCAGGATGAGCTGGCGAAGTCCGTTGACTCCGAACGTCATCGGGTCGAACTTGTGCATGACCTGGAACGGTCTGGACGTCGTCTCCACCGGGTACATGCCGCCGGCGCTGACCATCTGCAGCATCAGCAGCGCCATGATCAGCACGCGGCCTACCGCCGGGCCGACCAGGGCGTTGATGGCCTGGGTCGCGGCGACGAACGCCAGCGAGACCAGCATCATGAAGCCCAGCATCGCGACCGGATGCGCCACCTCCATACCGAGGGCGAACCGCACCACGCAATACAGGATGACCGACTGGCACAGCGCGATGACCGCCGCCGGCAGGTAGCTGGCGAACACCACCCGGATGGCCAGCACCTCGGCTGCGATCGGACGGTTCTGCAAGGGCCGCAACACCATCCACAGCACCAGCGCACCGAAGAACAGTGCCAGCGTCAGGAAGAACGGGGCCATGCCGGTGGCGAAGTTGGGGGCGCCGTTCTCGTGTGAGGACTCCAGGTTGACCGGCCCGCCGATGGTGTCGGCAATGGCCTGCTTCTGCTGTTCGGTCCACGTCGGCACCTGCTTGGCGCCGTCGCCGAGCTTGGTGGCCAGTTCGTGGCTGCCGTCCTTGAGCTGAACGGTGCCGGACTTCAGCTGGCGGGCACCGTCATCGAGTTGCACGATCCCGCTTGCCAATTGCGCGTTGCCGGTGGCCAATTGCTGGGCGCCGTTGCGCAACTGGTTCAGCTTGTCGGTGAGCTGCTGGCCGCTGCTGCCGACCTGGTCGAGCGCAGTCCGCAGCGGGCTGCCGGGGGAGCGCAGCGTCTCGGTCATCCAGATCGCCGCATTGCGGCCATCGGTGATCTGCTGACGGATCTGTGGCGTGAACTGATGGCCGTTCAGCTGGTCCTGGACGCCACGCAGGGTATTGACCGCGCCGACGGAGACGGGGTCCTGATTCACCGAAAGTTGTTGGATCACCGAACCGATCGCCGCAGCCGCGGTGTCCTGTGCGGTGGCGAGCGCGCCGGCCTGATCGGCAGCCTGCTCGAGCGCCGTCGCGCTCTGCTGCAACTGCTCGGTGCTTCCGCCGACCTGCGACAGCGCCTTGGTCACCTTCAACAACGGGTCGGTGGCCTGGGTGATGCCGGTCGAGAGCTGCTTGGCGCCGGAGGACAACTTGGCCGAGCCGTTGCGCGCGTCGTCCAGCCCACCGACCAACTTGCCGGCGCCGGTATCGACCTGCGCCGCACCGTCGGCCAGCTTCTGCGCGCCGTCGGCGGCCTGCTTGATGCCGGTGCCGGACGAAACCACCACGGACAGAATCTGATTGACGGCCTGGCCGGAGATCCGGGTGGATACCGCGTTGAGCACCTCACCGGTGGCGGTCCGGCCGATGGTCGAGGAGATGTAGTTGTTGGCGTCGTTGTACACCGCGATCAGCTGGGCCTTCTTGGGATCGCCGGTGACCGGCGACGCGATGGCCTCGCTGAAGTTCTCCGGCAGCTCCAGCATGAAGTAGTACTTGCCGTGCTCGACGCCGTCGCGCGCCTCCTTGTCGCTCACCACATGCCAATCGAGGCTGTGGTCAGCGGTCAGGCTCCTGGCGATCTCGTCGCCCGCGTTGACGTGGACGCCCTCGACGACGGCGCCGCGGTCGGCATTCACCAGGGCCACCGGCATCTTGTTGACCTGACCGAACGGATCCCAGAACGCCCACAGGTACAGCGCGCCGTACACCAGCGGCAGCAGCATCAGCACCACGATCGCTGCGCGCGTCATGCGGCTGCGGCCGAAACGTTTGATCTCGGAGCCGAATGCGAGTCCAGCAAGCATGGTCAGGCCTTTCCGGTGTGCATGCGGCGGTCATGCAGAACATGGTCGGGGGCGTCGTCGCCCAGCGGATTGGTCACCCCGACGACGACGGTGCGGTGTTCGGCCAGGGCACCCAGGCGCTGCACGGCGAGGGCCCGGCGCTCGTTGTCGCGGACCTGCTCGAGGTCTCCGACGATCAGCACCGGCCGGTCGGACATCAGCGCCAGGGTGATGCGCAGCAGAAAGAGTTCGAGATCGGACAGTCCGATGATGAACGTCTTCGGTGACAGCAGGGGAAGGTCGTCGCCGAAGACCGCGGCCATCTCCGGCACGTCCGACTGGACCGGGACCCAGGCCGGGAACGGCGACACCCAGCGGCGCTGCTCGGTGATCACCGTCTGCACCGTCACCATGTCTTCCAGGTCGTCGATGTCGGCGAACGCGGCGATCGCGCAGTGCTTCCGAATGCCGCGGGGCCCTGTCGCGCCGTTGACGGTGACCGTGCCCTGGGTCGGCTTCAACCGGCCTGCGAGCGACAGCAACAACGTGTGCTGAGCCGGACCACCCGGCATCTGGATGGCGTGGAACCCGGGCTTCAGTTCCAGGTCGACGTCGGAGAACAGCGCGCCGTGCTCACCGACGACGCTGAGGCCCTGCGCGGTGATCACCGGCGGGCCGTCCGCTGTGTCCGGTGCGGCCGTCGTCTCGTCGTCCATTGCTGCTCATCTCCGGGGTCGAAGTAACGATGGCCAGTAAATCAGCGTGAGAAGGCAAATCTGTCGTTAGCGGGCTTCCGGAGGTTGTGATGTCACGCGGAATCGGCGGCGATATGCCGTACCGGACACATCGGGCCAGCGGACATCGCGGATCGCTTCCGGGGAATCTCTGTGGGGCTGACCACACGACGCGAAGGCTCAGTCGCGGCCGGTGGCCGCCGACGCGCGGATCACCCGGTCACGGCCGCGGCTCTTCGCCTCGTACATCGCGACGTCGGCGCGGCGAATGGCCGAGCGCAACCCCGCCTTGTGTCCGAGTTGCGAGACTCCGATGCTCACCGTCCCGGCCAGCACCGCGTCGTTGTGGCTGAAGGTCGCGGCGGCGAACGCCACCCGGAGCCGGTCGGCGATGACCGCCGCCTGACGTTCGTCGACGCCCGGCAGCATGGCGCAGAACTCCTCGCCGCCGATGCGGGCCAGGAGGTCGCCGCCGCGCAGGTTCGACCGCGCCACGCAGGCGAATTCCGCCAGCAGACGGTCGCCGGCATCGTGGCCGAAGACGTCGTTGACGGCCTTGAACTCGTCCAGGTCCATCACGATGACCGAGCACCGGAGCTGGCGTGCGACGCATTCCTCCGCGAGCCGTTGCGCCTGGATCATGAAGCCGGCCCGGTTGAGCGTGCTCGTGAGGGAGTCCAGCATGGCCGCATCGGCCAGTTGGTCCTCGAGGCGTTCCCAACCCATCAGCGACAGGCACAGGTTGATGGCCATGACGGCAAAAGCGAACAGCAGCATCGGAATCGATACGACCGGAGTCGTCGTGACGAACTGAACGGCGCCGGAATGCAGATGAATGCTGAGCGAGCGTCCGACGGTCGCGACGGCCGCGACCGCATACAGGACGATCAGGATGCGCCGGGACGCCAACCGCTCGGCCCGCTGGGCTCTGATCCCGTCGATGATGCTCAGCACGAAGTAGATGACCAGCATCAGGACGGTGAGCGATACCCGCGCCGGGATGCTCGTGGTGAACGGCGGCACCAATTCGAAGGCCGCCAGCAGCGCCAGCGGTCCCGCCGCCACCGTCCGTGCCCGGATCGGCTGGTTGTTGAAGGCGCACGTGCCGGCCCAGATCATCGACCAGCAGGCGACCATCAGCACGTTGGCCACCGTCACCGATAGCACGTCGGGCACCAGGCCGCGGGCGCTCAGCAGCCCGGCGCCGAGGGCGCCGGCGAGATTGCCCGCGCCCCAGAGCTGTACCGCCGGATGACGCCGCTTACCCGCGCCCACCCAGACGTGGAGCAACCCGAAAAGCAAGGCGGTCATCGAGATGACCATCCACAGGGTGCGTACGTCCGGATTCATGCTGCGCTACCTGCCGCGCGCGGAGGCGGAAGGGTGGGTAGCGGCTGGGGCATAGCGCAAACTTACTCGCCGCTGCCGACGACTGTCGGCGGCATTGGGTAGGGTCCAGCCCGTGAATTTGAGCGTCAAGTCTGTCGTCAAGTCCGTGAATGCCCGCCTCGCCGAGGAACTGGCCGTCGCCGAAGGTCAGGTCGACGCCGCGGTCAGGCTGCTGGACGAGGGCGCGACCGTGCCGTTCATCGCCCGGTACCGCAAGGAAGTCACCGGCAGCCTGGACGACGGTCAGCTCCGCACCCTGGAGGAGCGGCTGCGCTACCTGCGTGAGCTGGATCAGCGGCGCGACGCGGTGCTGGCCTCCATCGAAGAGCAGGGCAAGCTGACCGACGAGCTGAAGGCGGCGCTGCTGGCGGCCGACACCAAGGCGCGGGTCGAAGACATCTACCTGCCGTACAAGCCGAAGCGGCGGACCAAGGCGCAGATCGCCCGCGAGGCCGGCCTGGAGCCTCTGGCGGACCGACTGCTGGCCGACCCGACGCTGGACCCCAATGAGGTGGCCACCGAATTCCTGGGTGATGAGGTGGCTGACGTCGCCGCCGCGCTCGACGGGGCCCGCCACATCCTGGTGGAGCGGGTGTCCGAGGATGCCGAACTGGTCGGCGCCGTGCGCGAGAAATTCTGGGCCGACGGCACCCTGGCCACCAAGCCGTGGTCGGAGGACGCGGCGAAAAGCCCAGCCGCGCAGAAGTTCCGCGACTACTTCGAATACTCCGAGCCGCTCGAGGCCATGCCGTCGCACCGCGTGCTGGCGGTGTTGCGCGGTGAGAAGGAGGAAGCGCTGTCGCTCAACTTCGACGGTGGCGACGACGCGCTGTATCAGGCCATGATCGCCCAGTCGCTCGGCGTGGACATGGGTGCCGGAGGCGCGGCCACGCCATGGCTGACCGCGACGGTCGGTTGGGCCTGGCGCACCAAGCTGATGTTCTCGGCCGCCGTCGACGCCCGGATTCGCCTGCGCCAGCGCGCCGAGGAGGACGCCGTCGCGGTGTTCGCCAAGAACCTCAAGGACCTGCTGCTGGCCGCACCGGCCGGGACCCGCGCCACACTGGGCCTCGATCCCGGGTTCCGCACCGGTGTGAAGGTCGCAGTGGTGGACGGCACCGGCAAGGTCGTCGACACCTGCGCCATCTTCCCGCATCAGCCGCAGAACAAATGGAATGACGCCAAGGCGACGCTGGCGGCCCTCGTCGCACGGCACAACGTCGAGCTGATCGCCATCGGCAACGGCACGGCGTCGCGCGAAACCGATGCGCTGGCAACCGAACTCATCGCCGACCTGAAGGCCGCGGGCGCGTCCGGTCCGAAGAAGTTGCCGACCAAGGCGATCGTGAGCGAGGCCGGCGCGTCGGTGTACTCGGCGTCGGCCTATGCCGCCCACGAGCTGCCCGAGTTGGACGTGACGCTGCGTGGCGCGGTCTCGATCGCCCGTCGCCTGCAGGACCCGCTCGCCGAACTGGTCAAGATCGAGCCGAAGTCCATCGGCGTCGGGCAGTACCAGCACGACGTGACGCCCGGGACCCTGGCCCGCAGCCTCGACGCGGTGGTCGAAGACGCGGTGAACGCGGTTGGCGTCGACCTCAACACTGCGTCGGTGCCGCTGCTGGCCAAGGTGTCCGGCGTGACCGAGTCGCTGGCCGAATCGATCGTGTCGTACCGCGACAAGACCGGACCGTTCCGCAGCCGCACCGGCCTGCTCGACGTGCCGCGACTGGGCCCCAAGGCCTTTGAACAGTGCGCCGGCTTCCTGCGGATCCGCGAAGGCGACGACCCACTGGACGCCTCGGGTGTGCACCCCGAGGCCTACCCGGTGGTGCGGCGCATCCTCGACCGCGCCGGCGTCACCCTCGCCGAACTGATCGGCGACGAACGCAAGCTCCGCGCGCTCAAGCCCGGCGACTTCGCCGACGAGCGTTTCGGCATCCCTACCGTCACCGACATCCTGGGTGAACTGGAGAAGCCGGGCCGCGACCCGCGCCCCGCGTTCTCCACCGCCACCTTCGCCGCCGGCGTCGAGAAGGTGTCCGACCTCAAGGTCGGCATGGTGCTCGAGGGCGTGGTGACCAACGTCGCGGCGTTCGGTGCCTTCATCGATGTCGGTGTGCACCAGGACGGTCTGGTGCACGTCTCGGCGATGGCCGACCGGTTCGTCTCCGACCCGCACGAGGTGGTGAAGTCCGGCCAGGTCGTCAAGGTCAAGGTGCTCGAAGTCGATGTCGAGCGGCAGCGCATCGGGCTGAGCCTGCGGCTGAACGACGACCCGCAACGCCCCCGCGACGGCAAGCGCCCCGAGCAGGGCAACGGGCCCCGCCGCGACGGTGGTGGCCAGCCGCGCGGGCGCGATGGCGGCAACCGGGGCGGCAATCCGGATCGCGGACGTAACCCGCAGCGCGGCAACGGTGGCGGTGGTGGCCGCCGCGAGGCCGCGCCGTCGGGTTCGATGGCCGATGCCCTGCGCAAGGCGGGCTTCGGTAAGTAACGGCAGGGTCGGCGCGTGGTGTTGATCAGGAATCGAGAAGCGATGCCGATCGGCGCGCGGATAGCGTGTGGGTATGCCCAGCAGAACGCACGCCGCTGACAGCCACGACCTGATCCGCGTCGTCGGAGCCCGGGAGAACAACCTCAAGGACATCAGCGTCGAGATCCCGAAGCGGCGGCTGACTGTCTTCACCGGGGTGTCCGGCTCCGGCAAGAGCTCGCTGGTGTTCGACACCATCGCCGCCGAATCGCAGCGGTTGATCAACGAGACCTACAGTGCGTTCGTCCAGGGCTTCATGCCGTCGCAGGCCCGCCCCGACGTCGACGTTCTGGAGGGGTTGACGACCGCGATCATCGTCGACCAGGAGCGCATCGGTTCCGACCCGCGCTCGACCGTCGGGACCGCCACCGATACCGGGGCGCTGCTACGTATCCTGTTCAGCCGGGTCGGTGATCCGAATATCGGTTCACCGCAGGCTTTTTCGTTCAACGTTGCCTCGATCAGCGGGGCCGGTGCCGTCACCATGGAACGCGCCGGCCGCACCGTCAAAGAGCGTCGTGACTTCAACATCGTCGGCGGCATGTGCCTGCGGTGCGAGGGCCGCGGCGCGGTCAACGACATCGACCTCACCGCGCTGTACGACGACAGCAAGTCGATCAACGAGGGCGCGATCACCATTCCCGGCTTCAGCATGGACGGCTGGTACGGCCGAATCTTCAACGGCTGCGGCTTTTTCGACCCCGACAAGCCGATCCGGAAGTTCACCAAGAAGGAATCGGACGCCCTGCTGCACAAGGAAGCGACCAAGATCAAGGTCGACGGCGTCAACCTCACCTACCTGGGTCTCATCCCGCAGATCAAGAAGTCGTTCCTGAGCAAGGGCGTCGAGGCGATGCAGCCGCACATCCGGGCGTTCGTCGAGCGGGCGGTGACGTTCACGACGTGCCCCGAGTGCGAGGGCACCCGGCTCTCCGAACTGGCGCGGTCGTCAAAGATCAAGGGCGTCAACATCGCTGAGACATGCGCCATGCAGATCACCGATCTGGCCGAGTGGGTCGGGGCACTGGCCGATGACAAGCGCCTCGGCGCCGGGGTGGCTCCGTTGTTGGCGACGTTGCGGCACACCCTCGACTCTTTCGTCGACATCGGGCTGGGCTACCTGTCGCTGGCGCGGCCCGCCGGCACGCTCTCGGGCGGAGAAGCTCAGCGGGTCAAGATGATTCGTCATCTCGGCTCGGCCCTGACCGATGTCACCTACGTATTCGACGAGCCGACCATCGGCCTGCACCCGCACGACATCACCCGCATGAACGAACTGCTGATTCAGTTGCGGGACAAGGGAAACACCGTGCTGGTCGTCGAGCACAAGCCGGAAGTGATCGGCATCGCCGACCACGTGGTGGACCTCGGCCCAGAGGCCGGCTCGGGCGGCGGCCAGGTGGTCTACGAGGGCACCGTGAAGGGGCTGCGGGGCAGTGGCAGCATCACCGGCCGTCATCTGGACGACCGGGCGGCGTTGAAAACTTCGGTGCGAGAACCAAACGGGGCCTTGGAGATTCGTGGCGCGAATACGAACAACCTGCAGGACGTCGACGTCGACATCCCGCTTGGCGTCCTGGCTGTGATCACCGGTGTGGCGGGCTCGGGCAAGAGCTCGCTGATCGACGGTTCGGTGGCCGGCCGCGACGGCGTCGTCACCATCGACCAGGCGCCGATCCGGGGCTCCCGGCGGAGCAACCCGGCAACCTACACCGGGCTGCTCGACCACATCCGAAAGGCCTTTGCGAAGGCCAACGACGTCAAACCCGCACTGTTCAGCTCGAATTCGGAAGGCGCCTGCCCGGCGTGCAACGGAGCCGGGGTCATCTACACCGACCTGGGAGTGATGGCCACGGTGGAGTCCCGTTGCGAAGAGTGCGAAGGCCGGCGCTTCGGTGCCTCGGTGCTCGAATACACCCTGGGTGGCCAGAACATCGCCGAAGTGCTGGCCATGCCGGTCGCCGATGCAGAGCAGTTCTTCTCCGACGGCGACGCAAAAGTGCCCGCTGCGCAGAAAATCCTGGCGCGGATGGTCGACGTCGGGCTGGGCTACCTCACCCTGGGCCAGCCCCTGACCACGCTGTCCGGTGGCGAACGGCAACGCCTGAAGCTGGCCACGCAGATGGGGGAGAAAGGCGAGGTCTACATCCTCGACGAGCCGACCACCGGTCTGCACCTCGCGGACGTGGAGCAGCTCCTGGCGCTGCTGGACCGGATCGTCGACGGGGGCAAGTCCGTCATCGTCATCGAACATCACCAGGCCGTCATGGCGCACGCCGACTGGATCATCGATCTGGGTCCCGGCGCGGGTCACGACGGCGGCCGGGTGATCTTCGAGGGACCACCGGCGGACCTGGTGGCCGACGGCACGACGCTGACCGGGTCGCACCTGGCCGACTACGTCAGATGACGGGCCAAAACAGTAGGCCTGCGACCGTCGAACGGTCGCAGGCCTACTGCGTGATGGATCTGGTGCTGAAAAGGGGTTAGACGGCCATCTCAGGGGCCGGAGCGGGAGCCTCGGGAGCCGGCGCCGGGGCCTCGGGGGCCGGCGCGAAGTTGGCGGCCTCGATGACGACCGGTTCCTGGAGTTCCGGAGCCGGGAGGTCGGCCGGGCCTGCCGGGGGCGCCAACGGGGCGTCCAGCGGGCCGTCCAGGGGCAGATCGGCGGGCAGTTCGTCGCCGGGTGCCATGGGCAGGTGCATGTGGTGGGTGAACTGGCGCTGGAAGGCGCCGCCGCCACCGATGCGGACGCCGCCGCCCTCACCGCTGGACACCGGGGTGCCGTCAGGCAGCGTCACGGCCGTGTGGCCGCCGTTCCAGCCGATGTTCAGGGCGCCGGGGGCGGTGCCGGGCAGGAAGCCACGGGCGCGCAGTGCCGCCTCTTCGTTACCGGTGTTGAACCGGTTGCCGTAGACGGGACGGCCGGAGGCGGCGTTGGCCACCCAGGAGGCCAATCCGGAGCAGTCAGTGCCACGTGCCGTGTCGCCGCCCGAGATGTACGGCGTACCCGAAACCTGGTTGACCAAAGCCAGCAGCGAAGCGGTCGCAATAGCAAACATGACGATGAACGCTAGCAACGGAAATTTGAGAGCGTCAAAATTCTGTGTCTGCCATCACGTTTCGCGAATCGTGTGGTGTGCGTTACATCGATGTTTATTCACATCATGTTGGGGCAGAGGCGATTTCGCGTATTCGCAGGTGAATGCGCAAAACATACTGCCATACACAGCTTTTCCGCAAATGCAAGGTCACGACGGGTGTTGCAGGGCTGTGATCAGCTAATTCCAAAACGGGCCGTGACGGCCGCTGTGCGGTTTTGGCGCCGGTTTCGGGTCTTACCTCGACGACTCTTGCGGACATCTGTCGTTCATCTGGAACGGTCAAGTAGCGCGGCCGTCGAGGCGCGTCCGTGGAGGATGCGTGACCACGTCAGACCGGTACCCCTGTGGCGGATGTGACTTGAGGTCCCCGCCGTCGGCTCAGGCCCGCGCCCGCGCCGTTCACTCTGTATCTATGGCGCGAAAGTGCGAGTAGCCAGTGCCGTGGGTTCAGGGTCAGCGGCGAGACCGGTGCTCACGCTGTTCACTCTGTATCTATGGCGCAAGAGTCCGAGTAACCAGCGCCCTCAGCTCAGGATCGACGTCGATCTCGTTACGGTGGATCGATGTGGATGTCTCGGGCCCGATTCGAGCTGAGTGAAGAAGTGCCGGGGACACCTGATGACGTCCGCACCTTCTATACAGATCTGGCGAACACGAAGCTGGTGCACCCGCTCGTGGTGGCGGTGGAGGTCATGGGGGATCGGCACGATTCGCAGGGCCATCACCGTGACTATCGGGTGCGCGACCGCATCCCCTTTGGCCCGCTGAACCTGGCGGTGACCTACCGTGCGACAGTGCTGATCGCGCCAGACGGCGTCGTGCGCACCCAGGCCCGCCAGTTTCCGAAGGTGCGGTTGTGCGGCACGGTGACCTTCGCGCCTGCCGACGGCGGCACCACCGTCACCGAGACCGTGCATATAGAAGTACCGCGGCCACTTGCACCCTTTACCGCTCGTCAAGCGGAATCAGCGCACAAAGCGATGCTCGCGGCCATTCGGCGCCATTTTGAGGAAAGCTCGGGCTGGCGGTGATTGGACGGTTGGCTTGAGGCCCTCCTGTGGCCACGCCTTTTGAAAAACTTTGGTCACTTTGGTTTCTCTGGTCACGGTAGGTAATTGGCGTCACAGTCCGCGACCGATTTTTGAGTTCCTAATCGGAGTCAAGTTCTCAGACGGGTTCTTGTGGCAAGTC
>NZ_JMHT01000043.1 GCF_001905655.1 Mycobacterium sp. ST-F2
GATCAGACCTTCGACATTCAGATCATCCTCGGGAAGGTGCGCCCTTTCCTACGCCGCCTCGCCGAGGCTCATCCACAGGTTCTGATCATTGCTCCTGGAGAGCCCTCCGGGCTCGGCATGTTCCTCTACTTCGTGCTGTTCGAGGTGTTGGCCGGTGCGACGCCCGGCAAGATGCTGCTGGGCCTCAGCGTGCGTGGCCCGCACGGCATGCCGAAGCCCGATTTCAAGCAGTCGGCCATCCGGAACTCGTTCACCCTGCTGACCATCATCCCGTGGGTCGGCGGGCTACTCGCGGTCATCGCGTACATCTTCATCGCCGTCACCATCAGCTCCAGCCCGTGCAAGCAGGGCCGGCACGACGAACTCGCCGGCGGCACTCAGGTGGTCAAGAAGTAGCCCCTCAGCCGTGAACCAGTGAAAAGCCTTCCCAGGCCTGACGCTGCGCGGAGCGGGGATCATGTTCGACCCGCGTCTTGCGGTCGAACACCAGCACGGCGCGGTCGTCGGCGTCGTACTGTGGCCACCCCTCGCCGGGGACACCGGTCCGGGCGAAGGCCCGCCACCGGTTCTGGACGTCGTTGCTGATCCGCAGCGCCGACTTGCGGTCCATAGCGGCCGTGAGCAAGGAGCCCAACGGCGTCCGGTACACGTCGAAGACCGCGAGCAGTTCGGTCGCGTGCGTGGCGCCCAGGCCCGTCCAGTGCAGCGCCGGCGGATCTCTAGCCGGTTCACCGCTGTTGTACCTACTCGTTTCCGATGTCTCGCTGTAGACATTCGAGAGTGATCAGATCCACTCTCGATCAGGCGTGATCGGTGCTGCGAATAGTTCACCGATGGGCGCGGTCACGGCGTTCGTGCTGGGTTCCACCCATACCGCCTGACCGTCGATGATGCGTGGAGCCAGGACGTGTTGACCGGCGATGGGCCATTGCACGAACTCTTGACCGTTCAACTGTTCCTGCACGTCGTCGGCCAGCCACACCAGCGCCTGCGCCGCGGAAGTCTCCAGTCGATAGCTCTGACAGCGCTGATAGCCGCCAACGTCGGCGTCATCATTCGCCTCGAACCCCACGGCTATCCATTCACCATCAGAGACCAGAAAGCACCATCCCACCTTGGTGGAGCTGACGAGCCGGCCGTGCTGACGGCAATCGAGGTCGTGCGTCACTGCGCGAGCAGCGGTGGCCCACGCGGCAGGAAGATCAGCGGGTGGGTCCTCGCCGACGGCGAAGCGCCAACACCGATCCGGAGCATCCCACGGCATGTCTCCACAGTCGCATGCCCTAGCTGTCGACGTCGACCGCTCTGATCAGCTCCTGGCCTTATCGCGCACTAGTCTCGTCTCCAGCGATTCGAGGTCGATCAGTTCCCGTCTCAGATCTTCAACCAATCTCGATGAGATCGACGGGGTTGGCGTCCTCTCGCGGAATGCGGCCGAGTACCGGCTGCAGGTGGGGATCGGTAACGTGTCCATCGATGTACACATGGCCGCCGCCGCGCCGAGCGAGCGTCTCGAACAGGGATGCAAGGGCGCAGGCGACGAGTTCTTCCCCTCGAGATGGCCTGCAACGTCGTCAACGCCAAACACGCCGCGCCAGATGCGGTTTCATGGCCCGCGATGTGCACCAAAATCGGGTTGGCGACCAGTTCGTCGTCGGTGAACACCTCGCTCTCGTCGACGGCAGTCACCATCTGGGTCAGCAGATCCTCCGACGGATGCCCGCCGCTTGACGCCGCCGCCGCCGTCCAAAGGATTGTTCGATTGGCGCGCTCGGCAAGATGGTGCGGTCGGTATGAATGCGACCGTTACCGGAGACGGAGAGGTTGATGACCGTTCAGACGAGTTCGGGGTCGCAGTGCAGGTGTAGCAGTGCGGGGCCGTCGGATGCGAACAGTTCGCGCATGCCGCGGTCGACGTCTGCTGGGTTGCGCGCCGTGATGCCGGTCGCGCCGCAGCTGCGTGCGTAGTCGGCGAAGTCCGGGTTGACAAGGGAGGTCTGCCACACCGGAAGTTGTCCTGCGAGTTGTTCTTTGGTGATCTTGCCGAGTGAGGCATTGTCGAGCAGGACGTGTTTGATGGGGATGTTGTACTTGACCGCGGTGGTCAACTCCGCGAGGTACTGTCCGAAGCCGCCGTCGCCGGTGACCGCGACGATCGGGCGGCTGGGGTCGGCGGCCCAGGCGCCCATCGCGGCGGGATATCCGAAGCCGATCGACCCGAGGTATCCACTCATCAGCACCGGCTGACCGGCGCTTTCGAAGTAACGGCCGAACGAGTAGGCGTGGTTGCCCACGTCGACACTGATGACCGCGTCGTCGGGACAGTGTTCGGCCAGCGCGGCGAACACCTTGGCCGAGCCGATGCCCCGCCCGTGATCATCGCTGAGGCGTCGTTGCTTCTCGGCCCGCCAGATCGCCCAGCGGGCCGCGACGTCGCCGCGCTGATCGTGGGCTGCGACGTCGGTGAGCAGCGGGGTCAGAGCGCGGATCGATGACGCGGCGTCGCCGAGCAGTCCGACCCGGATCGCGTCGAATCGGCCGATCGAGGTGGCGGTGTCATCGATTTGGACGATCGGCTTGTAGGCAGCGATACCGGTGTGGTTGGAGAAGGACGCTCCGATGACGATCAGCAAGTCTGATTCGTTCATCAGCCAGGACGCGACCGGGGTTCCCGACCGCCCGAGCACCCCGGCGCCCAGCGGATGGGAGTCGGGCACCAGGCCTTTGGCTCGAAAGGTGGTCAGCACGGGCGCACCGAGTCGTTCGGCGAGATCGATGACGGCCGATTGGGCGTGGCGGGCACCTTGGCCGACGATGAGCACGGGGCGGCTCGCGGCACCGACGAGGTCGGCCCCGGCGCGGACCGCGTCCGGGTCGGGGGCGCCGCGCACCCGGCTGGTCCGCCCGACAGGCAGGACCGGTGCCACGGACGACGGCTGGTCCTGCACTTCATCGGGCAGGATCAGGTGCGCCACGCCGCGTCGGTCGAGTGCGTGTTTGACTGCTTCGGCGGCCAACTCCGCATGATCGGATCCTGATTCGATGGTGACGCTGGAGATCGCGACGTCACCGAACACGGTGGCGAGGTCGAGGTCTTGGAAGGCGCCCTTGCCGCGGACGTCGGAGGGCACCTGCCCGGAGATCGCGACGACTGGGGCGCTGTCGAGTCGAGCGTCGTAGAGGCCGGTGAGCATGTTCGTCGAGCCGGGACCGGCGATGGCGAAGCACACTGCGGGACGCCCGGTCAGCTTCCCGTAGGCGCTGGCAGCGAAGGAGGCGGCGCCTTCGTGCCGGATGCCGATGTAGCGCAGTTGCCCGCGGGCCTCGGCACGCCGGATTGCTTCAGCGAAGCCGAGATTGGAGTGTCCCACCATCCCGAACACTGTGTCGATGCCCCAGGCGAGGAGGGTCTCGACCATCGCATCCGATACCGAACGGGCCCGTTCGACCAGGTCGGGAAGCGCTACCCAACTCTGCCCGTCATCCTCTACGACGGTGAACGATTGGGGTGCGTCGCTGAAGTGGCCCGGTGGCGTGCCGGTGATCGGGTCGTAGTCGTAGCCGTGCCAGGGACAGCGCAACAGGCCGTTCTCGATGGAACCTTCGCCCAGCGGGCCACCCTGATGCGGACAGTGATTGGCCAGGGCGCCGAGCTTTCCGCCGCAGCGGGTCACGGCGATGCTGCGTCCGTCGACGATCGCGGTGAGCACACGGCCGTCGTCTGGCAGGTCGGTCACCGGATGCCACCGGGTTCCCGGTGGTGCAGGTGGGATGCTCACACCGTCACCGGGGTAGTGAAGTACGGGAACTCCGGGCGGATCTTCTCCGGGTCGGGGGCGATCCCGGTGCCCAGTGGGGAGTTGGTCAGCACGGACAGCACGTTGTCCATGACGTTGTCGGCCAGCGCGCGTCCGTTGACTCCGGTGTAGTCGAACGAGGCGGGCGTTCCGATCGTGTAGGGCAAGGTCATCGGCCCGAGCAGGTCGGCGACGCGCCGGGCGTAGGCGGCCGGGTCGGGTGCCGTGCCGGCGAGGGTGACGTATCGGGTGACGGTGTCGATGGTGGCTGCGACGAACGGCGCGTTGTCGCCCGATGGCGCTGTGCGATTGAACGATTCGCGTAAGTCGTCGTCGTTGAGATATAGGTGGGTGAATAGCGGGAGGCCCCAGCGCGCCACCTGTTGCTCGGGGGCGTGACCGTGCAGGGACACCGTGGCCCAGGCCTGGACCATGGCGTCGGCGCCGATCAGGGCGTTGGGCACTTCGACGACGATGGCCGCCACGGTGCGACCGGCGAAGAAGTTGACGTGGTTGTCGAAGGCCTCGGGGTTGTAGGTGCCGGCCAGGTAGGCGTCCTTGAATGCGGTGACGGCGGCGGCGTCGCCGCCGAACGCATCGTTGACGACCCCGGCGAATATGCGTACACCGTTCTCTCCGTGCACAGTTGCGCCCGTCGTCCCCGACACGACTACCCGGCCGCCGTCACCAGTGGCGGCGTCGGCACCGTCGGCCAGGCGCAGTTCGAAGGTCTGCGCGTGCCCGTCGGCGGTGTGGCCGACGTCCCCGAACCGGACCTTGAAGGAAACGTCCTCATGGGTGTCGCCATCGGTGTCGAAGCGAAACACGTACAGGGCCTCGTCGCGGAACGGTGCGGCGGTGTCGATCGCGGCGGTCGGGTTGACGGTCATCGCCATCACGGTGGTGCCGGGGGCGCCGTCGAACAGGTAGAAGTCACAGATGTTCAGGCGGGGGTCTTCTCGTGCCGTCGGGGTGTCGAAGTGGTGGGACATGTCGCAACCTCCTTGGGGTGCCGGACGCCGGTATCGCCATTAAGGGAAGCGGGGGTGATGCACCGAGGTGAACCGGCGTGGTGGCGGTCAGTCTGGCCGCCCTTAAACTGGTCTGTCAAGACCAGTTCTGCGATTATCGCCCGATACCGCCACGAAGGATTCGTCGAGCGCTGCTCAGCGGGGTTGCTGATAGGACCGGACGTGGCCGATTGCCATGTCGAGGGCCATCTTCATCGGCGTCGAGTCGTGCGCGGTCTGGGCCAGCAGGTAGCCGCCCTGGACGGCGGCCATCACCGACGTGGCCATCGTGGGTGCGTCGATGTCGTCGCATAGTTCACCGTTGTCGCGCATGCGTTCGAAGGCATCGGCTAGGAGCCGCTCCCAGTCACGGAAGTGTTCGGCCAGCGCGACGCGCGCGTTTTCGTCGGTGTCGGAGAGCTCGGCAGCCAGTGAGCCCAGTTCGCAGCCCCAGGAACCGCGCCGTAACGAGTTGCGTTGCAGGAGCGCATCGCGCCACAGTTCCAGACCGCGGAACGAGTCGAGGTTTTCCAGCCGTGAGCGCTGCTTGGCCAGGATTTCCCGGGCGCGAAATTCGATCACGCTACGGACCAGATCACCCTTGTCGGCGAAGTGTGCTCGGAACTGGGACTTGCTGGTGCCGCTCGCGATGAGGATCTCGTCCAGCGTGGTGGCGGTGACGCCCTTGAGGTACATCAGTTCGGCGGCGGCGCTGACGATCCTGGCCCGGGTTGCGGCGCCTCGCGCGGTCAATCGGCGGCCGGGCCGGGGAGGAGTCTTCGACCACCACATGTCGACCCTACGTCACCTGCGTGTTTGGTAGATACCTGGTCCTTGAAGACCGGTTGCGGCGACGTAGGGCGATCGTTTCGAGGGTCACATCGCGGGTGCCCGTTCGCATCCCACCGCTTCGTTCAAGCTCCTGGCGCTGCATTACGCGCCAGCTGCGCCGAGACCCGCCGATTTGCAGCGGATGCACAGGAAATAAATGGTCCATAGCGACCAGTTTCTGTCAGAATGGGCGCGCCGGTGAGCCGCATGCCCGCTGGTCGACAACGAAGGAGAACTGCGTGACCCAGCCACTCGACGACTTCACCGATCTGAAGGCACTGTTCATCAATTGCACGTTGAAGCGGTCCCCCGAGGTCAGCAACACCCAGGCACTCGTCGACGTCAGTGCAGCGATCATGGAAAAGCACGGCGTCGCCGTCGAGGTGGTGCGCGCCATCGACCACGACATCGCCACCGGGGTGTGGCCGGACATGCGCGAGCACGGCGCGGCGAGCGACGACTGGCCGGCGATCTTCGAGAAGGTGCTGGCCGCCGACATCCTGGTCTTGGCCGGCCCGATCTGGCTGGGCGACAACAGTTCAGTGATGAAGCGGGTGCACGAACGCCTCTACGGAGGGTCGCATCTGCTCAACGAGGCAGGACAGTACCTCTATTACGGGCGGGTCGGAGGATGCTTAATCACCGGCAACGAGGACGGCATCAAACATTGTGCGCAAAACGTGCTCTACACCTTGCAGCACATCGGGTACACGATCTCCCCGCAGGCCGACGCCGGCTGGATCGGCGAGGCCGGGCCCGGACCGTCCTATCTGGACCCTGGCTCCGGTGGTCCGCAGAACGACTTCACCAACCGCAACACCACCTTCATGACCTGGAACCTGATGCACCTGGCCCGCATGCTGCACGCCGCTGGCGGCATCCCGGCCTACGGCAACATCCGGTCCGGATGGGACGCGGGCTGCCGCTACGATTTCGAAAACCCCGAATACCGCTGAGCCCGGGCCATCTCATCGCCGTGCCGGTACCTGAAGACGAAGCCCAGCGGGTGGCGTCACTTCGCGCGGGGGACCAGATGGCGTCGAGCATCTGGTGAACCAACACACCCCCGTGATGCTGCGAGTGGCGCGTCAATACGTGGCAAGCCACGAGATCGCCGAGGACGTCGTCCAGGAAACGTGGCTAGCGGTATACCGGGGTACGAGCGGGTTCGAAGGCCGATCCTCGCTGCGGACCTTGGATTTTCGCCATCATGGTCACCATCGCGAAGACCCGTGGAGTCCGGGAACGCCGCGATCGCGACAGGACGATCGCGGCGTACCGCGGTGGCATGGGGTGGGTACGTATGGCCGACGACGAATGGCCGACCCGCAGCGGGGCCGTGACCCCCTGCCCGCAGACCCCCGAAGGGGCGACCTTGGCCGGCGAACTCTTGGCGGTCATCCGCTGCGAGATTGTTGCGCTACTCGACCTTCAGCGCGCCGTGATCACGTTGCGCGCGGTGCTCGACGTCGGCTACCGCGACGTGTGCGACCGTTTGGGACTGAGCACGGTCTTACCAACGGGTATTGCTTCACCACGGCCGCAGGGGAGTGCGCCGAGAGCTCCGCGGCTATGCGACGGGCGACCGGTGAGAGTCGGTTCCTCGGCGTCGGGGTGTGGGACTGACATGACGAAGGACCTGGTGATCGTGCTCGCGGTTGCCGCGGTGATCCCGTTGCTGCTGGGGCTGATGCCCCGGATTGCGATACCCGGTGCATTCGTGGAGATCATCGCCGGTGTCGTCATCGGGCCCACGGTCCTGGGCTGGGTGCACCCCGATGACGTGATCCGCGCGCTGTCGGTGCTCGGGTTGTCGTTCCTGCTTTTCCTGGGGGGTTTCGAGGTCGACGTGCGGTGCTTTCGCGGGCGCACCGGTCACCACGTGCTGCTCACACTCGCCGGGTCCCTCGTGTTGGCAGCCGGTGTCGGCGCCACGTTGGCTGTGGCCGGTGTGCGGGGCGGATTGTTGGTGGCGATCTCCCTGCTCGCGACATGGTCGGGCCCAGTCGTGGCGACGCTCACCCGCGCGGGCCTGCGGGAACGGCGGGTCGGCGAGTTGACCGTGGCGTGCGCCTCGGGCGGCGCAATGGCGGCGGTGGTGACGCTGTCGGTTGGCGTGGCCGGTGCGCACACTCCGTTGGCGGGCCGGTTGCTGCCGCTGGGTCTGCTGCTGGTGCTGCTGGGGGTCATCGGTGGAGTCGTCTGGGGCGCGGAACACGTTGGCAGGGTCGAGGCCCTCGTCGACCAATTGTCCGACACCAGCGCGCAGATCCGGATCCGGTTGACGGTACTGCTGGTCGCCGGTGTAGCTCTCGCAGCGTTCGGGCTGGGCTTCGAAGCCGTCCTGGGGGCGTTTCTGGCCGGCGTCCTCGTACGCACCCTGGACCCCGAACCCGAGGTGTCTCACCCGCACTACCCGATCAAGTTGGAAGCCGTCGGCTTCGGCTTGCTCATTCCGGTGTTCTTCATCAACAGCGGCGTCACCGTCGACGTCAAAGGTCTGCTCGAGGACCCGCGGGCGCTCGTCGGCGTGCCCCTTCTGATCATCGCGTTGCTCGTCGTGCGAGGCCTGCCGATCGTGTCGCTGCGACGCGACCTGCCGGGACGGAACCTGCCTGCGGTCGCTCTCCTGCAGGCAACGTCACTGCCGTTCCTCCTGACCGTCGCGCAGGTCGGAATACGCATGGGGTTGATCGACCGCACCACGGCCGCGGCGCTGATCGCCGCCGGAATCGTCTCCGTTCTCCTCTTCCCGCCACTTGCGCTGCAGCTGCTCAAGCCGGTAGGGGATCCGCCTGACGGGGGATCCGCCGCGGCGATCGACGAATAGCCGTCGCGGCAGCTACTAGCGGTGTCACGGCGGAAGGACGCTAAACACGTCACCGGCTCGGCCATATCTCCGCGAGTGAGGACTACACGCGAAGTCTGTCTAGTCAACATGGTGGCGAGTGACATTGTCGCTAAAAGGGGTCCGGCTTCAAAGTTGTTGAGTGCGACAAAACGGGCTCGGACGTCGTGCGTGCTCGCTCGGATCACTCAGGGTGGTGAGGCCGCCGCCATTTTGGTGCGGATTCTGCAAACCCGCAGCTAGGGGCATCGGCTCAAGCAATTCATCGAGATCGAGGGGGCAATAGTGGCGTTCGCGGCCTTGCTCGGTCACGATTCGCTACGCGGCTCTGAAATCACCTGGGGACAGGGAAATTTGTCCCTATTGGATATAGGTGAGATCGAGATCTGTCGAATTATCGTTGCGCGCAGTGAAATTGGCGAGGACTCCGTCGCTGTCGATACACCCGAGGGGCGGTCGGCATGACGACAGGGGAGCGTCTGCGGCCCAGATCAGGCATGAGTCGAATCCGACTCAATGAGTGATCTCTGGTGGGCGCCGATGCCGCGGGACAAGCCATGACGTCATACCGGCGGGCGGCACGACAGCGGGGGCACTCATTGACGCCGGGATCGTCTCGGTCCTGCTGCCCCCTTCGCGCAACGGTTTCACGCGCGATCACCCAGCACGGGCCACTCAAAACGCCGACACTGCAAAAGAATCCGGGCGATTGGTGAGCATGCATTCATCTCAGTAGTCAGATCACTCGAAGGGGCAGCCCGGGTTGGGTGCGCTGTCAGTGGTCGGTGCTCCTGCGGAGTCGACGTAGGTGATGTCTAGTACCGCCGGCACGTTGCCAAGATTGCGAACGGTGTGGACGTGGTCGGGGCCCGCCGGGTCAGTGATGGGATCTCCCGCCGAGTGCACGCCATCCTGCGTGCAGTCGACGATGAAGTGGTTTACCGTGCCAGCTTTGACGACTCCGTAGAGTTCGCCTTCGTTGGTGTGCCAGCCAGTGCTCCCGCCGGGTGCAATGGTTAGTTCGCTAACGATGTAGTCCATGCCGTCGATGGTCTGCTTCGCCAGTGTGACGGCACTCGCGCCGACGGGCGGAGTGGCGAGCGCCGTTGCAGGCGAGAGCAAAGTAGCGAATGGCGAAGCGACGATCATGGCGGCAAGCCCCCCGTACATCAATCGTCTCACGGCTGTCATCTTGAAAGTGCGCACCGAATTAAGCGGTCTTGATGGGTGGTACACGCATACTCCGTTCGACGTGACGATGGATGATCTCATCTGTCAGATCAGGTCCGGTCGCAGTGCTTGGTGCCGTCGTGTAAGTGCCGGGCCTGCGAATCGGTACCCATGGCGACGGCGAGGTCGGCCCGATTGCGACCAGTGATTGATTTGCGCCGCATCCGCGCGTAGTAGGGGTTGACCAAAGACCGCTGCCAGACCCGGGAGTTGTTCCTGGCCATCTTCGTTCTCGACCTCAGGGGTCGGGACGTCAATCAAATGGCGGATGCGGAACTTCGAGGGCATACCGTCTGGGCGGTCCGCGCCAGTGCTGAAGCGGAACACTGGGAAGGCTTTGTCGGGGAACGGCGGCGCAGTGTCAAGAGTGGCGGCGGCGTTGACGGTTATCGTCATCGCCGCCGTCTGGCGCCAAAGAACTAGAAGTTGCAGCGCTTCAGCCCCGATCTTCACCCGCGGTCGTGCTATCGAAGTGGTCGGCCACACCGAGCAACCCCCTTGCACCGTCGAGCGGTAATCCGGTCGGATCGGAAAATTAGTGTGTCTCCGCCCAACTGGTCTGTCAAGACCAGATTGAGGCAGGGTGACGGGACCATGAGCAGCGGTCCCCCGGGTGGCGGGCGCGACGCCCGAACCAACGTAAACGCCCGTCGTCGGCGGCCTCGAACAAGCTCCTCGCCGCCTGCATGTTTATGCGGCGACCGAAGCGATTTATATCCGGGGTTCAGCAGGGAGCGCTGGATCATGGACAATGGCCACAATTCATCAGATGGCGTGAAATCGATTGCGGCCAAGTCGATTAGACCGCCAAGGCGGAGGTCTGATACCTCACGTCGCGGCGCGACACAGGGTCGTCGCGGCCAGGTCGAAGCAGCATCTAGCGACGGACTTTGGGTGTACATCACTGATGCTGTAAAACCTACTTTGACAAGCTTCCGCGACACGCCGAGGTGTTATCAAAGCAGCCCGGCGTTTCTTGTCAATCTTCGCTGCATCTCGAACCTAGGGCAGACCCTTGGTGCGGCGCCTCGCATCGCTCTAGCATCCGCTCTCCTCCGCAATACTCCGCAGACGATGAGGGTCACTCCGGTGCGTCTCGTTCTTGAACGGCTGCCAACCGCGGCGGCGCAGTCCCGTTCGAAAGAGCGGTGTGCAGCTCATGGATGATTCGGGCGTAGGCGGTGACCTGAGCGCGAAGTTGCGTGTTCTGCGCTCTGAGTTCCTGGTTGTCCTCTTGCGCTTCTCGGGCTTGCTGTTCGAGATTGGAGTACGCCGCTGGGATCGGACCGGAAGCTTCTACGCAACTTCGGAATTCGTCGGCGAGGTCGGTGTGTTTGTGGGTCAGCACCCAGCGTTTGACGTCGGCTTCGACGGCCAGCTGCACAACGGAGAGGGCCCCGGTGGAGCGCTTCGGGGTGCCATCGAGCAGACGTTGCATGGCCGCGGTAATCGCGGCCCGCTCGGCATCAGCGTCAGTCATCCGAATTGGGCTCCCCGTCGTCGTGCCTGTCGATGAGAGCGCGGAGCCGTTCCAGTTCGTGTCGGTACCGGATGATGCGCGGTTCGGGCGCCATGGGGTCATCGGCGATCTCGGCGAGCTGCTTGGCTTGCTCACGTAGGACTTCTACGTCGCGGTCAGTGCGGGCGATGTTGGGGCAGTGGGCGCGGCAGTCCGACAGGTCGGGGGTGCGGCGGGCGTCGGTGTCGTCGCGACTGACCCGACAGGCCGCCCGGTTCCGGTCGAACACGCAGGTCATTCCTGCGCCGGGATAGATCTGCAGATCCGGGTTGGAGAACAGGGCCCGCGCTTCGCGTCGCGTGGTGAGAACGTGGCCCGCGAATCGCTGAGCGTCTTCGACCCGATAGCGGTACTGGTCCGCTGCTGGTCCGGATACGTGTTCTCCGGCGGTGAGGTGTTCGTGGGAGTCGGCGAGCATGTCCAGTCGTGCGAGGAGTTCCTCGAAGGCGAGGTCGTCGGGAAACCCGGACGCGTAGGTACCGGCGTATCCGACCGTCATCTGGACTTTGACGTGGCCGTACTGGATCGCTGCGGCGATGATGCCGCGGGGTTTGCGCGCGATGAACCACGCCAGAGTGCGTCGGAATTGTCTCGGTTGAATCGACGGGTGCTGGGCGTCGACGGGGATGGTATCGGCGCGCCCGGTTCGGGCGCAGTAGTCGTTGACCCAGTCGCGGAACGCGTTCAGGTCGTTGGACATTTTCTGCGTGCCACGTGCTCGGCCGTCGCGGAAGCGTGCGCCGGTCTCGGTGCGGGCGCCGAGCCGATTGGGGAACAGTAGCTGCTCGTCGTGCAGGTTCTCCAGAGCTGTGACCGCGGCCGCGACGGGCTCAGCGACTACCCACGGGTCGCGACGGATTTCGCCCTCCGGCAGCAGTTCGCCGGCATCGTCGCGGACGCCCTTCCAGTGTCTGCCCGTCATCAGCAGTAGGCCGCTGTCGGGATCGCGGTGCAGGCAACCGCGTTCCAGTGAGAGCACCTCGCCGGGGCGCATCCCGGAAAGGTAGGCGATCACGATGAAACACGCCGCCATCAGATGGCGCGCTAGTGGACGTGTTTCGCTCTCATCGATCGGGTCATCGCGCCAGCGTTGGCCGTCGATGAGTCCGCTGGGAACGAGCAGCAGAGGGGCCCCTTCCCGGATGGGAAGCCCACAGCCACGCAGAACCGCCTGGCTTGCCGGCGTCTGGAGGCTTCTGACGTCCGCGTCCATAAGGCGTGCGAGAAAGCCGTAGTGGTAGTCCATTTCGCCAGTCGTGGCTGACCGCCTGCCGGGAAGCGGAATGTTCAAACGACTGAATGCGCGAATGAGTCCGTGCAGATCGTTGGCGGCGTCGCCGATTTCGCGACGATAGCGTCCTGCGCGCCCCTGTCCTGGCCGTGTGCGGTCGGCGAGTCGTTGGTCTTCGCGTATTGCGGCAGTGATGTCGGCCGCTAGGTCTTCGATGAAACGCAACGCCCAACCCAACAAAGCGTTCATGACAGGCGGTGAGATTCTCGGGGTGGTGAGTTCCGCAGACCGGCGGCCTTCCAAGAGGTGGTGGAGGCGGTCACCGTGCCACGGCGGTGCTTCGGGCAGCCGGTCGTCCGTGTCGAGCAACGACCGGTAGGCCCAGAGTTTGATGACCGCTGTTAGCCTGTCCTGCTGCAGGTCTCGGGTTAGACCGCTGTCCTTCACCGTTGCCAAATACTCATCGAGGTCGTCCAGCGACACCTCGGCGAAGCGGACGATTCCTCTGGCGGTCAGCCACTCGGCAAAGGCCTTCATCTGGCGGAACTCGGTGACGATGCTGAGGATGGCTGGGCGCGGAGGAGACACGCGCGTTACCGTGACCTCGGGTCCGTCGTAGTTGATCATCAGCCAGCACACGTGCTTGAGCACGCCACGGAACGCGGCAGGCGCCTTTACGAAGGGGATGCCGCAGGCTCCGAGCTGCGGAGCGAACATTGCCGCCCCTAGCTCCCAGCGGTCGTCGCGAAAACGTGACACCGCGGCGGCGTTTGGGCGCAGTGGCCGATTGCTCAGCACGACGGAGTCGGACGAGGGAATCCATTGCTGCCCCTCGCTACTGACTGCTGCGGTCGTCATTGAACCTCCGATGTCTTCATTGCACGTCCAGCGACCGGCTGAGGAACCGCTCGACGAGGTCTTGCTGTTCCGGGCCGATGTGCGCTCTGGCGTCGTCGACGGCGATGGTGGGATACCGGTGCATGATGTCTGTCAGCTGCGCGACGGGACCTGCGAATCGCTGTGCCCACTGCAGCGGCGTCATCTCGTTGGCCTTGTCGTGCAGGCGGTCGTGCACCGCGACGATGACCGGTAGGTGTGCCGGGGTGGCTCGCGCGCATGGGCAGGACAGGCACATCAGAAACGACGCGGCACATGGCTGACCGGGCGCGGCGTGGGGTCCGCCACGGAAGTCGGTGCAGCCACCCAAGACGGTGTCCAGACTGCCGGCAATCAGGTCGGTCAGAACCGTTGGCGCCAAGTCGACCTCGGCGGCGACCACCTCGGATTCCCTCGCGGCGCGATCGGCCTGCTCGATGGTGATGGTCCTCATGTGCACCTGCTCGCGGGCCGTGGTGACCTGTTCCTCCAAGGTGTCCGCGACCACTTTCTGATACTCGGCAAGGTTGCCGCGGTTACGGGCGAGATAGTCGTTGGCGAGAGTCTGCTCGGTGTGTGCGACCGGTCGTTCATGCACCTGCAGCCACGTCATCCGCAACCTGCGAGTATCGATCGACAACACGCCGGCCTCGCCATCGCTAGTGCTGGGTGCATCGGCAACTACTTGTTGGGATCGTGCCCACCTGCTCACCGCTGTTTCGCGCAACTCCGGCCGAAATGCCAGTCCCTGCTTGATGCCCAAGTATCCGAACAGCAGCTCGCTTCCCGAGCGCGCTCTCACGGGTGCCGTAAGTTCGCGCACAAGTTCATATACGCCGAACGCGGAGGACACGTCGGTGCGGCCGTCCGCCTGACCGCCGACGTCGGTAAGCGCGACATTCATGTGTGCCCGGTTTCGGCCGCGGCGTGGCTTGAGCATGTCCACCAGGGCGGTCTTCGTGCCACCGCTATCGCCGTCTGGTCGGTGCGCCTCGGCGGGCAGACTGAGCACCGGCGACAGATTGTGGCCCGTCAGGCATACCAGCAGCACCGCAGCCGCCGACACGTCCCACACCGTCGGGTAGAGCTGCCCAAAGAGGACGGCGCTTCCGCCGTGCTGCGCTACTCGTTTGACATTTCTCCCGCTCGGATACCGCGGTATCTGATCGTGCCGATCGATGTGATCCAGGAGGGCGCCGTGCTCCCATCGGTGGGGATCGTCGGTGCGGTCGACGTCCCCGGCGCGCCACTCGACCAGTAGCGCACGGCCTCGACGGACACGCTGAACTGCCTCTCGCACGTCCGATTTCGCCACCGCGGTGATGCGCTTGAACTCGTCCGGTGTGTAGCTCGGGAGCTTTACGGATCGCTCTGGAGCCCGTGTGCGTGCGGCCCGCGCGAAGAACTCTCCGGGAATGTCCTCGCATCCTCGCGAGAGTGTCCGCATCGCCCCGTAGAACGACTTTCGTGTTCCCGGCGATAAGGTGAGCACCCATCCGTCCCAATGCGCGCCGCGCAGTCCGTTCGGGGCGTCCGGCGGGTGATCCAACGACCCAAGGTAGGCGGCGAATGACCGCACAGCGCTCATCAGCGACCGCGCCGAGCGTTCCGTCCGGTAGGAACCACTGGGACCGGTCGCCAACGCAAATCGTTCCAGGAACCAACGCCGCATCACATCCGAGACCGGTAGCGCCGCGAAATCGAATTCGACCGCAGACCTGCCGTGCTCGGGGAACACGGTGAGCCGCAACGGATGGTCGCCGCGGTCATCGAAGCGCGCCGGTAATCGATACGCCATCGGGGGCAATGCGGCGCGACGTCCACTGCTCACGATTGCGACCCGGACGCCAGTGGGTCCGTGGTTACCAGGGGGTGCGTGGCGAACATCTCCGCCAACAGGCCCTGCATCGCCGCGCCGTGCGCATGCTCGATCAGCAATTCGACGTCGAGATCCCGGAACGGTTCCAGATAGACGTTCATGGTGGTCGCCACACTCCGGTGTCCCAACAGGGTCATAACGAAGTACCAGGTGTCGCCGAACTGTGCGCGAAAATCGCGCATCTCCTCTGCGTTGAGGTGTGCGAAGCGCTTCTCGTACAACAGGCGGCCCACCGAAAACCACCGCAACGCAAAGGAATGCCGCAGCATGTGCGCGGTAGCTGCCAATCCGATCAGACTCGCACGGGTCACGCGCTTGTTCGCCGCGACGAACGTGTGCTGCCAGCCATGCGGCGCTCGCGGCATGCCGTCCTCGTTGAGCCATAATGCTACCGGTTCGAGTCCTGACTTGGACTCTCGGAAGATGCGGAGCCTCGCTCGCGGATCGAGGACGTCTAGGGAGACCGATGACAGTTGGCCCTGCATATCGCGCAGCTGGACCCGCCGACCACCAAGTTGTCGCTGCAGAATCTTTCTGTCGGCTACCCGTTCGTACCGCCCGGCGGCTTGCGCCCTGCGGACCGCTGCGGCACGCTCACCCTCGCCGTAGGCCAGCGCGGCGCTCAACACCGGCCGCGGCATCCAGTACTTGCGGCGCACACCGCCTTTCGCGCACGCGGCTGCCAACTGTGCGGTCATGAACCCGCGGCTGGGATCGTCGTACGGCAACTCGATCTGCAACAGGCTGGCCCATTCGGTCAACCGCAGACCCGTTCCGTAAAGGCCGTCGACAAAGCTGCAGTCACGTTGCGGGCAATGGCCTCGCCACGATCGGGCTTCCCGCCCGGACAGATCCAGTCCTCGTAAACCGACGTCCCGCCATCGGGCGTACCCGCCAGGATCGAGCCACTTCACGTCGCGGTCGCGTCCCGTCCGAGGCGCGGCGCGATACGCATCGACCGGTGGCTGGTCCGGACCGACGCGAACCGAGATCCGCTCCACCGGATTCTCGACGTGGTAACGGCTCTCGGCCCATTCATAGAATGCGCTGATCGCCACCAATCCAGACCGGACCGTGCCGCCGGCAACCCTGCGGGGATTCTTCTCATCGCTCATCCGCCAGAACTTGAACGTGTCGACGTGGTCAGCAGTCGCATCCGCCCAGCAACAGCTCACCAAATCCAGAAACCCGAGCCAAGTCGCCAATCCGAGCGCGTACTTGCGGCGGGTTCCTTCGGTGACACCGCGCATTCGAACCGACGCGAAGAACGCATTGACCTCCGTTGCGTACGCCCCGTCCGAACGCAACAGGAACGGCTGACCAGCGCGATTGCCGTTACGATGTGCGACTTCGGCTATCGACGGCAACCCGGCCAGGAGCGGATCGAACTGGAGGCCGTCCCACTCCGCCTTGGGATCACACCAAAAGACCTGCCACCGCGTCTCTGCCGCCACGGCCGCACCATATGCCCGCGGTAAGACAGCCGCCGAGGTAACTCGCGGATCGAATGCAACAACAACAGTCAAATGGCTAGAGACCGAAGGCGCGTAGTCGTACCGGTAGGCGTAGGTGGGCGCGTGCCGCATGTGCGCGCTCGCGATCTCCCATGAAGCCGTGCCGAAGGCGAAGTCACCGCCGAGCTTGATACAGGCGTCGGCCGACTGCGGATAACCCGGATAGGCCGCGGTGATCCGGGCCCGCTGCTCGGCGGGGACGTGCGCCAGGATGCGTTCGATCATGGCTTCGTTGGTGGGCAGCAGCTGCATGAACTTGGTGAACAACCGTCCCTCGTCGGCATTGCTGCCCACGATCAACGGCACCTGATGCGCGCGTCCCTCGCGCATCGCGACGACGGGGTCCTCCGGCAGGAATTCGGTACCCGCCGCCGGGCCTGCCGGGAAAGCTCCCGGCATGTCGACGACGGCGCCGTGGATCACCCGGTCCAGTGCGGCCATCAGCTCGGCCGGCCTGGCCGTCATCAGTGCGGCGGCACCATCGCCCCGGCCGGCGCCCAATTCTTCGGCGAACTGCTTGGCGAAGCGTGCGGCAGCGTCGGGTGAACGCACCATGCCGCTGGCCGGGCTTTCCGCAATCGCCTGGTGGAAAAGGCCTTTCGCCTGCGGTACCGCCAGTAGGGTGGCCACGGCATGCGCCCCGGCGCTCTCCCCGAAGATGGTCACGCTGCCCGGATCGCCGCCGAACACCGCGATGTTGGTCCGCACCCACTTCAGCGCAGCCACCAGGTCACGCAGGAACAGGTTGTCGTCGAGGGGGTGTTCGGCGGTCGCCAGGGTGGACACGTCGAAACAGCCCAACGCGCCGAGCCGGTAGTTCGCGGAGACGAAGATGCAGCCGCGGCGGGCCAGCGCGGCCCCGTCGTAGATCGGGGTGGCCGAACTGCCCAGGATGCAACCGCCACCGTGGATGAAGAACATCACCGGCAGCGGCTCGCCGGTGTAATGCTCGGGAGTCACCACATTGAGGGTCAGACAGTCTTCACCCGTCGGCTGGTACTTGCCGACGCTCAGCATCGTGAACTTGCGCTCCTGCGGCGCGCAGTACGTGAATCCATGGCAGTACCGCACGCCCCGCCAGGGCTGCACCGGCTGCGGTGCCCGGTAGCGCCACTGCCCCATCGGCGGACGGGCGTAGGGCACAGAACGCCAGCGGTGCACGCCGTCGCGGGTGAAGCCCTCGATGGTGCCGCTGTCGATCGTCACGCGGACGGTACGTTCGTGCATGAATGGACAGTATCGAAAATCTGTAATCCACGGGGTGCCTGGACCGCGTGTTGCGGCACTGCCGGTTACCCTGGCGGGCATGCGACTTCCGGTGATCATCGCGGCATGTGCCCTGGTTGCGGGTTGTTCCGCCACGTCAGACCAGCACGGGCGTCCCGGTGTGGCGATCTCCGAGCCGTCCCTGTCGGCCGCGGCCCCGTCGAGCCGGCCGCCGGTTTCGACACCGAAAGCCGCCCCCACCACGGCACCACCGGCAGGTGCGCCCGTCGCGGACGTCATCGCCTGGGTGGAGTCCGGTACCCCGGCCGACCCGGCCGGGTTCCATTCGGCAACCCGCGAGGGCACTGCCACCGATCTCGGCGGGGACATCGCCTTCACGACGTCCGCGGGCACGAACTGCATGACCGACAAGGCCTCAGGCGGCGCGCTGGCGTGCCTGACGCACCCGACCTCTCCGCTGCCCCAACCCGCGGACACCTACGGCCACTGGGTCGCCGGCTGGGTCGATTTCGAGGGGCCCACCGCGGAAGTCGGTTCCGTACACGGAGATCCGGGACGATTCACCAAGGGCAGCGGCCCCAAGCTCAAAGACGGGCAGAGCCTGCGGTTCGGCGACTACCACTGCCGGGCCGACGCCACCGGGCCCGTGTGCGTGAACTACGCACGCCGCAGCGCGGTCCGATTCAGCGACGCCGGAATCCAGACCTTCGGTTGCCTGACACCCGTGACCCCGGCGCCCGAGGGCTACGGCTTGAAGTTCGCCTGCACCACTGCCTGACCGGGTTCCGGCGCGTAGAGGGCGTCGATCTGCGCCGCGTATTTCTCGGCTATCGGGCGCCGTTTGAGCTTCATGGTCAACGTGATCTCGTCTCCCCCGGGCTCCCAGAACGTCGGTAGCACCGAAAACCGTTTTATCTGCTCGACGCGCGACAACTCCGTATTGCCCTGTGCCACACCGGCGGCGATCTGCGCGAGCAGTTCGGGATCCGAGGCCAGCGCCTCAGGTGACGCGTCGGCCAGCCCGCGCTGCGCGGCATACGGGCCCGCGGACTCGGCGTCGAGGACTATCAGCGCCGTGTTGTACGGCCGAGCATCGCCGATGGCCATGACCACGCCGATCAGTGGGCAGGCGGCCTTGATGGATTTCTCGATGTTGGCCGGTGACATGTTCTTTCCGGCCGCGTTGATGATCAGTTCCTTCTTGCGGTCGACGATGGTCAGGTAGCCCTCGTCGTCCAGGCTGCCGACATCACCGGTGTGCAACCACCCGTCGGCGTCGATGGTCTCGGCGGTCTTGGCCGGTTCCTTGCGGTAACCCTTCATGACGAGCGGCCCGCGCACCAGGATTTCACCGTCGTCGGCGATCTTGCATTCCAGACCGGACAGGAACGTGCCGACGGTACCCAGTTTCGCGTCGCGCGGATGACTCACCGTCGCAACGCAACTCAGCTCCGACATGCCCCACAGCTCGGTCATCGGGATCCCCAGCCCGACGAAGAATCCGAGGGTCTGCGTCGGGATGGGCGCCGCACCCGACACCGCCCACCGCACCTGGTCCAGGCCCAGCCGTTCGCGCAGTTTGGACAGCACCAGTTCGTCGGCTCGGGCCCATTCGGCGGCCACGTCGGCGGGCACCGGTTGGTGGGCCAGCAGGGCGGCGGCCTTCTTGGCGCCGACCGACAGCGCCCACTGCAGCGCCGCCCGCTTCATCTCATCCGGTTCGTTCGCGACCGCGAATTCGACTGCGGCCTTGAGCTTTTCCCATACCCGCGGCACCCCGCCCCAGACTGTCGGCCGCACCTCGGGCAGCGCGGCGGCGACCGCGCGGACGTCGGCGACCGCGGTGAGTTGGGTGCCGAACACCTCCTGGAAGTACAGCCCGGTCAGGCGATCCGCGATGTGCGCCGTCGGGAGATAGGACGTGCCGCGGTCACCGAACCGGATGCCCAGGACGTCGTCGACCGCAGACGACTCGAACAGGATGTTGGCGTGCGTCATCTCCACGCCCTTCGGCTTGCCGGTTGTGCCCGAGGTGTAGATGAGCGTGACGACGTCGCCGGGCTGCACCGCACGCCAGGTTGACTCGAAGTCGAAGTCCGCGGGCGCGGCGGCCAGCAGTTCGTCGACGCTGATGGCCCCCTCGGCGGCACCGTCGATGGCGACGATGTGGTCGATAGCCGCACCACTGGCCCGGATGCGTTGGACGTATTGCGCCTCGCACATCACGACTTTGGTGCCGGCATTGCCGAAGACATGCGCCAGATCCGCCGCCGGCAGCGTGTTGTACACCGAGAACGAGGTGGCGCCGACGTGCTGCGCGCCGACCTCCAGCGGATAGAACTCCACCCGGTTGCTCATCATCAGCGACACGGTGTCGCCGCGGGTCACCCCGAGTCCACTCAACCCCGCGGCGACTGCACGCACCTGAGCCGCGTACTGGGCCCACGTCAGGCTCCGGCCGCCGCCGGCGGTGCGCAACGCGACGGCATCCGGATCGCGCGTCGCGGTCCGTTGGAAGGCTTCACACAGAGTGGTCGGACGCTGCGCTGCGGACATGGGAGCCTCCTCGTTCGGCCCCACGATCGAAGCACAGCCGAGCGCACCTCGCGATGGTTCCAGCTAACCGCCGAGGCAGCCCGGACCCAGCAGTGCCTTCAGGTCACCCATCAACGCCGACGACGGTGTCACGCGCAGCGTCTGGTCCAGTTCCAGGGTCGTGATGCGGTCCCCGCTGATCAGCCGCAGATGCACCTGCGAGGTCCCCGGATGGTGCGCCAGCACCTGCTTGAGCGCGCTGACCTTCTCCGGGGTGCACTGCCGGGTCGGCAGACTCACCGCGAGCGGACGGTCCGCCTGCGCATTCGAAAAGTCCGGCACCACAAGGTCACTGGCGAAGATGGACACGCGCTCGTCCTCGACCCGGGCCTTGCCGCTCACCAGCACGATGGCGTCGTCCATGATGTCGGCACCGAACACGGCGTAGGTCTTCGGGAAGAAGTTCACCGTCACCGAACCGTTGAGGTCTTCCAATTGTGCTGAGGCCCAGGGCAATCCCTGCTTGTTGACCCGCCGTACCACGCCCGCCAGAATGCCGCCGATCCGGACCTGGGAGTCATTGGCGACAGCGCCCTCGAGGATGGCCGGAATCTGGGTGTCCACCTGCGCGGTCAGCAGGTGCGCGACACCGTTGAGCGGATGGCCGGAAACGTACAGGCCCAGCATCTCGCGCTCCAGGGCGAGCTTGTGCTTGTCGTCCCACTCGTCCTCGGGGACCTTGATGGTGAAGGCCACATCCCCGGCGTCCCCGGCGTCACCACCGCCGAACAGGTCGAACTGGCCCATGGCCTCGGCCTTCTTGGTGCCGAGCACCGAGTCGACCGCATCGGCGTGCACCAGGAACAGGCCCTTGCGGGCGTGGCCCAGCGAGTCGAAAGCGCCTGCCTTCACCAGAGATTCGGTGACCCGCTTGTTGCAGGCCGTGATGTCGATCTTGCTGAGGTAGTCGGAGAAGTCGGTGTACTTCCCCTTGTCGGTGCGGGCCGCGATGATGGACTGCACCACGTTGGCGCCGACGTTGCGCACACCGCCCAGCCCGTAGCGGATGTCCTTGCCCACCGAGGCGAAGTTGTGCACCGACTCGTTGACATCCGGCGGCAGCACGGTGATACCCAGGCGGCGGCAATCCGCCAGGTATATCGCGGCCTTGTCCTTGTCGTCACCGACCGAGGTCAGCAGACCCGCCATGTACTCGGCCGGATAGTTGGCCTTGAGATAGGCGGTCCAGAACGACACCAGGCCGTACCCGGCGGCATGCGACTTGTTGAACGCGTAGCCGGCGAACGGCAGCACCGTGTCCCACAGTGCGGTGATGGCCGCCTGCGAGAAGCCGTTGGTCTTCATGCCCTCGGCGAATCCGCCGTAGGCCTCGTCGAGGATTTCCTTCTTCTTCTTACCCATCGCGCGACGCAGCAGGTCTGCTTGGCCGAGCGAGTAGCCCGCCACCTTCTGCGCGATGTGCATGATCTGCTCTTGGTAGACGATCAAACCGTAAGTCTCGGAAAGGATGTCGCGCAGCGGCTCTTCGAGCTCGGGGTGGATGGGCTTGATCTCCTGCAGCCCGTTCTTACGCTTGGCGTAGTCAGTGTGCGCATCCACACCCATCGGACCCGGCCGGTACAGCGCCAGGACGGCCACGATGTCCTCGAAGCCCGTCGGCCGCATCAGTTTCAGCAGATCGCGCATCGCGGAACCGTCGAGCTGGAACACCCCGAGCGTGTCGCCACGAGCCAGCAGCTCGTAGGTTTTCGGGTCGTCCAGACTCAGGTGGTCGAGGTCCAGATCGATGCCACGGTTGGCCTTGATGTTCTCCAGCGCGTCACCGATGACGGTGAGGTTGCGCAGGCCCAGGAAGTCCATCTTCAACAGGCCGATGGCCTCGCACGACGGGTAGTCCCAGCCGGTGATGATGGCGCCGTCCTGGGCGCGCTTCCACATCGGGATGGCGTCGATGAGCGGCTCGGAGCTCATGATCACCGCACAGGCGTGCACGCCTGCGTTACGGACCAGGCCCTCCAGGCCGCGGGCGGTCTCGTAGATGGTGCGGACGTCCGGGTCGGTGTCGATCAGCGCGCGGACCTCGGCGGCTTCCTTGTACCGCTCGTGGTTCGGGTCGGTGATGCCCGCCACCGAGATGTCCTTGGCCATGATCGGCGGCGGCAGGGCCTTGGTGATCCGGTCGGCGATGGCGAAGCCCGGCTGCCCGTAGTGGACGCGGGCCGAATCCTTCAGTGCCGCTTTGGTTTTGATGGTACCGAAGGTGATGACCTGGGCGACCCGGTCACTGCCCCACTTCTCGCTGGCGTAGCGCACCATCTCACCGCGGCGGCGGTCGTCGAAGTCGATGTCGATATCGGGCATCGACACGCGCTCGGGATTGAGGAACCGCTCGAACAGCAGACCGTGCGGGATGGGGTCGATGTTGGTGATGCCCATGGCCCAGGCGACCAGCGAACCCGCCGCCGAACCACGGCCCGGGCCGACCCAGATGCCGACCTCGCGCGCGTGGCTGATCAGGTCACCGACGACGAGGAAGTACGCCGGGAAGCCCATCTGCACGATGACGCTGATCTCGTACTCGGCACGGTCGAGGTACTCCTGCGGCGGGCCGGCCGGGAAGCGCCGGTCCAGCCCACGCAGCACCTCTTTACGCAGCCACGTGGCCTGCGTCTCGCCCTCGGGCACCGGGAAGATCGGCATCCGGTCGTGGAACTTCCAGACGTCGGCGTAGGACTCGACGCGCTCGGCGATCAGCAACGTCGAATCGCAGGCGCCAGGCACCTGGTGATCCCACATGGCCCGCATGTCGGCAGCCGACTTCAGGTAGTAACCGTCACCGTCGAACTTGAAGCGCGTGGGGTCCGACAGCGTCTTGCCGGTCTGGATACACAGCAGCGCCTCGTGGTTGTGCGACGCCTCGCGGGTGACGTAGTGGCAGTCATTGGTGGCCAGCGGCGGGATGCCCAGCTTCTTGCCGATGTCCAGCAGGCCCTCGCGAACCCGGCGCTCGATCTCGATGCCGTGGTCCATCAACTCGAGGAAGAAGTTCTCCTTGCCGAAGATCTCCTGCCACTTGGCGGCGGCTTCGATGGCTTCCTGCTCGTGCCCCAGCCGCAGCCGGGTCTGCACCTCGCCCGACGGGCAGCCGGTGGTGGCGATGATGCCGGCGGAATGCTCGGCGATGATCTCCGCGTCCATGCGGGACCACTTGCCGAGCTGCCCTTCGAACGACGCGAGCGACGACAGCTTGAAGAGGTTGCGCAGGCCGGTCGCGTTCTCCGCGACCATCGTCATGTGGGTGTACGAACCGCTACCCGAGACGTCGTCACCCTTCTGGCTGGGATCACCCCAGGTGATGCGCTTGGTGTTGAAGCGGGACGCGGGCGCGATGTAGGCCTCGATGCCGATGATCGGCTTGATGCCCTCTTTTGTGGCGGTGTTGTAGAACTCGCTGGCGCCGAACATGTTTCCGTGGTCGGTCATGCCGATGGCGGGCATACCCAACCGGATGGCTTCCTGCACCATCGGCTTGACCTTCGCGGCACCGTCCAGCATCGAGTACTCGGTGTGATTGTGGAGGTGCACGAACTGGCTCATAGGGCTGCCAGTCTAAAACGGGCCACCGACACGTCTCGGCGTGTCGGGTGCTGTGTCGTCGGGAGGACTACGACGAAGCCGTGGCGCCCGCGGGGACCCGGTCGAGGGATTCACCCGTTTCCGTTGCCACAGGACCCACCAGCAACCCCTCGTGCAACACACGTTGCAGTTGCTTAGTTACCGCTTCGACGCGGTCCCGGTCGGCCACGAGTCCGGCGTAGAACCCCAACCCCCACACCATGCTGTACAGCAGATCGGCGACCGCGGGCACAACCGTGCCCGCGGGCAACTCGCCACGTGCCACGGCGTCGCGTACGGCATGGTCCAGGAATTTGCGGACGGCCGCCTTGGCGTCCCGCCGCGGCGCCGGAAGGCGGTCGGCCTCGAGGTACGAGCTGACCAGCAGCGCCACGCTCTCCGGTTCATGGATTCCGGTATTGCGGAACTCGGTGATCAACACCGAAACCTGCGCCGGAAGAGTCGATTCCGCGCCCGCACGGGCGATGCAGAGGTCGATGGTCGTGGCGATCTCATTGAGCAGGCAGTGGTAGATGTCCTCGCGCGTCTGGAAGTGGTAATGCAGCGTAGGACGGCTCAACTCGGCGATCTCGGCGATTGCCTGGATGGTGGTGGCGTGGTAGCCGCGGACCGCGATCACTTCGCGCGCGGCGCCCAGGATCCGAGCCCGCGTCTGAGCTGAATCAGTGCCTGCCGGGCGACCCCTCCGGCGCGTCGCCTTCACTGGGAGAACATCGAGTTGCACCATGCCACGTCCTCGCACAGGGAAGGGATATTTACGATTCAGCAAACTCTAAGACATAGCTGATAACCGGTCAACCGCAACTCAGCCAACGCCGACTTCGCTTGCCCCGCCCGCGTGTCCGGATCCTCTGATTCCATCCGATGACCGGCATAGACGCCGCCACGCTCGCCACTCGCCCGGAGCCGGATCCCACCGCGGTCGCGAGTACCGCTATTTATTTGCCCGAAAATTTGTCGCCGACGAAGAGTTACGGCAACTGATCGTCGTCTTCCACTGCCATACATACGGTCACCGCAAAGTGATGATGTCCACATCACAGGCCGTGCTGCGCGAATTGAATGCGCTCTGGCTCTCTGTATCGTATGAGTCCGTGATCGAGCTCAACAACGTCGCCAAGACCTTCGGCGGGTCCGTTCCCGCGCTCCGCGACGTGAGCTTTTCCGTCCCCACCGGATCTGTGTGTGCGTTGCTGGGACACAACGGCGCCGGCAAGACGACGACGGTCAAGATCCTGTCGACCTTGCTCAAACCGAGCTCGGGCCAGGCAATCGTCGCGGGCTACGACGTCGCCCGCGAACCGGCAAAAGTGCGTCAGAGCATCGGCGTCACGGGCCAGGACGCGGCGCTGGATCTGCGCCTGACCGGACGGGAGAACCTCGTGCTGTTCGGCCGCCTGCGCGGGCTACGGCGCGGCGAGGCCCGCAACCGGGCCGACGAGTTGGTCGACCAGTTCGACATGGGGCACGCGGCCGACCGTCAGGTCAGCGGCTATTCCGGCGGCATGCGCCGGCGTATCGACATCGCGGTGTCCCTCGTCGTCCCGCCGAAGGTGCTCTTCCTCGACGAGCCCACCACCGGGCTCGATCCGCGGAGCCGGCGCGACGTCTGGAATCTGGTGTCCTCCATGAAGTCGGAGGGCATCACCGTGCTGCTGACGACGCAGTACCTGGAGGAGGCCGACATCCTCAGCGACTCCATCGTGATTCTCAACGCCGGGCAGGTCGTCGCCAGTGGCACCGCCGACGAGCTCAAGCGCCAGACCGGTTCCAGCTACTGCGAGATGACACCGGTCAATGTGGACGATCTGCCCCGCATCGCCACCGCGCTCGCGGATTTCGAGTCGGTCGAGGTCGACACCGATGCGTCGTCGGTCGCCGTGCCGGCGCCGGGCGGTGTGGCGACCCTGACCGAGGTGTTCCGCCGGATGGACGAGATCGGCGTCGAACTCCTCGACATCTCGCTGCGCAGACCGTCGCTCGACGAGGTGTTCCTGCACCTCACAACCCCCGTCAACTCGAAGTGACCGCGTTCGCCCTCCTGACCGCCCGCACGCTGCGCCGCGGCTGGCTGGACCTCGTCTTCGCGGTGCTGGTGCCGCTCAGCGGCATGATCGGCCTGACCGTCCTCCTGCGGGACGTCATCGTCACCGGCCAGATGAGCTACGCCCAGTACGTCCTGCCCGCGATGGTCGTCCAGGCGATGTTGTTCGGCGCCCTCACCACCACCGACCGGGCGGCATCGGAGAAGGCCAGCGGCCTCAGCGCCCGCATGCGTACGCTGCCGATCTCGCCCTACGCCCCACTGATGGCCCGGATGGCCTACAGCCTGGTTCGCGGAGTGCTGGCGCTCCTGGCATCGATCCTCGGCGCATATCTCTTCGGGTTTCGCCTGACCACCGGATTCGGTTACACCGCAGCGTTTGTCGTGCTCGCCCTGACGCTGACGCTGGCGGTGTCCTTCGGTGCCGACGCAACCGGCACCAAGTCCGAACGGACCGAGGTCGCCAGCCAGCTACTGATGATCCCGCAGCTGGTCCTCGTGTTGTTGTCGACCGGACTGGCACCGGTTGACGCATTCCCGTCGTGGCTCCATGGCTTTGTGCAGTACCAGCCCGTCTCGCAGATCACCGACACATTGCGTGGCTTCACCACCGGTGACGTCGCGATGGGAAATCTCGGCACCAGTTTGGTGTGGTGCGTCGGGATGTTGGTGGTTTTCGGCGCAATCGCCGTCCGACTGCAAGGGCGAACATCGTGAATTCGAGTGCACAGCAGAAACATTCGCTGCTGACGGAGAGCTGGATCTTCGCGGGCCGACTGTTCATCCAATGGCGCCGGTACCCGATGGTGCCCCTCCAGGCGCTGCTGTTCCCCACGATGTTGCTCGTCATCTACGGCATCCTGGTCGGCAAGTCGATGGTCCGCCTCACCGGCAACAGCGGGTTGGACGTGCTGATCCCGGTCTGCACGTTGGCCGGCGCCATGTCCGGCTCGATCGGCGCCGGTCTCGCGGTGCCGCACGACCGCGACAGCGGCCTGCTCACCAGGCTCTGGATCATGCCGGTGCACCGGCTGTCACCGCTGACCGGCGCGCTCCTGGCCGAAGCCGTGCGGACCTTCATCGCATCGGCGCTGGTCGTCGCGATGGGATACGCGATGGGTTTCCGCTTCTCGGGGAGCGCTGCCGCACTGCTCGGCTATCTCTTGATTCCCGTCGTCGTGGTCGTGGTGTTCGCGACCATCGTGATCTCCCTGGCGCTGAAACCACAGGCCCGGGTCATCCTGACGTGGACCAACACCGTGTGCATGGGCCTGGCGTTCGCACCGCTCATCCCGCCCGCCAAGATTCCGGCGCTGTTCCGGCCCCTCGTCGAGTACCAGCCGATCGCGCCGGCCGTGGCGGCCATGCGGGCGCTGTCGTCGGGGACCGCACCCTGGCAGCCGATTCTGTTGACGCTCGCCTGGAGCGTGGCGCTCGGCGCCCTGTTCGTGCCGATCACCGTCCGCAGGTACCGCGCCGCGGTCGAAAGCGGCAACATCGGCGGCTGAGCCCGCCGGGACAGGCCTAAAGGGACTCGGCGTCTCCGGGCACCTCGATGTGAACCGGCATCTCGAACTCCGAACGCTTGAACTGCGCGGCGAAATAGCCGTACTGGAACGCGAGGCCCAGCACCGCGATGGCCGCCAGTTCGGACGGCGAGCGCCGCAGCTCGGTTCGAGCCGTCGCCCACGCTTCCGAAGGCGAGACGTATGACGAGGCCGGGTCGACCTTGGCCAGGTTGTCATTGCGATGCGCCCAGCGGATGTAGGCATTGCTGTTGCCGTACCGCTTCCACTGACTGGCCAGGTCGCGCAGCGATGCCCGCGGCTCCCACTCCATCAACACCCGGGTATCGGTTCCGATCGTGCCGAGCGACTGGTCCTGGATGCGCCAGCAGATGTCGAGATCGCCGCCACCACGCATCGCCCGGAAGCCGTCCACCTTCTCGAAGGCGATGCGGTCGATACCGAGATTGCACGTCGGGTAGTAGTCGGGTCGCGGCGGCACCAGTCCCACAACGGCTTTCATCGCGCCGCCGCCGCGGGGAAGCATGAAGGGCTGCATCTTGGCGGCCATCCGGGCCGCCAGGGTCGGCCCCGACAGGGTACGAACGTTGGTGCAGGACAGCACAATTCCGGGTCGGCTCTGCAGCGCACGATGCGCGTCGAGCAGACCCGGCAGCGGCCGGCAGCGCCCGTCGATGAACAGCAGGATGTCAGCGGCGGACCTGCTCGCGGCGACCTGGCGCGCGTAGTACGGGCCACCGCTCTTGGCCAGCGTGATGACGTTGGCGCCCAGTGACCGTGCCACCGCTGCCGTGTCGTCGCCGGATGCGTCGTCGACGACGGTGACGCGGTCGCCATCGGACAGCTGATCGAGCAACGGCCGCAGCAACCCCGGGAGGTGGTCGGCCATGTCGCGGACCGGAATGATCACCTCGATGGTCTGACCCGTCATGGATCAACCTCCTCTATCGCAAGTTCGTCGAGCAGTGGTGCGGCTGCGGATCAGACGTGCAGTCCGCCACGCCCGAGCGAGTACACCTGCCACCCGCCGCGCGACCAGTTCTCCCGATCGATGACGTTCCTCGTGTCCAGCAGCAGCGGCTCTTTCACGAGCGCCCGGAATGCCTCGGGATCGAGGTTGGTGTACTCGTCCCACTCGGTAGCCAGCACGACCAGATCCGCATTCCGGCAGGCGTCCTCGACGCTGTCGAAGTAGCCCAGCGTCGGGAACCGGGCCTTGGCGTTGTCGATCGCCTTGGGATCGTGGACACGCACGTCGGCACCCTTCAGGTGCATGGCGGCCGCCACGTTCAACGCGGGGGAATCGCGGACGTCGTCGCTGTTGGGCTTGAACGCCGCACCCAGGACGGCGATGCTCTTGCCGAGGAACTCCCCACCGACGAGCGCTCGGGCCACTGCGACGGCCTTCTCGCGCCGACGGAGGTTGATCTTGTCGACCTCGTGCAGGAACCGGAGCGCATCGGAGGCGCCCAGTTCGCCGGCCCTGGCGCTGAACGCGCGGATGTCCTTGGGCAGGCAGCCGCCACCGAAGCCCAGACCCGCGTTGAGGAAGCGCTTGCCGATGCGATCGTCGTACCCCAGCGCGCGGCTGAGCACCGTCACGTCGGCGTCGACGATCTCGCACACCTCGGCCATGGCATTGATGAACGAAATCTTGGTCGCCAGAAAGGCATTGGCGGCGACCTTCACCAGTTCGGAGGTCGGCAGGTCCGCGGTCAGATACGGCGTACCGCCGTCGAGCAGGGCGCCGTACACCTCCTGCAGAGTCTTCTCTGCGTATTCGGAGGTGACCCCGAACACCAGGCGGTCCGGCTGCAGGGTGTCCTCGATCGCCTTGCCCTCCCGGAGGAATTCCGGATTCCACGCGACTTCGAGGTGTGACGACGTCTTCGCCACTTCCGCGGCGAGACGCTGGGCCGTACCGACCGGAACGGTCGACTTGCCGACGACGAGCCCGGCGCAGTCAGCGTTGGCGGCCACCGCGCGGAAGGCGCTGTCGACGTACTCGATGTTGGCAGCGTCGGAGCCGGCCAGCTGCGGGGTCCCGACACAGACGAAGTGCACCGAGGCGCCGGACACCGCCTCATGCACGGATTGCGTGAAGCGCAGCCGACCGGTGGCGAGCACCGCAGCGAGCAGTTCGTCGAACCCCGGCTCGTAGAACGGTGAGGTCCCACCCGACAGGGCCGCGATCTTCGAGGCGTCGGTGTCGTACGCGACGACCTCGTGGCCGAGATGTGCCATGCACGCGGCGTGAACGGCGCCCAGATAGCCCGTTCCAATCACGCTCATTTTCATCTAGCTGAACTCCAGGCTCTAGCAGTATGTTGCGACCACACACGGGCCATCGGTCGATTACTTCTCAGCGAACTCGGCGTGCCCTCAGCGAACCTCGACGGGATCGATCATGACAACGGTGTCATATCCGGCCTGATCGAGTCTGTCCGCCAATACTTCCCCTCGCCGTTTGGTGTCTGCTGCGGCTTTCTCCGACAGACGCCGAGTCGTCCTAGCTAAGTACACCACATCGCGTCCCGGAGGCTCAGCCGGACTGATGCCCGTGATGCACCGGCAATGTGGCCCCAACGTGCCGATTGCCCGTATTCGCAACACAACCCCACGATGCCTTTGGCCGCGTACGCACCGGTGACGGCGCGGCAACGCATGATGTGCCACGCCATATACCCGGGACCAGGAAATGCATTAGCGAAGCTAATTTGCCATGACCGCACCATCGGACAGAAAGTCGCGGTCCTCGAACCGACGCGAATTGCGCCCCACGTGGATGTCACCGGCAAATTTCAGTGCGAATGTGATCATCCTCGCCGAAGCCGAATGCCGGACGACCGCCCTGGTGGCCACCTCGGCATCGCACGCGTCAGAATTTGCCAACTCCAGAAGCGTGCGCACAATGCGCGCTGCGCCAACCGATATCGGGCATATTGAGCGAATCAACAAATGATAAACGGGCATATCCATGCCATACAAAATGTCGATTACGTGAAAATTCGCCACGACCCGATCGTGCGGTCGGCAGCGCCGGAGCGACCGGGCTCCACCGGTCGACCAATCGACGCCCGCGCCGCCCAGTTGCAGGTCACACGGGTTTGGAGCACAGGCCGAAGGCTTTGCGTCACCACCGAGAAGCAAACACTGCAGGGTCGCCACGAGTGCGGTGAACAGTGCGAATTCAGTTCGATAATCGGAATATGGCAAATCCTGATGGTCACCTGATGATTTCCTGCATGAGCACCGGTGCGATATCATAACGCGCGCCTTCCGGAGACATATCTGCGCACCAGAGTTGCCATCACATGACAACTGAATTACGCCCTCGGTCAACGAAGTCGTCACCGAAATAACATCGAATTCATCAAAACTTCCGACTTACCGGGTTACACTCGCCACGCCGCATAAACGACCAATCCGTGTGCGCTACACGGTGTGAAAGGCCGGGGGGCCATGCGCAATATTGGTATTGATCCAACCGATCCAGTCGGGTGGGCATTGACGTTCGCCGAGTTCGGCACGCTCAGTGCACGACTGCACATCAGAAATCACCGATCCGTCGACCCGATCGTCGGAGACGGCGCCGCAAACGTGTCCCTGACCAGCTACGGCAAGCGGATTTCCACGGTATGGCAAACAATCGAAACCATTGGTGCGGGCACCGTCAAGCCGCACCGGTTGATCTTGTGGCTGGACGACGACGACGCCTTCGCAAACCCGCCGGCGCCATTGAAGCGATTGCAGGCACGCGGATTGGAAATTCGCCACTGCCACGACTACGGCCCGCACAAGAAGTACTTCCCGTACGTCAACGAGATCTGGCCGGACGAACCCGAGCGCACCCTCGTCACCGCGGACGACGACGTCTACTACCCCTCCACGTGGCTCGCTGAGCTCCTCGACGCGCACCGGCCCGACGAGGTCACCCGCCTTCCGGGCCCGAATCCGCTCCGACGGGCCCTACTGCTCGTGGCCGATGTGCTCGACCACCGATGCCGACGAAACCATCTTTGCGACCGGCGTGTCCGGCGTCGCCTATCCCCCGGAGCTGCTCTGCACCCTCAGGGCCCGCGGCGACGAGTTCACCACGGTGTGCCCCTTCGCCGACGACTACTGGTTGCACTACGCCGCCGTGGCGACCGGAACCCCCATCCGTCAGGTCCGCGATGTCGCCGCTTACTGGTGGCCCCGGGTCATGGCATCCAACCGAGGGCTTTGGGACGGTCAGGGCACGGCCAACGATGCCATCTCCGAGCCCACCCGGCGGGCGTGGCTCTCCAACGACCGGCACCGCACCACCGTCGACATCTGACCTTCGAACCCCGAGAAGAAACAGGAGCCATGTACAAGGTTGCCCAGTCAGCGGATGAGCGGCTACATCGATTTCAGAATGCGCTGCGAAAGGTCCTGAAGGTTTCGGCATTCGACAACTCACGGGACTACTGGGAGCAACGCTACCGGCGCGGGGGAAATTCGGGCGCAGGGTCGTACAACCGCCTCGCGGCGTTCAAAGCCGATGTCATCAACGACTTCGTCGCAACCAACAATGTCGAGAGTGTCATCGAATTCGGGTCGGGCGACGGCGCCCAGCTGGCGCTGGCGCATTACCCGTCCTATGTCGGCGTGGACGTGTCGCACACCGTGCTCGAGGCAACCCGCCGCAGATTCAGCGGCGACCAGTCGATCTCGTTTCTTCACACGAGCGAGGTAACCGAGGCGCACAGGGCCGACCTCGCACTGTCGCTGGACGTGATCTACCACCTGGTGGAGGACGACGTCTTCGACGCCTACATGCGCCAATTATTCAGTGCCGCAACCAAGTTCGTCATCGTGTACGCCAGCAACGAGGACCGGGCATGGTCGTCACCGCACGTCCGCCACCGCGAGTTCACCCGGTGGGTCGAGGCCAACCAGCCTGATTTCGTCCTCACGGAGCGCATCCCGAACGCTTATCCGTACTCGAAGAAGGACCCGGACAACACCAGCTTCGCCGACTTCTACCTCTTCACGCGCACGAGCTGAAAAACCTCCGCGCCGCCGAGCTCGGGATTGATCGCGGAGCGCTCGGGGACGTAGCCCCGATCAGCGAATTCCTTGAGGATGCGCTTGCGTTTCGCGATCGAATTGCCATACACATCCTGGGGAAGGAAGACCCTGCTCACGTAATAGAGGCGCCGATTCGCGATGCCGGACAGATCCGGAAAATGGTTGATCAATTCGTCCTGGCCGGCAACGTAGGTCATCGCTCCGGCCGGAACCGACCACAACGTCGGCGGCACGATGCCACGCCGATTGGAATCGATCACGATCGCGGCGTCCGATCCCGGCACCAGCGCGGCAGCCTGCGTGTAGCGGACGCCGGCGTGCACCGTCGCCGCTGTCACCCCGGCGACCTGGAAGACAAGGAGCACCGACAGCACCGCAACCACCACCTGCGAACGCCGAGCCGCCACCGCAAGCCCGACGAACAGAAACGGGGTGATGAAATACAGGTAGAGCGGACGCATGGAATGCACGGGGCTGATGAAAAAGACGTACAGCCCGATGATGCTGAGCCAGCAACTGAAGAACAGCTGCAACGGCACTGCCGGTGCGGTCGGAACGAATTCATGCCACCCGCCATGACGACGCACCACCCACTTGGCGGCGATCCACAGGATCGGTGTGACCACCACCAGTGTCAGGACACCGCCGACGACGGCGCCGACCTCGACGCCATACGACTGGTACGCGGGATCGATCGGCGCAAACATCTCGTACAGCGGGCCCAGCAGTGCCACGATCCGGACCGGAAGCATGGTCCACGAAAAGTGCTGCGCCTGCAGGCCGCCGCGATGGAATGACTCCCAGAACCCCGGGTTCCCCAAGGCGAACACGCTGAGGGCGACGACGCCGACGGCGGCCAGACCGGCCAACTCCCAGTACCGCCTGCGGGCCACGATGGCGACGCCGACGAGCAGCACCGCAAACCCGGCGGGAATGACGAACAAGTACTGCGTGAGCAGGCCCAGCGCGATGACAGGGGCGAGTGCCGCCAGATAGCCGAATCTGTGGCGGGTGAACCACAGGCAGACCAACAACAACAGCAGCGCCGACCACAGGCCGAGCAACGCATATTGGCGGATGGCGAACGCGCTGGCCCGGACCGCCATGGTGAACCCCCACGTCAACGTGGCGGCCGCCGCCAGGGAGGTGGGGACCCCGAGGACCCGGCACACGGCAAAGAGCACCAGCGCCGTCACGACAACGAGGACGACGTTCAGCATCGCCGCGGCCGGGATCGAAACACCGAAAATCGAGAACCAGATGTGCAGCAGCCAGAAATACAGCGGCGGATGGATGTCAGCGTGCGCCAGATCGGTGCGAATCCGCTCGAAGCATCCCGGGTTCTGCAGACTCCAATAGTCCTGCCAGGTCTGCACAGGCACCCATTGGCCACTGGGGATGTACTGCGCCCAGCGCCCGACATTGCAGGTCGCGGTGACCATGGTGATGCCGTCATCGTGCGACAACGAAGTCGACACCAACGCGCGCACCACCAACAGCACGAGCAGTGCCACAACGAGCGCAACCGCCACCGTGGGCGTCAGCCGATACGCTGCAAGTCTCCCGAACCAACGTTCACGCAGTAGGCGTCCACGCTCGTAACGCGTGCTCAAATTGGCACTCCCCTGATAGCCGGCCACCGTTGTGGCCCGAATCTCCCAGACGACGACAGTACCGGGTCTGCTCAGGGCAATGACGACGGAGCAACTGCCGCGTCGACGACGGTGGTGGTCGCGCGGCCACCGCCCCTGCGCCTGCCGATCGCGCTGCCCGTCAGCACGGCCAGCGCCAACCAGATCAGCACGAAGCCGACCCACCGGCCCGCCGGCATCGGCTCATGGCCCACGACAACGCCCCAGGCCATCTGCAGCGCCGGCGTCAGGTACTGCAGCAGCCCCATCGTGACCAGCGGAAGGCGCTGCGCCGCACCGGCGAACATCAGCAATGGGAGGGCGGTCACCGGGCCGCACAACATCATCAGGACCGTATGCCCGATTCCCAGCGCCGGCACCGTCGCCTGCCCCGCGGCGGTGAGGACGACGAGGTAGGCCAGCGCGAACGGGGCGGCCACCCCGGCCTCGACGCCGACGCTGACCCGGGGATCAGCGGGAACCACCTTCTTGACCGCGCCGTACACCCCGAACGAGACGGCCAGGCCGAGGCCGATCGCCGGAATCTCACCGGCCTGCACCGCGAGCACGATCACCGCAGCCGCGCCGATGGCCAACGCGGTGGCCTGGGCCCGATTGAGGCGCTCGCCGAATACCGCGACGCCCAGCGCCACGCTCACGAGCGGGTTGATGAAGTAGCCCAATGCCGCGTCGACCACGTGGCCGTTGCTGACCGCGTAGATGTAGATGCCCCAGTTCAGCGAGATCAACGCCGAGGCCGCGATCAGCAGACCCCAGGTACGGCCCGACAGCCGGCGCAGGTCACCCAGGCGGCGGCCGGCGGCCAGCACCACGAACATCAGCAGCAAAGTCCAGACGATGCGGTGGGCCAGCACCTCGAACGCCGTGGCCGGTTTGAGCAGCGGGAAGAACGCGGGAAACAGGCCCCACGTGCCGTAGGCGCCGAGCCCGAGCAGCAGGCCCCGGTTCTGGTGCGAAGTGGCCGTCGCGGTTGTGGTCACTGCCGGTGCAACACGTCCAGGGCGTGCTGCAATTCCGGCGGGTACTCGCTGGTGATCTCGATCCACCGGCCGTCCGCCGGGTGCGCGAAACCCAGCGACCGCGCGTGCAGCCACTGTCGCTCGAGCCCAAGCTTTTTCGCCAGCGTCGGATCGGCCCCGTAGGTCAGGTCGCCACAACACGGGTGATGCAGCGCCGAGAAATGCACCCGGATCTGATGTGTCCGCCCGGTCTCCAGATGTACGTCGAGCAGACTCGCGGCCACGAACGCCTCGACGGTGTCGTAGTGCGTGATGCTGTGCCGGCCGCCCTCGGTGACCGCGAACTTCCAGTCGTTGCCGCGGCTGCGGCCGATCGGCGCGTCGATGGTGCCGCTCGACGGATCAGGGTGGCCCTGCACCAGCGCGTGGTAGCGCTTGTCGACAGTGCGATGTTTGAACGCCCGCTTGAGCACCGTGTACGCCCGTTCGGACAGTGCCACCACCATGACGCCCGAGGTACCCACGTCGAGGCGGTGCACGATGCCCTGCCGTTCGTGGATGCCCGACGTGCTGATCCGGAAGCCGGCTGCGGCCAGCCCGCCGAGGACGGTCGGGCCCGTCCAGCCCACCGAGGCGTGCGCGGCCACCCCGGCCGGCTTGTCCACGACGACGATGTCGGCATCGGAGTAGAGGATCCCCATGCCCTCGATCTCCTGCGGCGTGTTCTCCACCGGTTTCGGCGCCTCCGGCAGCCGGACCTCAAGCCAGGAGCCGGCCACCAGCTTGTCCGACTTGGCCGCCGGCGCGCCGTCGATATCGACCCCGCCGTCTTCGGCGATCGTGGCCACCGCGGTCCGCGACAACCCGAGCAGGCGAGCCAGGCCCGCGTCCACCCGCATCCCGGCCAGTCCTTCGGGGACCGGCATCGAACGGCTGCTCATCGGCCCGTTTCAGCCTCGTCGACGGCCGTCGCGGCCGGTTCTGGCGAAGCAGGCGAATCCTGTTGTTCTGCAACAGTTTCTGCGGATTCGGTCTCCTGAGGTCGTTTGCCCTCGGTGTCGAAGTCGAATCCGAACATCGACAGGCCGACCAGTAGCACCGCCCCACACACCACCGCCGAATCGGCGACGTTGAACACCGGCCACCAGCCGACGGAAAGGAAATCCACCACGTGCCCGCGCAGCGGCCCAGGCGACCGGAAGAACCGGTCCATGAGGTTGCCGACCGCACCGCCGAGGATCATGCCCAGACCCAGCGCCCACCACAGCGAGACCAGGCGCCGACCCATCCAGATGATGCCCAGCACCACACCCGTGGCGATCAACGTCAGTACCCAGGTGTAGCCGGTGGCCATCGAGAAGGCCGCACCCGAATTGCGGACCAGCGTCCAGGTGATGGTGTCGCCGATGATCTCGACAGGCTGGCCGGGCACCAGCAGCTTCACCGCCAGCACCTTGGTCACCACGTCCAGGCCCAGCACCAGCGCCGCCACCATCAGCAACAGCCGCAGGCGCCGCGGGGCGGGTCGGTTCTGGGGCTGCGCCGGCTCCGTGGATTCATCAGTCACTCCCCCATCATCCCAAAGACGCCGTGAGGAACAATTTCGCCCATGAGTCGCGTCGTCGTGATCGCCACCGGAGGCACCATCGCCACCAGCACCGACCAAGACGGGATTGCGCGGCCGACGCGCAGCGCCACCGATCTGGTCGGCGGCCTCGGCGTCGGCGTCCAGGTCGACACCGTCGACCTGATGTCCGTCGACAGCTCCGAGCTGACCCCGGCCGATTGGGACCGGATCGGGGCTGCGGTACAGGCCGCCGGTGACGCCGACGGGATCGTCATCACCCACGGCACCGACACCATGGAAGAAACCGCACTGTGGCTCGACATCACCTATGCCGGTGCCGCACCGGTGGTCCTGACAGGCGCCATGCGCAGCAGTGACGCGCCCGACGCCGACGGCCCGGCCAACCTGCGGGAGGCGATCACCGTGGCCGCGAGCCCGTCCGCCCGCGACCTCGGCGTCCTGGTCAGCATGGCGGGCAGGGTGTGGCAACCGCTGGGAATGACGAAGGCCGGGCACGGGCTGGTCGGCACCGCCGTGGGATCGATCAGGGAGGGCTCGTTCGTGCCCGACGCGGCCAAACGGCGGCCGCTGCTCGGCGCCTTGTCGGCCGCGTCCGTGCCACGCGTCGACATCGTCGCCGCATACGCGGGGAGCGACGCCTTGGCGATGGATGCGTTCGTGGCGGCCGGCGCCGGCGGGATCGTGCTCGAATCGCTCGGCTCGGGCAATGCGGGGTCCAAGGTGCTTTCCGGGGTCCAGCGCCTGTGTGCCGCCGGTGTCTCAGTGGCCATCGCCACCCGGGTGCCGGGCACCCGGGTCACGTCGGGCTACGGCCCTGGCCGGGCACTGATCGACGCCGGAGCGGTCTCAGCGGGCGGGCTGCGGGCCGCTCAGGCGCGTGTGCTGCTCATGGCGGCCCTGGCGGCCGGCATACCGGCGAACGGACTCTTCGCCGAGTGGGCCTAGCCCCCGCCGTCTTCGCTCGGCAACTGCGCCAGGTACTCCTGCCAGTCGAGGCTCTCGATCGGGTCGGCGCGGGTGATGTGCGGATCGTCGGCCGCGACGGTGCGCGCGATACCGGGGCCGCTGGCTCGGGTTTCGAACCGCACCGTCATGACACCGTGCCCGGCCCCCTGGACCCAACCGTGGCCGTGCTCCGGATGCGCAACGTCGTCGCCGATGCGCCACGGGGATTCGGCGGGCGCGGCATTCAGCGGTCCGGCCTGACCCGCGGACACTGCGACCTCGCCGTCGTCCGCCAGCTCGAGCTCCGGGAACAGCGACTCCTGACGGGCATCGGTCAGACCCGAAAATCCCACGCCCACAAGGCGAATCGGGCCGATCTCGACCGGGTCGAGCAGCAGCCGGCGGGCCGTCGCCGCCAAGGTCGACGGGTCGGTGGTCGCGTACGGCAGCGTCGCCGAACGGGTCAGCGTGCTCATATCGGATTTCTTCAGCTTGACCGTCACCGTGCGGGCGCCGCGGCCGTCGCGCTGCAGCCGCCGGTGCGCGTGGTCGGTGATGGGCCCGATGCTGTCGCGCAGCTGATCCAGGGTCGTCAGGTCCACCTGGAATGTGGACTCGGCGCTGATCTGTTTGGCCTCGGCACGTTCGGCCACCGGCCTGTCGTCGATGCCGCGGGCCAGCCGGTGCAGCGCCGGCCCGACCGTGCCGCCGAGCACGTCGGCGACTTCGGCATCGCTGAGCGCCGCCAGCGCCCCGATGGTCTCGATACCCAGCCGGTGCAGCTTCTCCTCGGCGACGGGCCCGATCCCCCACAGCCGGCGCACCGGCAAGGCTTCCAGGAGCGGCCCCTGCTCTTCCCCACTGACGATGCGCACCCCGTCGGGCTTGGCCAGCCCTGACGCGATCTTCGCGACCTGCTTGCCCGAACCCGCACCGACCGAGGCCACCAGTCCCGTCTCGGCACGCACCGCCGCCCGCAGGTCCTCGCAGAACCGCCGGACCTCGTCTGGCGCGGCGCCGACCAGCTCGGCAGGTTCACCGAAAGCCTCGTCGAACGACAGCTGCTCCAAGACCGGCACCACCGCCCGGACCGCGTCGAGCGCCCGTCGGCTGGCCACCGAATACACCGCGCCCCGCGGCGGCAGCACCACGGCGGAAGCACCCACCAGTCGGCGGGCCTGATGCATGGGCATCGCCGAGCGGGCACCGAATCGGCGGGCCTGATAACTGGCGCCGGCCACCACGCCACGACCGCCGAGCCCGCCGACCAGCACCGGCCGGTCCCGCAGGGTAGGCCGGGTCAACTGTTCGACGGACGCGAAGAAGGCATCCATGTCCAGGTGCAGGACCCAGCGATCCACAGTGGCCAATGCTAGGTGGATACCCTTCTGGACATGAACGACGTGCCGATCCGCGACGAATCGATCCGGCTGGGCCAGTTTCTCAAGCTGGCCGGACTGATCGACAGCGGAGCAGACGCCAAGGCGGTGATCGGCGACGGCATGGTGCGCGTCAACGGCGAGGTCGAGACGCGGCGCGGACGCCAGCTGCGCCCCGGCGACTCCGTGACGTTCGAGGGACGGTCGGCGCGGGTCAGTGGCTGACCCGCGCCCGCGCCGTCAGGCCTTGGCGATCGCGGCCCGCACGCCGTCGCCGACGTCCGCACCGTCGGCCAGCTCAGCCGCGTCCACGACGGTGAACTCGGTCGCCAGGATCTCGCCGGCGATCAGGCCGGCATGGGTGGCCGCCCACTCCTGCTTGTCTGCCGGCACGGCGAGCGTCACGGTGATGCGGTCGGACACGTCCAGCCCCGTCGCCTTGCGCAGGTCCTGCAGTTCGCGGATGCGGTCCTTGGCCCAGCCTTCGGCCTCCAGCTCGGGGGTGACCGTGGCGTCGAGCACCACCAGGCCGGCACCGTCGGCCAGCGCCGCGGTGAACTCCGGTTCTGCGGCAACGAGTTTCGAGCTGTACTCCTCGGGAAGCAGGACAGCGGGCCCTGCCACCAACGTGCCGTCAGGATTGACGACGCCTTCGCCGGCCTTGACCGCCTTGATCGCGGCCTGCACGTCCTTACCGATGCGCGGACCGGCGACGCGGGCGTTGACGGCCAACTCGAACTTGCCGTAGGCGTCGATGTCGTCGGTGAGCTCGACGGCCTTGACGTTGAGCTCGTCGGCGATGAGATCCTTGAAAGGCGCGAGGGCCGACGGGTTGTCCACCGCCACAGTCAGTTTCGGCAACGGCAGCCGCACGCGCAGCTTCTTGGCCTTGCGCAAGGAGGATCCGGTCGAGGCTACTTGCCGCACCCGGTCCATGGCCGCCACCAGCTCCGGGTCGGCCGGGACCACCCCGGCCTCGGGCCAGTCGGTCAGGTGCACCGAGCGTTCGTCGGTCAGCCCGCGCCAGATCACCTCGGTGGCCAGCGGCAGCAGCGGCGCGGCCAGCCGGCACGTCACCTCCAGCACGGTGTGCAGGGTGTCGATGGCGTCGGCGTCCTCTTCCCAGAACCGCGAACGTGACCGTCGCACATACCAATTGGTGAGCGCCTCGGCGAACTGGCGCAGCTGCTCGCACGCGCCCGAGATGTCGCAGGCATCCAGCGATTCGGTCAGGGTGTCGCGTAGGTCGGCCAGCTTGGCCAGGATGTAGCGGTCCAGCACGTTGGTCGAGTCGGTGCGCCAGGTGCCCTTCTTCGGCGCGTACAGCGCCAGGAACGAGTACGCGTTCCACACCGGCAGCAGCACCTGCCGGACGCCGTCACGGATGCCCTGTTCGGTGACGATCAGGTTGCCGCCGCGCAGGATCGGCGAGGCCATCAGGAACCAGCGCATGGCGTCCGAGCCGTCGCGGTCGAACACCTCGGACACGTCCGGGTAGTTGCGCAGCGACTTGCTCATCTTCTGGCCGTCGTTGCCGAGCACGATGCCGTGTGCCACACAGGTTTTGAAGGCGGGGCGGTCGAACAGCGCCGTCGCCAGCACGTGCATGGTGTAGAACCAGCCGCGCGTCTGGCCGATGTACTCGACGATGAAATCGCCCGGGAAGTGGGCCTCTTCGCCGGCCGAGCCGTCGAACCAGTCCTGATTCTCGAACGGGTAATGCACCTGCGCATAGGGCATCGAGCCCGAGTCGAACCAGACGTCGAAGACGTCCTCGATGCGGCGCATGGTCGACTTGCCGGTCGGGTCGTCGGGGTTGGGCCGGGTCAGCTCGTCGATGTAGGGCCGGTGCAGATTGTCCGGGCGGACACCGAAGTCGCGCTCCAGCTCGTCGAGGCTGCCGTAGACGTCGATGCGCGGGTAGGCCGGGTCGTCCGACTTCCACACCGGAATCGGGCTGCCCCAGTAGCGGTTTCGCGAGATCGACCAGTCGCGGGCATTGGACAGCCACTTGCCGAACTGGCCGTCCTTGACATGCTCCGGGTACCAGGTGATCTGCTGGTTGAGCTCGACCATCCGGTCGCGGAACTCGGTGACCTTGACGAACCACGACGACACCGCGCGGTAGATCAGCGGATTGCGGCACCGCCAGCAGTGCGGGTACGAGTGCTCGTAGGTCTCGTGGCGCAGCAGCACCGGCGCGTTGATCGCCGCCGGGCCGGTGCCGTTCTTCAGGTCCTTGATGATCTGCGGGTTGGCCTCGAAGACCTGCTGCCCCTGGTAGTCGGGCACGGTCGAGTCGAAGCGCCCGGTCGAATCCACTGGGGTGACCGCCACGATGCCGGCGGCGTCACACGTGGCCTTGTCGTCCTCGCCGTAGGCCGGCGCCATGTGGACGATGCCGGTGCCGTCCTCGGTGGTGACGAAATCGCCCTGCAGCACCTGAAAAGCGTTGTGCGCCTTGTCACTGTCGACGAAGAACGCGAACGGCGGCAGGTAGTGCGTACCCAGCAGCTCGGCGCCGAGGTAGCTGCCGACAACCACCGGCTCCTCGCCGAACTCACGGGCGTAGGCGGCCAGGCGCGGCTCGGCCAGCACGTAGTTCTGCTCGTCAGGACCCACCACCTGCACGTAGGTGACCTCGGGATTGACGGCGACCGCCTGGTTGGACGGCAGCGTCCACGGCGTCGTGGTCCAGACCAGCAGGCGGGCACCGGCCACCGGGCCGTCCGTCGCGACGAAGCCGACGGTCAGCGCCGGGTCCTGCCGGCTCTGGTAGACGTCGTCGTCCATGCGCAGCTCGTGGTTGGACAGCGGCGTCTCGTCGTTCCAGCAGTACGGCAGCACGCGGTTGCCCTCATAGGCCAGGCCCTTGTCCCACAGCTGCTTGAACGCCCAGATCACCGACTCCATGAAGGTCAGATCCAGGGTCTTGTAGTCGTTGTCGAAGTCGACCCAGCGGGCCTGGCGCGTGACGTAGGACTGCCACTCGTTCGAGTACTTCATGACCGAGGCCCGGCAGGCGTCGTTGAACGCACCGATGCCCATGGCCTCGATCTGGGCCTTGTCGGAGATGCCGAGCTGACGCTGCACCTCGAGCTCGGCGGGCAGTCCGTGCGTGTCCCAGCCGAACCGGCGCTCGACCTTGTAGCCGCGCATGGTGCGGTAACGCGGGACGATGTCCTTGACGTAGCCGGTCAGCAGGTGGCCGTAGTGCGGCAGGCCGTTGGCGAACGGCGGCCCGTCGTAGAAGACGTATTCGGGGGCACCGTCACGGCGCGCGATGCTGGCCCGGAAGGTGTCGTCGCGGGCCCAGAACTCCAGGACCTCGGTCTCGAGATCGGGGAAATTCGGTGTGCCGCTGGCGGTTTTGGGGTACGCGCTCACGTCGGTGGTCTCCAGTGCCGTCTGCACCAGTCGGTGCTCAGTTCCAGGCACGGGGACGACGATCTCGCGTCTGGACGCGAGCGCCGCGGTACCACCCCGCTTGCGCACAGCCGACCCGGAGAGGTCGCGCCCGTGCGCCGCTCAACTGCAGGCGATGACGGGCCCACCCGTTCGGTTCTACTGAGCCGCAGCCGCCATGGCCGCTACAGCCGTTCTTCCGAATGCTCCCCGGTGATGGCCGGATCGATGCGAATGCAGCGATTCTAACGGGCGCGGGCCGCCATGGATCACGCCGGACTACTCCGCGACCGGGATGGCTTCCGACGCCAGCTCGATGACGGCGTAGGAGAACTGCTCGGCGAGTTCTTCCACGGTGTAGGGCTCGAACTGATGCCGGGCGTACCACCAATCGACGTGCAGCTCGTCACCGGTGTGGCACGCACGAACCTCGAGAGTGTGCGCCGGGCCGGGGTGCTCGCCGTCGATCGCGGACATGCCGTAGCTGAACAACACGTCGGCAACGTCATTCGGGTCTGCGGTGGCGGCCGCCAGCGCGGCGCGCACCGACTGCACCATCGTGGTGGCGTCCACCTCGGATGCCGAGACGGCGTCGACCTCGAGCTGACGAATCACAGCGAGTCCGCCGCCAGAGCGTTCCTTCGCTGCGGCCACGTCGACCGCGGCTCGGCCGGGCCCGAAGACCCGCTCGATCGCGCGGCCGAGCGCTCCGATCAGCAGCACCTCGGCATCGACTCCCAGATATTCGACCGCGCCCTCGAGCTCGGCCGTGATCACCGGCGACAGCGATGCCTCGAGGCGCCGCATATCGACCTCAGTACCGACGGTGTCGTAACCGCCGAACTCGTAGTCGGCGACATGCATTGTCGCCGCAGCAGCAGAAGGAAGAACGGCGTCCATCGCGCCGGCATACGCAACAGTCATGTGATGCACACTACAACACGATTCCCAAATTTGGGACATAGCTCCCGAAACTGTGACGCCCATGTCAATTACGGCTTATGTGTCGCAAAAACAGTTGCTAGCAACCAAAGGGGGGAAGGGTCTATCGTGGCAGAGTGCCCCGAACAGACCAGAACGGCAGACAGCTCAAGGCGCTGCTCGACTACATCTTCGACGGCGACGTCGAAGCGAGGGAGATCTACGGTGCGCTCGGAACGTCGAGCAGTACGTACTACCGGCGAATCAAAGAGGCCGACTATCCCAACGCGGAAGAACTCCGCCTGGTGGCCGATCACTTCCGGTTGAGCTATCCCGACCTGCAGGTTCGGTTCGGCCTGATGAGCCACGACGAGGTCATCAACTACATCCAATCGGCACCCCTCGCGGTTGCCACGGCGGCGCCGGCGGTCCCCAAACGCGCCACAAAGTTGTCGGAAATGACGCGACGTGCTGATGCGCCGCCGCTATGACCAGTAGAATCTGAGCGTTCGCAGGCGCTGGCAAAGGCTCCAACCATGGCTCTCACATTGCTCATCACCATCACTCTCGCCTGTATGGCGTGGAGTTTGTGGATTCGTCGCGTCACCTGGTCGTGCCGCTGGGAAGTGGCAGCGACCCTCAACATCGCGCTGCAGGCCGCCGCCGTCGCCCTGATGTCCCCGATGGCCGCCGACACCCTGGGCCGCGCCATCCACTCGGCAACCGGTGTGTGGAACCTGCCCGCCTACCTCGGACATGACTGCTACATCGTGGCCGCCTCGGCCATCGTCTACAACGCCATCGGCCGCCTGGCCGACGACGCCGCCATGCAGAAGATGTTCACGCAGTACATCGAGCGGCCCGCGACCCTGTGCATCCCGGTGCTGCTCGCGCTCTTCTCGATGAGCGTGGCCGGTCGCGAGTACTCCCCCGACCTGTTCACCATGCCCACCGACGGCTGGCTGGCCGCGTACTGGCTGGTGCTGTGCGGCACCCTGACCTACCTGCTGGTGTTCGGCGGCCGCGCCCTGCTGGTGTTGCGCAAGAACCCCGACTCGCGGCGCATCGCCAACATCTATCTGTTCGCCACCGCCAGCGGCATCATGGCCTGCGCCACCCGCATCCTGACATCGCTGGTGCCCGAGCTGCAGCCCCTCGAAGACGGCAAGTTCGTCTGGGTCTTCGCCTGCATGTGCGGCGGGGTCTTCGCGCTGGCGTCCGCGCACTCGTGGCTGATCAAGACCAAGTGGTTCTCGAAGGCGGCCCACTGAGCCTCCAGCGCTGACCGTCGGAGACTCGTCAGCAAAAGGCCCGATCCGTCAAAATCTGCGAGGATGCCTTACTCTGCTATCCGGCACCCGGTGTCAGTTTGACTGTGTTTCACCACCTTCGACGACACCCGGCCTTCACCCCTGCCCGAACATCCCCGAGGAGGAAGTGTCCGTGATCGAGTCGTCTCTGCCGGCCGTCCTGCGCGAGCGCGCCAGCCTGCAACCCAACGACGTGGCTTTCACGTTCATGGACTACGACACCGACCCCGATGGCGTGGCCAAGACCCTCACCTGGGCTCAGCTGTACCAGCAGAGCGTCGCAGTGGCGCACGAACTGCGCCAGCACGGTGAGATCGGCGACCGCGTGGTGATCGTCGCCCCGCAGTGCCTCGAATACGTCGTCGGCTTCCTCGGCGCCCTCGAGGCCGGCATGATCGCCGTCCCGCTGACCCAGCCGATCATGGGCCACCACGACGAGCGCGTCATCTCGGTCATGAAGGATGCGCAGCCGGTCGTAGCCCTGACCACCGCGGCCAGCAAGGACGCCGTCGCGCAGTACGCGACGCCGAACGACGACGGCCGCAGCCCCGTCGTCCTCGCTGTCGACGAACTGGACCTGGAGACGCGTCGTAAGCCGTTCTCCCGCCGCGAAGTTCGGCCCGAGACCGCGTACCTGCAGTACACCTCCGGCTCGACCCGCACCGCCGCCGGCGTGATGGTCTCGCACCGCAACGTCTCGGCCAACTACGAGCAGATGATCGCGGTCTTCTTCTCCGAGTGGGGCAAGGTCGCGCCGGCCGGCAGCACCGTGGTGACATGGCTGCCGCTGTACCACGACATGGGCCTGCTGCTCGGCGTGTGCACGCCGATCCTGGGCGGCTGGCACACCGTGATGACCAGCCCCATCTCGTTCCTGGTCAAGCCCGCCCGCTGGATGCAGTTGATGGGCAGCCACAAGAACGTCATCACCGCCGCGCCGAACTTCGCCTTCGACCTGGCCGCCGCGCGGACCACCGACGAGGACATGGCCGGCAAGGACCTGAGCACGGTCCTGACGGTCTTCAGCGGCGCCGAGCGCGTACAGCCGACCACCGTGAAGCGCTACATCCAGCGCTTCGCCAAGTTCGGGCTGCCGGGCAAGTCTGTCCGCCCGAGCTACGGCCTGGCCGAGGCGACCCTCTACGTGGCATCCCGCGAATCTGGCGAGCCGCCGACGGTCGTGGAATTCGACACCGAGAAGCTTGCCGACGGCATCGTCGAGCGCGTCGAGTCCGGCAGCCCGCTCGTGAGCTACGGCTTCTCGCCCTCCCCCCTGGTTCGCATCGTCGACCCGGAGACCCGCCGCGAGGCTGCCGAGGGCACCGTCGGTGAAATCTGGACGCACGGCGAGAACGTGTGTGCCGGCTACTGGAACAAGCCCGAGGAAACCGAGAAGACCTTCCGCGGCGTACTCGAGGACGCTCCCGAGGGCACCCCGTCGGAGTACTGGCTGCGTACCGGCGACCTCGGCTTCATCTCCGAAGGCTCGCTGTTCATCATCGGCCGGATCAAGGACCTGCTGATCATCCGCGGCCGCAACCTGTACCCCGACGACATCGAGGCCACCGTCAGCGCGGTCTCGGGTGGCCGTACCGCCGCCGTCGGTTTCGAGGAGGACGGTGTCGAACAGTTCGCCGTCGTCATCGAGATGAAGAAGCGCGGCGAGACCGAGGACGAGGTCCGCGAGAACCTGGCACAGGTCAAGCACGACATCACCTCGGCCATCTCCCAGGTGCACGGTGTGAATGCCGCCGACCTGGTGCTGGTCGGCCGGGGCTCGATCCCGATCACCACGAGCGGCAAGATCCGCCGCCAGGCCTGCACCGAGCTGTACCGCAAGGGCGAACTGGCGCGGCTGGACGCCTGACCCATCCGTAACCGACTACGGCCGCAACATCGATGATGTTGCGGCCGTAGTCGTTTCAGGGCTCGACAGCGGCCGTCGGTATTGCGGCCTGACGCGCGCTCAGCCGAGCGAGAAGCCGCGGTGCTGTACCGCGCCGGCGGCCTCGAAGGCCGTCGTCATCTGGCAGGCGTCACACGTCGCCGCGTAGCCGCAGTCCGGGCAGGGTTCGGCCTCGTCGGATGCATGCCGGGCCTCACGTTCGGCCATGAGCCGTTCGGTGTTGGCCAGGGCCAGTGCCTCCTCGGCCTCCTCGCGCTTACGCCGCGGCGACTTGGACGGCCACCAGTTCGCGTCACCGAGCAGGGCCGCCGTCGCCGGCACCGTGACCGTACGGACGATGAACGTGTCCAGCAGCAGACCGACACCGATGATGAAGCCGAGCTGGACGGCGCCCAGGATGCTACTGACCGTCATCGCAAGCATGGACGCCGCGAAGATCAGACCGGCAGACGTGATGACGCCGCCCGTCGCGGCGACCGTTTTCACGATCGCCGAGCGCACGCCCCATTTCGCTTCGTCACGTATTCGGGATATCAACAGCAGGTTGTAGTCGGCGCCGACCGCGACGAGCACCAGGAAGGCGATACCGGGCACACTCCAGGAGATGTCGTAGCCCAGGAAGAACTGGAAGAACACCACGCCGATGCCGAGCGCCGAGCCGTACGACAGCACCACCGAGAGCACCAGGTAGAGCGGGGCCACGACGGATCGCAGCAGCTGCACCAGGATCAGGAACACCACGATGAGGGTGACGATCACGATGTACTGGATGTCGCTGTTGTAGTAGTCGCGAATGTCGCGGTTCACCGCGGACAGACCGACCATCGACACCTTGGCATCGGACAACGTCGTGTTCGGCAGCGCCGTCTGCGCCGCTTTGACGATCGCGTTGGTCTGGTCCATGGCTTCGGTGCCGAACGGGTTCAGCGCGGTCTGCACCAGGTAGCGAACGGTGTGCCCGTCCGGGGACACGAACAGCGTCGCGGCCTTCTCGAACTCGTTCCGGCTCAGAATCTCGGGCGGCACGTAGAAACCGGCCATCTGCGGCGTGTTCGCGTCGCGCCGCATACCGAGCAGGAATGACGAGGCCTGGGTCAGACCACCGCCCATCCCCCGGACCTGGTCGACCAACAGCTTCACGCCGTCGGCGAGCTGCTTGCTCGAATCGGCCAGCAGATTGACACCGTCGACCGCCTGCTGCAGGCGCCGCTCCAGATCCGCGGTGTCGTACAGCCGCAGCTGCTTGAGCAGGCTGGTGATGCTCTCGATGTTGCTGCCCATGCCCCGGACCTTGTCGTCCATACCGGGGTCACTCTTGTACTGCTGCAGCATGTGGCCGAGGTTGATGACCTTCTGGACCGTCTCGGGATCGTTGCCCTCGTTGACGTTCTGCAGGCCGATCTTCAGGTCGTTGCACGCCGGGTAGTAGTTGCAGAACGGCGTGGCGTTCAGCGTCTCGAGGGCCTTGCCGGACCATTTGTAGACGTCACCGACCCGGACCAGCTGCCCGCCGACGGCGTCGCCCAGCGAGGTCATCTGGGACACCATCTTGGCCGACTTGTCCAGGTCGTCCAGGGTCTTGGAGCCCCCGTACTTGCTCTGGATCGCGGACATCTGGCTCAACATGGACCGCACGGGGCCGATCCCCCCGAGCACCTGCGTGCGAATCTGGTTCAGGGCGTCGGCCAGCTGGTACTCGCCGTCGACCAGCTTCTGCAGATTGCTGTCATTGCTGTTGATGATGTTCGAGGCGTCTTTGAGCTTGCTGCCGACCTCACCGGCCTGATAGGTGGCCTTGGCCTGCTCCAGCACATCGCCGGTCGGGCGGGTGATACCGCGGACCGCGTCGATGTGCGGCAGCTGGGCGATGCGCTGCGCCATCTGCTCCATGTCGGCGAGCGACTTCGGGGCGCGGAGGTCGCGCGGCGACTGGATCAGCACGAACTGCTGCATGGTGGTGCTGACCGGGAAGTGTTTGTTCAGGGCCGTATAGGCGACGTTGCTCGCCGCATCCGGATCGAGATCCTTGCGGTTGTCGTAGTTGTAGCGGACGAGCGTGGCGCAGCCGGCGAGAACCAGCAGGACCGCGAGGCTGCCGGCCAGGTGGGTGACCGGGCGACGCACGATGTTGACGCCCGAGCGGCGCCAGAACCGGCCCGTCATGTCCTTGCGGGGCTTGATCCAGCCGCGCCGCCCGACCAGGACGATCAGCGCGGGCAGCATCGTCACCGAGGCGAGGAACCCGACCAGGACGGTCACCGCGAGCGCGGGGCCGATGGTGGCGAACACCCCGAGCGTGGCGAACGAGAGCGCCAGGAAGGTGATCGCCACGGTGCCGGCCGAACCGGCGATGACTTCACCGATCGACGTCAGCGCAGAGATCAGCGCCTGATCGCTGGCGACGCCTTGTCGGATGAACTCCTGATATCGACTGAACAGGAAGATGGCGTAGTCGGTGCCCGCGCCCATCATCATGCCGGTCATCAGCACCAGGGTCTGCGGCCCAACCGCGAGACCCAATAGGCCCAGGCCTGCCACCAGCTGTTGGGCCACGATCAACGAGACACCGATGGTGACCAGCGGCAGCAACATCGCGACCACGCTTCGGTACACGATGATGAGGATCGAGAAGACCAGGATGCCGGTGGCCGTCTCGATCATGTGCTGATCGCGGGCACCGATGTCGTTGATGTCCTGGAAGGTGGCCGCCGCACCCACCATGTTCAGCGTCAGATCGCTGCCTTTGACCACCTCTTGGATGGTCTTCAGGGCATTGCGGTAGGCCAGCTGCCCCGGTCCGGTGCCCATGCTCCCGACGAGGCTGACCGGCAGCTGCACCGCTTTCCCGTCTTTACTGGCCATCACCTGGCGCAGTTCGGGAATGTGGATGAAGTCCTGCGTCGACCTGACGTTGGTCTTGTCGGCGTTGAGTTTGTCCACCAGGCGGCGGTAGACCTCTTCGTCGTCCTTGCTGAAGCCCTTGTCGTTGGTCAGCAGGACGACCGCGATGTTGCCGGCGTCAGCTTCGCGGAACGCATTCTTCATCGCGTTGCCGGCGATCAGCGTCGACGCTTCGGGAGGCAGGAAAGGCGGCGGGCGGCGGCTGGCAACGTCGATCAACGTCGGAAGCGCGAGAAACAGGACGGCGGCTATCCCGATCCAGGCTGCCAGAACCACGACAGGACGCCGCACCACGTACTTGCCGAGGGCGGCGAAACCCGCATGTGCCAAAGCACCGCTTGGCCTGGCACGTTTCAGCATCCCCGACAGGCTACACGCCGCAAACCGATCTGACGCACCGACTGGCGCAGCAACATCTGTGCCGCAAACCAACCGCATGGTCGGCCCCATGCTGTAATCGTGTGTGCCACTTTTGATGACACCCCGCTCGCGCCACACCCGCGGTGGCCGCACGCCCGAATTGCCATTGTACGGGTCGCTGCACGGAAATAGCTGGAAGACACGGAAATTCGGTGTGCTGTGAAGTTTGCGATCGCCATTCACGGCACGCGCGGTGACATCGAACCGAGCGGCGCAGTGGCCAGAGAACTGCTCCGGAGGGGCCACGAAGTACGGATGGCCGTGCCGCCGAATCTGATTTCATTCGTCGCATCCGCGGGTCTTCCACAGCCCGCCAGCTACGGCGTGGATTCTCAGCAGCAACTCGATGCGGACATTTTTCGCGACCATTTCAAGCTCAAGAATCCGGTCCGCGCGATAGCCGAAATCCGCGACTACATGACCCAGGGTTGGCAGGACATGAGCGCGACGCTGACAGAGGTCGCCGCCGGTGCCGATCTGCTCCTTGCCGGGACCACCTATCAAGAGGTGGCCGCCAACGTCGCCGAACATTTCGACATCCCGCTGGCCGCCCTGCACTACTTCCCGTTCCGGCCCAACAGTCAAGTGCTTCCGGTGCCGCTGCCGCTCCCGCTGATCCGCCGCGGCTTTGCGGTCGGTGAATGGTTCCACTGGCGCCTGCTCAAGGAGGCCGAGGACATCCAGCGGCGCACCCTGGGCCTGCCGCCGGCCACCGTCCGCGCGGTCCGCCGCATCGAGGACCGCGGCGCCCTGGAAATCCAGGCCTACGACGAGGTGCTGTTCCCGGGGCTGGCAGCCGAGTACGGCGACACCAAGCCATTGGTCGGTTCCATGTCGATGGAACTGCAGACCGATACCGATGCCGACGTGATGGACTGGATCGCAGATGGAAAGCCGCCCATCTATTTCGGCTTCGGCAGCATGCCGGTGGCCTCCCCCGCCGACGCCGTGGCGATGATCGAGTCGGTCTGTGCCGAGCTCGGCGAACGGGCCCTGATCAGCGCGGGCGTGTGGGACCTCGCCGGGTTCCCGGTCGGCGAGCACGTCAAGCTGGTCGGCGCCGTCAACCATGCCGCGGTGTTCCCGCTGTGCCGGGCCCTGGTGCACCACGGCGGCGCCGGTACCACGGCGGCCGGCCTGCGCGCCGGGGTGCCGACGGTCGTGTTGTGGGTCAGCGCCGATCAGCCGGTGTGGGCCGGACAGGTCAAGAAGCTGGGCCTCGGCGCGTCAGGCCGGTTCTCCAACACCACGCCGGAGTCACTGAAGGCCGCCTTGCGTACCGCGCTGCAGCCCGAGTGCGCCACCCGCGTCCGAGCCGCTGCCGCACGCATGACCAAGCCGGCAGACAGCGTCGCCCGCACGGCCGACCTGCTGGAAAAGGCCGCGCTGGCCCGGTAGCCCGGGCCGGCGGGCCTCAGTAGACGGCAGTCAGCGGTGTCAGGCCGAACTCGTCGAGCGTCTGCTTGACGTGTTCGCGCAGCGCCGCGCGGGAATTGTCGGCACCCACCTCGTAGCCGACGATGCCGAGGTTCAGCCGGCCGTTGTAGCGGCCGGACGCGACCACCAGCAGCCCACCCGGACGCTCGATGTCCGAACGCTTGACGCGCTGCTCGACGCCCCAGCAGTTGAGGAACGTCGCCTGGTTGACGCCGTCGAGCCGGCACATCAGTGGCGGCATGTCGCTGAAGTTGGAGCATGTCACCGGCATGTCGCCGAGCACCAGATCGGCGGTGCGGTCGACCGCCCGGCGCGGGATGAACGGCGTCAGCGGCAACAGCACGAACGCTTCGTTGGGCTCATCCTTGGCATTCTTGAGCGCGGTCCGCAGCGCACCCCGGACCTCGGTCAGATCCGTCGCGGCATTCGTCGGGTCGACGGTGAGGTTGGTGAACGACATCGCGTTGGCCCGGGTGTCGTCGAGGGACGTACGTTCGTTGATCGACACCATCAGGGACACTTCGCCGGTGTCGGCCCGCTGCCGGCCCATCCGCACGCCGAGGCGCGCGGCGAACGCGGCGGCGAGTGAATACCCGTTGCCGCCGAGCTTCGCAGCCAGCGCATCCCACTGCTCGACATCGATGTGGGTGCCGGCGAACGGCAACATCATGTATTCGTCCGCGGCGGCACCGCCGGTGACCGCCGGGCGGATATCAGCCGACTTGGACATCTCATGCCGGCGCCGGTAGGCCAGCTTCACCGCGGAGACGACCGCGCGGCCGGCCTCGGGCAGATCACGAACGGTCTGCCGGAAATCACCACGGATCGCGTCCCAGCGAGTGCGTGACCCGGGCTGGGCATACCCGAGATCGCGGGTATTGCCGACCGCCGCGTCGACGAACGCACCGACCGCGCCGGACCCGTCGATCAGGCAGTGCGACAACGCCATCGCCACGCCTGTCGACCCGTCGCTGAACGCCTGCACACCCAGATGCCAGCCGGGACCGTGCTCGGGATCGATCGGGATCTGCGAACGCTCCTCGATCCAGTCGCTGAGCTCCGAACGGGGTCGGACCGATTCGCCGATGTCGAGCGGCCGCTCCACTGCCGGCGCGGCAACCCACCGGGCCCGCCCGAACGGCAGCGGCGAGCGCTCGATGTGCCGCGCCACCAGGCCCTTTCCGAAGTTCGCGTGGAACCGGCGCAAGCCGTCGAGATCAACGGGCCCTTCGTAGAACCACAGCGCCAACATGACCTGCACCCGACCACTGGCCCGGTACGACAGGAACGTCGCCTCGTCCATGTAGTCCAGACGGTCCTGCGGACGATCCAGCTCGACCGGCACCCGCCGGAATCGGGTACGGCCGGCCCGCTTTGACCGGGTAACAGTGGACAAAATAGACCTGGCCCTTCACTTTTCGGTTATCGCAATTCGGGGTGTGCAGAGTTATTCGTAGACGGCAGACAGGCCGAATTCGGCCAGCGTCTCCTCCACATGGGCGCGCAGCGTGGCCTTGGTGTTCTCGGCGCCGGGCTGGTACCCGATGACCGCCATCGCCACCCGGCCGATCACCTGCATCGAGATGACGGTCAGAATGCCCTTGCGGTGCTCCAGAACCCCGCGCGGCACCTGGCCATCGACGCCGCGGGCCATCAAGTACTCGGCCGGCGTACCGTCGACGCGCGCCAGATCATCCGGCAGCACCCCGAGGTTCGAGCAGAACACGGGCAGCTCACCGAACCCGACCGCGATATCGGCGGCCTGGGTGACGGCCCGCTTCGGGATGAACGGCGTCAGCGGCAGCAGCTCCAACTTCTCGTCGGGCTCCTCACGCATCTTGCGCAGGGCCTCCTTGATGACGGCGCGAGTTTCCGTCAGGTCCTCGGCAACGCCCTTGGGGTTGACCCGCGCATCACCGATCAGTACCGCGTTGGCGCGGGTGTCCTCGAGCGTGCGGTCGTTGATCGGCACGACCAGGGGCACCACACCTTCGGCCTCGCTGAACCGGCCCATCCGCTGCGACAACCGCGCGGCGAACCCGGCGATCAGCGCGTAGCTGTTTCCGCCCAGCGCTTTGGCCCGGGCATCGAATTCAGCAGCGTCGATGAAGGCCCAGATGGCCGGCACCAACAGGTTTTCCTTGGCACTGGCCGAGTCCAGATGGGCCGCCGGCGACTTGGGCCGTCGCAGCTCGCTGCGCTTCTCGTAGGCCTGCTTGGCCGCGGACTTGATCGAACGACCGAGTTCGGGCAGGTCCCGGAAGGTCTGCCGGACATCCGCGCGCAACGCCTTGAGCGACGAGCGAGACCGCGGCTGGGGCAGACCGAGGTCGCGCCGCTGCCCCGTCACCGACTCGAACACCGTCAACATGGCACCGCCACCGTCGCCGATGCAGTGCGAGCCGACCAGGCTGATCACGGTGGCACCGTCATCGAGCGGCTGCACACCCATGTGCCAGGCCGGACCGAACTCGGGGTCGACCGGAATCTGCGCATGTTCGTCGAGGAAATCGCCCAGCTCGGCGCGCGGACGGACGGTCTCGTACACCCGCATCGGTGCCGGCGGCCCCAGCGACGACACCCAGCGGTGCCGACCGAACGGCAGGATCGACGGCTCGATGCGCCGGCCGGCCAGGCCGTGCCCGAAGTTGTAGTGGAACCGGCGCAGACCCTCCATGTCGACCGGGTGCTCGTAGACCCAGACGCACTGCATGACGGCGGCCTGTCCGGTGGCCCGCAGCCCCAGGAACATCGCCTGATCGACGTAGTCGAGAACCCGGCCCTGGTCGTCGGCGTCGCTGCCCTCACCCAGCCAGCGGCGCAACAAAGGCACACGCGACGGGCGCGTGGAGGTCGTCACAGATCAGCCCTTCACAGCTCGAATCAGATCGCTGCGGCAACCGTTGTGGCGCAAGGCATCCGACCGGCCGGCACCCGAACCACCGTCGGCGACGCGCAGGTACACCGCGCGCATCGCGTGCAGGTACTTGTCCACCGATTCGCGGGCGATGGGGTTGTCCGGGTAGGCGATGGTGACCGAGGTCTCCTTCTCGGAGCGGTTCACCCAGATGCCGATCTGGTAGGCCGAACGCGCGTCGCTGTAGACGCGGCCGTTGAGCCGCTCCCACTCGTTCATGATCGCCGGCGACAGCGGCGGCAGGTTGGTGTCCAGATACGACACCATCGGCACGCCCGGATCCGCCTTGCGGATACCGGGCACCTTGCCCTCGGCCAGTTCGAGCACGCGCTCGAACGGGACGTGCGCCAGGTCCATACCGGCGTCGAACGCCTTCTGCATCGCGCGGGCGGTGTCGCCGAACGAGTCGGGAACCACGGGGACGCTGATCGGCACGACGCCGGTGAACCAGCCCGTCGTCATGAACTCGGCCGGGGTGCGGCGCGTCGTCGTCGGGGTGATGACGTTGTAGACCGGCCGGCCGGTGAGTTCGTGCTCGGCCAGGGCCGCGCAGGCGATGACGCCACCGATGACCCGGGCTCCCGCGGACAGGCAGGCCGACTCGAACCGCTCCGACTGGTGCTTGTCCATCAAACGGACGGTGAGCATCTCTCCACCGCAGGGCACGGTCGGGTCACCCAACGGCAGCGGGAAGCACGGCAGCGTGCCGTCGTTCGCCTCGGCGAACTTGATCCAATCCTTGACCTCAGGGGACTCCAGCGTCAGCGCCGCGGTGGCCTCGGCCTGCTTGATGCAGTAGTCGTCGTAGCTGCCGGCGTCGGCCAGCGGGATCGGCGGGGCGCCACTGACCAGCGCGGCGTACATCAGGTGAATCTCGACCAACACCAGGCCCATCAGCAACGCATCGGTGTGTACGTGATCGATGCTGAAGTAGAAGGTGAAGTGGTCCTCGCGCTGGATGATGCCGAAGTGGAAGCAGTCCCACTGCAGCGGATCGGGCGTCGCCAGCACGTGGTCACGCCACTGCTGCGCATTCATCTCGCCGTGCTCGGTCGGCACCAGCTTGATGTCCCGCGGGCTCTTCGCCGTCCGCCGCACCAACGAGTCGTCGTCGAGCAACTCGAACCAGCTGTGGAACGTGTCGTGCCGGCGCACGTAGGCGTTGATGACGTGCGTCATCGCACGGACGTCGCACTTGCCCGGCATGTCCCACGCGGCGATGTTCAGCCGTGCCATATCGGTGCCGTTGCGCTCGTGTGAGCGGAACGCGCGGATGTGCTGGCTCTGCTGGTAGCTGACCGGTACCGAACTCACCGGTGCATTGCGCAGCTTGGTCAGCGAGGCAGAAGAAGGATTCCAGGAAGTCAGAACACCCGAGGAACCCATCCAGTCATGGATGGTCCTAATCGCAACCATGCTCACTCTCCTGTGCATCGGTGAATTCAGCGTGCGGCTTCTGTGACGCCCTACCCTGACCCGTCATGTCGAAATCGCCGTCGAAATCGCCTCCCCCAGGCGTTCTGCCAGTGCCCGAACATTCGTGATGTCCGACGAACCGATCCGGACTCCCGTCTCGGATTCGATCCGTGTCCGCAGTTCGAGTGCCCCGAGCGAATCGAGGCCATACTCAGCCAGCGGACGGTCGGGATCGACAGATCGCCTAAGTATCATAGACATAGCATCGGTGATCAGGCGCCTCAGCCGAGCCGGGCGCTCCTCTTCCGGCAACGCGTGGAACTCCGCGAGGAATTCGCTGGTGCCCGCACCACCCCGCCCGATGCTGGCGAACGACTCAGCAAACTTGCTGGTCTGGGCGAATGCCACCAGCCAGTCGGCCCCCGCCACGGGGGCGTAGCCGGTGTAGGCACGGTCGTGGCGGATGATCGCGTCGAACGCGTACGCGCCGTCTTCCGGATCGATCGCCATGGCCTCGTCGGACGCCATGCCCTGGCCGGCGCCGATCTTCGCCCAGGCACCCCAGGCGATGGCCGCGGCAGGCAGCCCCTGCGCACGGCGCCACTGGGTGAACGCGTCCAGCCAGCTGTTGGCCGCGGCGTACGCGGCCTGGCCGGGCGAGCCCACCATGGCGGCCGCCGACGAGAACGAGCAGAACCAGTCCAGGTCGGCACCGGCGGTCGCCTCGTGCAGGTACCACGCGCCGTACACCTTCGGCGCCCAGTCGCGCTGGATCAGCTCGTCGGTGATGTTCGGCAACGTCGCATCTTCGACCACCGCGGCGCCGTGCAGGACACCGCGCAGCGGCTTGCCGGTCGATTCCGCGGCGGCAACCAGGCGGGCGGCCGTGTCGGCGGCAGCGATGTCGCCCAGCACCACCTCGACCTCGGCACCCTTGCTCCGGACGGCCTCGATGGCCTTCGCGGTCGCCGCACTCGGCTCCGAACGCGCGTTGAGCACGATGCGTCCGCAACCGCCGGCCGCCAGTTTCTCGGCGAGGAACAGGCCCAGGCCACTCAGACCGCCGGTAACGATGTAGGAACCGTCGGCCCGGTACACGGGAGCGTGCTCCGGCGACAGCACTGCCTCGAACTCCCCGGTGTGCGGGATGTCGAGCACGAGCTTGCCGGTGTGACCGGCCGCGCCCATCACGCGGATGGCGGTGGCCGCGTCGCTCAGCGGGTAGTGCGTGGTGTCGGGCACCGGCAGCACGCCGTCGGCGATCTGTCCGAAGATCGTCTCCAGCATGCCGCGCGTGACGTCGGGGTTGGTCAACGTCAGCAGCGCCAGGTCGAGGGCGTAGAACGACAGGTTCCGGCGGAACGGGAACAGGCCCATGCGGGTGTCGCCGTAGATGTCGCGCTTGCCGATCTCGACGAACCGGCCGCCGAACGTGAGCAGCTCGACGCCGGCCTTCTGGGCTGCGCCGGGCAGCGAGTTCAGCACGACATCCACGCCGTAGCCGTCGGTGTCCCGACGGATCTCCTCGGCGAAGGCAGTGCTGCGGGAATCATAGACGTGCTGAATACCCCAGCTGCGCAACAGCTTTCGACGATCGTCGCTACCAGCGGTGGCGTAGATGTCGGCGCCCGCCGCCCGCGCGATGGCGATGGCGGCCTGTCCCACACCACCGGTGGCGGAGTGGATCAGCACCTTGTCGCCAGCCTGGATGCGGGCCAGGTTGTGCAGGCCGTACCAGGCAGTGGCGTGCGCACTGGGCACAGCCGCCGCGCTGCCCTCGGGCAGGTCGTCCGGGATCTTGACGGCCAGGTTGGCGTCGCACGTGACGAACGTCTTCCAGGCGCCGGTCAGCGAGATGCCCGCCACCCGGTCGCCGATCTGATGATCGGTGACGCCCGGACCGACCGCGGTGACCACACCGGCGAAGTCCGCGCCCGGCTGCGGCAGCCGGCCCTCGAAGCTCGGGTACCGGCCGTACGCGACCAGCACGTCGGCGAAGTTGAGGTTCGACGCGGCGACCGACACCTCGATCTGACCCGGTCCCGGAGCGACGCGCTCGTAGGCGGCCAATTCGGCCGACGACAGATCGCCGGGGGTCCGGATTTGCAGCTGGACGCCGTCGGTCTCGGGCCGCACCACCGTGGTGCGACGCTCCTCGGGCTGCAGCTGGCTCAGGTTCAGGCGCGCGGTGAACCACTCGCCCGACCGCCAGGCCGTCTCGTCCTCTTCCGACCCGGAGAGCAACTCGGCGGCGACATGCGGGACGTCGGCCTGCACGTCCAGATCGATCTGCGTCGGCTTCATCGCCGGGTACTCCATGCCCATTGCCCGCATGAAGCCGCGGATGCCGCCCTGTTCCAGGTTCGCCACGTCACCGGGCGCCACGGTGCGGGCCCCACGGGTGAGTACGTACAGCCGCGCCGGCTGACCCGGCACGTCCGGCAGACCCCGCACGATGTGCACCAGCTGCTCGACCTGCGTCACACCGCGCTGCGCGGTGGCCGCCGATGCCGCAGCCGCCGGCTCCTCGGACGCACCCGTGACGACGACGACGCCCTTGAACGGTTTGGCCGTCAGTATCGCCTGGAGCGCTTCCAGGTTGCCTGCGTGGTCGGCGTCGGCCGGCCACGCCATGGTGGAGACGTCGGCCTCGTCGGACTGCAGCACCTCGGACAGCTTCTCGGTGAGGCTGTCGGCATCTGCCGCGGCGGAGATCAGCAGCCAGCGGCCCGGATCCACGACGTTGGCGACGGGAGCGTCCTGGTTGCGCCATTCGATGTTCAGCAGGCGCTCATTGAGCAGGCGCTCGCGCTGGCCCTCCGCGGAGACACCGGTGCCCAGCCGCAGGCCGGTCACCGACAGCAGCACCGCACCGTGCTCGTCGAGCACATCGATGTCGGCCTCGACCGATGTCGGGGACATGCTGGTCAGCTTGACGTAGCAGCAGTGCGCGTTACGGGTCGACTCGTAGGCGCGCAACCTGCCGACGCCCAGCGGCAGCATCAGCGCGCCGGTGGTGTCGCCGTGCAGATCGGGATGCGCGGCCACTGCCTGGAAGCAGGCGTCGAGCAGCGCAGGATGCACCGTGTACGCGCTCTGCTGCGACCGGATGGCACCGGGCAGCGCGACCGCGGCGAGCACCGTGGTGCCGGCCGTCGTGTGTGCCGCCGTCAGGCCGGTGAACGCCGGGCCGTACTGGATGCCGCGGTCGGCGAACCAGGACCGCAGGTCACCGCCGTCGACATCGTCGGTGTGCGCGGCGACCAGCTTGGCCAGGTTGTAGGCGGGCCGGGCCGCATCGTCGTCGATGGCGTGCAGCGTCGCCGCGGCGCGGCGCACCTGCTCGCCGTCCTGGTAGGTCTCGACGAGGAAGTCGATATCGCCCGACGGGACCGCGGTCGCCACCGCGGACACCGCGGTCTCCTCCTCCAGCAGCAGCATGGCCTCGAAGGTCACGTTGCGCACCTCGGAGGCCTCGCCCAGCACCTCGCGCGCGGCACCGAGGGCCATCTCGCAGTACGCGGCACCGGGCAGCGCCGCCACGTTGTGCACCTGGTGGTCCCCCAGCCACGGCTGCATGCCGGTGCCGACGTCGGACTGCCAGACGTGGCGCTCGGGCTCCTCGGGCAGCCGCACGTGCGCGCCGAGCAGCGGGTGCACCGCCAGCGAAGCACCACCGGGAGCCTGCTCGTGCGGATCGCGCGTCAGGATCAGGTGGTTGCGGGTCCAGGTCGGCAGCGGCACGTCGACCAGCACGCCGTCCGGGTACATGGCCGAGAAGTCGATGGCCGCGCCGGCGTTGTGCAGGTCGGCGACGACCTCGCGCAGGCCGTTGGGCACGTCCTGTTCACGACGCATCGCGGCCAGGGCGGCAATGCCGATGTCCTGGCTCGCGGCGTTCTGGTTGACCGCGTGCACCAGCAAGGGGTGCGGGGCCAGTTCGATGAAGACCCGGAAGCCCTCGTCCAGCGCGGCCTGCACGGCAGCGCCGAAGCGGACGGTGTGGCGCAGGTTGTCGACCCAGTAGTCGGCGTCGTAGTCCGCGGGGTCACGCGGGTCGTACTGCGTGGCCGAGAAGTACGGGACGGTCGGCTCGCCGGGCTCGAGGTCCTCGAGAGCGTCGGCCAGCTCGTCCAGGATCGGGTCGACCTGCGGGGTGTGTGACGCCACGTCGACGGCCACCTCACGGGCCATGACACCGCGCTCGTCCCATTCCTTGACCAGGGCGCGGATGGCGTCCTTGTCACCGCCGACGACAGTCGACTGCGGCGACGCGACGACCGCCAGCACGACGTCGCTGACGCCGCGGGCACCGAGCTCGGAGAGGACCTGCTGTGCGGGCAGTTCCACCGAAGCCATGGCGCCCGAACCGGACACCTTGAGCATCAGGTTCGACCGGCGGCAGATGACCTTGACGCCGTCGGCCAGCGACAGCGCGCCGGAGACGACTGCGGCAGCCGACTCCCCCATGGAGTGTCCGATGACCGCGCCGGGCTGCACACCGTACGACCGCAGGGTCGCGGCGAGGGCCACCTGGACGGCGAAGACGGCGGGCTGGATGCGGTCGATGCCGGTCACCGTCTCACCGGCGGTGATGGCCTGGGTGATGGAGAAGCCCGACTCCGCCTCGATCAGCGGTTCCATCTCGGCGATGGCGGCCGCGAACGCGGGCTCCGCGGCCAACAGGCCGGCGCCCATCGCCGCCCACTGCGAACCCTGACCCGAGAACACCCACACCGGGCCGTGGTCGCTCTTGCCGGCCGAGCGCTGGTACGGGGTCTCGCTGTCGGCGACGTCGCGCAGCGCCTGGATCAGACCCGCGGCGTCCTCGGCGAGGACCGCGGTGCGGACCGGGCGGTGGGCGCGGCGACGGGACAGCGTGTAGGCCGTGTCGGCGAGGTCGAGGGACTCGCCCTGGGCGGCCGCCCAGTCGGCCAGCTTGCCGGCGGTACGGCGCAGTTCCTCGGCCGAGGTCGACGACACCGGGAACAGCAGCTTGCCACCGATGCCCTGGCCCTCGGACTCGACGGTCCGCGGCGACGACTGGGCCGGCGCCTGCTCGACGACGGCGTGCACGTTGGTACCGGACAGGCCGTACGCGGACACCGCGGCGCGACGCGGGTGGTCGGCGGTGGCCGGCCACTGCGTGAGCTCCGTCGGCACGAAAAGGCCGGTGTTGACGGCCGCCATCTCGGCGGGCATCTCGTTGAACAGGAGGTTCTTCGGCACCGCGCCGTGCTGCAGCGCGAGCACGGCCTTCATCAGGCCGACAGCGCCCGACGCGGACTGCGCGTGTCCGATGTTGGTCTTGACCGAACCCAGTACGCACGGCCCGTTGGTGCCGTAAACCGTTGCCAGGCTTGAGAACTCGATCGGATCGCCAACCGGCGTTCCGGTGCCGTGCGCCTCGATGTAGCCGACGGTGGCGGGATCGATGGCGGCAAGGTCCAGGGCACGACGGTAAACGGCGACCTGGGCGTCGGCGCCCGGGGTCGCGATGTTGACGGTGTGACCGTCCTGGTTGCTCGCGGTGCCGCGGATGACGGCGAGGACGCGGTCACCGTCACGCTGCGCATCGTCCAGACGCTTGAGCATGAACATCACCGACGCCTCGGCGGAGACGAAGCCGTCGGCAGCCACGTCGAACGCGTGGCAATGGCCCGTCGGCGACAGCATGCCCTGCGCCGAGCCGGACGACATCTTGCGCGGCTCCAGCATGATCGACGGGACTTGACCCCGTGTGTTGGACACGCTTAATCCCAGGAATGCCTGGGG
>NZ_JMHT01000044.1 GCF_001905655.1 Mycobacterium sp. ST-F2
CCACGAATGGAACACAGATAACTTCATATTTGAGACCTCTTTGCCGGCACGAAAAAGTGTCATACCCCTGGAGTACCACTAAGGGGCAAGCCGGCAAGGGGGTCTCTTTATGCGAATAGTGGCAGTCCGGAGAAGTACTCGTGGGGGTCCCGTGCTGTGCGCGCCTGGCGGCACAGCATCGCTCCAGTGGTCGAAGGTTGTGCAGGCGCTCGACCGACACGACATTCCGGATGGCCTGCCCTTCATCGTCGATGACGACGGCTCACTGATCGGCTGCGACCGACTCAATACCTACCTGCTCATCGCATGGCGCCAACGCGCCTACGATCTCGACAGCTTGCGTAGCTTCCACGCCTACCACCTCGCGCGGCTGCTCCGGTTCGTCCGAGCGCGCCGCGGCGGGGAACTGGTGGACCTCACCGCCACTTCGACCGAGGATTTGACCGCCTACCGCGATGCCCGCCAGCAGGAAGTCCAAGACACCACGCTGGCAACGGAATTCGGCTGCTTCTCTTCGTTCTTCTATTTCGCCACCCAGGTCGGCTGGATGGAGAAAGACCCGACCCCTCGCTGGGGCCGGAACAACCGCAACACCCTCATCTCCCGAACTCGGCGCGAGCGTCAAGCGCGTTTTCTCACGGCTGCTCAGACCAAGCACTTCCTCGACGTCGGACTGCGTGGCGACGGCTATGAACCGGCGGGTGCACCGGGCTACCCAGAGCGGGACTACGTGTACGGCCTGTTGCTCGCAACCACTGGCCTGCGCCGTGAGGAGTGTGCATTTCTTCTCGACGTCGAGGTTCCGGCCCCCGACACGAAGGGACCCCAGTCCATCCATGTCTTCGATCGCCTCGGCAAGAAGCAGGTGGTCCGATCCATCTACGTCACCGCGCAGATAGCCCACGCCGCAGACCTCTACCGCCAGACTGAACGGCACCGCGTCGTGCAGGCGGCACAACGCGGCCTGCGCGCCAAGGTCCGCGACGGCTCCCTGCTGATTGTCGACGATCTGATCGAACGGCGGGGAAAACTCTACGTCGCCAAGGGATCTCAGCGTATCCCGCTGGTGCGGTTCACCAATCAGTGCCGTGCCCAAGCTGTTCGCATTCTCGATGACGGAACCATCGAACCACTGGCGTTATTCGTGTCCCGGGGCGGACTGGCGCCGGGGCTCGAACGCTGGAACCAACTATTCGCCGACGCACGCGAGCGAGTCACCCAGTCCGGCCACCGGGATCAACCGCCACGCCACGTTCATGTCACACCGCACACGATGCGGCATTCCTACGCAGTGCGCATGCTTGCCGCGCTCATGAAGGAAGGCCGACAACGCGCCGGAGACCCCTACCTTCTGCTGGCAAACCCCGTACTGACCGTCAAGGAACTCCTCGGCCACGCGAGCGTCCAGACCACCATGCATTACCTCCACGCCGCAGAAACATGGACTGAGAACGTCCCAGCCGCCCTCGCAGCAACCGCAGCCGATCTCGTCGGACACACCGAATCCGACCCAGGCCCCGACCCCGAAACCATCGAGGACGACTGGGAGTCGGACGACAGCCCCGCCACCGGAGACGTCCAGTGAGAGGGTCCTACTCCACCCCCGAGGTACCCGCGAGTTCTGCAAGGCCACCAGCGCCGAACAATGGCAAGTTCACCTACGAGTGGACCGACTATGACGATCGGCGGGCGGTCACCATCGATCCGGCCACTTTCGAGACTCCGGTCATCGCGGCGCAACTCGCCACAACTTGGTTGCAAGTGCTCACTGAGTTCGGCCGAGATGAGTCGGCGCTCACGACCGGGCTTGTGGACATGCTGCGGTCGATTGGTGCCCTACCGTTGACTGACGAGGTGAAGACCACATTCACGGTACGTGACTTGCGCCGCGCACATCTGGACTTGTGGGAACTCAACATGCTGGCACGACACCGAGAAGCGAAGTCAGACACCGCCTATCGGAAGGTCGTCCACGTCTTCGCACTCCTTCGACGGCACGGCGATGATCACCCAGGTGCGCTGCACAAGGAGGTCGCCGACCGGTTGGCGCGACAGCCGCGCCTGTGGCATCACCGCAACGACGGATTGCCACCCTTGAACGAGCGGGAGACTCGCGCATGGCGCCGGTGGGCATACCAGAAGGCGAAAAGTGCTCTGTCCCAACCAGACCGGTGTATCGATGATATCGACGTCCAGACCGCATTGCACGTCTTACTGAGCCTCGCGACCGGCGAGCCACCTGAGGTACTCCGAGCCCTGACCGTCCATGACATCGAAGCCACCGCCACCCCCGCAGTCGACGACTCTGCGCCCAGGCTGTCGCCGATTGACAGGCTCGGCTACCTCGCCGAGAACGACCTCATCGAACTGGTCCGCGTCCGGTACACCAAAAACCGCGCACACGAGACCTATGACGAGGTGTACGCACGCCGCGACACCGCACCCTTCACGGCGTTTCGTTGGGCGTTGATGCTCAACGCCGTCGCTCGCTCAGAATCCGGCCATCCGTCACTGATCCTCATGAAGGACGACCGCGGAACAATCAGGCAACCACCGTGGCAGCGCGCGACCTACCGGCTGTCTGAGATCGCCAAGCGGAACAACCTGCCGTTATCGGGCCCCAACCAATGGGCACGACTGCGCAAGTTGGCGACAACCCGCGAAGTACTCGCCGACTCTAAGACCTACCTGTCGAACGGGCGCCGCCACTCTGCGAAGACCTTTTTCGGCCACTACACCAACAGTTCGGTTTTGCGTGCCAAGGCCGGTCGCATCCTCATCGACAGCGTCAACGACATGTTCGACAGCGCCATCAGCGGTCCCACCATCGTCACCGCGGAGGCGGAACAGGCCCTGCGAGCCGGCGCCGATGCACCAGGCATCGATTCGGAGACCGCCAGCGCTTTGGTGGCCGGCCAACTCGACGGACCGCATGCCGGATGCCGCGACCCTCTCGACAGCCCCTACGAGAAGAAAGGCACTGTCTGCACCAAGTCCATCACTGGTACCTGCTTTGCGTGCGCCAACGCCCTCATCACGCTTCAGCACCTGCCGGCCGCCCTGGCGATCCAGGACATGACACATCCCGACCGCGCTGCCGACCCGAGAACCTGGCAGTCGCACTGGAAACCCATCTACGACACCATCACTGAGGTAGTTCTGCCGGCCTTCACTCCCGAGCAGGTTCAGCGAGCCCGCCAGCAAGCAAACCTGACACCGATCGACGCGGGTGTTCTCAATGACATGCGTGGCGTCGAGGAGGGCCCAGCGTCGTGACCGCTACCGCATCATTAGGGCTTTCCGCTGTACCGTGGCGGAATCCGTTCATTGATGAAATGTATGTCTGGCCGCATCTTGCCGGCAGCCCGCGTTACGGGGACGAACTGTGGGATCTTGAAAGGGTTGTTTCCCGGGTCAGCATGGCTGAGCGTTTCATTCGCTTCGCGAATGCGCCTCTCGCACAACGACAGACCATCAAGAACGTCCTCATGACACTGGCGTCCCCCGATCGTGAGGAAGTTGTTCAAGCGGGCGTCATCCGACGAGGACGCGGTGCGCCACCGTCAGCCTTATACGACCACTTCATCAAACTCGTCGTCATCGCCAATTGGGCCGAGAATCGAGGGATCACGCGCTTTGCCGACTGGAGCCAAACCGACGCCGACCGCTTCCTTCAAGATCTCCAAACCGGCCAACACCGCAAAGACGCTGTGGGACTGGGGGCGAGCAGCATTCGCAACTATGTCGGCACACTGCGGCTGCTACGGGAGTGTAGCGGCGTTCTGCCGGATGCCCTCTCTTTCTTCCCGTGGGCCGGCCGTAACTCAGCCGATGTCAGTGGCTACGTCTGCCACGCCGAGAACACAACGCCGCCCCTGCCGTGGGAGTCCTGGGGCCCCCTGGTCGCAGCGTCGTGGGCAATTGTCGACCGATTCAGCGCCGACATCATTGCCGCTGTGAAGACACGCGCTGCACTTCCCAGCGAGCCCCGCGGGCCGGGTGGAATCAACGCCTACAACGCCCTACTCGACTGGACTGAACAGCGCGGGCCATTGCCGCTGCATACGGGATTCGGTCGCGTCACCAACCACCCACGAGGGGAACCAAACAGCCGCCTGTTGTTGCGGCTACTAGGAATCAACGGCACTGTTCTGAACCCCTCGCACCCGCAGTACATGCCCGCCGCTGTCGCCCTTGTAGCCCAGGCGGCCGACGACCCCGAGCGAGCGACGTTCGGCGGACTGCACATTCCGACGGCCGTTGTTTCTCACGTCGATGGAATGACCAGTACATGGATCGATGAACTCGGGCTTGGTGAAGCAGAGCACCTCGAAAGCGTGCTCCGCGCGGCCTGCTACGTCCTGATCGCCAGCCTTACAGGTATGCGCGACAGCGAGATCCAAGAATTGACACGGGACACCCGCACCAGCAGAGACGGGTTGGCAGCGCTGCGCAGCATCCAGCACAAAGGTAATGACATTCCAGACGGCCAGCGTCGCGAATGGTGGGCACCCCGACCCGTTATCCGGACTATCGAGGTCCTCGACGCACTTGCTGAACACGCCACCCACCTCTTCGCCCGCAGCCGAGGCAATGCCGGTGCGTACAACCCAACCCGCGACATCGCAAGGCTCATTGCCTTTGTCAACGACGACCCCTCCCAACGGCTAGGACGCGGGCGGGGGCTCGGACTCGACCCAATCGAGGTTCCCAAAGATCAGGCCATCACGGCCACCTCACTCCGGCGCGCCTTCAGCGTCTTCGCGACCACTCGTCCCGGAGCCGAACTCGGACTGGGAATCCAACTAGGACACAGCGCCTGGCGGATGACTACCGGGTACATGAGCGACGGACAACAGCGAGCCGTTCGGCTCATGGACGACGAACGCAAACGCGTCCTACACAGCGACGCCGCCGCACTGCTGCAGGACGACAGCCCCGTAGCAGGGCCGGCGGCCAACCACGTCACCGGATTCCGTGCACAGATCATCACCAACCCCGACCGTGCCGATCGACTCACCGCGACGCTCGCTGAGCGACTTCACCTAGGGCTGACCAACGACTGCATGTGGAACCCCGCAACCAGTAGCTGCGGCGGCGACCGCCCAAAACTCGGTGACCATGTGTGCGTCGGCATCGACTGCACCAACGCCCTACTGAGGCCAGCGCACGTCGGCGTGATCGCCAGCGCCATCGACCGCATCGACAGTTACCTCGATCAACAGCGCGGCCATCCGGCTCTCGTCGAACAGATGCGTCGAGACCGCGCAAACCTCGCCCGCATCCGCCGCGAGCTCACCGCCGCCAACGACCCCGACGATCTCTACGACGACCACTTGGACCAGGAGAAAGACCATGCCTAGCCCGACGCGCAAGCGCGTCAGCGATGCGGTCATGCAGGCCATCGCCGACGCCATCACCACCATCGAGAACAGCGCCGACATGCCGCGCACCAAACGGCAGATCGAAGCGATCACCGGCAGGAGCCACGACGCCGTCGCCCGCGCGTTCGTTCAGGACCGAATCGAGAACAGCTCATACCGACTCAACAGCCGCTTCGAGCAACTCACCGCGAACCTGACCCGAGGCGACAGCCTCAACGACGCCTCTACCCGCAACGACAAGCAGGCCATCGCCGAACTGCGCCAGAAGAACCGCGACCTCCACAACCAACTCGATCGCTTCGCGACTGCCCTGTTCACCCGGCACCTCGACAACCAGACCGACCGGCCCGAAATCGAACTAATCACACGAATCCGGCGAGGGCAGCGGGGGGAGTGAGCGGCGGAAGATCGCAACTGTGTTTCGCGGTCGCGTAGCTGGGGTGGGAGACACAAAGCAGCCGATCAATGTCGGTGGCCCGGCGTAGCGTGCTCGTCAAATACCGAAGAGACGATCTATCACAAGGGGGTGCAGGTGCTCCGTCAGCCCAACGAACACGACGCAGAACCGTACCCCGCAGGTCTGCTCCTACTTCGCCAACTCGCTCAACAGCTCACCGCCTCCGGGCCAAATGCGGATCGCAATCTGCGGGTCGTGGTCACTGTGCCGACCCTGAGGATGGCAGCCGTAGCGGCGACGCTCGGGTCAACGTCTATGTCGATCGAATGCTCGGACTGCGAACACACCTGGCTTGAGTGTGGCGTCCAAGTTGCCTGTTGCCGCTCGGGGTTGCTGACGGATCAGCGACTCGATGACCTGCGCGACGGCGAGTTGCGGTTCGGTGGGCTCCGACTCCGCAACAATCGCGACAGCGTCCACCGGCTCCCCGCAGGATTTCCGGAACGCCGAGACACCCGGCTATCGGATGTCGCGCGGCGCGAGATCGCCGCCGCTTACGGGTGTCCAGAAGAAAGCTCCGGTCATCGACTGTCCGCTGCCAGTGCCCATCCGGTCGTCGTAGCAGGCGAGCCGAGCGCGTTCCTTGCGGACGTGGACCTCATGTTCCCGGCATGCACTTCCCCGGGTGTTCGAGGTCGGTTGTTGGCCGGCAAACACCTGCGCGACTGGTTCCGCTATCCAGTCCTAGTAATGAACGCCATCCCTCGTTTCGACGACGAACCGTGGGTTTCAGCCCTACGTCCCCGCCTCGTCGTCATTGCAGGATCAGCTGCGTGGGTTGCCAGTTCACGAAGTAACTGGCCGGAAGTGCCGATACTGGCATTGTTGTCTCGCCGATCACCCGCCGCCGCGGAGGTCGCATCGTTGCTGACGACCTCCGGGTGGGCTGCTCCCAGCCAGCTACCCAGTCCGCTTCGTCAGCTGCTGCGCCCGCAAGCTGGTCTCGAAATGTTATGTGCGACCGAACCCGACGCAACGCATGCCGACGAGGACCTGTGGTGACTTCGATAGCTGAGCGATTCACCACGTGGCGAGACGCGCAACAGCCATCGATCAACATCGCGCGCGTTCGTTGGCCGGAACTGCAACGAGTCACTATGGCACTGCGAGCACTGCGACCATTTGTTGAGTCATCGTCGGCGAACAGCGTGGCAGGCAAGGTTGTCGCTGCGAGGCGGATACTTACCGCAACTCCGCTGCCGCCAGCCCATGGCGCCGTGGGACTCACCGAAGTGCTCAATGATGTGACGAAATTCCTCGCTGAACACCCTGCCCACACCCTGTGCGAGGCGCTGATTCCCCTTAGCCAAGCACTGCGTTCCCTAATGCACTCGTCGTCGCCCGTTGCCGCACAAGTCGGTGATGTGCTGTGTGAATACGGCGCAGCCACCGACGGTACTCCCGAGGCCGTCCTAGTCGTACCGCGCAGAACCTGGCTGACGCCCGTACGCGATTGGCTCGCCAGCGAAGATTTCGATTGCGTGGACACGGCCTGTCTCGGTGAACTAAGAAGCGCGTCAAACACCTATCGGGCCACAATTCTCGTCGGGCATCCCGCGGTTGCATTCTCGTCGCGATTCCGGACACCCGACATGGCGCTGCGGGAAATGGGCTGGCTGATGACTGCGCCTGTTTCGCCCACTGTGCAGCTCGTACTGCCAAGCGATGCCCCCCGGTTAACCGTCAGCGACCTGTGGTTGCTGCCAGCCGACGCCCAACCCGAGCTGGTATTGCGCGACGACGGCCCAGAGCCCGGCGCCGACCTCGCACCCCACGACTGGCGACCCATATTCGAAGTGCCCGGGCCTGTACGGCGAACCCCACGGTCATTCGCGATGCCAGCCGACGGCGAAGCGCACGCAGTTGAATTGCAGATGGCATCCGGGCATGCCGCGTACTTCGATCCGCAGATCGGTCCCCGGCCACACGTGGTGACATTTGACGATGAGACCCGTGCGGTGTCGTTGTCTGCCGCATCGGTGGGAAGCGTCGCGCGCGGGTGGGTGCTGGCCATTCGAGTCGGCGCTGTGCCCCATACACAGGTGGTAGACCGTGCAGACACGTGGCTTCAGCAGCGGAAAGGCTGGTCCGCTAACCACATAGCGACCGTCCGGGCGTACTCCGCAGATCTGAGATGCACCCTCCTACAGGCCCTTCAAGTCCAAGGTCACCAACGACTCCTCCAGAAACTGGCCGCAGCGGTCGGTGTCGACTACGCGCGAGTCCTACTTAGGGGTCCGCTCGATGAGCGGTACATCGCACCACGGCGGCGGGGATTCGAGGCCCTGGTGAACGCAATAGCCGCACCGGAGCTCCTTGGGACCTTCGATGAGCTGGCGACAGTGCGAACCGCGCATCAGCAAGCCGGCGAACAGATCCGGCGAGAGATTCCCACGAGTCTCTCCGATGGCGCCTGGGTGGCAGAGGTGGACGACGAGGGCTGGACAGTACGGCATGCAGAAGGCTTAGGGACGCTGCTACTGGCCAAGATCACTGCCCGGATCAGCGAACCCATCGCGGTTCCGCACAACTGGCTCGGTGTCCTGATCGACGAAGCAGGACACCGTGTCACCGAACTCCCCATGAAGGAGGAAACGCCATGACGCCCGAGCAGACACGTGATTCGCTTATCGACGCCGTTCAGCGAGACTTACGTGGACCGCTCGCCGACCCCACTGGCGCGTACCCCGGCGCAACGCCTACTCGTCTTGACCGCGGGCAGAACATCGAAACAGACACCGACCTGCACCGCTTGTTCGTGGCAGACGATGGCGAAGAAGTCCTCACTGAACGCCCGACGGCCCGCTACATCGTCGGCGCTCTCTACCCGGTAATGCACTTAGATGAAGAGCGGGACCTCGACGAAGCACAGGCACCACCAGCAACCGACGAGGCAGGTAACGATGCCGACGAGATCGCACCTCGCCCCGGGGCGCCTGATGCTGCGGCCGACAGTGCGGACTCCGACGACGACGGGCCGGCGTCTCCGGTAGATCGGCCCGGTCGACCGTCGTCCTTTGGAATATCGTTCGTCGTTGCTGACGAGGTGGCAACGTTAACGCTGCGTGTGGCCGGTGCCCGATACGAACCCCACGAATACCTCTATAGAGGTTCTCAGCGCACCGGGTGGCACCGAGTGGCGGTGAATGAAGAAGTGCCCCTACAACTGCCAGCCGATGGTGTACAGGTCAAAGAGGTCATCGCCAAGCCTCTGCAACTTCACGTCGGAATACATAGCCGACACTCGGATGCTGGCCAGCGAATAGTCACCTGCTACCTCGTGAACCGGACCAGTCAACCAGAGTTCGATCTAGCGCGGCGGGTGCTGTTCACCGCTCGCCTTACCGCAGTAGTGCCTGCAGAACACCTCTTGAACTACCCAGATCGCAATGCGGATTCGACGGCGGAAGCAGCCAGCTTGCGACTGCTGTACACGGATGTACCGGTGCGCGCGGTAGGGCATGGCGTTGACGCTGTGGTCGCGATTGACGGCGATGTTGCACTGGTGCACACCGAGTCGCTACCGGTGGCTGCGGTCGGCGGCACAACTCCAAACATCGCTGACGCCGCCGGTTCGCTGAATATCGATATGGACGGGTTGGGCTATTGGGATCCGGCGGCGGTGGCGACCGTCGACCGGATGATCGCCAGCTATCGCGAGTGGATCAAGGACAGGTCTGCTGAGACAGCGAAGTTGGATGGGCCGGAGCGGGATACCGCGGAAGAACATATGCGGGCATGCGAGGCCTTCGCCGACGATGTAGCCGCGGGCTGGGCGTTGGCGTCGGCCGGGACAGTGCAGCGATGCCTGCGGTGGACGTCAACGGCGATGGCGCAACAACGGCGCAGCTACGGCGCCCCGACACGCGCAGTCACCGTCTCCGATGGGGTCATCACGGTCGAGGGCACCGAACCCGGCAGCAAAGGCCTTGCGCAGTGGCGTCCGTTCCAATTGGCTTTTGTCCTCGCCAATCTCGCTCAGATCATCGATCCGAAGCATCACCGTCGCGGAGTGGTTGACGTGATCTGGATGCCGACGGGCGGAGGCAAAACGGAGGCATATCTGGCACTCGCTGCCTTCACAATGCTTTTCAGCCGCCTGACCGAGCCCAATCGGAAAGGGACAGCGGTGATCATGCGCTACACCCTGCGCTTGCTCACCGCTCAACAACTCCAGCGTGCTGCGTCACTGATGTGCGCACTGGAGACGCTACGGACCGATAACCGCGATGTGCTCGGCCCAGAGCGGTTTTCTATCGGTGCGTGGCTGGGTCGGGCTAGCACCCCAAATTGGCGCAAGGACGCGGTGACCGAACTCCGCAATTTCGCGCGCTCGCGTGACCAGTCCACCACAGATCGGCCGTTCATACTGTCTCGCTGCCCGGCCTGTGCAGCAGCGATTGGTGACGTCTGCGATGGGCGTGTACTCGGATACGGGGTACATCAGATCAAAACCGCAGATGGCACGGGCTATCGCATGCAGGCATCGTGCCCAAACCCAGCGTGCGCATTCCACCTCAGTCGGACGCGCGGAGGGCTGCCCGTCTACGAGGTCGACGAAGACATCTACGACAGGCCTCCGACGTTCCTCGTCGCGACCGTGGACAAATTCGCGCAGCTTGCCTGGAACGAGAAAGCCCGCGTGATCTTTGGACTCGGCGAGCGTGGGTCCCGTCACAATCCTGCCCCAGCCTTGATTATTCAAGACGAACTGCACCTGATCTCCGGTCCGCTAGGTAGCCTCGTCGGGCTCTATGAGGCCGCGATCGACCAGTTGTGTCGGCACGACGGCGGCCAGGCACCACATGTCGTCGCAGCAACCGCAACCACACGCGCGTATGCCCGGCAGGCAGAAGCCTTGTATGCCTGTCGCCGCGATGAAGTACGGCTCGTACCACCCCCCGGGCTGAGCGTCCATGAAAGTTTTTTTGCACAGGCTGACACGGCGAACCCTCCGCGCACATTTGTCGGTGTGTGCGCCACCGGCGTGGGCAGGTTTGCGCATGCGCAGATGCGTGTGCTGGCGAGCCTGGCCCACGCCGCGGCCGCACTCGAGCAACAAAATGCACCAGTCGACCCGTATTGGACCAACGTGGCGTTTTTCGGGTCGCTTCGAGACCTTGGCCTCGCCAAAGCGCTGATATCGACCGACCTCCGCGGCTACGCCTGGCGCCTCGTGAGAGCCACGGGGATTCGCACCGGCACGCTAGGAAAAGCTGGTGTGCGTAAGGCAATTCGGCCACTCACCGACGTGGAGTTAACCAGCGCGTCGAGCAGCGCGGCGGCCAAGGCATTGGACCAACTCGGGCAATGCCGCGACCAGCCAGGTGCAATTGACCTCGCGCTCGCGACAAGCGTTATCGAAGTCGGTGTCGATGTCGACAGGCTCGGACTGCTCACCATCGTCCGCCAGCCGAAAACGGCTGCGCAGTACATCCAGGTAGCTGGCCGGGTAGGCCGCAACCCGAGCAAAGGACCGGGACTTGTCGTGGTCCTGCTCAACCCGATGACCGCGCGCGACGTCAGCCACTACGAACGGTTCACCGCCGTGCACCAGCGGCTATACGCCGCGGTAGAATCGGCGAGCGTCACACCCTTCACCGATGCTGCCCTTGCTCGCGGGCTCCGTGGTGCATTCTCATCGGTTGTTCGGCAAGTACGTTCGCGCGGCATCGACCGCGTCATTCCCACCGATGTCGAGCTCGTGAGCGCTGCCGCGCAAGAAATCAACCGGCGGGCCACCAAGATTGGAGGAACACCAGCCGGAGACCGGGTCAGCGCCCTGTCCGATGTCGCATTAAACGAACTGCGAACAGCAGTCGACCAACAGCTTGGCTGGGGTAATGCGGGCCAGTCAGGATTTCACTTCCTGCGACCGCTGGAAGATCCTGCGCCGACCGGGAGAGCAAGTTGGCCGGCGCTGACGTCGTTGCGCAGCGTCGACGGCGATACCGCGCTGCGCATTGACGAGAACTGGCTGCCGGCACGCGCCGGCACCGACGTCAAACATGTTGTCCCAGTTGGCGGAACGTCAGATACGGCACCTCATGAGGAGGAGTGGTGAGCCGTTCACTGTTTGTTACGCCCGTACGTCGCGCTCACCTGATCTCGCCTTTTGGCCCCGGATCGATAGTCCTCACCCGCAATCGTGTCAGCGCACTCGTGTGCGGGCCCGCGACCTGGCTGCGCTCGCTTCCAGAGCGCCCACCCGGTTCGGTACCGGTCCTCGATGAACTCACGATCACCGACCGTCACCTACTCGCAGCGACGGGTGTCGAACGGTTCCTGATACCTGGTGCGGCTAGCGAGAAGCCCTCGCGTGACGATTGGCTAGTACCCGCGGTGCGTTTCCCACTCAGTGAGTCATGTAGCAACCCGGTCTGCCAGCGACTCATCAAGCGGGACCCGGCGGACGCCAAAGACGGTCGATGTAGCGCATGTGCCTCACCCAAATCGCGGGGCAGATGGCCAACTTTCCAAAGCGCGCTTGTTCTGGCATGCCCCGCTGGCCACCTCGATGATGTTGACTGGGCCGCGTGGCTACACAGCCAAGCTGGTTCTGCCTGCACGCAGCATGATATCCGCTATCAGGTGACAGCAGCCGCCAATCGTCCGCGATTGAAATGCAAGGGCTGTGATCGAAGCGTGCAATTCGACCCTGACGTCGACTTCCCGTGCACAGGTGCTCGTCCGTGGTTGCCGCATACCAGTGCTGAATCCTGCACCGGTCGAGCGAAACCGATCGAGAGGACCTCAACAACTGCGTATTACGCCAGTGTCCTGTCAAGTCTCACCATCCCCGTAGCCGGCGCCAACAACTCGACGCTGTTACATGCGCTCACCGATAACGCAACCCTGCGTGTGATGCGCCGGCTACCCAGAAGCTCGGACGTTGTTTCCGAAATGGCCGCGGTAGCAATGAATTTGGGTATCCGCACCGATGACGCCGAAGTCACTCGCCATCTTGACGCACTCAATCGGGACAACGTCGTCGGGCCGCGCCGTGCCGACGAATTAACCGCCCTGCTCTCTGCAGACCACCGTCGACGCACCACGGGCGCAGTGCCAGATCTCATCGTCGAACCACAGGACGTAGAGAAGTACCGCGGTAGCCCCCTGGGCGAGATGCTGTCCGCTGTCAGCCTCGTTCCCCGTCTTCGTGAAACCCGAGTCCTCACAGGCTTCGGCCGTATCGCCCCATCATCGGTGAATCCCGAGACCGGATACGCCCAACTGTGGGGCAAGCCCCGTCCCGCTGCTTTCTCTAAAGATTCCACCGACAACTGGTTGCCCGGCTACCAAGTCTTTGGCGAAGGCATCCTGTGTCTGCTGGACCCAGTCGCGGTCGACGAATGGGCTAGCAGGGCGGCAGCTGACGAGCGGCTGGTCAACACTGCGCACCCGCCGCGTATGCAGGACGAGACGTCACGGCCGTTACCGTGGCTCCTGGCACACACCGTCGCGCACCTCGTTATGCGAGCTGCCGCACCGCATGCGGGATACCCGCTGCCGGCATTGCGGGAGCGGATCTTCACTGTCGACAATCGCACCGCGTTCCTCATCTATACGGCAGCCGGCGATGTACACGGCACGTTGGGTGGGCTTGTTGAACTTGGAGAGCCTGAGCGCTTGGGCCCAATCCTCGAAGCTGCCGTGGAAGCCGCTAACTGGTGTGCCACTGACCCAGTCTGCATCGAAGATGCGCAGGGACCCCGCGGCCGCGGCTCGACGCCGGGTGCCTGCCACCACTGCCTGATGGTGCCCGAGACCTCCTGTGAAGCGTTCAACCATGGACTGGACCGCGCTGCCGTCATCGGATACGGCGGTGTCACCGGGTTCCTCGCGTAGAAATCGAGTCTGGACAACATCGGACAGCAGACTGTGCTACTGGTTTCATCCTCCGCCACTGAAATTGGTTCTGAGCCGGCTGGTAGTGGGAAGACACTCCACCTCCGCCGCACGAGTGAAGCGGCGTACAGATGACGCGGAAGACACTTTGAACATGACAGTTCGACCCACA
>NZ_JMHT01000045.1 GCF_001905655.1 Mycobacterium sp. ST-F2
AGGCGGGCACGATGGTCGTCAGGTGCGGCGGGCCCGTCACCGCCGCAAGCCATTGCGTCGCACCGACATACGACGATCCGTACATGCCGACCTTGCCATTCGCCCCCGGCAGGCCGGCAGCCCACTCGACGGTGTCGTAGCCGTCGGCCATGTCGTTGGTGAACTCGCTGAACACCCCGCCGGAACTGCCCTGGCCCCGAACATCTTGCACCACAACGAGATAGCACTGCGACGCGAACCAGTCCGGCGGCTGGTAGCGCTCCGGCGAGGTCTGTGCCCCGGACTTTCCGTACTGCGTCCGCATCAGCAGCACCGGTACGGGGTCGGCGGTCTTGGGACGGTAGACGTCGGCCCGCAGCACCACCCCGTCACGCATGGTGGCACCGACATCGCGCGAAGTCTCGACGGCGCACGGCCCACGACCGGCCGCAGCAGGGAATCGCGAAACCGGCTGGTTCGAGCCGCACGCAGCCAGCATCAGCACCATCGCGAGCGCTGTCCAGCGCATCAGTGAGCGCACCCCGCCACGCTATCGGGTGACCGCACGTCGCGCCGAAAGACGCGAAAACCCCCATTTCACGCGGGAAATGAGGGCTTCGCGAACGTCAGGAATCAGTAGCGGTAGTGCTCCGGCTTGTACGGGCCGTCGACGTCGACGCCGATGTACTCGGCCTGCTCCTTGCTGAGCTTGGTGAGCGTGCCGCCGAGAGCCTCGACGTGGATGCGCGCGACCTTCTCGTCGAGGTGCTTGGCCAGGCGGTAGACCTCGTTGTCGTACTCGTCGTTCTTGGTCCACAGCTCGATCTGGGCGATGACCTGGTTGGAGAACGAGTTCGACATCACGAACGACGGGTGGCCGGTGGCGTTGCCCAGGTTGAGCAGACGGCCCTCGGACAGCACGATGATCGACTTGCCGGTGTCACCGAAGGTCCACAGGTCCACCTGCGGCTTGATGTTCAGCTTGGTGGCGCCGGACTTCTCGAGCGCCGCCATGTCGATCTCATTGTCGAAGTGGCCGATGTTGCCCAGGATGGCCTGGTTCTTCATGGCCTTCATGTGCTCGAGCAGGATGATGTCGAAGTTGCCGGTGGCGGTGATGACGATGTCGGCGTCGGCGATGCCCTGCTCGACGGTGACGACGTCGAAGCCGTCCATCAGCGCCTGCAGCGCGTTGATCGGGTCGATCTCGGTGACGGACACCCGCGCGCCCTGGCCGGCCATCGACTCGGCACAGCCCTTGCCGACGTCGCCGTAGCCACAGATCAGCACCTTCTTGCCACCGATCAGCACGTCGGTGCCGCGGTTGATGCCGTCGATCAGCGAGTGGCGGGTGCCGTACTTGTTGTCGAACTTGCTCTTGGTGACCGAGTCGTTGACGTTGATGGCCGGGAACGCCAGCTCACCGGCAGCGGCGAACTGGTACAAGCGCAGCACGCCGGTGGTGGTCTCCTCGGTGACGCCCTTGACCGACTCGGCGATCTTGGTCCACTTGGTCTTGTCGTTCTCGAAGCCGTTGCGCACGAGCTCCAGGAAGACCTTCCACTCAGCCGAGTCGTCTTCCTCGGCCGGGGGCACGACGCCCGCCTTCTCCCACTGCGCACCGCGCAGCACCAGCATGGTGGCGTCGCCGCCGTCGTCCAGGATCATGTTGCACGGCTCGCCGTCCCAGGTGAGCATCTGCTCGGCGCACCACCAGTATTCCTCCAGCGTCTCGCCCTTCCAGGCGAACACCGGGGTGCCCTGGGGCTCCTCGACGGTGCCGTGCGGGCCGACGACGACGGCCGCGGCCGCGTGGTCCTGGGTGGAGAAGATGTTGCACGACGCCCAGCGCACCTCGGCACCGAGAGCGGTCAGCGTCTCGATCAGCACCGCGGTCTGCACGGTCATGTGCAGCGAGCCGGAGATGCGCGCGCCCTTGAGCGGCTGCACGTCGTGGTATTCGCGACGCAGCGCCATCAAGCCGGGCATCTCGTGCTCGGCGAGGCGAATTTCCTTGCGGCCGAACTCGGCCTCGGACAGGTCGGCGACCTTGTAGTCGATGCCGTTACGGACGTCTGCCTTCAGTTCCGTCATGGATTAGAGCCCCATTCATTTCGTTCTACTGGAGTGACCCCATGGCCTGCGGGCTCGCGGGACAGGCACCATGAACGTGGCTGGCGCGCTGACGGCTACGGGGTATCCCCACTACCGTAACGTTCGGCGAACGGCGTCATGAGCCGGGCCAGGTCAGCGGCCACATCGTGATCCGCTTCCGGCGGCATCGACACATAACTGATGGCCAGCCGGACGATCGCTCGGGCCAGCACTCCGGCGTCCTCGTCAGCGGTCCCCACCCAGCTGCCACGGAAGATGTCGGTCAGACGTGCCGAACAGTGCGAGATGATCGGCGCACTGTCGGTGGTGATGATCTGCAGCAGGTCCGGCTTGGCAACACCCGTCAGCAGCGAGATGACCAACGGGTCGGACGCTGATTCGGTGAAGAACATCCGGAAGCCCTGCAGGAACGCCGCGTGGATGTCACCGACGTTGTCATGGATGGCCTGCTCGACGGCGTCGACCAGACGGTCGGCGAGCCGCATCGCATAACCCTCGGCGAGGCCCTGCCGGGAGCCGAATTCGTTGTAGATGGTCTGCCGGCTGATTCCCGCCGCGCGGGCGACGTCGGACAGCGTGATCGACGACCAGTCCTTGGCCAGCAACAGCTCGCGCATGCCGTCCAGGATCGAGTGCCGCAGCAGAACGCGCGATGCCTCGGCGTACGGCACCCGCGGTGCCGCAGTGCGCGGCGCCGCGGGTCCGTCCGGTACTGAGGCCGCGGCGGTCACGACGCCACGACCTCCACCATGTCGAAGTCGGACTTGGCGGCGCCGCAGTCCGGGCAGCTCCAGTCCTCGGGGATGTCGGCCCAGCGGGTGCCGGGCGCGATGCCGTCCTCCGGCCAGCCCTTCTCCTCGTCGTACTCGAAGCCGCACTGCAGACACACGAACTTCTTGAACGGCTCGCTCATGAACTCACTCCTCCCTTGCCACTTCCCGTCGCTTCGCTCGCCAGGACCTCGAAATCGACCTTCTCGCGGACCGCGCAATCGGGGCAGCACCAATCGTCGGGAACATCGTCCCACGACGTGCCGGCCGGAAATCCTTCACGCGGAGCCCCTTTGGCGTCGTCGTAGACGTAGCCACAGCCCGGGCACTGGTACGCACTCATGCTCAGGCCACCCCGTACTTAGCCAGCACCTTGTCGCGCACCCGCGGGTGGATGTTGACCTTGGTGATGTCGCCGTCGTAGTGCTCGAGCACCCGGTGGTCCATCAACTTGCGCCACAGCGGCGGGATGTACGTCAGGCCGATCAGGGAGGCGTAGCCGCTCGGCAGGTTGGGCGCCCCGTCCAGACTGCGCAACGTCTGGTAGCGACGCGTCGGGTTGGCGTGATGGTCGCTGTGCCGCTGCAGGTGGTAGAGGAACAGGTTGGTGACGAGGTGGTCGGAGTTCCAGCTGTGCTTCGGAGCGCAGCGCTCGTAGCGGCCGCTCTCGGTCTTCTGCCGCAGCAGGCCGTAGTGCTCCAGGTAGTTCACCGATTCCAGCAGTGAGAAGCCGTACACCGCCTGGACAACCAGGAACGGGATGACCGCCGGCCCGAACACCGCGATCAGCGCACCGAAGAGCACGACCGACATCAGCCAGGAATTGAGGACGTCATTGCGCAGATAGGTCCGCGGATCCCAGGGGCTGCGGCCCAGTCGGCGGATGCGCTGTGCTTCCAGCTCCAACGAGGAACGGAGGCTGCCCCAGACGGTCCGGGGCAGGAACTCCCAGAACGTCTCGCCGAACCGACCCGACGCCGGATCCTCGGGAGTGGCGACGCGGACGTGGTGTCCACGATTGTGCTCGATGTAGAAGTGGCCGTAAAACGACTGCGCCAGAGTGATTTTCGCCAGCCAGCGTTCCAGCTCGTCCTTCTTGTGCCCCAATTCGTGGGCGGTGTTGATGCCGATACCGGCCAAGGCACCCACCGAGAGCGTGATGCCGATCTTGCCGACCCAGCCCAGTCCGCCCTCGAAGCCGAGCCAGCTCAGGTCATGCGCGGTGAACAGATAGGCGCCCGTGATCAGGGTGGCGTACTGGAACGGGATGTAGGCGTAGGTGCAGTAGCGGTAGTACTTGTCGTTCTCGAGGTGCACCATGACCTCATCCGGCGGGTTCTGCCCGTCCGGGCCGAACTTGAGGTCCAGCAGCGGAAGCACGATGTAGACCAGCAGCGGGCCGATCCACAACGGAATCTGTGCCGCGGTGTGCCAGCCGGCCTGATTCACCGCCCAGGTCACCGGCAGCATCACGAACCCCGCCGTCGGGGCAATCAGGCCCATGAGCCACAGATAGCGCTTGCGATCCCGCCACTGCTCGACGTTGACGTCGGATGCCTCAACTGACACTGGTCCACCTCCATTGGTCGGCCGACAATTCGTGGTCTTGACTATAGATCGCGTTTTGTCGCCGGTCTAGACAATGGAGGTGATTTTGTAAAACGGAGTTCGGCGGCGTCAGCCTCGGTAGAGGTCAGGCTCGATGTAGATGATGCGCGCGTTCGGCACCGCGGCGCGGATCGCCACCTCGGCGGCATCGATGGTCGCGGCGACGGTCTCCAGATCGGTCTCGGGGGCCAGCGCCACCTTCACACCGACCAGCATCTCCTCCGGCCCCAGGTACTGGGTGCGCAGGTGGATGACGCGGTCGACGTGCGCCGTCTGTTCCAGGGCGCCGCGGATGGCGCCGGTCTCGTCCACCGTCGCACCTTCACCGATCAGCAGGCTCTTCATCTCGACCATCAGCACCACCGCGATGACGCCGAGCAGCACACCGATGGCCGCGGTACCGATGCCGTCCCACACCGGGTCACCCGTCAGCATCGACAGGCCCACGCCGCCGAGGGCGAGAACCAGACCGATCAGCGCGCCGCTGTCCTCCAGCAGCACGACGGGCAGCTCCGGGTTACGCGAGGTGCGGATGAACCGCCACCAGCTGCCGGAACCCTTGAGCGGACGCGATTCCTTCACCGCGGTCCAGAAGCTGTAGCCCTCGAGGCCGATCGCCACGACCAGAATCGCGACGGCGACCACGGGCGAGGACAGTGGCTCCGGGTGGCTGATCTTGTGGTAGCCCTCATACAGCGCGAACACCGCGCCCAGGCTGAACAGCACCAGCGCCACCACGAACGAGTAGAAGTAGCGGCTGCGCCCGTAGCCGAACGGATGCAGATGGTCGGCGTCCTTGCGCGCCTGCCGCTGCCCCCACAGCAGCAGACCCTGGTTGGACGTGTCCGCCAGCGAGTGCACCGACTCCGCGAGCATCGACGAACTGCCCGTGATCAGGAAGCCGACGAACTTCGCCGCCGCGATCCCGGCATTGGCCAACAGCGCCGCAATGATCGCGCGCGCACTCCCCGAGGCCGACATGACCTGCCCTTTCGTAGATTGGTTAGATGCCCACCGTCGCACGGAACACCGTCGACGGCTCGTCGGCCACCAGCCGCACGGGACCCTCCCCGGCGGCGATCCAGACCGCGGCCCCCTTGTTCAGGGTCAGCTCGCCGCCCGCGGAATGCACCTGCACCCGGCCTTGCGTGCCCAGCAGAATCTGCGGGCCGGCGTGCCCCTTGGGCACCTCGACCGCAGTGCCCAGCCGATCCTCACCGATGCGCAGGATCGACACCGCGAACTCCGGTGCGGGAGTGTCGAAAACCTCCTCGACACCGTCATCGGCCGGCCGTGGATGGATCGGCCCGCCGTCCGTCGGGGTGAAGTCGAGCACCCTGAGCAGTTCCGGTACATCCACGTGCTTGGGCGTCAGACCACCGCGTAATACGTTGTCGGAGTTGGCCATGACCTCGAACCCGATGCCGTGCAGGTAGGCGTGCAGGTTACCGGCGGGGAGGTAGATGCCCTCCCCCGCGACCAGGCTGATGCGGTTGAGCAGCATGGCGGCCAGCACCCCGGCATCGCCCGGGTACCGCTCGCCGAGTTCGAGCACGGTCTTGGCCTCGGCCGCGAATTCGGTTGCACCCGAACGGATGTAGTTCACCGCACCGTCGAGGACGGACGGCACCAGCACGTCGAGGTCAGGCTGCGGCAGGGTGATCCAGGTGGTGAACACCGCACGCAGTCCGGCGGCGTCCGACTGGCCGGCCAGCAGGTTGATGTACGGGTCGAGATCCGACACCGCCAGGGCCCGCATCAACGCCACGGTGCGGGCCACCGGCCGGAACCCGGCAAGCGCCTCGAACGGACCCAGGGCCACGATCAACTCGGGCTTGTGGCTGCGATCCCGATAGTTGCGATTACGAGCGTTGACGGCAATGCCCTGGCGCTCTTCACGATTGAACCCCTCCGCGGCCTGCTCCGCACTGGGGTGCGCCTGCAGCGACAGTGGTTCGTCGGCGGCCAGCACCTTCGCCAGGAACGGCAGCGCGTCGCCGAACCGGGCCTGCACCTCGGGCCCCAGCTCGCCGACCGGATCGGCCCGGATGACCTCCAGCAGCGACACCTCCCCGTCGGCCGTCTCCAGCCGCGCCGGGTCGCCCGGGTGCGCCCCCAGCCACAGTTCGGCCTCGGGATGTGCTGTGGGACTGGGTCTTCCGGCGAAATCGGCCAGGGCGGTACGCGATCCCCAGGCGTAGTTCCGCACCGCGCCTCGTAGCAGATGCACTATGTCTGACCTCGAACCAGTTTCAGGTACACGGCCGTCATCTCCAGCCGGACCGCCAGCATCGCGATCTGTTGTTCCAAGCGACTGCCCGGCACCTGCAGCCCTGCGTCGGGCACGTCATCGGCGCTGAGCACGTCGACATCGCCACCGAGCGCGTCCATCCTGGCGATCACGCCGGGGCGCTCCTCGTCGGCACACAGCACCACGGTGCGGACCCGGGCCGGCACGGGCCCGTCGATCTCGGGGTCGTGGAAAAGTGAATCCTCGTAAGACATTTCGACGGTCTGCCGGCCCAGCCCGCCGTGCAACGCCACCAGCGCGTCGGCGCCGCCGGTCGCGGTCACCAGTTGGTGGGCCACCCGCAGCAGCACCGTCGCGGCATGACGGACCAGCGCCAGCATCGCGGCGCCCTCACCGGCCAGCACCACCTGCCGGCCGGACATCCGCTCGGCCAGGTTCTTGGCCGGGTTGGTGAAAATCTCGCGGGCCGCGCTGTTGCGCAGGGCCTCGGCGTCCAGTTCGTCGGCCAGCGCATCGAGGTCGATGCGCAGCGCGGGGTCGACGACCATCATCGTGGCGAGCCCCGCGGCCAGGTAGCGGGTGAGACCGAAGTCGTCGGGCACCGACAGCCGCGGCGGCAGCACCACCGCACGACCGGCGGCGGCATCGCGCAGCGGACCGTCGTTGGGCGCCACCACGATCACCCGTGCTCCCCGGCGGACCCCGGTGGCGACCGCGGTCACCAGCGCCGGATCGGCGGCGTCGTCTCCGGCCACCACGACGACGTCGAGCGCGCCGATCCACGGCGGCACGTCAGGGGTGACCACGAGCGGGATCGACGACGACCCACCCAGCGCCGCGGCCAGCACGGCCCCCGCCGCACCGGGCGCGCCGGACGCCCCACGGCCGCACACCCAGGTGACGGTCCGCGGCCGCTGATCCGAGCGCAGGTCGTCGAGTTCGCCTTCTGTGAGTGCCGCGGCGACCGCACGAGTCTGCGCGCCGGCCATCGACGCCGCTCGCAGCAGGCCGTCGCGATCGGCGGCGATCAGACCGTCGACATCATCGAGGTCCAGGGTCGCCGGGGCGGCACTCATGGCAGCGACCCACTACTGGTCGCGATCTGTGCCGCGATGTGGTCGACGATCTGGTCGACCTCCTCGCGGGTGCGCGATTCGACGTTGAGTCGCAGCAGCGGCTCGGTATTGGAGGTGCGCAGGTTGAACCAGCGGCCGTCGCCGAGGTCGACGGTCACGCCGTCGAGTTCGTCGGTCGAGGCGATCTCGTTGCCGTACGACGTGAGGACAGCCTGGACACAGGCCGGCGCGTCGGCGACGGTGAAGTTGATCTCGCCGGACGCCTCATAACGCTGGTACTTGGCCATCAGCTCCGACAGCGGCCGGTCCTGTTCCCCGAGCGCCGCCAGCACGTGCAGCGCGGCCAGCATGCCGGAGTCGGCACCCCAGAAATCGCGGAAATAGTAATGCGCCGAATGCTCGCCGCCGAAGATCGCGTTGCTCTCGGCCATCAGCGCCTTGATGTACGAGTGGCCGACGCGCGAGCGCACTGCCGTGCCGCCGCGCTCGGCGATCAGCTCGGGCACCGCCCGCGAGGTGATCAGGTTGTGGATGACGGTGGCGCCCGCTTCCCGCGCCAGCTCACGGTCGGCGACCAGCGCCGTCACCGCCGACGGCGACACGGGGTCACCCTTCTCGTCGACGACGAAGCAGCGGTCGGCGTCGCCGTCGAAGGCCAGGCCGATGTCGGCACCGTTCTCGACGACGTGCTTCTGCAGATCCACCAGGTTGGCCGGGTCCAGCGGGTTGGCCTCGTGGTTGGGGAACGTGCCGTCGAGCTCGAAGTACAACGGCAGCAACGAAATCGAGGAGACGGTGCCCAGCACCTCGGGCGTGGTGTGACCGCCCATGCCGTTTCCGGCGTCGACCGAGACCCGCAGCGGACGCAGCGCCGACACGTCGACCAGCGAACGCAGGAAGGCGCCGTACTCGGCAAGTACGTCACGGTCCTCAATGGTGCCTGCGGCGCCGTCGTAGCCGGGCACCCCGTCGATGACCTCATTGCTGATGTCGGTGAGACCGGTGTCCTTACCCACGGGCTTGGCGCCCGCGCGGCACAACTTGATGCCGTTGTACGCCGCCGGGTTGTGACTGGCGGTGAACATGGCCCCTGGGCAGTCCAGCAGACCGGAGGCGAAGTAGAGCTGATCGGTCGACGCCAGCCCGATGCGGACCACGTCCAGACCTTGCGCCGTGACACCGCCGGCGAACGCCGCGGCCAGTGACGGTGAGCTCGGCCGCATGTCGTAACCGACCGCGACCCGGGTGGCGCCCTCGGCGCGCATCAACCGGCCGAACGCACCGCCGACGTCGGCGACGAAGGACTCGTCGATCTCCTCGCCGACCAACCCGCGTACGTCATATGCCTTGATGACGCGCTGTACAGAGGCAGCAGGCCGAGACATAGCCCTCCCGATGTCGTCGTTCGCAGACCACTTCATACCGAGGGTCTGTGACAGTCAGCCTATCGGCTGGCCCATCTGCCCGGGGACGGTCGGTGGGGTTCGGTAGGACTTGAGCCGTTAACTCTCAGGCGGATCCGGCAACACCCGCAGATGGCCACGCCGCCGTCCGTTGTGTTGCGTGCGCGGCGCGGGCGGGGCCATGACGGTGCCGCCATGGGCACCGGCCTGGCTGCCGGGCAACGGATCGGTGAAACCCGTTGGGATGCCACCGCGGGATGGCGAGTCGCGACCTTCCCGCACCGCGTCGGCGAGCGCGACGAGGTCGTCGTCGTCCGACGGTGTGGGCAGCGGACCGGCGTGGCGGACCAGCTCCCACCCCCGCGGCGCGGTGATGCGGCTGGCGTGCGAGACGCACAGGTCCCACGAATGCGGCTCCGACGCGGTGGCCAACGGACCTACGACTGCCGTGGAATCCGAATAGACAAACGTCAGCGTCGCCACGGCGTAGTGCGGGCAACCTGGCCGGCAGCAGCGACGGGGAACATTCACTCGGCGAGATTATCGCGCCGCCGACGCGCCCACTGCCGGACACGCGCGTCGCGGGCACGTCGATCTCCAACCGTTACTATCGGCCGATGGCCCACTCGCGTGTGCGCCGCCGTCGCGGCATGCGCGGCCCGCTACTCCCCCCGACCGTTCCCGGATGGCGCAGTCGCGCCGAGCGATTCGACATGGCGGTCCTCGAGGCCTACGAACCCATCGAGCGCCGGTGGCGCAATCGGGTGTCCGGACTCGACGTCGCCGTCGACGAGATTCCGCGGATCTCCCCCAAGGATCCCGATGCCATCCAGTGGCCGCCCGAGGTGATCGCCGACGGGCCGGTGGCGCTGGCGCGGCTCATCCCGGCCGGCGTGGACGTTCGGGGTAATTCGACACGGGCGCGAATCGTCTTGTTCCGCAAGCCCATTGAACGGCGGGCGAAGGACTCCGTTGACCTCGCCGACCTTCTGCACGAAATTCTCGTGGCGCAGGTAGCCACTTATCTCGGCGTTGAACCGTCGGTGATCGACCCGACCATCATTGACGACTAGTCGGTCGATCTACCCGCGGTGTGTCAGATGACGCCGCGCTTGATCCGCCGGCGCTCGCGCTCCGACAGACCGCCCCAGATGCCGAAGCGCTCGTCGTGCGCCAAGGCGTACTCGAGGCACGCGTCGCGCACCTCGCAGCCCTGGCAGATGCGCTTGGCTTCGCGGGTCGAGCCACCCTTCTCAGGGAAGAAGGCCTCGGGGTCGGTTTGCGCGCACAGGGCACGCTCCTGCCACTGGTCTTCCGTGAGCTCGGGTTCGTTGTCGATGTGATCGGGCACCAGACTCAGCTGCGGCCGTCCGGCGACGACGTGCTGAACGGGTCCGGTGTTCGTGTGCGGTGCGGTCCCAACAGAGCCGAGCATCCGCCCGTCGAATTGCACCACGTGATCGAAATCTGCGTGTTCGTAAGACATTTGCCGCCTCCTCCCCTGCTTTACGTAGTTCTCAAAACGGAGTCCAACTACTTGCCCTGCGTGCCGTGAGTGGCGAACAATATTCGAACAAACGGTCGAATCTCGGTCTGCTGCACCGGAACCGGTAAACAAACCGGGAATGACACTGTTGTGATTACACACGGGTTAGCTGCCACGGTCAAGCGGATGAAGCGCATTTCCTACCATCTTGTGACCTGATTACGGCGCGTCGTTACCGCGGCGTGTCGCGATAGTGACCAATAACACGCTGCCGCACAACGTAGTTGGAAATGGCGATAACTGATGCGGCTGTTACTCAAGTGAATACTGAGGTTTTAAGTTTGCTGCGCGCCAAATTGCCGTCCGGGCGCGTCATTCCGCCCGCGCGTCATCGCCTAGGGTGAGTCGACGTGAAGGTGACGGTTCTGGTCGGTGGCGTCGGCGGCGCTCGGTTTCTGCTCGGCGTCCAGAAACTGCTGGGGTTGGGTCAATTCGCCGAACCCGGTGCGGACCCCTCGCCGCACGAGCTCACCGCGATCGTCAATGTCGGCGACGACGCCTGGATGTTCGGCGTCCGCATCTGCCCCGACCTCGACACCTGCATGTACACCCTCGGCGGGGGTATCGACCCCGAACGCGGCTGGGGACACCGCGACGAGACCTGGCATGCCAAGGAAGAGCTCGCGGCGTACGGCGTGCAACCGGACTGGTTCGGGCTCGGCGACCGCGACCTGGCCACGCACCTGGTGCGCAGCCAGATGCTGCGGGCCGGCTACCCGCTGTCCCAGGTGACCGAGGCGTTGTGCGACCGCTGGCAGCCCGGCGCCCGGCTGCTGCCCGCCAGCGACGACCGCAGCGAAACCCACGTGGTGGTAACCGATCCCGAATCGGGCAATCAGCGCGCCATCCACTTCCAGGAATGGTGGGTGCGCTACCGCGCCCAAATCCCCACCCACAGCTTCGCGTTCATCGGCACCGAGAAGGCAAAGGCCGCACCGGGAGTCGCCGACGCCATCGCCGGCGCCGACGTCGTGCTGCTGGCCCCCTCGAATCCGGTCGTCAGCATCGGCTCGATCCTGGCGGTGCCCGGCCTGCGCAGCGCGCTGCGGTCCACCCCGGCACAGGTGGTCGGGTATTCCCCCATCGTCGCCGGAAAGCCGTTGCGCGGGATGGCCGATGACTGCCTCAAGGTGATCGGCGTCGACAGCACGTCGGAGGCCGTGGGCACGCACTACGGCGCCCGCAGCGCGACCGGCATCCTCGACGGCTGGCTCATCGACGAGGGTGACCACGCCGAGATCGACGGGGTGAACGTCAAAGCCGTACCGCTGCTGATGACCGATCCGGCGGCGACGGCCGAGATGGTCCGGGCCGGACTGCAACTCGCCGGAATCCAGCTGTGACTGAACATGGGGCCGCGGCCGCCGTCGAAATCCTTCCGGTGCCGGGGCTTCCCGAGTTCCGGCCCGGTGACGACGTGGCCGCCGTCATCGCCGCCGCCGCCCCCTGGCTGCGCGACGACGACGTGCTGGTGGTCACCAGCAAGGTGCTGTCGAAGTCCGAGGGCCGGATCGTCGCCGCGCCGACCGACCCCGACGAACGGGACGCCCTGCGGCGCAGGCTGATCGACGACGAGGCCGTGCGCGTGTTGGCCCGCAAGGGCCGCACCCTGATCACCGAGAACGCCATCGGGCTGGTCCAGGCGGCGGCCGGCGTCGACGGATCCAACGTCAGCACAACCGAATTGGCGCTACTGCCGGTCGACCCCGACGGCAGCGCGGCCCGGCTGCGGGCCGGCCTGGCCGAGCGGCTCGGCGTGACCGTCGGCGTCGTCATCACCGACACCATGGGCCGGGCCTGGCGCAACGGGCAGATCGATGCCGCCATCGGCGCCGCCGGACTGGCCGTGCTGCACGGGTATTCCGGCGTCCAGGACACCCACGGCAACGAGCTGCTGGTGACCGAGGTGGCCGTCGCCGACGAGATCGCGGCCGCCGCCGACCTGGTCAAGGGCAAGCTGACCGGCATCCCGGTCGCCGTGGTGCGGGGCCTGTCACCGCGCGACGACGGCTCGAACGGCCGGACCCTGGTGCGCGCCGGTCAGGACGATCTGTTCTGGCTGGGCACCGAGGAAGCACTGGCACTGGGCCGCAGGCAGGCGCAGTTGATGCGCCGTTCGGTGCGCACCTTCAGCGCCGAGCCCGTGGCACCGGAACTCATCGAGGACTCCGTGGCCGAGGCGCTCACCGCGCCCGCACCGCACCACACCCGCCCGGTCCGGTTCGTCTGGGTGCAGGACCACGACACCCGAATCCGCTTGCTGGACCGCATGAAAGACAAGTGGCGCACCGACCTGACCGCCGATGGGCGGCCCGCCGACTCCGTCGACCGGCGTGTGGGCCGCGGCCAGATTCTGTACGACGCACCGGAATTCGTCATCCCGTTCCTGGTCCCCGATGGCGCACACAGCTATCCGGACGCGGCCCGTACCGAAGCCGAGCACACCATGTTCACCGTCGCGGTTGGCGCGGCCGTGCAGGGACTCCTGGTGGCCCTGGCGGCGCGCGACGTCGGCAGCTGCTGGATCGGGTCGACGATCTTCGCCGGCGACATCGTGCGCGCCGAGCTCGAGCTGCCGGCCGACTGGGAACCGTTGGGCGCCATCGCCATCGGCCACTTCCCGGAGAGCGATGAGCCCCGTCGGCCACGGCCGCCGGTGCCGACCGACGAACTGCTGATCCGGCGATGAGCGACTCGCTGCACGATTCGGTGTTGACCGCGCTGCACGACTGGCCGGCGCCCGACGCCGATCAGGACACCCTCCGGCACGCCGTCGCGGCGTTCGTCGCGGCCCGCCCCGACGCCTGCCGGCGCGCCTGCGTACCCGGCCACATCACCGCGTCGGCGCTCGTACTCGACCACACCCGGACCAAGGCGTTGCTCACCCTGCACCCGCGGTTGGGCCGCTGGGTGCAGCTGGGTGGGCACTGCGAGGACGTCGACACCGACATCCGCGCCGCGGCACTACGCGAGGCGACCGAGGAATCCGGCATCACCGGACTGCAGATCGCCGAGTTGCCCGCGGCGTTGCACGTCCACGCGCTGACGTGCTCGCTGGGCGTCCCGACGCGGCATCTCGACGTGCAATATCTGGCTGTCGCGCCGCAGGACGCCGAAATTCACTGCAGCGATGAGTCACTGGATCTGCAGTGGTGGCCGCTGGACGCGCTGCCGGACCCGGACCCGGGTCTGCAGCGGCTCGCGCGGGCCGCTCAGACGTCCGTGGAGTAGCGAATACCGCCGTCGGGGATGGTGACCCCCGGCCACACCCGCGCACCGCGCAGCAGCTCGCAGCGGGCGCCGATGTTGGCGCCGTCGCCGATGACGCCGTCACGGATCAGCGCCCGCGGGCCGATCCGGGCGCCGAACCCGACGATGGACCGCTCGATCACCGACCCGGCCTCGATCTTGACGCCGTCGAAGATCACCGCACCGTCCAGCCGGGCGCCGGCGCCGATCTCCGCGCCGCGGCCCACCACTGTCCCGCCGATCAGCAGCGCACCGGGCGCCACCGCGGCACCCTCGTGCACCAGGCTCTCGCCGCGGTGCCCGTCGAGTACCGGCGACGGTGCGATACCGCGCACCAGATCCGCTGAGCCACGGACGAAGTCGTCGGGCGTGCCCATGTCACGCCAGTAGCTGGCGTCGACGTAACCGCACACCTTGAAACCGTCGGACAACAGCTTCGGGAACACCTCGCGTTCGACCGATACCTCACGGCCGGTGGGGATCTCATCGATCACCGCACGCTGGAACAGATAGCAGCCCGCGTTGATCTGATCGGTCGGCGGGTCCTGCGTCTTCTCCAGGAACGCCGTCACCACGCCCTCGGAATCGGTTGGCACACAACCGAACGCGCGCGGGTCGCTCACCCGCACGAGGTGCAGCGTGACGTCGGCCTGCCGCTCGCGGTGGCTGGCGACCATCGCACCGAGATCCAGCCCGGAGAGCACGTCACCGTTGAACACCATGGCGGTCGGGTGGCGCAGCTTGGGCGCCACGTTGGCGATACCGCCACCGGTGCCCCGGGCCTCCTCCTCGACCACGTACTCGATCTCCAGGCCCAGCTTGGAGCCGTCGCCGAATTCCGCCTCGAAGACCTCGGCCTTGTACGAGGTACCCAGCACCACATGGCGGATACCCGCGGCCGCGATCCGGGCGAGCAGGTGGGACAGGAACGGCACTCCCGCCGTCGGCAGCATCGGCTTGGGCGCCGAGAGGGTCAGCGGGCGCAGCCGGGTGCCCTGCCCACCCACCAGGATGACCGCGTCGACGTCAACCGGATTCACCGCGTCACTCAACTCGCGTCCTTTCAAGCCTCGAGGTCATCGCCGGTAGCCTAGTTCGCCCGACGGCGCTTGCGCCTGGAATTGCCCACCACCGCGCGTTCGCGCGCGTTCAGCGCCGACTTGATGGTCCACCGCAGCGGGGCCTGCCACCAGTGCGGATGCCGGTCGGCAAGGAATGTATAGGTACTGCGGTGGTGCGCGGCCAGATTGCGGGCCGGGTCCCGTCCTGTGGAATGTCCCTTGTCGTGCAGGATTTCGGCGGCCGGGACGTACACGTTCTGCCAGCCTGCGTGCGCCAGCCGGTCCCCGAGGTCGACGTCCTCCATGTACATGAAGTAGTTCTCGTCGAATCCGCCGATCTGCCGGAACGCCTTGGTGCGCAACAACAGACACGAGCCCGACAACCAGCCGACGGCGCGTTCACTGGGCTCCAGCCGGTCCTGGCGGTAGGCCGCCGTCCACGGGTTGGATTTCCAGAACGGGCCCACCACGGCATGCATGCCGCCGCGGATCAGGCTCGGCTGATGCCGCGCCGACGGATACACCGAGCCGTCGGGGTCACGGATCAGCGGGCCCACGGCGCCGGCCGCCGGCCACCGTGCCGCCCCGGCGAACAACTCGTCGATGCTGTTGGGCCCCCACTGCACATCGGGGTTGACCACGACGAAGAACTCCTGGTCGACGATGCTGTCGGGCGTGTCGAGGTAGGCCGACACGGCACGGTTCACCGCGGTGCCGTAGCCGAGGTTGCCACCGGTACGGAATAACTCGACGTCGGCGTAGCGCTCCAGGGCGGCCTCGGGCGCGCCGTCGGTCGATCCGTTGTCGGCCATCACCACCAGCAGGCGGCGTTCCGTCGCGTGGGCCAGCGTCTTCAGGAAACGGTCCAGATGCGCGCCGGGTGAATACGTCACCGTCACCACGAGCAGCGGGCGATCCGATTGCGGTACGGATGGCTGCTCGATCACGGCCTAGAGGTTAGCGGGCCGACGGCCGTACCCGCACCAGGGTGTGACCCGCCGAACCCCGGGCTACCGGCCACGGCAAGCGCTCACCAGTAGCCTGTCCTGGTGCCAGGTCGACTGTTCCGCATCCTCGCCGTCATGACGACGGTGCTCGTGATGGTGGGCACCGGCGTGGCCTGGAGCAGCCTGCGTTCGCTGGAATCCGGCATCAACCGCATCAGCACCGCGGCCCTCGGCGGCGGGGGCGACGACGGTGCCGTCGACATCCTCCTGGTGGGTATGGACAGCCGTACCGACGCGCACGGAAATCCCTTGTCAGAGGAAGAACTCGCGACGCTGCGCGCCGGCGACGACGTGTCCACCAACACCGACACCATCATCCTGGTGCGCATCCCCAACAACGGGCGCTCGGCCACCGCCATCTCCATCCCGCGCGACTCCTATGTGCAGGCGCCGGGGCTGGGCAAGACCAAGATCAACGGTGTCTTCGGTCAGGTGAAGCTCGAGAAGATGAAGGAACTCGTCGAGGAGCAGGGTGAGGACGCCGCCACCGCCGAGCCGAAAGCCGTCGAGGCCGGCCGCGAGGCGCTCATCAAAACCGTGGCAAAGCTCACAGGCGTGACCGTCGATCACTACGCCGAGGTCGGGTTGCTGGGCTTCGCCTTGATCACCGACGCCCTCGGCGGCGTCAACGTGTGTCTGAAGAACGCCGTCGACGAACCGTTGTCGGGCGCCAACTTCCCGGCGGGCTGGCAGAAACTCAACGGCCCGCAGGCCCTGAGCTTCGTGCGGCAGCGGCACGATCTGCCCCGCGGCGACCTGGACCGGGTGACGCGCCAGCAGGTCTTCATGGCGTCGCTGGCGCACGACATCATCTCCGGGCAGACGCTGTCCAGCCCCAGCACCCTGAGCCGGCTCCGCAGCGCCGTGCAGCGGTCGGTGGTGCTGTCCGATGGTTGGGACATCATGGATTTCGTCCAGCAGATGCAGAAGCTGGCGGGCGGCAACGTCGCGTTCGCCACCATCCCGGTGCTCGCCGAGGACGGCTGGAGCGACGACGGCACCCAGAGCGTCGTGCGCGTCGACCCCGCACAGGTGCAGCAGTGGGTGGCCGGTCTGCTGCAGGACCAGGCCGAGGGCAAGACCGAGAAGCTCGCGTACACCCCCGGCAACACCACCGTCGACGTCGTCAACGACAGTGACATCAACGGACTGGCCGCGGCGGTGTCGGAGGTCCTCACCGAAAAGGGCTTCGTCGCAGGCAAAGTCGGCAACAACGAGGCCGACCACGTGACGTCGAGCCAGATCCAGGCCGCGAAGTCCGACGACCTCGGAGCCAAGGCCATCGCCGAACAGCTGGGCAATCTGCCGGTGGTGGAGAACGCCTCCGTGCCGAGCGGCGCGGTGCGGGTCGTGCTTTCGCACGACTACGCGGGCCCTGGTTCCGGCCTGGACGGCGGTAGCCACACCGTGACGCAATCCGCCTCCGACACCACCGATTCCGGCACCACCACCCAGGTCCCGCCGTCACCCATCATCACCGCGGGCGCGGCCGACCCCAAGTGCGTGGACTGACCGTGACCAACCTGTCCAGCGCGATCCTCGACCCGTTGCTGCGTGACGACCCGGCCGGGCCGCGCATCACCTACTACGACGATGCCACCGGCGAGCGCATCGAGCTGTCGGCGGTGACACTGAGCAACTGGGCCGCCAAGACCGCCAACCTGTTGCGTGACGAACTCGGCGCAGGTCCGGGCAGCCGGGTCGCGGTGCTGCTGCCCGCGCACTGGCAGACGGCCGGCGTGTTGTTCGGCATCTGGTACATCGGCGCGGAAGTCTTGCTGAAAGACACAGCCGGAGAATCGATCCCATCCGGCTGCGATATCGCGCTGTGCACGGCCGATCGCATCGACGCGGCCGACGAGACCGGTGCAGGCGAAGTCGTCGTACTGTCGCTCGATCCGTTCGGCAAGCCGGTCCCCGACCTACCGATCGGCGTCACCGACTACGCGACATCCGTTCGGGTGCACGGCGATCAGATCGTGCCCGAACGGAACCCTGGTCCGGCCCTGGCCGACCGCTCGGTCGACGATGTCCTCGCCGCGGCCCGCAACGGTGCGGCGGCAAAGGGATTCACCACCGGCACCCGGCTGCTGTCGACGGCCGCGTGGGGCAGCCCAGACGAACTCGTCGCCAATCTGCTGACGGTGTTCGCCGGCGGCGCCTCCCTGGTGCAGGTGGCCAACCCCGACGCGGGCGCGTTGGAGCGGCGCCGCGCGACGGAGAAGGTCACTGCCGACCTGTAGCGCCTGACGTCAGCGCAGCAGGGCGCGGGACATCACGACCCGCTGAATCTGGTTGGTGCCCTCGTAGATCTGGGTGATCTTGGCATCGCGCATCATGCGCTCCACCGGGAAGTCCACGGTGTAACCGGCACCGCCGAACAACTGCACGGCGTTGGTGGTCACCTCCATCGCCACATCCGAGGCGAAACACTTCGACGCCGCCGAGATGAAGCCCAGGTTGCCCTCACCACGCTCGGCGCGGGCCGCGGCGTTGTAGACCATCAGGCGGGCCGCCTCGGTCTTCATCGCCATGTCCGCGATCATGAACTCGACACCCTGGAACTGGCTGATCGCCTTGCCGAACTGCTTGCGGTCCTTGGTGTAGGCGATCGCGGCGTCCAGTGCACCCTGCGCCACACCGACGGCCTGCGCACCGATGGTCGGACGGGTGTGATCCAGCGTCGCCAGCGCGGTCTTGAAGCCCGTGCCCGGCTCGCCGATGATGCGGTCACCCGGGATGCGGCAGTTCTCGAAGTACAGCTCGGTGGTCGGCGAACCCTTGATGCCGAGCTTGCGCTCCTTGGGGCCGATGGAGAAGCCCTCGTCGTCGATGTGCACCATGAACGCCGAAATGCCGTTGGCGCCCTTGTCGGGGTCGGTCACGGCCATCACGGTGTACCAGCTCGACTTGCCACCGTTGGTGATCCACGCCTTGGCGCCGTTGAGGATCCAGTCGTCACCGTCGGCCTTGGCGCGCGTGCGCATCGCTGCGGCATCGCTGCCGGCCTCCCGCTCAGACAGCGCATAAGAAGCAAGCGCGCCATCAACCAAATCGGGCAGCACCTTGCGCTTGAGATCGTCGGAGCCGTTCAGGATCAGGCCCATGGTGCCGAGCTTGTTGACCGCGGGGATCAGCGACGCCGACACGTCGACCCGGGCCACTTCCTCGATGACGATGCAGGCGGCGACCGAGTCCGCGCCCTGGCCACCGAATTCCTCGGGCACGTGCACGGCGTTGAAGCCCGACGCGGTCAGCGCGTCACTGGCCTCCTGCGGGAACCGGGCCTGCTCGTCGACCTCGGCGGCAAACGGGGCGATCTCCTTCTCGGCCAGGGCCCGGATGGCGGCACGCAGCTCCTGATGCTCTTCCGGCAGCTGAAACAGATCGAATGACGGGTTACCGATAGACATTGATGGCTCCTTGCCTGCCCATGTGGCGAGATGCGGGGTGCTACTCGCCGGTAACTTTACCGCCCCTGACCCGACACCTTCTGCAGCCCACGGACCAGCTCGCGGTAAGTGCGGTGATAGACGGTGCGCAACGTCTCGCTGCGGCGCAGCACGTCGACGGCCGTCACGGGGCCCAGCAGCAGCACCGGGTGCCCGGCGAAAACCGAGGTGGTGTGCTGGATGCGGGCCGAGCGGTGTGCCGCCGATTCGAGTTCGGCCTGGTAGTAGTCGCAGAACTCCGGCTGGGTGAAGAACACCTTGTTGAAGCCGATCGCGAACGGGGCCAGGCCGGCGCCGTCATCGAGATACTTGAGCGTGCCCACCGCCACGCCGGGCCAGAACTCGTTGAAGACGTCGTCGGCGATGACGATGCCGCCGTCGGCCAGGGTCGCCTCGGCCAGCTGCATGTCGCTGTAGACGATCTCCTCGGTGTGGCCACCGTCGACGCTGAAGAACCGGACGGGCCCGCCGGCCTCCTCCAGCAGCACCTCGGGGGTCAGCTTCGTGGAGTCACCCTGGTGGATCACCACGCTGTCCATGGACGACCAGACGTCGACGTTGCTGGTGAACTTCGCCAGATCACCGGCCCCGGAACCGTCGATGTTGAGGTCCTGGTCGCCGAAAATGTCGATGGCAACGGACTTTTCGTCGTCCCGCTGCAGCAGGTTCAGGCCGATGAACAGCTTGCCGTGGTGCACGCCGATCTCGGCGACCGCGCCGCCGACGGACCTGGCCCGCTGGGCCTCGTCCAGCGCACCGGCGACCAGGAGCACCTCCGGCTCCATGAATCCCGTGACGAGTTTGTGGCCGACGCTGCGGTACCGCGCGAATGAAGATTTCATCGATCGTGAGCTTACTTGCCCAGCAACCGATTCCGTAGCGCCTCGTCCTTGTCGAGCACCATCTGCTCCAGGTCCGCCTGGAAGCGCTGCATCCGGGCCCGCAGCGCGGCATCGGCCGACCCCAGGATGCGTACCGCCAGCAGGCCCGCGTTGCGCGCGCCGCCGATCGACACCGTGGCCACCGGCACGCCGGCGGGCATCTGCACGATCGACAGCAACGAGTCCATGCCGTCGAGGCGGGCCAGCGGCACCGGAACCCCGATCACCGGCAGCGGAGTGGCCGACGCCACCATGCCGGGCAGGTGCGCGGCGCCACCGGCGCCGGCGATGATCACCTCGACGCCGCGGTCCGCGGCGGACTTGGCGTAGTCGAGCATGCGCTGCGGCGTGCGGTGCGCCGACACCACGCCGACCTCGAACGGCACCTCGAACTCGGCGAGCGCGGTGGCCGCGTCCTCCATCACCGACCAGTCGCTGTCACTGCCCATGATCAGGCCGACCCGGGGGCCTCCCGCGCGTTCACTCATGTCCACTCCATCCGTCGGTCCACTCAGCGTGCGACAACCAATGCGCGGCCCGGACGGCGCGCTCGCGCACGTCGGCCACGTAGTCCTCGTCGTCGAGCGAGCCGCCCGGCGCGCCGACGATGTTGACGTGACCGATCTTGCGGCCAGGCCGCTCCCCCTTGCCGTACAGGTGCACCCGGGCCTCGGGCAGCCGGCCGAACAGGTGGTGCAGGCGCTCGTCCATCGTCATCGCCGGCTGAGTCGGCGCGCCGAGCACGTTCGCCATCACCGTCACCGGCGCCAGCGGTGCCGTCGACCCCAGCGGGTAGTCCAGGACCGCGCGTAGGTGCTGCTCGAACTGGCTCGTCGTCGCGCCGTCCATGCTCCAGTGCCCGGAGTTGTGCGGCCGCATGGCCAGCTCGTTGACCACCAGGTCACCGTCGACCGTCTCGAAGAGCTCGACCGCCAGCACGCCGACCACACCGAGCTCATCGGCGATCCGCAGCGCGAGCTGTTCGGCCGCCGTCGCCACCGCGGCGTGCAGCTGCGGCGCCGGCGCGACGACCTCGACGCAGATGCCATCCTCCTGGACGGTGTGCACGACGGGCCAGGACGCACCCTGACCGAATGGCGACCGCGCGACCAGCGCCGCGAGCTCGCGTTTCAAATCGACGCGCTCCTCGAGCAGCACTGCGACGCCGTCGGCCAGATAGCGCTCGGTCACCGCGCGGGCGTCGGCGAGGTCGCGCGCCAGCGTGACACCGCGGCCGTCGTAGCCGCCCCGAGCGGCCTTGACCACGATCGGACCGCCGATCCGCTCGGCGAACGCGTCGACGTCGGCCACCGAGGTCGCCTCGGCGAACCGCGGGATCGGTGCCCCGAGTTCGGCTAGCTTGTGCCGCATCACCAGCTTGTCCTGGGCGTGGATCAGCGCCTGCGGGGGCGGAGCGACGTTGACGCCGTCGGCCACCAGCGCCTCCAGCAGCGGTCCCGGCACGTGCTCGTGGTCGAAGGTCAGGGCCGACGCGCCCTCCGCGACGCGGCGCAGCGCAGCGAGGTCGGTGTGCTCGCCGAGCACCACGTCGGGTGTGACCTGCGCCGCGGACTCGCCCGGCGACGTCGCCAGGACCCGCAGGGTCTGGCCGAGCGCGATCGCCGCCTGATGGGTCATCCTGGCGAGCTGACCGCCTCCGATCATCGCCACGACTGGGGGTGCGTTCACGACGCCCATGTTGTCATGGGCCGTCGGCGTCCCCGGCTACCGCCACCTGCGCGGGTACACGTTCACCGCCTTGTTTCCGTAGACTCGCTCCTTGTGTCTTTCACCGATGCCACCATCGCGCGGCTTCCCCGTGTGGTCCGGCCCTTCGCCGAGAGGCACCACGAGCTCATCAAGTTCGCGATCGTGGGTGGTACCACCTTCATCATCGACTCCGCGATCTTCTTCACGCTGAAGCTGACCGTCCTCGAACCGAAGCCCGTCACGGCGAAGATCATCGCCGGCGTCGTGGCCGTGATCGCGTCGTACATCCTGAATCGCGAGTGGAGCTTCCGCGACCGCGGCGGCCGTGAGCGCCATCACGAGGCGCTGCTGTTCTTCGGAGTCAGCGGCGTCGGCGTCGTGCTGGCGATGGCACCGCTGTGGATCTCGAGCTACGTGCTGCTGCTGCGGGTGCCCGAGGTGTCGCTGTTCACCGAGAACCTCGCCGACTTCGTCTCGGCGTACATCATCGGCAACCTGCTGCAGATGGCGTTCCGTTTCTGGGCGTTCCGTCGGTGGGTGTTCCCCGACGAGTTCGCGCGCAACCCGGAGAAGGCGATCGAGGCGACGCTCACCGCCGGTGGCATCGCCGAGGTCCTCGAGGACGAGTTCGAGGAGAGCCAGCAGCGCCGGGCACCGTGACTCCCCTGCGCCCGCGGCGCCCCGATCAGCTGGGCGACTCGTCCGACCCCAGGGTGTCGAAGACCTCGTGATACAGCAGCGAGTGCACGCGTTCCACTAGGGGAATGTCGTGGAACTCGAGGGGATCCTGGCTCGCCGACTCGATCAGCAGCGTCCCCGTGCGCAGCATGCGGTCCAGCAGCCCGTGGCGGAACTCGACGCTGTTGATGCGCGCCAGCGGGATGTCGATGCCGGAGCGTGTCAGCAGTCCGTGCCGGAACATCACCCGGCGGTCGGTGATGACGAAATGCGTTGAGCGCCAATTGAGAAACGGCCAGATGGTCAGCCAGCCGATGACGACGAGCCACACCGCGGCGATGACGCCGAGCACGACGTTGGTGGCAACCGGACTCCAGCCGGCGTTGTAGACCACCGCCGCGCCGAAGGCCGCCAACGCCGTCGCCAGGAGCAGCACGAGTACCGGACCGATCAGCCGCTTCCAGTGCGGATGACGGTGCAGAACCACCCGCTCGTCGGCCGCCAGGACGTTCTCCGGATACCCCACGGGTGCGACTCTAACGGTCAGACGGGGCGCAGATGCACGATGTCGCCGGCGGACACCACGCTGACGTCGGCACCCGTGGCGATACGCAGCCGACCGAACTCGTCGACGCCGACCGCGTCCCCGACCACCTCGCGATCACCGGGAAGCGTTGCACGGACCCGTGCCCCTATCGTCAGGCTGTGTCGGCCGTAGTCGGCGATGAGGTCCTCGCTCACGGGCTCACGCAGCCGCGCGCACCACCGCGTGACACCCTCGACGAGGGCGATCACCAGATCGTGCCGAGTGCACGCGCCGCCGAGGAGATTGAGCGCCGTAGCGTTCGGGTCCGGTAGTGCATCGGCCGGAAACGCGACGTTGACCCCGACTCCGACGACGATGGACGGCGCGGGGGACGTCGAGGGCACCTCGGCCAGGATCCCCGCCACCTTGCCCGCTGCCGGCGGCGTGGCCAACACGTCGTTTGGCCATTTCAGCCCGACGCCGGCACCGGCTGCGGCGGCGGCTTCGCAGACGGCGATCCCCGTCAGCAGGGGCACCCAGCCCCACGAATCGCGAGGCACTCCGTCGACGTCGACACCGATCGACATCGCGAGTTGACTGCCCGCGCCCGATGTCCAGGAGCGCCCGTTACGGCCCCGGCCCGCGGTCTGACTCTCCGCAACGAGAACGACGCCGCGCAGGTCCTCCCCCGCGGCCGCTCGCGCCACGAGATCGGCATTCGTGGAACCGGTTTCCGCGACGACGTCGACCCTGCTGGCGACCCCGCTGAGCGCCTCACTCAGCGCGGCCGCGTCGAGCCGCTCCATCGTCAATACGCGCCGGAGTGACCGAGCATCGCGTGGAACGTCTTCGTCACGATGACCAAGTCGGAGGTCATCGACCAGTTCTCCACGTAGAAGAGGTCCAACCGGACCGACTCCTCCCATGAGAGGTCGGACCGCCCGCTGACCTGCCACAGTCCGGTGATGCCCGGCCGCACCAGCAGCCGTCGCTTCACCTCGTGGTCGTAGGACTCGACCTCACGCAGCAGCGGGGGTCGCGGCCCGACGACACTCATGTCGCGGAGTACCACGTTGATGAACTGCGGGATCTCATCCAGGCTGTATCGCCGCAGTACGCGACCCAGCGACGTCACGCGGGGGTCGTCGCGCATCTTGAAGAGCACGCCCCCGACGCTCTCGTTGAGGTCGGCGAGGTCGTCGACCTGCTTGTCGGCGTCGACCACCATTGTGCGGAACTTGATCATCCGGAACGGCTTGCCGTCCAAACCGATTCGTTCGGACAGGTAGAACACGGGACCGGGGCTCGTCAGCTTGATCGCGATCGCGATCAGCAGCAGCAACGGAGCCGTCACCGTCAGGACGAACAGCGAGAAGATGACGTCGAATGCTCGCTTCTCGAAGCGCTTCGTCCCGTTGTACTGCGGCTTCTCGACGTGAATCAATGGAAGACCCGCCACCGGGCGCATCATCAGACGGGGGCCGGCGACGTCGGCCATTCCCGGCGAGATCACGAGATCGACGTCGAGCTTCTCCAGGTCCCAGGACAAGTCGCGAATACCACCGGGCCCGAGGTGCTCGGTCGCCGTCAGGGCGACGGTGTCGGCCGAGGTCTGCTCGACCGCCCGGACCACGGACTTCTCGTTCCCGTACACCGGAATCTGGCCCACCTTGGGGATCTCGAGAACATCGCGCGAGTATCCGCCGGTGATGCACGCACCCACGACCTCGTAACCCGACTCGCCCATGCGGGCCATGGACTGCGCAAGCCCGCGCACGGCCCGCACGTCGCCGACGGCGACGACCGGCGTGACGTACGCCCCGTGCTTACGGCGCGCGGTCACCACGAAGCGGCGGGCGATCATGCGGCACAGGATCAGCCCGACGATGCCGAGGGGCAGGGCGATCGCGAGGTAGCCTCGGGCGATCTCGAGTTTGAGCAGCATCGACACGATCGCGATCCCGCTGAACACGCTGAGCGTGGCGACCACGACCCGGCGGTACTCCTCGGCGCCCTCGCCGACGACCCTCGGCGACCGCGTGCGGCATACGGCGAGCGCCAGCAGCCAGCCGATGATGACGAGCGAGGACACGACGGGATAGTCGAGCACCGCGTAGCCGGTCACCGGGAGCACGTTGAAACGCAGCCAGTACGCGACGCCGACCGCGAAGACGACGACGATGGTGTCGCCCACCACGAGCTTGCGTGCGTAACCGGAACGCCACTGCCGACTGGGCCGCACGACGGTCGTCGTGCTGGTCGCGACTGTCGGGCTCTTCCAATCAGCGGCAGGCGGCGCGGTGTCCACCGATGGCACGTTGATCAATTGAGTGCTCCCTATGTTTGCTATTGGCAAACCAATAAAGTTCCCGACTCCGCTTGCTCGCCGAGCGAAACAATACATGACAACCGGCGTTCGCACACCTTGCGGCAAAGGATCTGCCGCGAGACCCGACAGCCGCCGGGCATCCGCAAAGGGCCCGGTCGACGCAGGTCGACATACGTCCGAGCGCGCTCGTACCGGCAAATTGTCGACGACCAGCGGAAAAGCCGTCGCGGTATCTACACATGCGTCAATCTCACAGGTTGGCGCATGTCCCACCGCAAACGACTACCCCCGGATTACGTGTATGCTGCAGGCGGTTGCCGCTACGGCAAATGGCGGCACCGATGGTCAGCTGGTTACAGGCCTTTCACGAGACTTCGCAAAGAATTGCCCCGCGTCGCCGTGAATAGTGTCGGAGCCCACTTCCGGTATCCTTTGCGTCGCCGGGGAAACATCCGATAGACCAAGACAACGTCCGAATGACCAATAGTTGGGTGGGGGGATTGAGGGCTCTTCATGATTGAGGGTGTAGAACGGTCAGCTGCTGTCGGCCTGTG